>CAXTVX010000193.1:0-2088 GCA_964247755.1 uncultured Acetobacteraceae bacterium | reverse complement strand
CCACACTATGCCTTTGCGGCAGTTGCCGCGTTGTTGCACGCTTGCCAGACGCCGGCTCTGGATACCGGCTAATGCTTAAAGCAAAATTAGTTAGAGCGGAATCCGATCATTCCGGCTCATATCCTGCGGCGGTGAAGTAGTTTTCGTACTCGCTGGGGCTGAAGGCTGGAAGAGCATCGCGGATGGCGTTCCAGAGGTCGTCGATCGTGCGTGCGGCGGCCTTGCGCAGGATTGCCTTGAGCTTGGCGAACGCGTTCTCGATCGGGTTGAAGTCCGGCGAGTAGGGCGGCAGGTAGTAGAGTCGCGCACCTGCGGTCTCGATCATGGTGCCGATGGCGGCGCTCTTGTGGGCCGGCAGGTTGTCCATCACGACGATGTCGCCCGGCCGTAGGGTCGGGACGAGCACCTGGCTGATGTAGGCCTGGAAGGCTTCCGCGTTCATGGGCCCATCGAGGACCATGGGTGCCGTCAGGCCCGAGAGCCGGAGCGCGCCCGTGAAGGTGGTGGTCTTCCAGTGCCCGTGCGGCACGGGTGCGCGGCAGCGGTGTCCGCGCAGGGCACGCCCGCGGAGGCGCGCCATCTTGGTTGAGCCTCCCTTGATCTCCTTCGGAGCTCAAGCATCGATGAACACCAGCCGAGCCGGGTCGAGATCCGGCTGGGCGTCGAACCAGGCCTGCCTGCGCATGGCGACGTTTGGCCGCTCCTGCTCGCAGGCGTGCGCTGTTTATGGGATGGCCCGCCCCTTTTCCCAAGAGCGTAAGCTGATGGGGCAACCGGAGGGACAGGAGGGTCTCATGATGCAGATCGCGGTGTTGGGGATCGATCTCGGCAAGAACAGCTGTAGCGTGGTGGGATTGGATGCGGCGGGTCGTGTCGTCTTGAAGCGACGCGTTCACCGCGATGGTGTGGCCAAGCTCGCCGCCGGGCTGCCGTCCTGTGTGATGGCGATGGAGGCGTGCTGTGGCGCGCATCATCTTGGGCGCATCCTCCGTGATCAGGGTCACCAGGTCCGGCTGATGTCGCCCGAGTATGTCCGCCCATATGTGAAAGCGCAGAAGAACGACGATCGGGATGCCGAGGCGATCGCCGAAGCCGCGACAAGGCCGACGATGCGGTTCGTCGAGCTGAAGAGCGAGGAGCAACTCGACATGCAGAGCCTGCATCGTGCGCGTGATCGGCTGGTCGGCGAACAGACAGCTTTGATCAACCAGTTGCGCGCTCTCCTGCTCGAGCGCGGCGTGATCGTGCCGCAGGGACGACGCAAGCTGGAGCGTTACCTCGAGGTGATGCTGGCCGGGGAGCACGTTCCGCTTAGTTCACGGACCCAGCTGCTGGTTGACGATCTGCGCATCGAGTGGCACGAGTTGGACCGTCGTATCCTGGCTTTCGACGAGGAGTTCTCGACACAGGCGCAGTCGGATCCTGCCGCACGTCTGCTGACCACGATCCCGGGCATCGGCCCGTTGAACGCAACGGCGCTGGTGGCGGCCATCGGCGATGCCCGGACGTTCGGTCGGGGGCGAGATCTGGCTGCCTGGCTCGGTCTGGTGTCGAAGCAGATGACCACTGGCGGGAAACCGAAGCTGCTGGGGATCAGCAAGCGAGGGAACGTCTACTTGCGCAAGATGCTGATCCACGGCGCGCGAGCCGCTCTGCCCACGCTGTCGAAAGGCGAAACGCCTCTAGGCGGCTGGCTGCGTGGCCTACTCGCTCGGGCGCACGTGAACACCGTGGTGGTCGCACTGGCTGCCAAGCTGGCACGGATCATCCAGGCCGTGCTTCGGAGTGGGGAGAAATTCGCCACGACAACCGCGACGGTGTCGTAGCGTACAGGATCGGCCGGTCGCGCTCACCCAGCGCGAGCGGCTGATGGAAGTCTGCGGGTGGGTGAGCGAGATGGCCTGACAGTCGATCGGCGTTCTGGAAACCTGGTCAAAAAAATGGCTCTTGAGGCCGTGAAGTTTATGAGGACCAGGACGCATGAGCAGAAAACGCCTCGATCCCCGTGCGAAACCCAGCCAATCCGACAGGCTGCTAGAGCATTTTCGCCTTACGTGAACTCATACCCTGAGTTGGTGAGGTAGTTGC
>CAXTVX010000192.1:0-2162 GCA_964247755.1 uncultured Acetobacteraceae bacterium | reverse complement strand
GCATACGGAGAACGGATTCTGCTTATGAACGAGGGCACGTTGGGGGCAGGGTCAGTGGTAGCATAGGACGCTCCGGGAAGTTGTTTATGACTAGTGGATTAACTTTTTTAAGTAACGTTGGAAAAGGGCCGCCTCTTGCCGCCGACGGGTGACAATCCCATAGGCAGCCTGGGATCCGGTGGACGGGCATCAGCAACTAGAACCTATATCGCCTGCAGATAACGAGACATCTATGAGTAGCCTACGCAGCGATCGCCTTGGCTGAAAGCTAATCCTGTCTGACTTGGTCCGGTGAGCGGAATCCGAGGCGCTGGATGAGCCAAGTCGTGTTGTAGGTGTCACGGAATGCGAGCAGCGCCAGTCTGAGGCCCTCGACGGTGTCGAGGGTGCGGACCCACAGCAGGTTCTCCTTGAGCGTCCGGATGAAACGTTCGGCGCAGCCGTTGCCTTCTGGCGCCCGGACGAATGCTGGCGAGCTCTGGATGCCCAGAAAGCGTATCTTGGTCTGGAAGGCGTCGGACATGTACTGGCTGCCATGGTCGTAGCGGACGGCCAAGCCCTGGGCGATGTTCTTGCCGATGGCGCCGAAGTACCGCCGCACACCCTGACGCAGCGGTTCGAGCGCCTCGAAGCGGGTGCCGCGCCGGTCGGCATGGATGCCAACGCACCCGGCGCTGTGGTAGTCGACGGCACTTGCCAGCAAGTGACGGGCAAGGACCGCCACCTGCCCGTCTGTGGTCCAGGTGGTGGTCACGTCGGTGCTCCACATGGTGTCGAGGCTCTCGGGGATGATGGTGCCGTCGTGGTTGCGCGGTCCGCGCGGTTGACCAACCGGCCAGGCGCCAGCAGGTCGTTCTCGCGCATGACCCGCAGCACGCGGCGCAACGACGTGCGGATGCCGCCGATCCGCAGCCGAGCCCAGACCTTCCGGTGGCCTTCGCCGTGGAAGGGGCTGTCGGAGAGGACGCCCCGGATCCATTCCAGCAAATCTACGTCGGGCATCGGACCCACAGGACCCGGCGTCGGCCGTGCTGGAACCGGATAGCGGTGCCGGTAGATGCTAGCCCATGCGCTGCGCCAGATCCGGCAGACGCGGGCAAGGCCATAGGGCTTGCCGCTGCTGGCGACAGCATGCCGCTCATCGCCTCGGCCTCCGGCGGGCCAAAGGGCCGCCATTGCCCTCCAGCAGCGCGATCTTCTGCTGCAGAAGCTCTGTCCTGAGCTGCATCTCGCCCAGCCGTGCCTTGAGGCGGTCGTTCTCCCGCTCCTCGCCATCCACTGGCTTGGTCGGCAGGCTGGCCTCGCCACCATCGAGGAAGGCGTCCCGCCAGCCGCTCAGCGTCGCAGCGGTCACACCGAGCGAGCGCGACACCGTGTCCAGGTCGTCGCCTCGCAGCAGGCGCAGCACCGCATCTCGCTTACGCTGCCGCGACATCCTCCCGCCACGCCCGGCGCCAGCGGTATCCATCTGCTGTGTCGTCATCGTCCATCCCTCTCGCGTATACCGTCCGCTTACGGGACATCTCATCCAATTGTGGAGCGGAGGACGTGCGGCCTCAGCGGCGGCAGCGGTCCAGGCAGTCCGCGGGTCGGTCAGGATGTGGCCGCCAAGTTGGGGCTCGACCTCCAGAGGAGCAGGAACGGCTACTCGGAGGCGACCGAGCGGAAGTATGTGCAGGTCGTCGTCGGTCGGCGTCAGACGACATGTTCGAATTACTTCTTCCGCTTCAACCCGGTGATGCGGGCCAGGCTTGGGGCGGCTGAGGACGGGTGGCTGGTGTTGGTGACGCCGGGGTTCGACACCTACCTCCTGGTTCCGTGGTCCGTTGCCCAGGTGAGAATGGGGCCGCGGTGGGTCACCGGCAGCATGTTCGGGTAGGAGTGGATGGCGGTGGGCGGGTTTCGGACGGTGAGTTGGCACCGTATCAGCGGTGGATTTCGGAGGAAGGCGTACAGGAGCCGCTGCCAAGATGGCGGCTTGCGAGTAGAAGGCTGTCTCAGTAGTTCGGGTTGGCAACCTATCTGGAGTAGGCCAGAGCGGTCGCATCTGCCTGATGTCGGCCTCTTGGATATAAGCGGCGTGCTTGAAGAGGGAGAGCAGGGCTCTCCTGACCCTGCCCCCAACGTGCCCTCGTTCATAAGCAGAATCCGTTCTCCGTATG
>CAXTVX010000191.1:159-2181 GCA_964247755.1 uncultured Acetobacteraceae bacterium | reverse complement strand
GCAGCTTCGGAGGCATCGCCGGCGCCGGCCCGGATGGGTGGTGGAAGGACGCGTCACGCCGCACCTGCCGAAGCCATGGGTAGGCGGTGTGCAACGCCGGGGATGGTGACGGGCGCAGGTGGTCGGTAGTCTAGCGATGAGTGCGGCCGGACGCGGTTGTAGTGGTCGCGCCAAGGGGCGATCACGACCTGTGCCTCCTTCAGGCTGTGGAAGAACTCCGGCTTCAGGCACTCGTCCCGGAGCTTGCCGTTGAGGCTCTCGCAGTAACCGTTCTCCCCCGGCGAGCCCGGCGCGATGTATTGCATCTGCGGACCCACTTTGGCCACCCACTTGCGCAACGCCTTGGCGATCATCTCCGGGCCGTTGTCGCAGCGGATGTGCCCGGGCACGCCGTCGGTCAGCATGGCATCCGCCAAAGCCTTGATCACCCCGAGGCTGTTGATGCGGCGGGCCACCTTCAGCGCCAGGCAGGCTCGCGTGTGCTCGTCGATCAGCGTCAGGATGCGCAGGCTGCGCCCGTCACGCGTGTGCGCTTCGACGAAGTCGAAGCTCCGGACGTGATTGCGGTGCTGCGGCCGTAGTCGCACGCATGGACCGTCATTCAGCCACAGGCGGCTGCGTGGCTTGTGATGGCTTGGAACCTTCAGCCCCTCACGGCGCCGGATCCGCTGCACCCGGTCCTTGCCAACCATCCACCCTGCCGTCTGGAGCAGCGCGGTGATCCGGCGGTAGCCGTAGCGCCCATACTGGGACGCCAGAGCCACGATGGCCTGGGTCAGCGCATCCTCATCAGCAGCCTGGGTCGGCACATAGCGCTGCGTGCCGCGCGGCTGGCTGTGTGAGACCGCAGGCGTGGCGTTCCGAGAAGCCATACTTTTCCCGGATGCCCTGGACCGTCTGCCGACGCCGTTCGGGGCTTACAAGTTTCCCGACGCCACGTCCTTCAGCACCTGCTTCTCAAGCGAGAGATCAGCAGCCAGCCGTCGCAACCGGCTGTTCTTCCGCTCCAGGTCCCTCATCCGGCGCGCCTGGTCGAGCTGAAGCCCGCCATACTCCTTGCGCCACCGCTAGTAGCTCTGTTCGGACACGCCTGCCTCCTTGCGGGCCAGCGCGGGCTCTTGCCCTGCGCCACCTGCACCTCGATCTGGCGCAGCGTCACCACGACCTGCTCGGGACTGACCCTTAGACCTTTCGGCATCCTCGGCTCCTCTGGTTCGGACTGATCTTCTCAATCAGCCCGGTCCAAAACAGCCGGTCAGGTCAGCCCATCAAGTTGCGAAACTTGAAAATGTGCTGCGACGATTTGGTTATCTAAGGCCAGTCGGACTAGACTTCCTCAGACACACCTCAGTATTCGGAACAGCCGACAGGCACAGATGCCGTTCATGGAGACCTGCGTGCACCCGGAAAGCGACGTCCAACTCGAAGTACGGCCGACAAACCTGTGGCAGCTGGCCGAGGTAGCGGCGACCCTTGTCCGGAACGGCAGGACGGCGGAGGCCGAGGCGCTTCTGGCGGACGGCAAGACGATGTTCCCTGACCACCCCAGGCTCTTCATCGACCACGCGACGATCGCCGAGGCTCGCTCGGACTGGCCGGAAGTCATCCGCCGCTTCACCGGCGTGACGGAATCGTTTCCCCGCGAATGGTGGGCGTATGCCCGCATTGCGATCGCGCTCCGCCACCTGGGTCGCTTCGACGAGGCAGACCGCATCCTAGAGGAGGGCCAGGGACAGGTGCCCGGCGAGCGCGCCCTGTTCATTGACTATGGCACTGTCGCCGAGGCCCGCGCGGACTGGCCGGAGGTCATCCGCCGCTTCATCGTCGTGAAGGAGAAGTTCCCGGACGGCTGGTGGGCGTATGCCCGCATCGCGATCGCCCTGCGCCACCTCGGCCGCCTCGACGAAGCCGACCACATCCTCAAGGAAGGCCAGCAACAGGTGCCCGGCGAGCGCGCCCTGTTCATCGACTATGGCACTGTCGCCGAGGCCCGCGCGGACTGGCCGGAGGTCATCCGCCGCT
>CAXTVX010000190.1:0-2211 GCA_964247755.1 uncultured Acetobacteraceae bacterium | reverse complement strand
GGCCCGACCCGGACCAACGTCAACGATTTCCGCGCGATCCTGGTCACCGGGTAGACGCGGGAGCGGCCCGCGACGCCGTAGCATGCCAAATATCTGAAGCGAGGATGTACCGGCGGCACAAGCCGGGCAGGAGGACGCGATGATACAGATGCCCATACCCGACCAGGACGTGCTGGCGCGACGCGACGGCATCGTCGCCGCGCTCCGCCGCATCGTGCCCGGCGAAGGCGTGATCGACACCGAAACGGAACGCCGTGTCTACGAGAGCGACGGACTGACCGCCTACGGCACCCTGCCGATGGTGGTGGTGCTGCCGGAAACTACCGCCCAGGTGGCCCAGGTGCTGCGCTACTGCAGCCGCAACGGCATCAAGGTGGTGCCGCGCGGCGCCGGCACCTCCTTGTCGGGCGGGGCGCTCCCGCTGGCCGACGGCGTCCTGCTGGGCATGAGCAAGTTCAAGCGGATCCTCGAGGTCGACATAGAAAACCGCTGCGTCGTGGTCGAGCCTGGCGTCACCAACCTCGCCATCACCCACGCCGTGCAGGATCGCGGCTTCTACTATGCGCCCGACCCATCCAGCCAGATCGCCTGCACCATCGGCGGCAACGTGGCCGAGAACTCCGGCGGCGTGCACTGCCTCAAATATGGCCTGACCACGAACAACGTCATCGGGATCGAGCTGGTCACGATCGACGGCGAGGTAATGCGGCTGGGCGGCAAGCACCTGGACGCGGGGGGCTACGACCTGCTCGGGGTCATGGTGGGATCCGAGGGTTTGCTCGGCGTCGTCACCGAGGTGACGGTGCGCATCCTGCCCAAGCCGCCCGGCGCGCGCGCGTTGCTGATCGGCTTCCCCGGCATCGAGGGCGCAGGCGATTGCGTGGCGGCGATCATCGGCGCCGGCATCATCCCGGCCGGGATGGAGATGATGGACCGGCTCGCGGTGGAGGCGGCGGAGGCATTCGTCCATGCGGGGTATCCGCTGGAGGCCGAGGCGCTGCTGATCGTCGAGCTGGACGGCTGCGAGGCCGAGGTCGACCACCTGGTCGCGCAGGTCGAGGAGATCGCAGCCGCGCATGGCGCCGCGAGCTGCCGCACCAGCCGGAACGAGGCGGAGCGGCTGCTGTTCTGGGCCGGTCGCAAGGCAGCCTTCCCGGCAGTGGGACGCCTGTCGCCGGACTACTACTGCATGGACGGCAGCATCCCGCGCAAGCGGCTGGGCGACGTGCTGTCGCGGATCCGGCAGATGGAGGGCGCCTACGGCCTGCGGGTGGCCAACGTGTTCCATGCCGGCGACGGCAACCTCCACCCCCTCATCCTCTACGACGCCAACCGGCCCGGCGAGCTTGGCCGGGCGGAGGAATTCGGCAACGACATCCTGCGCCTGTGCGTCGAGGTCGGCGGCGTGCTGACCGGCGAGCACGGCGTGGGCATCGAGAAGCGTGACCTGATGGGCGTGATGTTCACCAAGCCCGACCTCGACCAGCAGCAGCGTCTGAAATGCGCGTTCGATCCGGACAGCCTGCTCAATCCAGGCAAGGTGTTTCCGGAACTGTGCCGCTGCGCCGAGCTGGGGCGCGTGCACGTGCATGCCGGCCAGGTGCGGTTTCCCGACCTGCCGCGGTTTTGAGGGGCGCGCATGACCGTCTTCCATCCGACGGATGCGGCGGAGCTGGAGCAGATCGTGGCCTGGGCAGCCCACGAGGCGCAGGGCCTGGAGATCTTCGCCGGCGGCAGCAAGCGAGTGCTCGGCCGGCCGCCGCATACGGATCACGCGCTGGACATGAGCGCCTTCAGCGGCATCGTCGACTACGACCCGGCCGAGCTGGTGCTGACTGCGTCCGCCGCCACCCCGATGCGCGAGGTGCAGGCACTGCTCGACGCGCACGGGCAGATGCTCGCCTTCGAGCCGCCGGACTGGCGCGACCTGTTGCCGGAGGCCCTGTTGCCGGAAACCTTGTTGCCAGAACCGGGCGCGCCCACTCGGGAGCCGACCCTGGGGGGCGTGGTGGCGTGCAACCTGTCCGGGCCGCGCCGGATACGGGCCGGCGCCGCCCGCGACCACCTGCTCGGCCTCGCTGCGGTGAACGGCTGGGGCGACGGCTGGAAGGCCGGCGGCACGATGGTGAAGAACGTCACCGGCTACGACCTCTGCAAGCTGCAGGCCGGCGCCTACGGCACGCTCTCGGTGCTGACCGAGCTGACGGTCCG
>CAXTVX010000189.1:0-2235 GCA_964247755.1 uncultured Acetobacteraceae bacterium | reverse complement strand
CATGGAATCACAACCGATTCATCTGAATCAACATGTTCGTGGATGGACACTGAGGTAGAACTCGGCACTCGCCGGTCGAGCGCCACTCGCCGACCAGCCAGGCTTCCCTACCAGGCAGATGGCGGTTGTTGGCCCACACCGCACCATCGGCCACCCGGATGCCGAGTGCCGCGAACCGGGCCGCAAGCATCCCCTTGGTGCCCTCCCGCCACGTCACCCGCCGCCATGGCCGTGTCGCTAGCACGCCGTCGACCGGTTGCGGCTCCTGATCCGGCACCAACCTGCGGGCCCGCTTACTAGGCGGCACAAGCTGCACGTCGGACGTGTAGACCTTCTGGTTCCTGGGGATCCCCACCGCCCATTCCAGGCCGTGGTGAAACGCGGCGCTGGCGCCGTAGCCCGCATCCGCCAGCACCATGCCGAACCGGGCACCTGCCGCTTGCACGCGATCCAGTTCATCCAACGCGATCTGGCCCTTGCTCTTCGGCGCCATGCAGGCATCCGGCACGCCTGCTCGGATGCATCGTTCAGCATCGCTGCTCCATTCCTCGAGCAGGAACAATCGCAGCCCGACCATGACCGGCACCTCGTCCCGGGCCAGGGTCAGCGAGACAAGCGACTGGCAGTTCGCGCGCTTGCCGAGCTGGCCGCAATACTGGCGCGCCACGCCCGCAGACAGCGTGCCCTTCTTGGGCAGGGCGGTGTCGTCGATTACCAGGAACGCATCCGGTCCACCAACGAGCCGGTCGGCTTGCCCTGCCAGCGCATGCCTCAGCGGCCCATCGTCCCAGGGCCGGGCTGGCGACGAAGTGCTGCAGCTGATCGTGCCCGGACAGCCCCCAGTCGCTCGGCCATGGGTAGCAGGCTCTTGCGCTCACCCGGCCCCAGCAGCCCACGCAGGTAGAGCGGCGCCCACGTCCGCCGCGTCTTGCGGCCCATCACCAACAGGAACGGATCGAGCCATCGGTCCAGATCATCCAGGCGCTTGCTGTTCCTCGGCATCGCCGCCTCCAAGCTTCCAGTCGAAACACGGGAAACTTACGGCCAGCCTGAAAGTGCCCCGGTAGTGCTAAGAGCGAGCTTAGGAATGTTTTAAGAAGTAATCATCTATGTTGTCTCCGCAATGGCGGTCGGAAGCTTGTAGCATCTGACAATCGTGAATAGATGTGGAGGTTTTGGTGTCTACAACATCTTCAGAAGGATCGAGCTCCACTATATTCGTTGGCAGCTCGCTAGATCTTGTAGGCCTTACAGCGAGTAATGTTGCAGCGCCTCTTCTTGCAGACGGTGATATCAGCTTTTACGGTCACATGAGTGGTGTCATCACTGCTTACGACGTTGGCGCGGAAGCCTCGATTTTAGCTGAGTGGGCTGGGACAGGTGCTGGTCTTGTTGAGCTCGCTCAGACTGAGCCGATGGCCATTATGTCGGTGACGATCGCCAACACCGGCACCGAGGCGATCACCGTGCCGGTCGGGCAGCTGGTGTCGTCGGCCGGCGGCGTGCAGTTCCAGATCTGCGAGATGCCGCGCCTGGCGGCCGGCTGGTCGGCCGGCGGCACCGGCGACGGCACGTTCGGCGGCTACACCATCCAGCCCGGCCAGTCCGTCACGCTTGACGCGCAGGCGCTGCTCGACGGCCCGTCCGGCAACCTGCTGGCGAACCAGGTCACGCAGATCGCGGTTCCGGGCGCCGCCGTCACCGCGTCGAGCCTGATCACCGCGGCACCGCAATGGGGTGCCGGCACCGTCACCTTGGTCAACAACTCGGGCAACAGCCAGATCATCTATGAGAGAACAGTTGTTACTGGTACGAACGGAACCTACATAATCGGTGTTGATCCGACTGTCAGCGGCTTCGTGTCCACTGACAGTGACTCGAGTTCTGGCTACTATGTTCTCAACGCCGGCAGCGCGATTACTGTTCCGATCGGATGCGTTAACGTTATTACAGCAAATAACGATAATGGAATGGTCATTCAAGAGCTAGCTGAGGACGCTGGTCCCAATTCAATCACAGGCGGCAGTCTGCCTCCTGGAGTTACTATTAAAAGCTCCAGCGCGATCACTACGGACGGAGTGCTAAGCCCGAATGATCAGGATCATCTCGACCAGCTCGGTGATGCAGACTTCTTCACCGACGCGCAGGCGGCCCTGTTCACCACCGGCCAGGGCTACGTACCGACCGAAGCCAACGTCAACACCTACAACGACTACATCTGGACCGCCGAGGACC
>CAXTVX010000188.1:0-2248 GCA_964247755.1 uncultured Acetobacteraceae bacterium | reverse complement strand
GCTCGACCGCCGAAAGTCCCGGCTGATGTCACTCGGCGGCTCGTGGCCGCCCTCAACGATCCGACCTCAGGCAAGGAGCCGGTCTACACGTGGCTGTGGGTCAACTTCGACCAGGTGCTGAAGGCACGCACGCGCTGGGACGGGCTGCGCTGGGATGCCATTGCCAGGGTAATGACCGAGGACGGGATCGTCGGATCCCGCGGCGAGCCGCCGAACGCCAACTCGGTGCGCCGGGTCTGGGACCGGGTGGTGCGGGACAAGGAGAAGCGGGAGGCTCGGAAGGCGGAGCGGGCGACGGAAGAGGATTAGCGGCTGCGGCTAAGTGCTCAAGGATATCAGTGCACGACCATGCATCACCGAAAACGCCGGCTCATGTCCTCGGGCATACGCCTTCGTCCAGATTATGATCATATGTCTTAAGACACGAGAATGTATCGGTTCCGCACCGAAATGGTTGCACTCTTTAGTTGAGATAAGCTAGAAGTGATGCAACCTTGGGTTGAATCTACCATGCGTGTCCTGCTCGTTGAAGACGATCTCGTAGCTGCCCAGGGTGTTCGCCTTGCACTCCAGGCTGGTCACATGTTCATCGACCATGTCGATCAGGGCGAGGAAGCCATCGAGATGATCCGGCACTACGGCTACGACGTCGTGCTGGTCGGCCTCACGCTGTCCGACATGGACGGGCGACACGTCGTGCGCCGGATGAGAGCCGCGAAGCATTCGGCCCCGATCCTCATGCTCGGGGGCGCCCATACCGCGGCATCGGTCAAGGTGGAGGCCTTCAGCGCCGGCGCCGACGACTGCCTGACCATGCCCATGGATCACGCTGAGCTCGTCGCCCGGATCCAGGCGGTGACGCGACGCTCCAGGGGCTTTGCCGACCCCACGATCCGCGTCGGGGCGCTCCAGCTCGACACGAACACCCACCAGGTGTCCTTTGCCGGCCACGAGATCCGCCTGACGGGGAAGGAGTTCGCCATGCTCGAGCTCCTGGCCCTGCGCAAGGGCCAGGTGCTGACCAAGGATGCCTTCCTGAACCACCTGTATGGCGGCATGGACGAGCCGGAGGGGAAGATCATCGACGTCTTCATCTGCAAGCTGCGCAAGAAGCTGCAGGCCGTCGGCGGCATCGACATGATCAGCACCGTCTGGGGGCGCGGCTACATCCTGCAGGAAGCCGCTCGCGCGCCGACAGCTCTGGCTGCCTTTGATGCCCCCGTCACCCAAAGCGGTCTGATCCTCGTGAGCTGATCGGTGGAAGGCGCCTTGCGAGCGCCTCTCCAAGCTTGACCAGTTGGACAATGACGCTGGCTGTCCTCAGCGCGTCATCTGCATCGCCGACACCAGCGCATCGATGCTACCGAAGCACCCGCACGCCGCGAGCTCGTCGTTCTTCATGGCACTCAGGATGAACCCCATGGTGCCTGCCTCGATGTAGAAGGCGGCATCCTGATCCGACGGGCCTGGCGGGCTCACGAGCAGGGTCTGGGTCTTGTCGAAGCTCTCGTGGCGATCGACCGACCAGCCGCTGTCCAACGCGCGCTCGATCGCTGCGACCTGGACGTCCGTCAGGCTAAGTGCGGACCGGAAGAGCACGACGTTCGTGTCCTGGATCGTGGAAGAGTCGAGGAACATCTTGTGCCTCCTTCATCTGATGGTTGGTCAGGAGCCATCCATAGCTGTTTTCGCGGGCGAAATGGTTAACGCCGCGCGCTTCCAGGCCAAGGGGATGCGTTTGTTGTCAGATAGTTACCGAAAGCTCCTGAGTGAACGTGTGATCACAGATCAGTGAGGATGGCCAGATCGTGCATGCTTGGCGCAATCAAGGAGCGATCTCGTTCCCAGCATTAACCACCGGTTAAGCACTGGTCCGTAGGCTGACGACGTCAACTCGCTGTTGGCGATCCTTCGGTCCCGGAAGAGGCGGCTGACCACTGGGTGGTGCCGCCTCCTTCGTTTCAGGTGCTGATCTGGAGCTTCATGCCACGCGAGCCGGAGTTGCACATGGCTATTCGCGCCAGTGTCGAGCGGACGAAGGGTGACGAGAGCCACCGGGTGGACTACGGGGAGATCGACTTCCTTGACCTGCCCAGGGTCGGTGAGCGGGTCACGATCGATGGCGTCAAGGAAGGCTTCACCGAGACGGAGTCGGGCCTCGTGTCAGCTGTTGAGCACCTGATCGGAACGGACGGGTCATCGACTATCACGGTCTTCGTGGCCTTCGAGTAGTCGGCATCCCCGAAGC
>CAXTVX010000187.1:0-2285 GCA_964247755.1 uncultured Acetobacteraceae bacterium | reverse complement strand
TGCTGTCCGCGATCGGCATCGCCGGCATGGACCGGCTGGTGCGCTTCAACGTGGTCGCGACCTCCGGCCGCGCGGTGGAAGCGGCCGGCGACGTCGACACCCTGCTGCTGGACAAGACCGGTACCATCACCTTCGGCAACCGCATGGCCGCCAGCTTCAGCGCGGTGCCTGGGGTCGAGGAGAAGCGCGTCGCGGAGGCCGCCGCCATGGCCTCGGTCGGCGACGAGACCCCGGAAGGCCGCTCGATCCACGCCCTCGCCCGCGACAAGTTCGGGATCGTGTCGGCGGCGCCGGACGGCGCGGTGCCGGTGCCGTTCTCGGCCAACACGCGGCTGTCCGGCCTTGATGCCGGCGGCCGGGTATGGCGCAAGGGTGCCGTGGACTCGCTGCTCAAGGCAGTCGGCGAGACCAGGCCACCCCCGGCCTTCACCGCAGCCGTGGAGCGGATCGCCCGCTCGGGCGGTACGCCGCTGGCGGTGGCGGAGGACAACCGCCTGCTCGGCGTGATCGAGCTCAAGGACGTGGTGAAGCCCGGCATACGCGACCGCTTCGCAGCGCTCCGCCGCATGGGCATACGCACGGTGATGGTGACCGGCGACAACCGCGTCACCGCGGCCGCGATCGCCAGCGAGGCGGGCGTCGACGACTTCATCGCCGAGGCCACGCCGCAGGACAAGCTCGGCTACATACGCGCAGCCCAGGCCGAAGGCAGGCTGGTGGCGATGTGCGGCGACGGCACCAACGACGCCCCGGCGCTGGCGCAGGCCGATGTCGGCGTGGCGATGCAGACCGGCACCCAGGCGGCGCGCGAGGCGGCCAACATGGTCGATCTCGACAGCGATCCCACCAAGCTGATCGAGATCGTCGAGATCGGCAAGCAGCTGCTGATCACACGCGGCGCGCTGACGACGTTCTCGATCGCCAACGACATCGCCAAGTACTTCGCGATCCTGCCGGCGATCTTCGTGGTCGCCTATCCCGGCCTGTCGGCGCTCAACGTCATGCGCCTGTCGACGCCGCAGAGCGCCATCCTGTCCGCGGTGATCTTCAACGCCCTGGTGATCATCGCCCTGGTGCCGCTGGCGCTGAAGGGGGTGGACTTCAAGGCGATCAGCGCCGCCTCGCTGCTGCGCCGGAACCTGCTGATCTACGGCATCGGCGGCATCGTGGTGCCGTTCGCCGGCATCAAGATCATCGACATGCTGCTCACCGCCCTCCATATCTTCGCCTGAGGATCAGGTCATGCTCTCGCATCTGCGTCCGGCCCTCTCCCTCGTCGTCCTGTTCACCCTGCTGCTCGGGCTGCTGTTCCCGCTCGGCTTCGTCGGCCTGGGCGCGGTGGCGTTTTCCGGTCCCGCCACCGGCAGCCTTCTTGAGCGCAACGGCCAGCCGGTCGGCTCCGCCCTGATCGGTCAGAACTTCACCGCCGACCGCTACTTCCACGGCCGCGAGTCGGCGATCTCCGGCACCGACCCGAAGGACCCCACCAAGACGGTGCCGACCCCCTATGACGGCAGCAACTCGTCTGCCTCCAACCTCGCTCCCACCTCGAAGGCGCTGCACGACCGCGTCGCCGGCGACGTGGCCGCGCTGCAGAAGGGGGGCGCCGCACCCGGCAGCATCCCGATGGACGCGGTGACCAGCTCCGGCTCGGGGTTGGACCCGGACATCTCGCCCTCCTACGCCGCGCTGCAGGCAGGCCGCGTCGCCACCGCGCGCCACCTTCCGGTCGACAGCGTCCGCCAGCTGCTGGCCGCGCAGACCCAGGGCCGGACCCTCGGCCTGTTCGGCGAGCCACGCGTCAACGTGCTGCGCCTGAATCTCGCCCTCGACTCCCTGCCCGCGAAAGGCGACACCGGCGTCGGGGTACACACGAGCAGCCGGTAGGAGCGGGCTGGCCGGCCGGGGAGGATCGCGGTGCGCGCAGCCAGAGCGTGGCGAAACCGGGCATGACCGGACGATCATGCTCCGGACGGGGCCGGATCGCCGCCTGATGCGGACCGAGCGGAAGCGTCCCGACCCGGACGCGCTGCTTGCCGCCGAGGCGAAGGCCGCCCGCGCGCCGCTGAAGATCTTCCTGGGCGCCGCTCCCGGCGTCGGCAAGACCTGCGAGATGCTGGCCCAGGCGCGCCGCCTGGTGGCGGAAGGCAGGCACGGCATCGTCGCCGGCCTGATCGAGACCCACGGCCGCGCCGAGACCGAGGCCCAACTCGGCGACCTTCCGGTGCTGCCGCGGCTGCGCATCGAGTATCGCGGCCAGACCCTGGAGGAGTTCGACCTGGACG
>CAXTVX010000186.1:0-2306 GCA_964247755.1 uncultured Acetobacteraceae bacterium | reverse complement strand
GGGCGGAGTCCGACTTCGCCCCGGTGAACCAGAGCGAGGCGCCGTTGTAGTGCGAGGCGGCGACCCGCTTGCCCCTGCCGTCGAAGGCGATGCCGGACACCGTGGTCTCGTGGTCCAGCGTCTTGATCAGCGCGCCGGCCGCGTCGCGCAGCTCGACCTGCCTCCCCGAGGCCGACGCGATCAGCCCGCCGCCCTCGGCCCGCTTCGGATCCACCACGCTCGCCACGTGCTCGACCCAGCGCCGACCCGTCGCCAGCGCCACCACGGTCCCGGTCGCCCCGTCGATCCGGCACAAACGGTTGTCGTCACCGCCGGTCAGGAAGCCGTGGCCGACCGTGTCGACGCCCAGCGACAGCACCGCGCCCTCATGCGCCTGGATCCGCCGCCAGTCGCCGTCCTCCGGCGCCGCGGCCGGCGCCAGATGCACCTCACCGTCGCCGGTGGCAAAGGCCACCACCCCGTTGTCGCGCGAGACCACGCAGCCGATCACGTGCCCGTCCACCTGCCGGGTGCGGCCCCGCGTGCGCAGCAGGTGGTCTGGATCGGCCAGGCCGGCGTCGCTCATCGGGCGCGGCAGCTCTCGAAGCCGCGTCGCAGGCGCGGCCGGTTCAGGTTGCGGCCGATGAACACCAGCCGCGAGGCACGCGGCGCTCCCTCCGGCCATGGACCGATGAAGTCGCCGTCCGCCATCATGTGCACCGCCTGGAACGCGAACCGGCGGTTCTCGCCCGCGTAGCTCAGGATCCCCTTGGAGCGCAGGATGTCGCCGCCCTGCTCCTGCAGCACCGCGCCGATCCAGCTCTGGAACTTCGCCGGATCGAGCGGCTCGGCGACCTCGAACGACAGGCTGCTCACGTCCTCGTCGTGGCCGTGCGCGTCGTTCTCGAGGAAGTCGGGCGCCACCGCGAGCGCCCGCTGCAGGTCGAACCCGCCCTGGTCCAGCACGTCGTCGAGCCCGACGTTGCCGCGCACCGCGCGATGCAGCCGCACGAAGCGGTTGATGCCACGGATCCGCGCCTCCAGCGCCACCAGCGCCGCCTCGTCCACCAGGTCGGTCTTGTTCAGGATGATCACGTCGGCGAACGCGATCTGGGTGCGCGCTTCTGCGCTGTCCGCCAGCCGCGCCGGCAGGTGGAGGGCGTCCACCACCGTCACCACCGCATCGAGACGGGTGCGCGCCCGCACCCCCTCGTCGACGAAGAAGGTCTGCGCCACCGGCGCCGGATCGGCGAGGCCGGTGGTCTCGACGATGATGCCGTCGAACCGGGTGCGCCGCTTCATCAGGGCACCCAGGATGCGGATCAGGTCGCCGCGCACGGTGCAGCAGATGCAGCCGTTGTTCATCTCGAACACCTCCTCGTCGGCATCCACGACGAGGTCGTTGTCCACCCCCAGCTCCCCGAACTCGTTGATCACCACCGCATACTTGCGGCCGTGGTTGGCGGTCAGGATGTGGTTCAGCAGGGTGGTCTTGCCGGCGCCGAGATAGCCGGTCAGCACCGTGACCGGCACCAGCGCGGCCTCCGCCTCGCCCGCCCGCCCCTGCGTCACCGTGTCAGCCGCCATCGATCCCGCTCCTGCTGGTTACGCTGCATATGGTAGGCCGAGCCCGGCGGGCCAGGGGGACGCCGCACCGCCCGGGCCTCGGCCAGCCCCACCCCCAGCAGCAGGAAGAACCAGCCCCCCAGCGGCATGTTGGTGAACGCGCTGGCCGAGGCGATCGGCCATTCATGCACGAACACCGCCGCGAACAGCCCGACCCGCCAGGCCTGCAGCACCGCGCCCTGGTCCCGATCGGCCAGCCCAGGCGCCAGGGCCACGAGCCAGCTCACGACCATGACACAGAACAGCAGCAGCCCGGGCACCCCGGAATCGGTCAGCGCCTGGAGGTAGTGGTTGTGCGGATGCTGGACGCAGACCTCCACTCCTCCGCCGCTGCCGGACGGCGCACCCCAAGGTGGCCAGTCGCGGAAATAGGCGGGCAGGGCGCAACCGTGCCGGAAGCCGTCGAAGCCGAGCCCGGTCAGCGGGTTGGACAGCCCGATCGACAGCGCCCGCACATAGATCAGTCCATACGGGCTCTGCCCGAAATGGCGCATCTGCCGGCCGAACAGCGTCACCAAGTGCCCGAAGCTGTGCGGCGACACCACCGCCGACACCGCCACCAGCACAGGCGCCGCCAGCAGCGCCGCCAGCACGGCCGGACGCAGCCGGCGCAGCAGCAGGCCGGCCACGAGCAGCCCGAGCAGGCACAGCAGCAGCGGCATGCGCTGCCCGGCCAGCACCACGGTCGCGATCCCGAGCAG
>CAXTVX010000185.1:0-2320 GCA_964247755.1 uncultured Acetobacteraceae bacterium | reverse complement strand
ACCGCCTACTTCACCGCCGCAGGATACGAGCCGGAATGATCGGATTTTGCTCTAGGTCTACCGGACCAGCACCCTGGCAGCGGCTTGGTGTCACCCACTGCTTGCATCACCTGATGCACCGACGACGAGATCTCACACATGTTGTCGTTGATCGCACCGACGCTGGTCGCGGCCGTCTGCATCCGGCTAGAAAGCTCCTGCGTCACAACTCTCTGCTGCTCCACGGCCGCCGCCGTCGACGCAATGTAGTCGCGAACAGAGTTAATCGAATGGGTGATGCCGCCGAGGGCACTTACCACCTGATCCGCCAAGACCTGCATCTGCTCGACCTCCTAGGCGATCTTGTTCGTCGCATCGGCAGCCTGTCGTGCGAGGCTTTTCACTTCACCCGCGACCACGGCAAATTCAAGCACCTGTTCCGGAAGGCTGCCGTGCGGAGTCGCGAGGCCGTCCCCAACGCCATTGTCGCGCTGCTTGACACTTACACGCTGGAGGAATGCATCAACTACTTCAGGAACTCAGGGTATGGTCCGACCTAACTCATCCCGCCCTGGCCCAGCACCAGGCGCCGTCACTCGGCCGGGAAGAAGCGGTTTGCTGGGCGCGATAGACTGAGATGGTCGCGCAGCGTACGGCCCTCGTACTCGGTGCGGAACAGGCCCCGGCGCTGCAGCTCGGGGATCAGCGTGTCCACCACGGCGTTCAGCCCTCCGGGCAGCCACGGGAACATGATGTTGAATCCGTCGGAGCCGTCCTCGAAGAGCCACCGTGCCATCTCGTCGGCAATTGAAGCCGGCGTGCCGACGAAGGCGAGGCCGGCATAGCTGCCGGCCTTCTGCGCCAGCTGCCGGATGGTCAGATTGTCCCGCCGCGCCAGCGCGATAATGTTTTCACGCTGGGTCTTGCTCGCGTTGGTCTCCGGGACCTCGGGCAGCGGACCATCGGGGTCAAAGCCGGACACGTCGTAGTCGAGGAACTGGTTCAGCGTGCCGATGCCGCTGTCGTAGTGCACCAGGCTGTCGAGATGCGCGCGCTGTGCCCGCGCCGCCTCAAGGCTGTCGGCAACCACCACGAACGCCGCCGGCAGGATCTTCAGGCTCGCCGGATCGCGCCCGACCGCCTGCATGCGGCGCTTGATGTCAGCATAGAACGACTGGCCCGCCTCCAGCGTCGGCGTCGATCCGAAGATGACTTCCGCGGTCTCGGCCGCGAGCTGCCGCCCTGCCTCCGAGGCACCTGCCTGGACGATCACCGGCCAGCCCTGTATCGGACGCGCGATGTTGAGCGGCCCGCGCACCGACAGGCTCGGCCCCTTGTGGTGGAGCACGTGCATGCGCGCCGGGTCGACATACACTCCCGACGCCACATCGCGCGGAAAGGCGTCGTCGGCGAAGCTGTCCCACAGGCCGGTGACCACGTCGTAGAACTCGCGCGCCCGAACGTAGCGAGCGTCGTGGTCCATGGCAGTGTCGTAGCCGAAGTTCAGCGCCGCGTCGGGATTGGCCGTGGTGACGATGTTCCAGCCAGCCCGGCCGCCGCTGATGTGGTCGAGCGAGGCAAAGCGACGCGCAATGTGGTAGGGTTCGTCGAAGGTGGTCGAGGCAGTCGCCACTAGGCCGATGTGCTCGGTGATGCCGGACAGTGCCGACAGCAGAGTGAATGGCTCGAACGAGGCGATGGTGTGGCTGCGCTTGAGCGCGTCCATCGGCATGTTCAGCACCGCGAGATGATCGGCCATGAAGAAGGCGTCGAACCTGGCGGCTTCCAGACGCCGGATGAAGTGGCGGAGATGCTGGAAGTTGAAGTTGGCGTCGGGGTAGGCACCTGGGTAGCGCCAGGCTCCGGTATGAATGCTGACTGGCCGCATGAAGGCGCCGAGGCGCAAGGTCCTGGATCCGGCCATGTGCTCTTTTCCTTGCTATTGCTTGCGCATGACCATCCGGCGACCAGGAGGCTATCGAGCTTGATGGCCACTCGCAGTATGTTTCAGTCGGCTCCTGGGCGTCAGCTTCAGCCTGACCACCCTTGACATGTTCGTCCGGCTCCTACCGCGCGCCACCGTGACAGCAAGCAGGAGGAGCATGCAATCCTCGTGAGCATCGGCATGGGCAAATCAGGAGGTCAGAGGCGAGGCTTCCACCTTCCATTAAAGAGGATCCGCGGTGCTCTGCCTGATGTGAATCGGCGCGAACAGCTGCTCCTGCTCGACCTTGATCTCGCCCTGCTGGGCGAGCTCGAGGCACGCCACGAAGGTCCCGGCCACCGTGACCAGCCCCCATTGAGTGGTCCGAGACAAATGTCAGTGGAGCATGAGGCTCTG
>CAXTVX010000184.1:0-2371 GCA_964247755.1 uncultured Acetobacteraceae bacterium | reverse complement strand
ACCAGCAGCGTCGAATCAGAACCAGCGAGTCCGCGCAACCTCAAACTGCTCTAGCTCTCAAGACTGCTCATAGCGACGCGAGGCGTCCGAGAACGTCTGGGCGACCGACCCAACGTAGAACCATTAGCCATGATCTCCGTGCCTCGATGTGTTCGCAGTGACGACTCAGCTCGACTTTGGCCGTCAGGCGGCATGGCAAATGGCGTCTACCATGGCATGCTGAAGTGCTGGGCGGGGTTTTACATTATTGTTCTGATGCCGAGACGTGAGCAAACCCCATTCTTGCCAGATATGGCGACGGACTGCAGCTAGGGTGTCGTTGAAAGTCGGACGCTGTTTGTGATACCAGGCGGTCGTTGCGGTGCAACGGCGCTCAGCTGGTTTGAGGCGGTCCGCAAGTAGGGTCACGACGGAGAACAGCCCGAGCAGGCAAGGCGTGGTCCGGGCGATAGCCAGGTCCGACCACTGACGCTGGGTTTCGACGCCCAGGTGGGCTCTGGTCTCTTGGAACGTGACCTCGATTTGCCAGCGCCGGACGAACCAGCGCAGGATCTGCTATGGCGCGCAGGCCAGGCCAGTGCACAGCAGAGCTTGCGGCTCGAACCGGCCGAGTGGATCACGCACCAGCACCCAGCGGATCGGGACGACCGGCATGCCAGCATGGCGCCACACGGCAGTGGCCGAGCAGAGCTCGACGATGCCCTCGCCCTCGCCATACCATCCGGGCACCACCACCTGCTGCCAGCCCGTGCTGGTCCCGGCCAGAATGTCGGACAGGTTCGGCAGACGGACCCCCTTGGTTCTGGGGCGGCCGTTAGTTCCCGGCAGCCGCGGGGCTGCCGGTTCATACAAAGCGGCATCAAGACGCAAGCGGGTGATGCAGATGATGCCCTGCCGACCGAGCGCCTCCAGCAACTCCAAGGCAGCGAACCCGCTGTCACCCACCAGCACGAGATCGCGCCCCGGCAGCCAGCGGCGTGCCTGCAGCACCAACTGCCTAGCGCAGTCGGTCAGTTTTCTGTGTCGCCAACCATGCTCCCGGCAAGCACGCTCGGACGGGGCAAGAGCTGTCAGGAACGGCAATGCCCAGATCCTCCCGGCCCAGGGGATCGGCACCAGCAGCATCAGGCTGAGCCATCGCAGGCCGGACGCTTTCACGAAATGCCCGTGAGATGAACGCACCGGGTCGCGGTAGATCCCCTTGGCGCTGATACGCTTGCCCCGGCGCCGCTCGATGGTGTCGTCGATCCCGAGCACCACCGGCCCGGTCGGGACGAACGCCGCGACCAGAAGGCCGAGCAACAGGCGGGACGCGGCACGCGGGCTCCAGGCCGCACGATTGAGAACGCGATGGTAGTTCACGAACCGCCGCTCCCGAACGAGCCCGGAGATCCGCAAAAGGCTCGTCACAGTTCGTTTCCCCGGCGCGAGGATCGCACCCAACAGCAGAACTTCGGCATACCGCCAACTGCGCTGGAAAAACAGCGGCGCAAAGCTCAGGATCACCGGGGCGAAGCGGGATGGCAGATGAAGCATGGCGGCGTCTCTTGGCGGGGACACGCTAGATTAATCGGTCACCCGCTCCGCCGCCTACACTGGCCTCAAATGGCCAAAGTCGAGTTAAGAGCGCCTTTCAAAACCTGCCCTGCAGCTTTTTGAAGCAGATGAGCGAGTAGGCGAGCGCGGTGAAGGCATGGTGGATGTCGCTTCTGCGCTCGTAGCGCGTGACGAGCCGACGGAGGCGGTTGATCCAGGCGAAGGTCCGCTCGATGACCCATCTGTGTTGGCCTAGCTTCTGGCTGGTTTCGACGCCCCGCCGGGCGATATGAGAGACGATCCGGCGACGGCGGCAGGCTTGGCGGCAGCGTCGATGATCGTAGGCCTTGTCAGCGTGAAGCTTGTCCGGCCGGCGCCGTCCTCGGCCCGTCTTGCCGCCAACCGGCGGGACGCTGTCGAGCAGCCCCTCGAACGGCATGCTGTCGTGGGTGTTGGCGCCCGTCAGGACGAACGCGAGCGGAGTGCCTGTCCGGTCGGTGATCACATGGCGCTTCGTGCCGAGCCTGCCTCGGTCGGTCGGGTTCGGCCCTGTCTTGTCGTCCCCTTTTGGCAGCAAGCGACGCGCTGTCGATGCAGGCCCGGCTCCAGTCGATCCGGTCGGCGGCCCGCAGCCGGCGCAGCAACTCACGATGCAGCCCGTCCCAGACACCTGCCTCCTGCCAGTCCCGCAGGCGGCGCCAGCACGTGATGCCGGACCCGCACCCCATCTTGAGCGGCAGCATCTCCCACTGGATGCCGGTCCGCAGCACGAACAGGAACGTAAGCGTCCGGTCAGGCCCGCCTTCTCGACGTGACCTGACGAGGTGATCTTACG
>CAXTVX010000183.1:0-2431 GCA_964247755.1 uncultured Acetobacteraceae bacterium | reverse complement strand
TCGGATATAGGAAGCGCACCCGGCTTGATGAAACCCCCGGACATGGCAGATTGGCCATGTGGAGCACGCGCGATGACAGGTCCAGGCTTCGATGCGACGGCGGTCGCACCCGATCCGCTCCGAGGGGAACCCGACCCGGTGGCGGAGGCGGACGCGCTGTCGGCCCGGCTCGCGGTGGTGCGTCGGCGCATCGGCGAGGTGATCTTCGGCCAGGAGCAGGTGGTGGCCGAGGTGCTGACCGCCCTGCTGTCGGGCGGCCACGCGCTGCTGGTGGGAGCACCCGGCCTCGGCAAGACCCTGCTGGTCGAGACGCTCGGCACTGTGCTCGGGCTGGACGCGCGGCGGGTGCAGTTCACACCGGACCTGATGCCGGCCGACATCACCGGCAGCGAGATCCTGGAGGAGGACGCGAACGGCCGGCGCGGCTTCCGCTTCGTCCGCGGTCCCGTGTTCTGCCAGCTGCTGATGGCCGACGAGATCAACCGCGCCAGCCCGCGCACCCAGTCGGCACTGCTCCAGGCGATGCAGGAGCACAGGGTCGCGGTGGCCGGCACCAACCATCCGCTTCCGGCGCCGTTCCACGTGCTGGCGACGCAGAACCCGATCGAGCAGGAAGGCACCTATCCGCTGCCCGAGGCCCAGCTTGACCGCTTCCTGCTGCAGGTCGACCTGTCCTATCCCGAGGCGGCGGCGGAGCGGGCCATGCTGCTCGCCACCACCGGGACGCCGCGCGGGGCACCCGAGCCGGTGCTGGGGCCGGGCGAGCTCCTGTCGGCGCAGGCGCTGATGCGGCGGCTGCCGATCGGGGCGAAGGTGGTGGACGCGATCCTGTCCCTGGTGCGCGGCGCCCGGCCGGAGACCGCCGCCGATGACCGGGTGCGACGCTCGCTCGCCTGGGGCCCGGGGCCGCGCGCGGCGCAGGCGCTGATGCTGGCGACGCGTGCCCGCGCGCTGCTGGACGGAAGGCTGTCGCCCAGCCTGGACGACGTGGCGGCGCTGGCGCATCCGGTGCTGCGCCACCGCATGGCGCTGAGCTTCGGCGCGCGCTCGGAGGGAACCTCCCTGCCCGCGCTGATCGACGGGCTGGTCCAGCGGATCGGGTGAGGCGCTTTCCGTTCAGGGTGCCCGGCCGCCGCGCGGCCGGCGACCCGCTCCCTGGTCTGCCCGGTGCGGCGTGGGCCGGCGTTGCCGCGGGCGGCGACGTGCGGCACGAGGCGGAAGCGCTGGCCGCCCGGCTGCCGCCGCTGCTGGCGGAGGCCGATCGCGTCGCCAGCACCGTCGCGCAGGGGGTGCACGGGCGCAGGCGCGCCGGCACCGGCGACAGCTTCTGGCAATACCGGCAGCTGATGCCGGGCGAGTCGATCACCCGGATCGACTGGCGGCAATCCGCCCGGTCCAGCCGCGCCTTCGTGCGGGAAACCGAGTGGGAGGCGGCGCAGACCGTGTGCCTGTGGCGCGACGCGTCCGCCAGCATGGCCTGGCGCTCGGACGATCGGCTGCCGTTCAAGCGCGGCCGTGCCGAGCTGCTGGCGCTGGCGCTGTCGGTGCTGCTGCTGCGCGCCGGCGAGCACGTGCGGCTGCTGGAAGCGGGCGCGCAGTCGCGATACTCCGGCAGGCAAGCGGTCGAACGCCTGGCCCGGCAGCTGCTCGCGGCTCCGGCCGCCGATGCCGCGTCGCTGCCGGCACCGGTCGACCTGCCCGCCCACGCCCGGCTGGTGCTGATCGGCGACTTCCTGTCCCCGCTGCCGGAGATCGAGCGCACCCTGTCCCGCCTGGCCGCGGTCCCGGTGCCGGTGCTGCTGCTGCAGCTGCTGGACCCGGCGGAATGCGAGCTGCCGTATGACGGGCGGGTCCGGTTCGAGGGCGTCGAGGGCGAGCCGTCGCTGCTGGTGTCGCGGGTGCAGGACGTCCGCGCCGACTACGCGGCGGCACTCGACGCGCATCGGCAGGCCCTGGCCCGCCTGTGCGCCGCGTCCGGCGCGCTGCTGCTGCACCACCGCACCGACCAGCCGCCGAGCACGGCCCTGCTCGCGCTGCATCAGGCGCTCGGCCGGCGGAGCGTGGCCGCGTGATCCTCGCGGTTCCGCTGCTCATGCTCGGCCTCCTCGTGCTGCCGCTGCTGTGGTGGCTGCTGCGCGCCCTGCCGCCGGCGCCGCGCGTGCAGCTTTTCCCGGCGATCCGGCTGCTGGACGGGTTGCGCACCCGCACCGAGCAGCCGCGCAAGGCGCCGCCCTGGCTGCTGGCGCTGCGGATCGCGGCCGGTGCGCTGCTGGTGCTGGGGCTGGCGCAGCCGGTGCTGGTGCAGGATCGCGGCCGCCTGCCAGGCGCCGGCGTCCTGCTCCTGGTGATCGACAACGGCTGGGCCGCGGCGCCGGACTGGGCGGCGCGGCTGCAGGCGGCGCGGCAGACGGTCGACCGCGCCGGCCGGGCC
>CAXTVX010000182.1:0-2498 GCA_964247755.1 uncultured Acetobacteraceae bacterium | reverse complement strand
TGTTCGGGCTGCGCACCGGCGGCAACGTCGAGGCGATCCTGATGAGCCTGCCGCCCGAGGTGCGCTGGCCCTGACGGGCCGGCCGACTGCCGCATTTGGGACATGGACCGGGTTCATGTATGAAATCATGATGAACCGCGGGACGCAGAACCCTTGATGCGGGTGTGGCGATGACGGAACCCGGCCAGCCGGGCGGTATGGCTCCCCATCGGGAGGTCGGCCGCAGGACCCTGTTGCTGGCACTGCCCGCCCTCGCCGCCACGCTCCGGACCGCCCGGGCCGCGCCGGATCCCGGGCCGATGGCAGGGGTGGCGTTGGAGCAGGGGCCGTCCTCCCTGCGCAATCCCGCCCTTCTGGTCGCAGGACCGCCCGACGCGGCGCCGGGACGCTGGGCCCGTCTGCTGGCGCCACGGCTCGCCAGCGCGCTGCAGGCAGGGACTGCGCTGCCGGTGTCCGCCACCGGCGGCCGCGACGGCGTCACCGGCGCCAATGCGTTCGAGGCGCTGACCGCGCCGGACGGCTCCATCGCCATGCTGGTGCCGGGTGCCGCGGCCATCGCCTGGCTCGCCGGCGACCCGCGCGTGCACTTCGATGCCAGCCGCTGGGTGCCGGCGCTGGCCGGCCTGTCCTCGGGCGTGGTGGTCGCCCGGCTCGGCGCTGCGTCGTCGCTGGCCGGCCGGAGGCTGCGCACCGCCGCCTCCACCGCGACCGGCGCCGAACTGCCGGCGCTGCTCGGGCTGTCCATGCTGTCGGTCGACCCGTCGCCGGTGTTCGGCCTGTCCGAGCCGCAGGACGCGGAAGCGGCGCTTCGCGACGGCCGGGTCGACGCGATCTTCCTCGGCGGCCACGACGTGCCGGAACGCCTGCGGACGCTGGGCGGGCTAGGGTTCGTCCCGGTGTTCTCGCTGGGTGGCAGCGAGGAGGACAGCCTGGCGGCCGACCCCGCGCTGGACGGGGTGCCGGCCTTCGCCGAGCGCTATCGGCAGCAGTTCGGCCATCCTCCGGCCGGCCCGCTGTTCGCCGCCTGGCGCGCCATCGCCGCCGCGGCACGCCTTGACGTCGCCCTGGTGCTGCCGCTGCTGGCGCCGGCCTCGCTGGTCGCGCGCTGGCGCAGCGCCTGCGAGACCGCACTGTCCGACCTGGGACTGGTTAGTGCCACACGCACGGCGCAGGTCGACGCGGTTCCCGCTCCGGGCTGCGTGCAGGCGCTGGCGCGGATCAACGCCGACGAGACGGCCCAACTCAGCCTGCGGCGCTGGATCGCCGCCCGGCCGGACTGGCGCCCGACCTGACCTGATGCTGCCCTACACGGCCGCCTCGGCTGCCGGTTCGGCCAGCAGCGCGTCGAGCTCGTGGCCGCAGACCGGCCTGGAGAACAGGTAGCCTTGCAGGCCGCTGCAGCCGGCAGTCGACATCAGCCGCATCTGCTCGGGCGTCTCGATGCCCTCGGCCGTCACCGTCACCCCGAGCGCCTGGCCCAGGATCACGATGCAGGCGGCCAGCGCCAGCGCCTCGGGATCGGAGGTGATGTTCTCGATGAACGAGCGGTCGATCTTGATCTTGTCGACGTGCAGCCGGCGCAGGTAGCTCAGGCTCGAATAGCCGACGCCGAAATCGTCGAGCGCGATCCGGAAGCCGAGCTGGCGCAGCTGGTCGAGCGTGGTCTGCGTGACCTCGTCGTTGCCAAGCAGCACGCCCTCGGTGATCTCCAGCTCGATCTGCTGCGGCGCCACGCCCGCCGCCAGCGCCGTCCTTGCCACCGTCTGCGCGAAGCCGGGGGTCTGGAGCTGCACCGGCGACAGGTTGACCGACAGGAACAGGTCGGGACGGCGCCGTGCGACCGCGACCGCGTCGGACAGCACGAACGCGCCCAGCTGGCGGATCAGCCCGGTCTCCTCGGCGATGCCGACGAACTCCTGCGCCGGAACCAGCTCGCCGTCGTGGCGGCGCCAGCGGGCCAGGGCCTCGAAGCCGATGATCCGGCAGCTGCCGACGCTGACCTGGGGCTGGTAGCAGACGAACAGGCCGTCGCGCGTCAGCAGCGCCTGGCGTAGCTCGTCCTCGAGCATCGTGCGCCGCCGCAGCTTGCGGTCCAGGTCGATGGAGAAGCAGCACCGGCAGTTCCGCCCGTCCGCCTTGGCCTGGTAGAGCGCGATGTCCGCCCGCCGGTGCAGGTCCTGCACCGTGCTGCCGTCCAGTCCCGCCTCCAAAGCGACGCCGATGCTGATGCCGACATGGGTCTCGCTGCCGCCGACGCGGAACGGCACCGCCATCACCTCGAACAGCCGGTCGCAGATGCGCTCGACCTGCTCCGGGCCGTCCAGCACGTCGACCAGCACCGCGAACTCGTCGCCGCCCAGCCGCGCCACCATGTCCATCGGCCGGAACACCTCGCGCAGCCGCTGCCCGAACGCGCGCAGCAGGGCGTCGCCGGCGTGATGTCCCAGCATGTCGTTGACCTGCTTGAACCGGTCCAGGTCGATCATGAACAGCCCGGC
>CAXTVX010000181.1:0-2582 GCA_964247755.1 uncultured Acetobacteraceae bacterium | reverse complement strand
GCGTGTTGTCCTTGCCGATCAGGAACTGCAGGTCGTCGATCATCAGCACGTCGACCGAGCGCAGCTGCTCCTTGAACTCCATGGTCTGCTGCGAGCGGATCGCGGCGATGAAGCGGTACATGAACTTCTCGGCCGACATGTAGGCGACCGAGACCGGACCGGCCGCCCGCGCCGCCCGTGTCAGCTCGAGCCCGATCGCGTGCATCAGGTGCGTCTTGCCGAGCCCGACGCCGCCGTAGAGAAAGAGCGGGTTGAAGCCGGGGCTGGACGGCCGTTCCGCCACGCGCCTGGCGCAGGCATAGGCGAACTCGTTCGGCTTGCCGACGACGAAGCCGTCGAAGTTGAAGCGCGGGTCGAGCGGTGCCGCGAGGTCGCCGCGTGGTTCCGCCGGCACTACGGGGGAAGGAACAGGGACGGGAGCGGGAGCGGCCATCTGCACCGGCGCGGCGGGCGCCGACGGAGCTGCTGCCGCCGGAGCGGCGGCGGCACGGAGTTCCGGCGACAGCATCAGCTCGACGCGACGGACGGCGGCGATCTCGCCGTTCCAAAGGGTGCCGAGGCGGTCGCCGTACTGGCTGCGCACCCAGTCGCGCAGGAAGCGGGTCGGCAGGTAGAGCGTGATCTCGTCATGATCGACCGGCCCGAGCGTCATCTGTCTCAGCCAGGTGTGGTATTCCACCTCCCCGACTTCGGCCTGCAACCGGCTGCAGATGCGCGACCAGTGCGCCGCGAGCGGATGAGCGTCCGAAGCTGCGACCGCATCGGCCGACCGCTCCATCACCGTGTCGGCCAAGGCGCCGCTCAGGACACCCGACTCATGCCTGCTGGACGTCACTCGCACCCCACCCGCTCTGCCATTGACGCCAAGGCTCGTTGCCGGCACTGCATCTTTCGCCGATGCGCGGACGATACGACACAGGCCGCAGCACGCGGCGCGTTCAACCGTACACAAGCAGGGAGATGCGGTTTTCGCAGCGACCGGTCGGCGTCATGACCGTTCCGAGACGATAAGCCGCAGCGTGGTGGGTGGCAACGGGAATCTGGACGCGATGCGAAAAGCGCTGACTGCGGCACAGTCAAGACGAAATCGACACCGCACCCAGCTTTGCGCGGGGCGACCCGCGCGTGACAAGTGCAACAAAAAGGGCCGCGTGCATGCACGCGGCCCGCTGCGGCGGTTCTGGTGTGACCGGCCGGCGATCAGGCGGCCGTGATCGCCTTGATCCGGGCGGACAGGCGCGAGATCTTGCGCGACACCGTGTTGGCGTGGATCACGCCCTTGCCAGACGCCCGCTGCATCTCCGGCTGCGCGTCACGCAGCGCGGCTGCGGCCTGCTCCTTGCTGCCTGACGCGATCGCGGTCTCGACCTTCTTGATGAAGGTGCGCATGCGCGACTTGCGCGCCGCGTTGCGCGCGGTGCGGACTACGGTCTGCCGGATGCGCTTGCGCGCCGATGCGGTGTTCGCCATGCTTCTCTGTTCACTACGACGCGGTCAGGAGCCGGAAGTGGCAGGGACCAGCGGGTCCCAGGTGCCAAGCCATCCGGCGGAGGGTCGGTCTTCTAGGACACGATCCCGGCTGGCGTCAAGCAACGTCGCGGTGAGGCGACCGCCCGTTTCAGCGCTGCAGCCGCGGGCAGAAGAAGCTGCTCCTTCCGCCCTGCACGATGCGGTCGATGCCGGGACAGGCCGGCAGGCCCGGACAGTCCGGACAACCCTCGCCCGCCCGGCCGTAGACGCGCCAGGCGTGCTGGAAGAAGCCGAGTTCCCCGTCCGGCTGCACGTAGTCGCGCAGGGACGACCCGCCCGCGGCGATCGCCTCCTCCAGCACCGCGCGGATCGCGACCACCAGCCGCCCGACCGCCGCACGGCCGACGCTGCCCGCCTCCCGCTCCGGCGACAGCCGCGCCCGGAACAGCGCCTCGCACACGTAGATGTTGCCGAGCCCCGCCACCACACGCTGGTCCAGCAGCGCCGCCTTGAGGCTGGTCCGCCGCGCGGCCAGCGCCGCTGCCAGCACCGCAAGGCCGAACCCCGGCTCCAGCGGCTCCGGGCCCAGCCCCGCCAGCAGGCGATGCGCGTCCTCTCCGGCGGTCGGCATGAGGTCGATCGCGCCGAACCGGCGCGGGTCGACCAGACCGAACCGGCAGCCCTGCTCGGTCTCGATCACCACGTGCTCGTGCCGTCCCACCACCACCGGCACCGCGGGATCGAGCCGGACGAGGTTGACCCGGCCGGACATGCCGAGATGCAGCAGCATGCTGTCGTCACCGTCCAGACGCATCAGGATGTACTTGCCCCGACGCCGGAAACCCTCCACCCGGGCGCCGCGCAGCCGGGCTGCCAGCCCAGGCGGCATCGGCCAACGCAGGTCCGGCCGGCGCATCTCGGCACGGATGATGGTGTGCCCTTCGAGATGCGCCCGCATCCCGCGCATCACGGTCTCGACTTCTGGGAGTTCCGGCATCGCTAGGCGGCACGCTATACCGGGCTCCCATGAGCGACAATCCACAGGCCACCATTCCGCCCACCACCGATTTCGGCTTCCGCGACGTGCCGCTGCACCAGAAGAAGCCGATGGT
>CAXTVX010000180.1:0-2609 GCA_964247755.1 uncultured Acetobacteraceae bacterium | reverse complement strand
AGCAAGAAGCGCCTCGATCCCCGTGCGAAACCCAGCCAATCCGACAGGCTGCTAGTGCTCGTAGTCTTGTCTGCCTTCACACGCCCGTCGACCGGGGGCGACCGCACCGTATTTCGCGGAGGCCGCCTGGCAAAACCCTGGTCGGCTCTTTTGCTGCTCAGGCTAGGCGATAGATCCGCCGGCGCCGGCGTTCCTCGATCTCCCATCTGGTCCGAACTCGACCAGCCAGTTCCATCCGCACAAGTGTTGGGGCGAGCTGCGCGGGTGTCAGGTTCGAGAAGCCGGAGAGGCACGTGATGCTCATGGGCTCAGTAAGCGCCTTGACGATGCGAGCCTCTTTCTCAGCGGGGGCCAACCCTCTCTCCTTTACCGGCCGCGAGGCCTGTTTACAGGCCTGGACACAACCCCGCGGGTCACTGTGACAACCTATGATTGTGTGCCGTGCGATGGGGGACGTGTCAATGGCACGCCGGTTCGCCGTATGGCTGAGCGCTTTCGGGGCAGCCGTTGTGGCGCTGGGCGAGGCGGGGGAGCTCAGCGCCCAAGGTCAACGCGATCATCAATGACAGCCAAAGTAATCTCCTGCTGCTCCCGCCAGGCAGATGTACTCGGCGTGACAGGCGTGACGAACAAATTGAACCGGATGCGATCTGCTAGGCGGCGGATACCTCGCAGTTCCACCTTGGTGAAGGCCCTGGCATCTTCCAGCTTCGGCGTGTTCTCGGTGTCGCTCAAACAATTCTCCTGCTCACCACCATCAGGCACTGCCGCCCATCCACCACGACCTCCTGCATGTGCCACGGCTTCCAGCCCTCAGCCCTCGTCGGCGAGCGCGTCCAGGCGGGCGACGATCGTGTCGGCGTGCGGCGTCAGGGGGATGTACGTGAGGTGGTGGCGGGGGGACATCAGGGTAGGTCCGAGAGGGACATTCAGTGTGTCATAGGATGTCAGGCCGGCCGTGGCTGACGCGCCCGTCACCATCTAACCAGAAGCCGGTCCAGCGGCCATCTCCTGACGCTGGCATGAACAGGAGCACACGCGTTCCGTCTTTCGGCGCCGTGTCGATCGGCTGCCAGTCGCTCAACCGCTCGGCTCCTTCCGCTTGCCCCCGTTCTCGCATCGTCGCAGTTTGGCCTCGACTGCGGCGCGGCCGGCGCCGGTGATGTGGAGGGTCCAGTCGTCCATATCAGAGCCGGTGCGGTCCGGAAGCTCCCAATCCGTCAGCCGGTCCAGCTGCATTCTTGAGCCAAGGCGTCTTGCTCCCGCCGTCAGATGCTTGCCGTGGCACTGGCCGTCGCTCTCGATCAGCCTGGTCAGCAGCGCGAACCGGGGCTTGCTGAGGGGCTTGATCACGGCTGCCCCCGCTTCGGCCGATCATTCTCCGTCAGCGCCCGTTGCGCACTGTCCTGGCACCGTTTGGTGGCCGGGGCCGGGATGATCTGTACGATTGCCAGTGCCGGCACCCAGCCAAGATAGATCAGGGTGTTCGTCATGTTGTGCTCCCCTGGCGGCTAAGCCTAGCGCGACGGCTTCCAGACCGAGAAGCCGACCGAACGGTGCGGGTCGACATGCTTCACGCTGGGCGGCCCGTCAGGAACCAATGCTTCTGCATCCGGCGCCTCACTCGGGTTGAACTTCCAGCCATGGTAGATCTCGCTGTCGAACAGCAACTGGTCGCGCGTCCGGTCGTAGCGGAACGTGATGTAGTCGGACCGGTGGTTGCCGCAGGCCACCTCGTTCTGCACGGTGACATAGGCGCCCTTCATCACCAGCCCCTGCTCCGGGTCGAACGGATCGCACTGGCCGCCCTGGCGTGGCGCATCACCACCTCGTCGTTGCGGCCGGCGAGGGTGTAGGCGCCCTGACGTTGAGTTCGGAACAGCATCAGGGGCCGGGCTGGCGCAGCTGAATCGCTGCCGATTGGGGCCTCCGGGTCGTCCCCCGGTCGGCCCAGAGCCACCACGTAGTCGTCGCTGGTGCCGCCGGTGAGCCGGCCATGCGCCACTTCTAGCACCACGTAGCCTGGTAGCAGTTGCCGGCCGATGGCGTCAGGCAGGCCATCAGCCCGGGCGGCGGTAGCCAGCAGGAGGAAGACAGCGGCCGCCATGCCCCCGGTCCTTGCGGCGTCATCCCAACGTGAGCGTGCCACCCATTCCCCACCGTCACGCCTGCGTTCGCGCCCGGCCGCGGCCAGGCTGACGGAAGGCTGTCCAGATGCCGATCGGCATCTGCTCGAGACACTGGATCAGGCGGAAGTCAAGCCGCAAGATTACCTGCAAAAACCACCACAGGTGCAATGGTGTATGGAGACCCTGTTTTGGCGTCCCCGTGGTGGACGCCAGACGTCCCCAGCGTGGGCGCCAGACATACCCGCAGTGGACGTTCGACGTCCCCGTAATGGACGTTGCGTGGTACCAAGATGATCGCTAGATGGCCTCGTAGTGGACGATGTCGCGTCCATCCAAGCTTCGCATTCCATGCCGATCCGATGCAGGATCAAGCCATGGCAACCACCAAACCGCGTTCCGATAGGCTGAAGACCGCCATGGCGGCGGCTCGACCGCCGAAAGTCCCGGCTGATGTCACTCGGCGGCTCGTGGCCGCCCTCA
>CAXTVX010000179.1:0-2613 GCA_964247755.1 uncultured Acetobacteraceae bacterium | reverse complement strand
GCAACTACCTCACCAACTCAGGGTATGAGTTCACGTAAGGCGAAAATGCTCTAGGCCGAACGATGTCCGGCTCTCGATCGACTCAACGTTGAAGACCTGATTGGGCCACCCGAACCCCTACCGTAAGGTGCGTTACGAATCTCTGGGGTCATTCGGTTGTTCATCGAACAGGTTGGGCGACAGAATGGGAAGCGAAAATATTCTCCTCGGGCAGGATGGGTCTAGACCCATGTCGGAGGAGTTGTGGACGGAACTGAGCAATCTATCGCTCGAACCGAACAACGCTTCAGGTAGCGTGGCTGGAGGCGGCTTGTGGCTGCATTACCGGCCCGGATGCCGATCGGCTATCGCAGTGCCATGCCCACAGGAGCGCCCGCCATGTCCGAACCGTCGCCCATCGTGCTGGAATTCGTTGCCTGATCAGAAAGTTTCTACGATCATCATCTCATCTGAGGAATGATCGGCGTAGGCGAGGCTGCGGTTGCCATAGAGCTGGAGCGCGGCCGAACGGCATGGGCTGCAGTCGCTGGCTTGAGTGCAGAAGACCGGCCAAGCGACGGCATGCTGGGCTCGCATCGTGCTGGCCGCGGCGGGAGGGCTGGAGAACAATGCGGCCTGCGCCGATGATCCGTTGCAAGCCTGGTTGAACGGATAGTACCAGGGATGCCTTACGGCCCTAGTAGTCCGTGATATATTGCTGAATGATTTGCTGGCGGATCTGGTCGTCAGTCGGGGATGGCCGTGCCGCCGCTGCTGAGATGGACAGCGGATTGAGGATGACAGCGGCAGCAGTTGGGAGTCGCTGAACGTTCCTTCTGGTTGCTGCCCTTCATGTCGATTGCAACCTTCTGATAGCATCAGACGCGACGCATTAGTCGCTTCTTTGAGACGACAAACTGTGCAAACTGGCGTCCAGAGGGAGTCACCAATGCCGGACAGACACATGGCGAGCAGCCTCAACAGGCAGGTGGACAGAGCAGTAGGGGTCCAACTTCAGAACTTACGGATATTCGTGCGGCTGACCCGTGAAGAGGCGGCCGCATACCTAAAGATAGGGAACGATACGCTTGACGACATCGAGCGCGGCGACTTGCGCCCGTCCTCCGAGTTGCTCTTGAAGATGGCGAAAACCTATGAGGTCCCACCGAGCCGGGTCTTCACCATTGCTGAAGGGAAGGATGAATCGGCGCCCGATGACGCGTCGTGATCTTTGGGTGGGTCAGTCCAGGACCTCCGCTGCCAAGTCGTAGGCAGCGTAGACCTGTTCAACAAGCGCCGCAGAGATCCCATGGTCACCTGCTACCTGAGCCCGATCTAGCGCCACCAGCAAGTCGCCGACAGAGCGCAGACCGCCATCCGAAGAGCCCTGGATCAGGACAACCGGCAGAACAGGTGCAGTGACAAGACGCCGCTGAGATGACATGGCGATTACCTGAGGATCAGAAGTGGCACCTTGACCGGTGCCGCAACATCTTCTCTTGCCCATCAGGAGTCTGCTACCGGAAAATTGATGGTTATGTAACGTTTCGATAGGCGACTTAGGGAGGTGTTGCCTAGGCGCCACAGTCAACTTAAGACACTTTCGAGCTATCTGTTCCAGAGCATTGAATGATATATGTTTGTGTATTCGGACCCTTAGCGGCAGCTTCTGACGGGGGTCGCTAGGTAGCGCCAGCCTTAACCTCTTATTACGCTTTGAGGGGTAACGTCTGCCCCGTGATGCCTGAGAAGGAGACGGGTCATGAGTCGGACCGAGGCCGCGAGCTACTGGGCTGATACAGCACTCTGCTACTTTAAGACTATGACGCCAAAGCAAGGACAGTCTCTAGAAACTACAGCCGATCCGCTGCCCGCTCCCCACCGCCACAGGCTTCCGCTCCTCACGGCGTCTCCCCCGGTCCTCGCAGCTCTTGCGGCCTATGCCCCATACAGCAGGGCCGACGTTAGAGCTTCGCCGGTCACGCTACTTCCGCTGAAGGTCTTGGTGCCCGCCTGAGCTGCGACCCTCCTGCTGGGGCACAGCCCTGTCGCTGCCGTGCCTCAACAGCGTCTCCTGTCTGACCAGACTCTAGATTGGCCATGAGACTTGTTCTTGAAGCTCCTTCAGTCCTTCCGCAGCCTGAGCGCGGGTCTAATACCGGTGCGTCGATGAGCTGACTCTGATGTGACTACCCTCAGCCGCTGCGGTGTGATTCGCTTCTCGTGCGCTGCATGGGGAAGAGGATGGCACTGTCGATCAGGTCGGATCTGTCATCGACGGATTTTCGAGCACAGGCGCGCCTGTTAGCGAGCCCGCGGGCAGCATCCCGGGCGCTAGGTGTTCAGTCCCGGCACTAGGCGGTGCGGGTTGACGTTGAATCGTTCTGGCTCGGTTGTCCAGGTTTTGCAGATGAACTCGTAGGGGGTGAGACCGCGCAGCGTCTTCAGGCGTCTGCCGTAGTTATAGGCGTTGATGAAGTCCCTGAGGTGCGCCTCGAGTTGCCGATGGGTGTCGTAGTGGAAGCGCTTGACGGTCGCTTCCTTGATGGTCCGGTTCATGCGTTCGACCTGGCCGTTGGTCCGTATCCATCCGGTGAGCACCGCGGATCTGGCTCAGGCCGCCGCAGCTTTCTG
>CAXTVX010000178.1:0-2689 GCA_964247755.1 uncultured Acetobacteraceae bacterium | reverse complement strand
CAGCTACACCCTCACGGGACCCCAATTTCCACCACGAGCGCGGACGCTACCAGCTGCCCTGCACGGCACGCGCGCACGATGCCGAGGCACGGCGCCCGGAAAGGAAGATGTTCCCAGTTGGTTCAAATCCAGCGTACGTAAAAGTCACTCTCGTGCAGTGACCCCAGTTATCGATCAGCACGAGGGCTTGCTGTTCACGCAGATGGTCGGCGATGGCTGCGATCGGGTCGGCCGTGTGCAGGCGCAAGCCAAGGCCCGTCGCCACCAGCTGAGGGACGAGCCCATGGTTGATCGACGTCGACAGGTCGACGAAGTGGATCCCGTCGGGGAAACTTTCCTGCTGCATCCCGGCGACTGCGATCGAGAGGCTCGTCTTTCCGACCCCGCCCGGGCCGACGAGGGTCACCAGCGTGTTCGTATCCAGGCCACGCATGATTGTTTCAATGTCGTTCTGGCGGCCGATCAGGTTCTCGGCCTCGGGCAGGACGGACGCCTTGGCCATTGGATCGTCGGTCCCGACCCGCACCACCTCGACCGGAGCGATGAACCGGTATCCGCGTCCGACGACCGTCGCAATGTAGGTCGCTCACGAGAAGGAGTCGTCCAGGGCCCGCCGGATGCTCCGGACGTGGACCTTCAGGTTCCGCTCGTCGACGAAGGTGCCAGGCCAGGCGAAATCGAGCAGGTTGTGCTTCCCGACCTGCTCGCCCGCACGCGTCAGCAGCAGATGCAGGATGTCGCAGGCCCGGCCGCCGAGCTTGATCGGCCGACCCGCTCGCGACAGGAGCGGGCGGCTCGGGACGAACTCGAACGGGCCAAACAGGAAGGCGATGTCGGCGATCGGTCCTCTCCACATTGGAGCCGCTGTCTCACCTTCGGCACGTTGTCGGCGGTGATGAACGTGCAACGTGAGGCGCCGCGGCGATACCAGCGTCAGTATTCCTCTGCCAACTCGTCACGTCACCATACGAGCATCAGGAAACAGGCGTTCAGCGACCGGGGACGGATGCTCGAGGCCGGCTTTAGAGGCGAATTCGCAGTGAACCGTGTCCCTTCCAGTTCTCAGCATAGCTACTGGGGGTCACTGCACGAGAGTGGGCTGGTGAAGCCCTCGGGTCACAAGGAGGCGCTGGGCTGCCCCACGCTGTGGGTGATGACACCGCGGTTCCTGTCCCAGTTCGGGCTGCAGAGCCTGCGTGACCTGCCCGGCTCGAGCCTGATCTCCGGGAGTGCGACAGCATGAACGCCATCGCCTGGCGATCCGCCTCGTCGATGCACCAGCTTGCTGCGGGTCGGCGCCGCTTGCCGTGCCAGCGCTTACGGAGTTCGTCGCCCGAGACCGGCAGCAGTTTCAACTTCCGGCATCGACTCGTCTCACTCAGCTGTTTCTGGCACACCTGATCGAGCCGACGATACGACCGGCCATTCCGCTCCAAAGGGCTGCCTTGCCCGGGAACCATTCATGCCAGTCAGCTTCGTCCGCCTGAGCATTGCCGGGTTCGAGAGCTTTGCCGAGCCGGTCTCGGTCGAGATCGTCGTGCCGAACGGCTGCGGCAAGTCAACGTGGTGGAGGCGCTGGGCTGGGTGATGGGCGAGAGGCTGCAGCAGCTTCGAGAGGTTCTGGCCGCCGGCGGCAAACACGATCAAAGGCGCCTCGTAAAGAGGAGCCCGCCGCCAGCATGACATTGGTCCCCGGAACACGCATGAGGCGCCGCGGTTAATACGATACCGTCACGTTGACGACGTCGGCATAGCTGCCGGGTGCTGGCGAGGCTTGCGATGCGACTTGGCCGTAGACGATCAATGACTGGGCGCCGCCGCTTCCGGTTCCGGCGACCGTATCGGTACCAGACGTCTTACCCCAGTTCTTGGTCAGCGCGCTGTCCTGGTAAAGCGCGTAGGCGACTGTCGCCGAGGATGATCCGGTCATCGACCGGCTGTTCACAGAAGCGCCGCCGCCGGCGCCCTGATCGAGACCGACGTTGTAGGACGTGGTGTTGGTGCAGCTCACCGAGACACCGCCGTTCGCCTTGATCGCGCTGGACAGCGCCGACGCAGTGCCGAAAGCCACCGGCGTTGCCGATACGTTGCAGCCCGCGGTGATCGTCAGGCTGACGCCCAAGGTGGTGGACGCCGTGCCGGCGAAAGCGGTAGCGCTCGATGCGGAGAGCACAGACAACGCGATTAGAGCTTTACCAAGATGTTTCATGGCTACCCCATGTGCTTTCGTTAAAGGTATAGACATCGCGTTCGGGCGCTGATTGCGCGTTCAAGCAGAACAATTAATACAACGAGCAAGTGATTACTTTGAAGGAGCTGAAGAGATAACGTAAGTTTACTACAGGTGTTCCTCAGCTGATCTGTCAAAGCCATCTTGATGAACTTTTCGCTATCTCGGCAGAGTCCTCCAATCACTATGGTGGAGCAATTCTGATAGTCCGAATACAAGCGGGAAACCTAAACGACTGGTTAACAGCCTAAACAATTGATCGTGAAATTGCACGAAGAAGCTAACAGTCTTCTGTGCATCGTGCAGTAGGTTGGTTCAATGCCGTGCCTGTCGAGGCGAGAGGTGGGCGGTGAGCGGCACGTTTGTCGGAGCTGCTTTCTGCCCGCGTTTATTCGGAACTCGCCGGTATTATGCACCTTTGACCAATTCGGCGGCGTGTTTGAGCATGTATCCGACGAA
>CAXTVX010000177.1:0-2708 GCA_964247755.1 uncultured Acetobacteraceae bacterium | reverse complement strand
GCGACAGCCTCCTGTCACGAGCGATCAGAACTCTGGCGCGAGAGCTGACAGAACCGATCCGGGACGCTGGTTACGGCGCCGTCTGGCGCGGCCAAGCCTCCTGGAACGGCGTCGCCATCCTGGCGCGGAACTCCCAACCCGTCCTGACCCGCAAGAGCCTGCCCGGCGATCCGGCCGACCTGCAGAGCCGCTACATCGAGGCCGCGGTGGAGGGCGTGCTAATCGGTTGCCTGTACCTGCCGAACGGCAACCCGCAGCCCGGCGCCAAGTTCGCCTACAAGCTGGTCTGGCTCGAGCGGCTGATCGCCCATGCCGCCGTGCTGCACGCCACGGGTCTGCCCGTCGTGCTGGCGGGCGACTACAACGTGGTCCCGACGGAGGCCGACATCCATCCCTCGAGATCCTGGGCGAAGAACGCGTTGGTGCAGCCCGAGAGCCGCCAGGCGTTCCGCCGCCTGCTTGACCAGGGCTGGACCGACGCCATCCGGGATGCAGCTCCGACCGGCCCGGTCTACACGTTCTGGGACTACAAGCGCGAGCGCTGGCCGCGCGACGCCGGGCTTCGCATCGACCACCTGCTGCTCAGCCCACCGCTTGCCGAACGCTTGCGCAGCGCGGGAGTCGACCGGATGGTCCGCGGTGAACCCGGCGCCAGCGACCACGCCCCGACATGGGTCGTCCTGGACCAGGCAGCTCGGCGACGCCGGGCCAGGTCGGGGCACGGCTGATGCGTTCGGACCATTTCGCCATCCAGGTCGATCAAGAGCACAGCGTCTCGGGCCTGCTGCAAAGGCCCACACGCACGTCGGCATGCTATGTGCTGGCACACGGGGCCGGGGCGGGGATGAGGCACCCGTTCATGACGGCGGTCGCAGATGGCCTTGCTGGACGTGGGGTCGCGACGCTGCGCTACCAGTTTCCCGCCATGGAGCGGGGCTCGCGGCGTCCGGACCGGCCAGCCCTGGCGCAGGCCACGGTGCGGGCGGCGGTCGAGGCCGCGATCGGGCTGATGCCGGCGCTGCCGCTGGTCGCCGGCGGCAAGTCGTTCGGGGGACGCATGACATCGCAGGCACAGGCGGACCGACCCATGGCCGGCGTCTGCGGCCTCGTCTTCCTGGGCTTCCCGCTGCATGCCGCCAGGAAGCCGTCGGTCGACCGCGCCGGGCACCTCGCGCAGATTCATGTCCCGATTCTCTTCGTCCAGGGCACCCGTGACGCGCTGGCGGACATGGGCCTCCTGACGCCCACCCTCGAGCGGCTCGCGCCGCGGGTCACGCTGATGCCAGTGCCGGAAGCCGATCATTCCTTCCACGTTCCTGCCCGGTCCGGACGGACGGATCATGAGGTTCTCGGGTCCATCCTTGACGACGTAGCCCAATGGATCGGACAAGTGCTGGCTTGACAGCCGCACGCGTCGGCCACCTCCACACCACCGAGCACCGGTGCCAAACGACTTTCGTTGACGCGGGCTTCGGCAGCTGGCCGGTACCAGACAGCCCGCTTTCGGTACTGTCGCCCTATGCCTCAGGCCTACCTCTTGCGGCGCTTGCGCTCGGGCAGGTGCTGGACCTTAGGTATGTCCGCGCCAGCTGTCTCCTCGTTCCTGCGGCCGAGACCGATCTGCTTGGCCAGCACGCTGCGCCTCGCCGCATAGCTCGGTGCCACCATCGGGTAGTCCTGGGGCAGGTCCCACTTGGCCCGGTAGTCTGCAGGCGTCATGCCGTAGGCACTGAGCAGATGCCGCTTGAGCATCTTGAGCTTCCTCCCGTCCTCCAGGCAGACGATGTAGTCGGGGAACACCGAGCGCCTCGGCGGCGCGGCCGGCACCGGCTTGTCGAGCAGAACCGCAGGCTCGTCCACGGACGCAAGGGCTCGGTAGATCAGGTGGATCAAGCCGGGCAGTGCTTCTGCCTCGACCGTGTTGTTCGCGCAGTGCGCGCTTGTGATCTGGGCGGTCAAGGCAACGAGGTCGGAAGAAGCCGCAGTCATGAACGATCCATCTCTTCGAGCATTGATTGCTGCCAACAGTAGAGGCATGAGGATACCGTCAGGGTGTCGTCATGTGAAAGAACGCCCGGTTGCGGCCGATACCGGACAGTCCGCTCCAGGGAGGCGGCTGGGAACAGCAGCCGAACCTTCTTCATCGTCTTTCTCTAGAGGCGGAAGCTTTACTCCTCCCTGAGCCGAGCGCCCTACCAAATGGTGACAAGAAGCTGTGGCAGAAGGCTTCTTGAGAGACCGACGTAGCCGTGCCTATCCTGAGGCTCATCAGAACCAAAGAAGCCATGTCAGCGCGAACGCCCAAGGCCCCTGAGGTCGAAATTCTGTTCCTCTTGTCGGAGGCGGTCAAAACCGGTCGGGCGATCTTGTTCCTCGGGGCAGGAGCGTCGAAGGAATGCAAGAACGTCAATGGCCAAATGCCACCAGATGGTGATGGATTACGTGACCTGCTGTCGAGCAAGTTTTTTGGGAAGGTGATGCCGAAGCGCACCCTCCAGTATGTTGCGGAGTTGGCGATCCAAAGTGGTGCTGTTGCTCCTCTTGTTTTCAATGCAGTGAATACGGCGCTAGAGGGGTATGAAACGTCGGAGGCGCATAGGCTGGTCAGCGACTTTAACTGGCGCGCAATAGCAACTACAAATTACGATATGTTCCTAGCAGGCTGTCGGATTGGCTGGGGGTTCGTCTAGACTCTGTGGATGGCGAAG
>CAXTVX010000176.1:0-2720 GCA_964247755.1 uncultured Acetobacteraceae bacterium | reverse complement strand
TTCATCGCCCAGTTCCTCGGCCGCTACGGCCGGTTCAACTCGCCCAAGTACCTGTTCGGCGAAAGCTATGGCACCACCCGTTCGGCGATCGTGGCCGAGATGCTGCAGCACGAGATGGGCATCGACCTGAACGGCGTCATGCTGCTGTCGCAGATCCTGGACTACGACAACTCGATCGACGGGCCGCAGAACAACCCGAGCGTCGACCAGCCCTACATCCTGGCGCTGCCGAGCTTCGCCGCCACCGCCTTCTACCACCACAAGCTGGCGAACCAGCCGCCCGACCTGCGCCGCTTCCTGGACGAGGTGGAGCACTTCGCGCTGACCGACTACACCGCGGCGCTGCAGCAGGGCACGGCACTTCCCGATGCCGATCGCGACCGCATCGCGGCACGGCTGCACGACTACACCGGCCTGCCGGTGGACTACATCCGCAAGGCCGACCTCCGGGTGAACGGCGGCGAGTTCGAGCAGACCCTGCTCGGCGCGGGCGGGCTCGACACTGGCCGCCTGGACAGCCGCTTCTCCGGCCCGGCGATGGACCCGCTGGCGGAACGGCCGGATTACGACCCGCAAGGGGCGGCGATGTCCTCGGCCTACCTGTCCGCGTTCAACGACTACGCCCGCCGCGTGCTGCACTACGGCGACGGCGGCCCCACCGGCGAGGGCTGGGCCGAGTACAGGCAGAGCGCCAACAACATCCGCGAGTGGAGCTTCACCCACCAGCCGCCCGGCGCCGAGCGCCCGGTGCGCGGCGTGCCCAACGTGCTGCCGGACCTGGCGGCGGCACTGAAGTACAACCCCAAGCTGAAGGTGCAGCTGAACCAGGGCTACTTCGACCTCGGCACGCCGTATTTCGAGGGCGTCTACGAGATGCGCCACCTGCCGATCCCGCACTCCCTCGCCGGCAACGTCGAGATCCGGCAGTACCAGTCCGGCCACATGGTCTACGCCCACGAGGACGCGCTGCGGCAGCTGCACGACAACTCGGCCGACTTCATCCGCCGCACCGACAACCTCGGGCCGGCTGCGGGGCAGAAGCCCTAGACGCTGCCGACCTTGGCCCATCTGCAGCGCCTCGCGGGCTGGCTGGCGTCGCGCCAGCTGGCGCTGTCGATGCTGTTCCTGCTCGGCTGGATGCTGTTCGCAGCCGTCCGGGCGCACGGCGACGCCTCCTACGACCTCGCCAACTACCACCTGTACGGGCCGTTCGCGCTGCTGCACGGCAAGCTCGGTCACGACCTGGCGCCTGCGCAGGCGCAAGGCTACCTGCCGCCGCTCAACGACCTGCCGTACTACCTGCTGAGCCGGCGGATCGCCAACACCCGGGCGCTGAACGCGCTGCTGGTGCTGCCGGAGGCGGTGGCGCTGTGTCTGGTGTTCCTCCTTACGGTGGAGGCCGCGCGGGCGACGGGCGTGAGCGCGCGCCTGGTGGCGCTCGTGTCGGTGGTGATCGGCGGCACCGGGGCTGCCACCCACCCGGTGCTCGCCACCTCCATGAGCGACATGACCTCGTGCGCGCTGATCCTCGGCGCCATGCTGATGCTGCTGCGCCTGGACCGGCGTCTGGCCGTGGCACCCGCCTGGCGGATCGGGCTGGCCGGGCTGCTGGTCGGCGTCGGGCTCGGCCTGAAGCTGACCCTGGCCTATGCCGCGGCGGGCATGGCCGCCGGCCTGCTGGCCTGGACCGGCGTGCCGGCGCAGGCACGGCTTCGTGCCGCGGTGCTGCTGTCGCTCGGCGCCGCGGTCGGGCTGGTCGGCTGCGACGGCTGGTGGTGGGTCCGGCTCTACCGCTATTCCGGCAACCCCCTGTTCCCGCTCTACAACAACGTGTTCGGCTCGGCCCTGGCGACGGCCGGGCACTTCATCGACATCCGCTTCCTGCCGCGCAACCGGATGCAGGCGCTGGTCTACCCGTTCCTGTGGGCGGTCGACCCGACCCCGCTGGTGACCGAGCCGGACCAGCCGATGCGCGATCCCCGCATCGCGCTCGGCCTGCTCGGCTGCCTGGGCCTGCTGGGCCTGGGCGTGTGGCGCCGAACGCTGGTGACGGGCCCCGTCCGCTTCCTGTGCGTGCTGTTCCTGGTCGGGTACGTGCTGTGGGAGCGCCAGTTCTCGATCTTCCGCTACCTGTCGCTGCTGGAGCTGCTCAGCGGCCCGATGCTGGCGGTGCTCGCCCTGACTGTGCTGCGCGACCCGCGCGGACACCGGGAGGTCCTGGCGGGGGGGCTGGCGCTGCTCGCCCTGCTGGTGCTGTACACGGTGCAGCCGAACTGGGGGCGGCAGCCGCATGCCGGCGGCCGTCCGCTCGCCGAGGTGATGCCGATCCTGCCTGCGGATTCGCTGGTGCTGTTCCTCGACAAGTCGCCGCTCGCCTACCTGGCCACCCGCCAGCCGGACACGGTGCGGTTCTACGGCACCAACAACAACCTGACGCAGCCCTGGCTTCCCACCCTGATGCCGTCGCTGATCCGGAACGGCGTCGCCGCCCAGCTGCGCGGCCATCCGGACCTGCTCTGGGGCATCCAGCGCCCCGACCACCGGTTCGGCAACCCCGATGCCACGCTGGCCCTGCTCGGCCTGCACCGCGCCGGCTGCCAGACCTTCACGTCCAACATCACCGACGTGCCGCTGCTTCTGTGCCGCTTGGCTCGGAACTAGGTGTTTGGTCCCGGAGAGTCGTGACGTTATCCTGACGCGAGAGGCGGAGGACGCGCTAT
>CAXTVX010000175.1:0-2762 GCA_964247755.1 uncultured Acetobacteraceae bacterium | reverse complement strand
CGGTGCTGGCGCGCATACGCAAGGCGGTCACCAACCGGGTGATCAGCGAGCTGCGCTCCAAGGCCAAGGACGCGGAAGCCTACGTGCCGTTCTGGGAGAACTTCGGCGCGGTGGTGAAGGAAGGGCTGTGGGACGACTTCGAGCACCGCACCGAGGTGGCGGGGCTGTCGCGGTTCCGCTCCTCGGGCGAAGCGGGCTGGGTGTCGCTCGCCGACTATCTCGGGCGGATGAAGCCGGAGCAGGAGGCGATCTACTACCTGGCCGGCGACAACCACGAGGCGCTGGCCAGCAGCCCGCAGCTGGAAGGGTTCCGGGCGCGCGGCGTCGAGGTGCTGCTGCTGTCGGACCAGGTGGACGCGTTCTGGCCCGAGCGGCTCGACAAGTTCGAGGACAAGCCGCTGCGCAGCGTGACGCAGGGGCTGGCGGACCTGTCTAAGATCCCGGCGGGGGATGCGCCGCAGGCGGAGGCGGCGGACGTGACGGCGCTGGTGGCGGCGCTGAAGGAGGCGCTGGGCGCGGACATCGCCGAGGCGCGGGCGACCGACCGGCTGGTCGGCAGCGCGGTGGTGCTGGCGGCGTCGCAAGCCGGGCCGGACCTGCAGATGCAGCGGCTGATGCGTCGCAGCGGCCAGAAGATGCCGAGCGCTGCGCCGATCCTGGAGATCAACCCGCACCATGCGCTGATCCGGGCGCTGGCGGCCAGGCTCGGGCGCGGCGAGGCGATCGACGAGGCGGCGCGCACCTTGCTCGACCTGGCACGGGTGCAGGACGGCGAGCAGCCGGCGGAACCCGCCGCCTTCGCCCGGCGTGTCGCCGAGGCGCTGGTGGCGTCGTTCGCGCTGCCGTCGCAGGACGCCTGAGCGGTGTCCGCCGGGCTCGTCATCGATCCGGCGACCGACATGCTCGGCGTCGTCGACCTGCAGCCGACCTTCATGCCCGGTGGCGAGCTGCCGACGGTCGGGGGCGACGAGATCGTGCCCGGCATCAACCGGCTGCTGCGCGACTGCTTCCGCCACGCCTTCGCCACCCAGGACTGGCACCCGCCCGGCCACACCTCGTTCGCCAGCTCCCATCCCGGGCGGCAGGCGTACGAGGTGGTGTCGATGCCGTACGGTCCGCAGGTGTTGTGGCCGGATCACGCGGTCCAGGGCACGGCGGGGGCGGCGCTGCATCCCGGGCTGGACGTCGACCGGGTGTCGCTGATCCTGCGCAAGGGCTGGCGTCCGGAGCTGGACAGTTATTCGGTGTTCTTCGAGAACGACGGCGTCACCCGCACCGGGCTGTCCGGCTGGCTCGCCGACCGCGGCGTGCGTCGGCTATTCCTGGCCGGGCTGGCGGCGGATTTCTGCGTCGCCTGGTCGGCGGAAGATGCGGTGCGGGCCGGATTCGAGACGGTCGTGATCGAAGACATGACCCGTGCCCTGGCGCTGCCGCAGCCGGACGGCTCGACCAGCGCCACCCAGGCGCGGCTGCGTCTGGAGCAGGCGGGCGTGCGCTTCGTCCACTCCGACGCGCTCGTCTGAACGGCCAGCCGCCGATTGCGGCGGGCGCCGCGCTGGCGGACACTCGGCGGCCATGAGCAGCGCTCCTTCCGCCGACGAGCCGGGGCCGCACCAGCCGGGGCAGCACGTACCGGCGCCGGCGATGCGCTGGGAACGGCTGCTGGACGACACCCGGCTCGGCGACGAGCCGCGCCGCCCTGCCGGTAGCGGCACCGGTGGCGGTGCCGGACGGGCTCCCGCCACCGGGCGGTCGGAGTTCCAGAAGGATCACGACCGGCTGATCTTCTCCGAGCCGTTCCGCAAGCTCGGGCGCAAGACCCAGGTGCATCCGCTGCCGCAGAACGACCGGGTGCACAACCGGCTTACCCACAGCCTGGAGGTGTCCTGCGTCGGCCGCTCGCTGGGCGAGCTGACCGGCAAGCGGCTGCAGGTGCAGGGAGAGCTGCCCGACGGCGTGGTGGCGGCCGACGTGGCGGCGATCGTGCAGGCGGCGTGCCTGGCGCACGACATCGGCAACCCGCCGTTCGGGCACGCGGGCGAGTTCGCGATCCGCGGCTGGTACGCCAAGCGGCCGGCGGGGTTCTTCGAGGGGATGCGGCCGTCCTGCGTCGAGGACCTGAACACCTTCGAGGGCAACGCGCAGGGCTTCCGCCTGCTCACCAGCCTGGTCGACACGGTGGGGCTGCGGCTGACCTATGCGACGCTGGGCAGCTTCATCAAGTATCCCTGGTCGTCGCTGCATGCGCCGCGTTATCGGCCGGGCAAGTTCAGCTACTTCGCCTCCGAACGCGAGGCGTTCCTGACCATCGCACGCTCCATGGGACTGCTGGAGATCGAACCCGGGGTGTTCTGCCGCCATCCGCTGGCGTACTTGGTCGAGGCGGCGGACGACATCTGCTACGCCATCATCGACATCGAGGACGGCATCGAGATGAAGCTCCTGCACACCGGCGAGGTGGAGGGGCTGCTGCTGTCGGTGATGAACGCGGAGGTGCGGCAGCGCTACGACGCCTACCGCGGCGGCCGCTCGGAGCGGCAGCGGGTGCGCTGGCTGCGCGGCCAGGCGGTGGACCTGCTGATCGAGGACTGCGTGGCCGCGTTCTTCCGCAACGCCCAAGCGATCCTGCAGGGGCGGTTCGGCGGCAGCCTGGTGGAAGCGGGCAGCGCCCCGGTGGCCGCCGGCGTGGCAGGGGCCAAGGCGCTGGCGCGGGAGAAGATCTTCACCCACACGCGCAAGATGGAGATCGAGATCGGCGCCTA
>CAXTVX010000174.1:0-2873 GCA_964247755.1 uncultured Acetobacteraceae bacterium | reverse complement strand
CGTCGTGAAGGAGAAGTTCCCGGACGACTGGTGGGCGTATGCCCGCATCGCGATCGCCCTACGCCACCTCGGCCGCCTCGACGAGGCCGACCGCATCCTGGAGGAGGGCCAGGGACAGGTGCCCGGCGAGCGCGCCCTGTTCATCGACTATGGCACCGTCGCCGAGGCCCGCGCGGACTGGCCGGAGGTCATTCGCCGCTTCACCGTCGTGAAGGAGAAGTTCCCGGACGACTGGTGGGCGTATGCCCGCATCGCGATCGCCCTACGCCACCTCGGCCGCCTCGACGAGGCCGACCGCATCCTGGAGGAGGGCCAGGGACAGGTGCCCGGCGAGCGCGCCCTGTTCATCGACTATGGCACCGTCGCCGAGGCCCGCGCGGACTGGCCGGAGGTCATTCGCCGCTTCACCGTCGTGAAGGAGAAGTTCCCGGACGACTGGTGGGCGTATGCCCGCATCGCGATCGCCCTACGCCACCTCGGCCGCCTCGACGAGGCCGACCGCATCCTGGAGGAGGGCCAGGGACAGGTGCCCGGCGAGCGCGCCCTGTTCATCGACTATGGCACCGTCGCCGAGGCCCGCGCGGACTGGCCGGAGGTCATCCGTCGCTTCACCGTCGTGAAGGAGCGGTTCCCCGACGAGTGGTGGGTCTACGCCCGCATAGGCACCGCCCTGCGCAAGCTGGGCCGGCTGGACGAGGCCGACCGCATCCTCGAGGAGGGCCAGCAGCGGCTCCCGCAGGAGCAGGCCCTGTTCATCGACTACGGCACCGTCGCCGAGATGCGCAGGGACTGGCCGGAAACGATCCGCCGCTTCACCGTCGTGACGGAGCGGTTCCCCGGCAACTGGTGGGCCTATGCCCGGATTGCCGCGGCCCTCCGGAGGCTGGACCGGATCAAGGATGCCGAACGGATCCTGGAGGAAGGGCAGCAACATTTCCCTTCTGAAGTCGAGCTGTTCCTCGACCATGCAGGACTCGCCGAAAGCGTCTGGAACTGGAAGGAGGCGCTCGGACGGTTCGAGGTCATCCGCGAGCGGTTCCCGGACAACTGGTGGGGCTATGCCGGGCAGTCCAGGACGCTGGTCCACCTGAGCCGCACCGGCGAGGCGCAGTCGCTGCTGATGGAGATGCTGCAGCTCTTCCCGGACGAGAACCATCCCCTGGTCGACCTCGCCTACCTGTCAGGCTTCCTCGCCGCGGACGCGCGGCAGATCCCCCTGGACGAGCTGGACAGGCTGATCGTCGAACGTGCCGGCGCACGGGGGATGACGGTGGATCTGCTCGACGCTAGGGCGCAGATCGTCAAGCTCAAGGGCGACTACCCGCAGTATCTCAGCCAGCTGAAGGACATCTCGGAGCGGTTTCCGGACTTCCTCGGCATCAAGGAGAAGATCATCGTCGCCGAGGAGATCCTGCTCGGTAGCGCACCCGCTTCGGGCGACACGAAGCCCGGACGCGACACCAAACGCCGCGAAAAGGCGGAAGACCTGTCTATCGGGAGCATCCTGCCGCAGTTCGAAAGCCTGGGCGGCGGCGGCTCGAACAACAGCACGGTCTACGGCTGCGAGTTCGGCTTCCTCCAGCGCCACTGCGGGATCGAGCCGTTGAGCCTGCTGCGCTGGTCGGGCGTCAGCCTGCCGAGCCTGACGCGCGCGCTGGAGGCCGGCTTCGCCGGGATCGGCGCACCCGGATCGACGGTGCTCAAGGCGAAGCCCAACTCGTCCGACTGGGCGATGGTCGACACCACCTACGACATCTTCTGCGACCACACCCATCTGGAGCGCATCTCGGTCCCCGAGCAGCAGGCGCATGCGATGATGTGCCAGAGGATGAGCTTCCTGTCCCGCAAGCTGACCGAGGACCTGGAGGACGGAGACAAGATCTTCGTCTACCGCTACGCCGGACCGCTGCCGGGCGAGGCCGAGTTGACGAGGCTCGCCGCGGCGGTGAACAGGTTCGGGCCGAGCCTGCTGTTCCTCGTGTGCAGGGCGGGCGACGACGACGTGCCGCTCAGCATCCGCCGCATCCATGACGGGCTGGTGGTCGGCTTCATCGACTGGTTTGCCACCGACCGGCCCGGCTGCCCGTGGAACGTCGCAGGATGGACGCGCCTGTGCCAGACCGTCTATGCGGAGTGGACCGGCCGCACCTGATCAGGCCGGCGCCGGGCGGCTCTCCTTGTCAAGACGGGTTGTGAAAGAAGTCCCATGGTCATGGCAGGTACCGTTCACACAAAGCGACCACGGGTTAGCCTTCCTGTCAAACGGCGTTCAAAATTGGCTCTGACGCAATTTCGCTGAGGGTTTTGCGATCATGCGGCACCGATCAGCCTTGCTTCGAGCAGGTCGAGCTTGGCGCGACCATACATCTGGCGCTTGATCAGCTTGAGCCTGTTGATCTGACCTTCGGTCTGTCCGTTCGACCAGGGTTCGGTGATGGCAGCACGAATAGCGGCCGCATCGCTGGCGACACCTCGGGCCAACGGGGCAATCAGGCTGGTCCTGGCCTGCTCGATCCAGCCGTCCAGTTCGGCAACCGCCTTCTTGCAGATCATGGCTCCGAACCGCTCCACCAGGCTACGGGCGTCAGCCAGACCGGGTACGCCCGCCGCCACGGTGGCGACAGTCACGGTGTCGGCCCTTGTCAGATGGTGTAGGCGCCGAGACGACACTGATTCTCCCGCACTTTGCGTGCTGTCGGCTGGATCATGCGGCGTGCAGGACGCGCGCGCGGAGGAGGTGAAACCCGGCACGGCCATACATCGTGCGCTTGAGCATCTTCAGCCTGTTGATCTGTCCTTCGACAGGGCTGGTAGTCCAGTAAGCGTCCGGTCAGGCCCGCCTTCTCGACGTGACCTGACGAGGTGATCTTACG
>CAXTVX010000173.1:0-2887 GCA_964247755.1 uncultured Acetobacteraceae bacterium | reverse complement strand
TCTCCTGGCCGGAGGCGGCGACGCCGATGATGGTGGACACGCCCCAGCCGCGATGGGCGCACTCCAGAGCCTGTCGCATCAGGGTGGTGTTGCCGACGCACTCGAAGGAATAGTCGGCGCCGCCGCCGGTGAGCTCGACCAGGTGGCCGACCAGGTCGCCGTCGGGGCCGAGGTCGTTGGGGTTGACGAAGTGGGTCATGCCGAACTGGCGCGCCATCGCCTCGCGGGCGGGGTTGAGGTCGACGCCGACGATCTGGGCAGCACCCACCATGCGGGCGCCCTGGATCACGTTGAGGCCGATGCCGCCGAGACCGAACACCACCACCGAGGCACCGTACTCCACCTTGGCGGTGAACAGCACGGCGCCGATGCCGGTGGTGACGCCGCAGCCGATGTAGCAGATGGTGTCGAATGGGGCGTCGTCTCGGACCTTGGCGAGCGCGATCTCGGGCAACACGGTGTAGTTGGCGAAGGTCGAGCAGCCCATGTAGTGCCCGATCGGCTGGCCCTTGTGGGAGAAGCGCGTGGTGCCGTCGGGCATCAGGCCGCGGCCCTGGGTGGCGCGGATGGATGTGCACAGGTTGGTCTTGCGGGACAGGCAGCTTCTGCACTGGCGGCATTCGGGGGTGTAGAGCGGGATCACGTGGTCGCCGGGCTTCAGGCCGGTGACGCCGGGGCCGACCTCCGCGACGATGCCGGCGCCCTCGTGGCCGAGGATGGACGGGAACAGGCCTTCGGGGTCGGCGCCGGACAGGGTGTACTTGTCGGTGTGGCACAGGCCGGTGGCCTTGATCTCGACCAGCACCTCGCCGGCGCGGGGGCCCTCGAGCTGCACCGTCTCGATCTCCAGGGGCCTGCCGGCCTCGAAGGCGACCGCCGCGCGAACGTCCATGATCCGGTGTCCTTCGTCCCGTGAGGGGGCAGGAAAGGGCGGGGTCCGGCGGCGGTCAATGGGCGGGAACGTCACGACTTGGCAGGCGGTCGGGGGGTTGTCACCCTGGAGGCCGCGTGTCCCCGCATCGGCTGCGGGGCGGCCGCTCCGGAGAACACGACGCGATGATGGCGCACCCGGCGCGGTGGATCCTGATGGCGATGGGGTGCGGCGTCGTGGGCGGAATCGTGCTGCACGACGCGGCGTCCGGGGCGGTGCTGCAGGCGGTCACGGTGGCGGCGGGAACGGCGGCGGAGCTGTTCCTGCGGCTGGTGCGGATGATCGTGGCGCCGCTGGTGCTGGCGACGCTGGCGGGCGGCATCGCCGGGATGCGCGGGCAGGGCGGGATCGGGCGGGTCGCGCTGCTGGCGATGGGGTGGTTCGTGGCGGCGTCGCTGGTGTCGCTGGGGCTGGGGCTGGTGGCGGCGAACCTGCTGCATCCGGGGGCGGGGTTGTCGCTGCCGCTGCCGCGCGGGGGGTCGGGGGTCGGGGTTGGGTTCGACGTGCGGGGCTTCGTGGTCGGGCTGGTGCCGGTCAGCGTGGTCGATGCGATGGCGCGCAACGACGTGGTGCAGATCGTGGTGTTCGCGGGGCTGTTCGGGACGGCGGTGTCGGCGCTGCCGGAGGCGGCGTCGGGGCGGTTGCGGACAGCCCTGTCGGACCTGGGCGAGGCGATGCTGCGGCTGACCGCCCTCGTGATGCGACTGGCGCCGTTGGCCGTGTTCGCGAGCCTGCTGGGGAGCTTCGGCCGTGGCGGGATGGCGGTGGCGGAGGGGTATGCGCGGCTGGTCGGCGGGTTCTATGCGGCGATGCTGGTGCTCTGGCTGCTGCTGGTAGGGGCGGGGTTCGTGGTGCTCCGGCGGCGGGTGTGGGTGCTGCTGCGCATGATGGTGCCACCGCTGCTGCTGGCGTTCACTACCGCGAGCAGCGAGGCGGTGTTCCCGCAGACCGTGGCGGTGCTGGAACGGTTCGGGGTGGCGCCGCGGCTGGTCGGGCTGGTGCTGCCGCTGGGATACGCGTTCAACCTGGACGGCTCCATGCTGTTCCAGGCGTTCGCGGCGCTGTTCATTGCGCAGGCGTACGGGATCCGGCTGGGAGCGGGGCAGCAGGTCGGGATGCTGCTGGTGCTGATGGCGACGTCCAAGGGGACAGCCGGGGTGCCGCGGGCGGCGGTGGTGGCGCTGGCGGCGGTGCTGCCGGCGTTCGGGCTGCCGGAGGGCGGGCTGCTGCTGGTCCTGGGGATCGACCACGTCCTGGACATGGGGCGCACGGCGACCAGCGTGCTGGGCAACGCGGTGGCAGCCGCGGTGGTCGGGCGGGTGGTGGCGCGGGGGGCGGACCGGGCTGCGGAAACCGGGCAGGTGGCGTGACGATGCTTCCCGTCAGCCTGTCGGAGGACTTCGATTTAAGAGGCCCGGATGACATCCGCCGGACCCGCACCGGTCCTCGCCGTCCCGTCCGGGGCCTCGCCGATCCGTCAGGCTCTCGCTGGATGTTTCCGGACTGCGCGGCCCGGCGCCGCTGGCCTGGCTGCTGGCGCCGGGTGGCGGGACAGGGCCACGACGTGGGGGACACCGGCACTTCCGCCTTCCGGCGGCGATCCGACGCTGCGTCAGGATCGGGCGCCGTTGCTCAGGAAAGGCGACCGATTGCGTTGGCCATGGCGGCGTCGACGGCGTCCTCGGCCAGGAGGCGTCGGGCGAACTCGGTCACCTGACGGGACAGATGATCGTTCAACGAGCGGTCCTGGTGAAGCCGCAGGATCATGTCCGCCATCGCGTCGTCGTCCGCGACCACCAGCGCCAGCAGGTCCGTCGGCAGGTCCAGTCCCTCGGCCGCCACGGTCGAGCACACGCACGGGATGCCGGCGGCGAAGCTTTGCAGGACCTTGGCCTTGAGGCCGGCGCCGAAGCCGAGCGGGGCCACCGTCAGCCGGACGGCGCGGAACACGGCGTC
>CAXTVX010000172.1:0-2901 GCA_964247755.1 uncultured Acetobacteraceae bacterium | reverse complement strand
GGCTGTGCCAGTTGGCGAACTCGGTCACCCAGATCGGCTTGTTGTACTTGTCCAGCCGGTTCAGCTGGTCGGCGAGGCCGTAGTCGTACCAGTGGAAGCCGAGATAGTCGATGCTCGGCTGCCGCCCGCCGTTGGCCGCCTCGTACGCGGCATAGAACGCGTCCAGCCACGCCACCGGATCGCTGTAGTTCGGCATGGTGCCCCAGGTGATTTGCGGCCCGACGATCTTCACCCCTGCCGCGGACGCGATCTTCTCGTATTGCGGCCAGAGCTGTGCTGCCTGCTGCGGCGTCAGGTAGGACTGGCCGCCGACGTTGGGCTCGTTCAGCACCAGCAGGTAGTGGATGGTCGGGTTGGCGAGCAGGAAGGCCACGATCGTGGAGGCATTGAAGCTGCCGTTCCACAGCATCGGATAATAGTCCATCTGGTACTGCGTCAGATAGTTCGACGGAACGCCCTTGTTCGGCGTCGACATCCAGTTGTACCACCAGTTCACGCCAGGTGCCAGCGCTGCCATGTCGGCCGGCGAGGCCAGGTCATACGCGATTCCGCGCTTGGCACTTTTCGTGGTGGTCGATGCGGCCGCGACATCCGGTGCCGCGAGGCCCGCCTCCGCGGATGATTCTTGCGCAAGGCCGGGCGCTGTCCACAGGGTTGCCAGGGCAGCGATTGTGCTGAAGCTGATCCTCATGATGATCACGATCCTTCCGGAAGTTTCATCGTCTTTGGACGCCGTCCCGTGCCCCCGTTGCAGGAACCGGATGATGCCCCGTTGAAACCGGACACATCTGCCGACATCAGGTCAAGACTTGATCCTGATCAATGGATCGATAACGATATGGTCCGTCGCCTGCCGCGATACGGCATGCAGGTTTCTGGACGCCTGGCTGCAACGTCACGCGGATGTCGGCCGGAACCCGGGCCGAGGCATCAGGGAACATGCTGGATCCGTCGAACAGGTGCGAGAACCTGCATCCCGGTTCCGGATGACGGTCATATTGCAACAGCAGATGGTGCAACGCGACATCGCTGGTCGCTCGTGGCGCGGCGGCCCGTCATGCGGACCGATCGCTCTCCGCAACTGTTCCAGCTGTCGTCGCACAGGCCGCAACCGCGCTGCTCGTACGGCAGACGAACTGGAGCCGCTGGAACGACGAGCCTACGATCCTCGATCGCACGCTGGTCCGCGACGAGGTTGCAGACATCTGTCCCACCTGGTCGCCGGCGGTGCGACCGGACCTCTGGCGTCGACACTCCGCGACGCACTCCGTTTGCCCGCACTCAAGCCGGTGCAACCCGCTGTTCGTGCTGTCGCCCTGGATGCCCTGGTCAACGGCGGAGCCGGACTGGCGATGCGGTTCCAGTGCCAAGGTTCGTGCACGTCGGACTCGGCGTTCGACCGGCCTCGACCAGGCTGGCCGGTCGGTTGCGCCGTCAGGCCCGGCTCCTGATCTCCCCGCGCAGGGCATGGATCGTCGTCTGGTCGCCTTCGGACCGGAGATGGGGCACCTCGAACCCGGACCGCACCAGGGTCCCGATCGTCACGTCGACGAAGTCGCGCTCGTGCGGCGGCACCGCGATGACGATGCGGCCGTAATGATCCAGAGCGCGCACCGCCTGGTTGATCACCTGGTTGATCGTGACCAGCGTCACGTGCGGCGCCAGCACCAGGTCGGCAGACCGCGACTCGACATGCGCCTCCGGCAGCCGCGCCTCGGCCTTGCGGCATTCGGTGTGCATCAGCGCGCACAGCGTATCGGCCGCTGCGGTCCCGAGCACCAGCACGCGCAGGCCTTCCAGAGCCGAATTCTCGCCCAGCAGCGCCACCGTGCTGCGGCGGGATTGCAGGATCGTCCGCGCGTAGCGCAGGCGACGATCACGAAGCGTCTCACTCATTGCCGTCGTTCTCCCCCGGCGCATGGGACGCTGCCGGATGCGCCATTTATGTGACGCCGGCCCATAAGGGATCGATACGGCTTGCGGCGTCGCGCATAAACGGCCGCTAAAAGCCGTCCATCGATCCGTGCGGCAGCCGGAAGACAGCCGTCCTTACGCCGCCTTTATGCGAACGCCGCATTTCCCGATCGCGGGCTTATGCCGTCCTGCGGCCTATGGGCCGGCGGATCGACCCTGCGCCAGCCGATCCTGCGCGCCCGGGCCGCCGCGCCGACGCAGATTGGATGGCGAGCATGACCCAGACACGACCTTCTTCCCGGTTCCGCCGGGCCATGTGGCCCACGCCGGCGCGGGCGGCGATCGAGACCGCGGTGGTGCTGGCCTGCGCCACGGTGCTGACGGCATGCATCGAGGCCGCACATGCGCAGACCGCGCCGGACGGGTCGCAGATCGTGCCGCCGGGCGCCAAACCCGCGCCAGCCGGAGCTCCACCCGCCACACTGATCCCGGCGACCGCGCCGGCTCCTGCCGCACCGAAGACGTGGTGGAGCACCGTCACCTTCGGAGCGCAGCTCGACGCCGGTATCACCGGCAACTTCGACCGGCCGGCGGACGGGCTGAACTACGGCCGCCTGTTCGACGACAAGGCGAACACGGTGCTGCTGAACCAGGTCCAGCTCACCGCCACCCGCCCGATCGACAGCTCCGCCGCCGGCTACGACGCGGGCTTCATCCTGCAGGGCACCTACGGCTCGGACGTGCGCTACACCCACTACCTGGGCGAGTTCAACTTCCTCACCAGCGACCGCAACCAGTTCACCGTGCTGCAGGCCGACCTGCTGCTGCACGCGCCCTGGCTCGTGCGCGGCGGCATCGACCTCAAGCTCGGGCAGTTCGTCACCCCCATCGGCTATGAGACCATCGATCCCAGCACCAACCCGTTCTACTCGCACTCCTACCTGTTCAACTTCGGCCCGTTCCAGCACACCGGGCTGCAGGCGATCG
>CAXTVX010000171.1:0-2955 GCA_964247755.1 uncultured Acetobacteraceae bacterium | reverse complement strand
CGCAACTACCTCACCAACTCAGGCTATGAGTTCACGTAAAATGAAAATGCTCTAATGCTAGCGGCAGTTTGCAGGTCATGAGACGTTTCCTCCGCGCCATGGGCGAACGCAGCGTGCTGCTTGCCGGCGGCGACCTGGATGAGAGCCCCATGGCTTGCCGGCGCCTGCCGGAGGTGCTGGCGCAGCATGCCGGGACCATCCGTGTCCTGCACACCCTGCGGCCGTTCGCGGTCGCAATGGCCGGCGACGGCGCGTTCGACCCGTTCACGAGCCGAGGGTTGTTTATCACGAGCAGAGGAAGACAAGGAAGTTCCTGCTGAAGCCTGTGTTTGCTGTTGATCTACCGGAGCCAGGGTCGTGTTCCTGCACGTGATGGTGGAGGCGGCGCGTCGTGAGGAGGCCGCGGCCAGAAAGATCACGGCCTTCTCGACCCGCACCCGCGCGCGTTCAGGAATTGTTCATTCGTCTAGCTGAAGATCGGGCGATGAGCCGCGAACTTTCCTTTTACCTGAACCTGATCCGGCTTTGCGCCTCGTTGAGCGTCTTCCTCGGCCACTGCACGTGGCTGTGGACGCCGGGTCTGTTCGAGCCGTTCCGGACCTACGGCTTTGCCGATGCCGTCCTCGCCTTCTTCGTCCTGTCAGGCTTCGTGATCGGCTATGCCGTCGATCGGAAAGAGCCGACCCCCTGGATCTACGCTGTGAACCGCGCGGCGCGGATCTACTCGGTGGCTCTGCCGGCGTTGCTGGCCACCTTCCTGCTCGACACGCTCGGCCGTCACCTTTGCGCCGGTCTCTACAGTGCGAGCTGGGGCTACAGCACGATGCACCCGGAGCGGCAGTTCCTGCGCTCGCTTTTCTTCGTCAACGAGATCTGGTGGTGGCGCTCGTCGCCGGGCTCGAACGGGCCGTTCTGGTCCCTGGCCTACGAGGTCTGCTACTACGTGACCTTCGGGATGGTGGCGTTCATGAAGGGCCGCAGACGCTTCCTCGCGGCCGCCGCCGTGCTCGCGGTCGCCGGTCCGATGGTCGCGGCGCTGTTCCCGGTCTGGCTGCTCGGCTACGGCTGCTACCGCCTGAGCGTGAGAGGCGCGGTGGGACGCAAGACGGGTTGGCTGCTTTGCGTCGGCTGTCTCGTGCTCGTGGTGACGTTCGAGACCTGGGCGACCAGCGATGGACTACGCCTGCATCCGGCGCCGCTGTTCGCCCACCGCTGGCAACTGCTCCAGGACGGTGTGGTCGCGCTCTGCCTGGCAGGGCACCTGCTCGGGGCGCAGGCCATCGCACCTTCCCTAGCTCCGGTGGTCCGTGTCCTGTCGCGGCCGGTCAACTGGGCGGCAGGCGCGAGCTTCACACTGTACCTGTTCCACTTCCCCATCGCCCAGTTCCTTGCCGCGCTGGATCCGTGGCCGCGTGATTCCTGGGCAAGCGTCGCCCTGATCCTGGGGGGGACGATCACCCTGGTGCTCCTCGTGGCGGAGTTGACGGAGCGGCGGAAGGAGATCTGGCGGCGAGGCTTCTCGCATGCTGCCCTGCTGCTTCGGCGTGGCCTGCAGGCGCTAGATACCTGGGCGTCCAGGCCGGCCTGATGCTGAGCGCGCTGTTGACGCCGGTGATCGTACCGCCGGTGAACCTCCTCGTGTTGGCTCTGCTGTCGCTCTTGCTGCGCCGGCGGCGACTTGCAGCGCTTCTCATGGCCGCACTTCTGCTGCTCGCGCTCCCGCTTGCGAGCCGGGCGCTCATGACCGGTCTTGAACGCGGTCTGGGACCAGCCGATCCTTCCGCCGCGCAGGCGATCCTCATCCTGGGCGGCGACCTCGATCGCGATGCGGCAGGCGAGATCGTGCCGGGGTCGCTCACGCTGGAACGCCTGCGGGAAGGCGCGATCCTGGCGCGCGCGACCGGGCTGCCGATCGCCGTGACAGGCGGCCCGGCCTGGCAGGGCGGCACGCCGGTCGGCATCGTGATGGCTCGAAGCCTGCGCGAGGATTTTGGCGTGAAGGTGCGCTGGGTCGAGAGCCGCTCCCTCGACACCTGGGAGAACGCCCGCGACAGCGCCGCCTTGCTCAGGCCGGACGGAATCCGCACCGTGCTGGTGGTAACCCACGCCTGGCACATGCGGCGCAGCCTGCTCGCCTTCCGGCAGAGCGGCCTCGTTGCCGTTCCCGCGCCGGTCTGGCGCCAAGGCTATCCTGGCTCCTCCCTGCTGGCTGCGCTCACGCCACGCGCGACGACTTGGGAGGACAGCTACTTCGTCCTGCACGAGTGGATCGGGCTCACCTGGTACGCGCTGCGGGGTTGCTGAGCCTTTGAGGACACGGGACCAGCACCGTGCGGCGGCTTCGGCGTCAGCCGGAGCGGCGGCCATCTGCCGACCAACAGGTGTCGGACCAGCCAGCCGACCCGCCTCCTGCATCCCATATCCCAGCCTATGGACTTCGAGCGGAACGCTGCATCAGCCTAAGGTCAGGTGTCCACCAGACCGGCAGCAGCTCATTCTTCCAGTCGAAACCGTCTTGTTAAGCAGCGAATGCCCCGGTTCTCTCAGGCTTTGTATTGCTCGTTCCTCAGTCTACTTCCTGGCGTCAGCACCGTCCTGGCACGCCCAAGTCTAGCACCATTGGGCCCCGGCGGTAGTCATGCATGCTCGTTGCTGTTCCGGTTTCCCGGCAGCGAGTTACGACGCCCGCCCAAGCTTCAATCTGCAATGGCTTGCTGAGGGTATCTTCCATCGCTTCCTTCGTCGCTCAAGTTCGCCCGTCCTCCACCCTGGATGGAGTGAAGCCTTCAGCTGAGGAAGCGAGCCTGGATCCTGCCGAAACACCGCCGCATCACCTCATTGCAACCAACTGAGATTGAAACGGGGGTTGATGTCGCTCGGAAGCAAAGTTTCTGAGCAGGTTTGACCAGCCCCCATTGAGTGGTCCGAGACAAATGTCAGTGGAGCATGAGGCTC
>CAXTVX010000170.1:0-3106 GCA_964247755.1 uncultured Acetobacteraceae bacterium | reverse complement strand
CGGTGGCCAGGATGGCGCCGAGCGGGAAGCCGCCGCCGATGCCCTTGGCGGTGGACACGACGTCGGGACGGATTTCCGCCCACTCGTGCGCGAACAGCCGACCGGTGCGGCCCATGCCGCACTGCACCTCGTCCAGGCCGAGCAGCAGGCCGAACTCGTCGCAGGCGGCGCGCAGCTCGCGCAGGAAGCGCACGGTCGCCGCGTTCACGCCGCTCTCGCCCTGGATCGGCTCGATCATGATCCCGGCGGTGGTGGCTCCGATCGAATCGCGAACGGCGTTCATGTTGTTCAGCGGCACGTGGTCGAAACCAGGTGCCGGCTCGCCGAAGCCGGACAGGTATTTCGGGTTGCCGGTGGCCGACAGCATCGCGAGCGTGCGGCCGTGGAAGGCGCCATCGAAGCAGATGATGCGCGTGCGCTCCTCGTGGCCGGTGGCGGCCTGGGCGCGGCGGATCATCTTGACCATGCCCTCGTTCGCTTCCGCGCCCGAGTTGCAGAAGAACACGCTGTCGGCGAACGACGCCTCCACCAGACGCGCGGCCAGGCGTTCGGCCTGCGGCACCCGATACAGGTTGGACACGTGCATCACCCGGGCCGCCTGCTCGGCGATCGCCGCCACCAGGTGCGGATGGCCGTGGCCGAGCGAGGAGGTGGCGATGCCGGCGCCGAAATCGAGGTAACGTCGCCCGTCCGCCGTGTACAGCCAGGCGCCCTCGCCCCGCTCGAAGGCGAGGTCGGCACGGTTGTAGGTCGGCATCAGCGAAGGGATCATGAGCTTTCCTCGGGCCGCGCTGGAGGTCCGGTTCCAGACGGAAGGCTGGCAATTGACCGGGAAGAATGCGGTGCCGCGCGGGATCAAGTCAAACCGCGCCGCGTGCGCAACCGCATGCCGGTGCAGGTGGTTCCGCAACGGCCGCGGCGGCCCCATTATCGGGCGATGCAGGACGCAGCAAAATCCGCCGCATCGCCCCCGGCATTGCCCCCGGCCTCGCATGGCCGCCGCCGGCCGGGTCCGGGTGCGCCCCCGGGACCGGCACCCACCGCCGCCCGCCTGCGCGACGCGGCCATCGCCCATCTCGCCCGCTTCTCGGCCACCGAGGCGGGGCTGGTGCGTGTGCTCGACCGCAGGGTGCTGCGTTGGAGCAGGCGCGCAGTCGACTCCGGCCAGGCGCCGGAGGAGGTGGCTGCGCTGGCCGCGGCGGGACGGCAGGCGGCGCGTTCGGTCGCCGCCGCCCTGGTCGGCGCGGGGGCGGTGGACGACGCCGCCTATGCCGGGTCCCGGGCGCGCTCGCTCGGGCGCGGCGGCCGTTCCCGCCGCGCGATCGAGGCGCACCTGTTGCAGCACGGGGTGGCGCCGGAGCTGGTGCGGGCGGCGCTGCCGGAGGGCGACGAGGCCGAGCTGGGGGCTGCCCTGATGCAGGCGCGGCGCCGCCGGATCGGTCCCTTCGCGCTGCCCGTCGGGGACGGCGAGCCCGACGATCCCGCTTCGCGCAACAAGGCGCTGGCGACCCTGGCTCGCGCCGGGTTCAGCCGGGAGGTGGCGGAGCGGGCGCTGGACCTGGACCGCGAGGAGGCGGAGCAACGCGTGACGGCGCTGCGTCGCGGCTGAGCTGCCCAATCAGCGCTTGCATGGATCGGCGGTCGGCGCCATGTCGAACCAGCGATGGTTGCCGCGGGACTGCGGCAGGAGAAGGTTGTCATGGGTAGCTTGAGCATCTGGCACTGGCTGATCGTGCTGGCGGTCGTCCTGCTTCTGTTCGGCGGCAGCAGCAAGATCAGCACGCTGATGGGCGACTTCGCCAAGGGCATCAAGTCGTTCAAGAAGAACATGGGCGAGGACGAGTCGATGGAGCACGGTCCCGCTGCCGGGCTGAACCCGCCCGCCCCCGTGCCGCCGCAGGTGGTGGGCTCCGGCCAGCCGGCCCCGGCCTATCAGCCGCATGCGGCACAGGTGCCGTATCCGTCGGCGCAGGCTTCGGCTCCCGGCCAGGTCCGCCATCCGGGCTGAGCTTGCCGGCCGAGCGGGCTGACATGGACGGGCTGGCCGCTCTTCCGCCTTCCGACCTGTCATGGAACGAGGCCGCGGCCGAGATCGTCTCGGCAGGCCGGCGCCTCGACCGCCGCGGCTGGGTTCCGGCCACCGCGGGGAACCTGAGCCGTCGGCTGGCGGATGGCCGCATCGCCATCACCCGGAGCGGGGTGCACAAGGGTTTCCTTGCCTCCAACGACGTGATCGAGGTCGGACCGGATGGCCGGGCCTTGCACGCGTCGCATCGTCCCAGCGCGGAAACCCTCCTGCACTGCCAGATCTACCGCGAGCGACCTGAGGGTGCAGTGCTGCACGGCCACTCGGTGGCGGCCACCGCGCTGTCGCTGGAGACTGACGCGCCGAAGCTTCGGTTCTCCGGCTACGAGCTGCTCAAGGTGTTTGAGGGCCAGTCCACCCACGACGCCACCCTGTGCTTGCCGGTGTTCGACAACGACCAGGACATCGCGCGCCTGAGCCGGACCGTGGCGCCGCATCTGCCCGGCTGCACGATGGGCTACCTCCTGCGCGGCCACGGCGTCTATGTCTGGGGCCGCGACATGGAGCAGGCGCTGGCGCGGCTGGAAGGGCTGGAGTTCCTGCTTGCCTGCGCACTCGAACGATGGAAGCTGGAGCCGAGCCGATGAGCCGATTGACCGTCTACCGCGAGACCACCCCGGAAGACCCGATCCTGCGCACCGAGCAGCCGGAGCGGATGGCCGAGGCGCTGTCCGGGATCGGGGTGCGCTTCGAACGCTGGGACAGCCCGGTCTCCTTGTCGCCGTCGGACGACGCCGACACCATCTTGGCGGCGTACCGTCCGTATCTCGACCGGCTGATGGGCGACACCGGCGCCGGCACCGCCGACGTCATCAAGATCAACGCCGACACCCCGAACAAGCCTGCGCTGCGGGCCAAGTTCCTGAGCGAGCACACCCACACCGAGGACGAGGTGCGGTTCTTCGTGCACGGCGAGGGCTCCTTCGTGCTGCATGTGGACGGCAAGGTGTACGACGCCCATTGCACCGCCGGCGACCTGATCGCGGTGCCGACCGGCATCCCGCACTGGTTCGACGCCGG
>CAXTVX010000169.1:0-3257 GCA_964247755.1 uncultured Acetobacteraceae bacterium | reverse complement strand
GGGTATCGCCGCGTGCTTGATTTTGCAGCCACGACAAGCCTTCCCAGGTTCTTCAAGATCGGACGCGGCGTCGTCCACAACATCGCCAGCATGCTTCACCAGCACCAGCTGGATTTCAGGCGTGTCGCCATCCTGTCCGGCAGGCACTTCTCCGCCCGGGTCGGCCAGGACATCGCGAACAGCCTGCCGTCGTCGATCAAGGTGATCCCGATCAGGATCGACGAGGCGTCGGAAGCGGCCGTCCTCGCGGCATCCAGGCAGTGCGCGATCCACGACGTCGACCTCATCCTGAGCGTCGGCGGCGGCTCGGTCATAGACGTCGGCAAGCGGATCCACCGACTTCACATGATCAAGAACATCGCCATTCCGACCATCATCTCCAACGACGGCCTGATGTCGCCGATCTCGGTCCTGAAGGACGGCAACGGCCGTTCCTCCAGCATCCCGGCCGTCAGTCCGATCGGCGCCATCATCGATCTCGACCTGATCCGCCAGGCGCCGCTGCGCTACCTGGTCGCGGCCGCAGGCGACATCCTGTCGAACCTGGCCGCCGCGACCGACTGGTCGCGCCTGACCGACCGGGGCACGACACCGGACTTCAACGACATCGCCTACCAGCTGTCGATCGGCGCCGCGCAGTCGCTCATCAACTACCGCAACGCCCGGTTCGACGACGACGTGTTCGTCGAGAACATCGTCCGGTGCCAGATCTACTCCGGCGTGGCGATGACCCTGGCCGGCTCGAGCAGGCCCTGCAGCGGCGCGGAACACCTGATCTCCCACGCGATCGACTCTCTCGGGTTCACCGCGAAGAACATGCTGCACGGTATCCAGGTCGGTTCCGTCTCGCTGTTCGTGCTGTGGCTGCTGGGCGAGGAGATGGCCGGCCCGATCGGCTTCGCCAGGCGGATCGGCCTTCCTCTCGACTGGCGGCAGCTCGGGCCCGGGATGGAGCACAGCCTGCCCGAGATCGTCTCCACCGCGCGCACCGTCCGCCCCGGGCGCGAGACGATCCTGGACGATCATTCCGATGCCGAGCTTCTTTCGGCCTGCGACCGCTTCGTGACGCAGAACATATGGGAAATGTCCTGAACCTTCGATGAGGGCCCTCATCGACCGGTCCCGCTTTCCTCCGGGAAGCGTTCCGCCGCACGGACACGGGATGCAGCGAGGCGATATGCGCAACCTGGCATTGGCGAAACCGGCGACGCAGAGCTCCGTCTCGCCGTGGTCGAACCGGGGCACGGTCGGCCTGGACGCGCAGGGCGCCGTCGATGGCGAGTTCGCCGTCGATTACGGGTTCCACACCAGCGAGGAGAAGAATCCCTGGTGGCAGGTCGACCTCCAGGCGCTGTTCCTGGTGAAAGAGGTCAGGATCTACAACCGGCAGCACTGTGCCCACCGGCTGAGCTTCTTCAGCCTCCTGTTCTCCGTCGACGGGATCGACTGGCACATCGCCTTCAGGAAGGGCGATGACAGCGTGTTCGGCGAGGCGGGCCGGACGCCCTTCGTCGTGAGGCTCGACGGCGGCGAGCCGGCCCGGTTCGTGCGCGTCAGGCTCGATGGCAACCAGCCGCTGCACTTCGTGGAATGCGAGGTCCTCGGCACCGACCTGGCTGCGGGCCCGTCGGCGCTCCTCACCGAGCGGCCGGATGCCGGTCGCTGCCGCCAGGCCTTCGCCCGGTTCCTCGACTTGGCGAAGGAGGCCGACATCGAAGGCGGGGAGGCGGAGATCATGAAGATGGCCTGCGTCGCCGTTCTCGACGGGACGGACCGGCTGCGGGACATCGTCAGGACGGCGAACAGGACCCCCGACGTCGTGCAGGACGCCATCAGGCTCGTCTATGGACAGGATCGCATACTGGGTCCACATGGCGTGACCCGGGGCCTGAAGGCGATGTCCAGCAGGGAGAAGGTGTCGGTGCTCGAGCAGATCGAGCAGGTCTTCGGCATGCTGCGTCGCGACCTGCGGCTGGACCTGTTCTTCGTGGCGGGAAGCCTGCTCGGGTTCATACGGGAGGGCGCGTTCCTCGCGCATGACGACGACTACGACACCGCCTACGTCTCCAATGAACGGACCCCGGTGAACATCGTCATGGAGCGCTGGGACATCTACCGGCATGTCCGCTCGTTCGACCGGCTGGAGATCAACGAGTGCACCGGCGGGCACTTCCACATCAAGGCGAAAGGCCAGTTCGAGTTCACGTTCGACCTGTTCACCGGCTGGGAACAGGACGGGCTGTTCTCGCAGTTTCCCACCACGCCGAAGCAGATCCCCGTGACCGACATGCTGCCGGCGAGGACGATCCCCGTGTACGGCGTCGCGGTGACGGTGCCGAGGGTGCCGGAGCGCCTGCTGGCCGTGAACTACGGGGAGAACTGGAGGACGCCCGACCCCACCTTCACCTTCGACTGGAGCAGGGTGTCGCGATCCTACGATTTCCTCCTGTGCAACAAGCTCGACAGAAACCTTGGCGAGCTGCTGTCCAGCCTTGAGCTGGTGCTCGACGGACTCCGGCCTCTGGATCCAGGCGAGGTCGCGGCACTTCTGGCGGCAGGCGCGCACGAGCAGTCCGACTACGCCCCGTGGCGCGAGGTGCCCGGGATCGTCGTTCTCGACGCCGCCCGACCGGAACGCTATCTCCAGCAGGTGGGCGAGCTGGCGCGTATCGTCGAGGATCAGGACGCCAGCCTGCGCTTCGTCGGTCAGGCGCCGGACGGCCGGATCCTGGCGCGCCTGTCCCCGTCGCCACGGATGGCAAGTCCAGACCTGCCGCGGCGCGGCGGTGACGCGTGAGCCACATCCTGGTGGTCGGCGTGTTCGACCTGTTCCATTCCGGCCACGTCGAGCTGCTGCGCCGCTCGCGCGAGCTCGGCAGCCGGCTCACGGTGCTTCTCAACGGCGACCGGATCACCGAGCGCTACAAGCGCCGCCCGATCATGACCGAACAGCAGAGGCTCGCGGTGGTGCAGGCGTGCCGTCACGTCGACCATGCGGTGCTGGTCGACGGTCTCGACATCAGGCAGCACGTCGTGGAGCTGAAGATCGACCGCATCGTCCACGGCGACGACTGGGAGCGCCGGTCCTACCTCCAGCAGATCAGGTGCGACGACGCGTTCCTGGCCGAGCACGGCGTCGAGCTGCTGATGCTTCCCTATACCGGGGGGATCAGCACGTCGATGATCATCGACCGGTGCAGGAGGATCGGGCTGGCGACGGGCGCGCAGGAAGCGGAGCTTCGGCACCCGGCATGATG
>CAXTVX010000168.1:0-3616 GCA_964247755.1 uncultured Acetobacteraceae bacterium | reverse complement strand
TTCGTCGGATACATGCTCAAACACGCCGCCGAATTGGTCAAAGGTGCATAATACCCTCTAGGTTGCCGCCTCAATTAGGTGAGCCAAAAACAGACGGCTGCGACGAGAGCGACGGCCGAGAGGAAGTTTCTGGCGAGCCTGTCGCAGCGCGTGGCGATACGGCGCCAGTCCTTCATCCGGCAGAACATGCGCTCGATGACGTTGCGCCTGCGATAGGCGGCGCGGTTGAGCGGGTATGGATGGCGCCGCGTGCTGTTCGACGGGATCACCACCTCAGTGCCGAGCGCCTGCAGTCGCTGACGGAGATGGTTCGCGTCGTAGGCTTTGTCGGCCAGCAGGCGCTGGGGCGGCGCGATATCGTCGAGGATTGCCGCTGCGACGGTGATGTCGGCGATGTTGCCCGGTGTCAGGACGATGGCGATCGGCTTGCCTTCAATGTTGGCCAGAGCGTGGATCTTGCTGGTCCGTCCGCCACGTGAGCGGCCGATAGCCTCCGCCGCATCCCCTTTTTTGACCCGGCCGCGGAGCGGTGGGCCTTGATGTGGGTGCTGTCGATGCTGAGCTCGTCGGGAATGTTCCCGGCCGCAGCCAGCCGAGCGAAGAGCTTGTGCCAGAGCCCCTGCGCGCTCCACCGGTTGTAGCGATTGTAGATCGTGGTCGCTGGACCATACTCGGGCGGGCAGTCCTTCCACCGGCAGCCTGACCGCAGCACGTGCAGGATCCCGCTGATGACCGGCGGTCGTCGACACGAGGTGCGCCTGGCCGGTTCTTTGGCAGATGCGGCTCGAGCACAGCCCACGCTTCATCGCTCAGCCAATCTAGCTCGCTCATGCCGATCTCCTACGACCGAAAAAGCGGATCATAACACCGGTGTCAGATCAACATGTTAATTAGGTTTCACCCTAGGTGTTCATGCAGCCCAATCGCGTCTCTGCGAGCCAGGCGCTGCGCCATGTCGCTGAACAGTTGCGCGACAAGTGGCCGAAGCTTGGGACGTTCATCGACGACAGCGAGACTGACGTGCTCGCGCGCGTGGACTTCCCGGCCCAGCACCGCACCCGGACTCACTCCACGAACTCGCTGGAGCGACTGAACAAGGAGATCAAGCGCCGCCTCGACATCGTCGGGATCTTCGCGAACGTTTGAGCCGCGAAGCGGATCAAGGCCATCATCCGCCTGATCGGCGCTGTGCTGTTCGAGGCGAACGACGAGTGGCAAACCCAGCACCGCTACATGCAGACCGAGCCGATGGCCGAGCTCATGGCACCCATCATCAACGTCGAGCATGTATTAGATTGCCACCGTGGCCGCATGACCGTTGACCACCTCAGCTACACACCAATTTCCATCACGTTGACGGACGTGACCGTCTGCAGGTGATGGTGAAGGCCTGCAGCCGGCGTAGCTGACAGCTGGGCCGCCGTCTCAGGAATAAATCCAGTCCGACCCCTTCACGGCCCGTTAAGAACCCGCTTAGATTCAAGCGGGACGCGTGCTGCAGCGAACAGCACGCGTCCCTAATCCAAGACGCGAGATGGAAGCTCATGTCCCAGACTGTTCCCACGTTTAACATAGCATCTTTTGATAGCCACTATCTCCGAAACGATCCGGCTGACACAAGTGTCACGGCGGCGTCGGTCGAGCAGGCAGAGCAGGCCGCGGCCCGGCTTCTGCCGGCTGGGTGGTTCACCAGCACCCTCTGCGTGACCGTCATGAAAGGACGGCACTTTGACCACCTGACGTTCACTCAGATTGGCGGCGTTCCGGTCGGGAACTACTCCATCCATCGTGAGACGAGCCAGCAGTTCAGCCTGTTCTGCCTTGGCGAGGACGCGGACGGTGAGATGGCGTGCCGCATTCTAGGGTTGTTCGAGACCATGGAAGGGGCCGTTATGGCGATCCGGCACGACCTTCAGTGGACCGCGGCAGAGCTACAGGAGCGGGCTGACTGCTGGATGGCAGAGCCGGCCGACTAAGTGTCGGGCTGCACTAGCGGGGCGCCGGTATCCTCAGAGTGAGACCCGATCCCGGCCCTGGGGCCAGTCCAAGTGCCGGTTCCACTCCTTTAGTCCGCCTTAGATCATCTAGGATGGCGTTTGAGGAGACGAGCAGCCCGATCTTAGCTGCGGGGTCAGGATGGGGCTGAGCGACAGCCTTCGCGCGATAGACTTCAAGCGTGGTGATGCCGATCTCCCAGCGCCCGGAGACATAAACCGCGCACAAAGTAGCGGTTGAACTCTCCTTCCGCCAAAACTTCAGGTGCTGTGACCGGCACGGGCGCGAACACGAGGTTGCCACTGGGCGTCCTCCGTTGATACCTGCTCATAAGGCATCCTTCGTGGCGTATGGAGGCAGCTAGAGCAGATCCCGATCAGGTGGAACACCTGATCGGGTGAAGATGCTCGTCAAAACAACAAGCTAGAGCATCTGGGGTGAATCCCGGGTGAACGGAAAATGCTCTAAAATGTCATCGTTGCCAAACTCCTCAGCTCCCCGGAGCAGGCGCGGCTAGCTCTGACGACCTTGAGGGTTCAGAAAGCTGCTCAGGTAGATCCTGCCCTTCTCAGTGTCCGCCTCAATCTCATCCAACATGAAGCGTCGGGTCCCGAAGTCTCGACCCTCGTAGCGCAAGCCCATCTGTCACCCATCCAGGTTATCGCCTCAGGATGTGGTGAAACTGAAGTATACGCAATCTGTGCCTTCGGTCGTTACCTGAACGTCAGCAGCGTCCTGCACACGCTCAACGCCAGCGCCCTGCGATCCCGGCGGTAGTCATGCAGGCTCGTTGCCAATCCGATTTCCCGGCAGCGAGTTACAATGGCTCGAAACAATGGCCTACTGGGCCGACCCATTGCGGTCGTCTTGTTCCCCAGCGGACGCGTCCATAGAGGCTCCTGCCTGCTCCATGAGAGTGGCAGAGGACCGTTACGAAAACGTAAATGTGATTGCTTGAGATCCGTCCGCAGATGATGGCACCTGTGGAGCGTCTGTGCTTCGCTCGCTCCATGACGCCCAAGGTCCCTCTACGAGTATCCCTGGCAGTGCTCCTGGCGCTTCAGCTCACCACCATGACGTCCTCAGCAGCCGACAGCCCGCCACCCTTCATCCCTAACACCTGTGGGCCTCTTCCGTGGATCATTGGCTTCGACACGGGCAGCACCACTTTGACTCCATTCGCCCGCAAGCGGCTCGATGCGCTGGTCGCAGCTTGGTACGCTGAGCCTGGCCTGGTGCTGGCCTCGGGACGTGTCGATGGTCAGGAGGACCATCCCGACGAGATCCTATCGGCGCGGCGGCTGGCGGTGGTTGTGGCGGCGTTGGAGGACTTGGGCCTCTCTTCAACAGCCATCTGGCCTCGCGATGATGCCGGGCGGGCGGACTTAAAGCGCCATTCAAAACCTTTGTATGGATCCCGTAGCTGATTCATGAGGAGACATGGTCCGTCCCCTTGTCTCCGACGCCCTCTGGTCGATCGTTGAGCCCCTGCTACCTCCGGTTTTGCCGCGCCCACGAGGTGGCAGGCCGCGCGTGCCGGATCGGGCGGCGCTGACCGGGATCCTGTGTAAGCGTCCGGCCAAGGCCGCAGCTATAGCGTGACGAGTGTCAGGCCGGGCTG
>CAXTVX010000167.1:0-3656 GCA_964247755.1 uncultured Acetobacteraceae bacterium | reverse complement strand
CAACCAGCAGCGTCGAATCAGAACCAGCGAGTCCGCGCAACCTCAAACTGCTCTAATGGTCTTCTGGCGATGCATACTACTGGTCAAGTGCGTTGGCTGGAGTGCAACGCCTTCCAGATGACGACGGGAAGGAAGCTAATGGCAATTCGTTGTTAGGGCGCCTCTGCATCAACCATTAGTTATGTTTTCGATACAGGTAGCGACCGTCACGCCATCGTCTCAAGAATGCACTTCCGGCACTCTGGCGACGTCGGTTGCGCAGGTAGTTCGTTAACCCTCGGTTAAGAAATCCTGCAGAGGATATTTCAAAACAGGTTGATATCAGGTGATGTTGTTGTTTCCACAACTTGAAATGCGTTCAGGTTGACCTGTCTCAAAAGACGAGAACGTAACGATTCAGTATTAAAACAATTGCAAGGAGCCGGCGTTATCATATAAACGTGATGCAACTCTTGGTTGAGGTCATCATGCGCGTCCTGCTTGTTGAAGACGATGTTCTGGCTGCTCGTGCGATCACGCTTGTCCTCAAGGCTGCCAAGATCCTGGTCGACCACATCGACCAGGGCGGCGAGGCCATGGATATGATCCGGCACTACGACTATGACGTCGTGCTGGTCGGCTGCAGGTTCGCCGACATGGACGGACTGCACCTGCTGCGCCGGATCAGGGCGGCAAAGCACACGGCACCCATCCTCATGCTCGGCGGTCATACCCTGGCACGGATCAAGGTGGAGGCCTTGGGCGCCGGAGCGGACGACTTCCTCACCATGCCCATGGATCACGACGAACTCGTGGCCCGGATCGAGGCTGTCGTGCGACGTTCCAGAGGCTTTTCCGACTCCACCATCCGCGTCGGCGCCCTGCGGCTCAACACCAACAGCCGCGAGGCCTCATATGATGAGCGCCCGGTAAGCCTGACGGGAAAGGAGTTCTCCATCCTCGAGCTTCTCGCCCTGCGCAAGGGCCAGGTGCTGACCAAGGATGCCTTCCTCAACTACCTCTATGGCGGCATGGACGAGCCCGATGCCAAGATCATCGACGTCTTCATCTGCAAGCTGCGCAAGAAGCTGCAGACCGTCGGCGGCAACAACCTGATCAACACCGTTTGGGGCCGCGGCTACATCCTGCAGGAAGGCGCTCGCACGCCGGCAGTTCTGGCTGCCTTCGATGCACCGGTCACCGAGAACGAGCTGATCCCCGTCATGTGAGCCGGCCAGTGGGAGGCTCGCTGCAAGCGCTTCCCACTGATCGGTCCCAGGCGATCGCGCTGGCTGTTCTCAGCGCGTCGACCGTATCGCCGACACCAGCGCCTCGACGCTGCCAAACCTCCCGCGTGCCTCGAGCTCGTCGTTCTGTATGGAGCTCAGGATGAACCCGGTGGTGTCTGCCTCGACATAGAAGGCAGCATCCTGATCCGACGAGCCCGGCGGGCTCACCAGCAGGGTCAGGCTCTTCTCGAAGGTCTCGTGGCGGTCGACCGACCAGCCGCTGTCCAGCGCCCGCTCGGTCGCGGTGATCTGGGCCTCTGTCAGGCTGGGGAGGGACCGGAAGAGAACAACGTTCGCGTCCTTGGTCGATAAGGAGTTGAGGAACATTTTGTGCCTCTTTCATCTGTCTGTTGCTTACCAGAGCACCTGTAGACGTTTCCGGCAGCGAAATGGTTAACGCGGCGTGTGCACCTAAAACCGGGATCCTATGTTTCTCAACGAGCTAGGAAGATCTGCTGAAAAAACACTTGATCACGAAAACGAGAGGACGGCGGATCATGCGGTTACTGGAGACGAGGCGGTCCTTCATCGCCCGCGAACAGGCACCGACGTTCATGAACAGGGCCCTCCCCGTCGATGTCCTCTCTATCCCCCTCGGCTGCGTTGTCCGGGTAGCCGAGACTGTGTTGCATGGACCGGACGGGTGGCGCAGGGCACCTACCTGCACTGAATGTCACAGCAGGCGGACGTATCCGGGTTGTTCGAGTGCGAGCATGCGGTTCAGGACGCCGACAGCGAGGGTGCTCTCTGTTCTGCGTCGGTGGTCCGTGCGCGAGCGCAACCCGTTCCCGATCACGCGCTTGAACCGGCTGATGAGGGCCTCGGCCCGTGCGCGCCAGTGGTGGCCTGAGGCTTTCTGCCAGTGTCTGCGGCCCTGCTGAGAGATGATCTGCAGGTGGCGGTCGCGTTGCGTGGGCGCGGTCTCGGCGGTGTCGCTTGAGACTGCACTGGAACGCGGTGGCGCGATCACGGCTGCTTCGGGCGAGCGCTTGGCGACCTCGCCATAGACGCCGTCCTGGTCATACCCCCCGTCGGCCGTGAACGAGGCGCCCGGGCCTACCTGGTCAAGTAGAATACCGACCTGGGATGTTTCATCAACGTCGCTGGTGGTGAGCACCGCGGCAAGGATCCGCCCGATGTCGGCGTCACCCCGATGTGCAGCTTGCGCCAGGACCGGCGCGTGCGCGTGCCATGCTTCTCGAGCAGCCATTCGCCCGAGCCGCACAGCTTGTGCCCGGTGCTGTCCACCAGCAGGTGCACGGGAGCGGAACCGGGCCGCGGTGATGCCACCTCCAGCGTCTCTGCCCTGCGGCTCAGCGTCGAATGGTCCGGCACCGCGAGATTTAGGCCAAGCAGGGTGAGAACGGTGTCGATCAGCCGCTCGGTCTAGCGCAGGGCTAGGCGGAACACCGCGCGCAGTGTCAGCGCCGTCGCGATAGCCAACGCCGAGTACCGCGGCTGACCGCCGCGGGTGGTTCTTGGCTTGGCCTTCCAGGCCGCGACCACTGCATCGGTGAACCAGACTGTGAGGCTACCGCGCTGGCGCAGGGCTGCATCGTAGGCTACCGAGTTCGTCACCCGATGCCGCTGCCTGGGGATGTGGTGACGCTGGGCAACGTTGGCCTTGAACGGCACAGTCAGGACCCCTGAGGACATGGACAAGCGATTTGGTGCCGCCATTCTACATCAGCAGCGCGTAAGCCAGCGGATCCGTGCAACACAGTCGCCTGGGACCAGAACCTGATGAAGGAATGGCACGCCCGCTACGTCGGATGCGGCGTGATGATTTGTTGGCATGTCGAGCGGCGCAGCACCTGCATCTACTCGCAACTCAAGACCTGCTCATCGTCCGAGGCCGCCGCCATGATCGAGGGCGTGATGCGCGATTGCACGGAAATGGAGGTGGACCGGACGGGTGTAAGTTCCCATGGTCAGTCCAAGGTGGCGTTCGCGTTTTGGTATCTGCTCGGCTTCCAGCTCCTGTCGCGGCTGAAGGGCATCCGCCGCCACCGGCTGTACCAGCCCACGACCGGAGCGCCGGACGCATACTTAAACCTACAACCGGTGCTGACGCGGCTCATAGATTGGGCGGTGATCGTGCAGCATTATGATCAGCTCATGAGGTATGCTAACACGCTGCGGCTCGGTATCGCCGCGGCTGCCGACATCCTGCGCCGCTTCACCCGCGCCAACCTGCAGCACCCGACTTACAAGGCGCTGATGGAGTTTGGGAAGGCGCTGCAGACGGCGTTCCTGTGCCGCTACCTTCACCGGATGGAATTCAGAGCACGTTTGAGAACTCGGTTTCCGGTCATGGCCAGCGCCGGATGAGGGTATCCGTCCGGTGACTGACGTCTTGCTGGGTTGAGGTGCGGCCGCTTTGCTTAG
>CAXTVX010000166.1:0-3657 GCA_964247755.1 uncultured Acetobacteraceae bacterium | reverse complement strand
GTCAGCCTCCCAACGGCCACCAGATCCGTCAGTGGCACGAGGGCTGACAGAACCGCTTCATCCCCGATTGCCTGAAGCCGGTTCTGGATGCCGAGGCACTACTGGCAGTCCAAACGCCCTTCGCCGACCGTACCCTGGCACTTTAACCTTGCCTGGGCACCATCCGGCCTCCCCGGATATTGCCCGGCCGAATATTGCCCGGCCGGATAGGGCGACGGTCGGAACCAGACCCGGAGATGCCGGGCTGGTGCAGCAGGGAGGCCCGCTTTGCTCCGATGCGCCCGGGAGCGCGTCAATGCATTGAGGGTTAGGCCGACCGGAAGATCCGGGCCGCGCCGACGCCACGCCGGCCAAGCAAGGCGATGAGGGCCAGTCCGATCGACAGCAGTGCCTCGGCGCTCCAGGCAGCGCCGGCGCCGTAACGGCTGGCCAGGGCGACATGAAATGGTGGGATCAGCACGCCACCGACCGCGACGATGGTCAGCATCAGTCCCACCGCGCTGGGCACGTCGACGGTGCGCAACCGGTCCGGCATGACCCCGGGCAGCCCGATCCAGGTCACGAAGGACAGGATGGTGCCGGCGCCGATCATCCCGGCCGCAATCCACAGATGGTCGAGCCCGAGGAACGGCACCGACAGCAGAGCGACAGCCTCGATGGCGCACCCTAGAAGGAAGGTCGGCAGCAGACCCAGCACCTTGTCGGCGAGCCAGCCGCCCGCGAAGGCGCCGACGATGCCGCTGAGCAGCATGATCGCGTCCAGCGCCTCCGCATAGGCGGGGCTGGCGCCGCGACCGGTCTCGGCAAAGCCGGGCAACAGCGCGGTGGCGGCGAAGTAGCTGCCGTAGCCGCCGGCGAACGCCAGGCTCATCATCCACAACGTTCCGTTGCCGAGCACCCGGCGCAGCGAGGCCAGGCTGTGCTGCGGACCGATGCCGTTGTCGTTGTCATGGGACGGCGGCTCCGGATAGACCGCCGCCATGACCAGCAGCGTCAGGAAGCCGAGGCCGCTGCCGGCGACGATCGCCATCCGCCAGCCGATCCACGCCCCCAAAAGACCCCAGCCGAACAGCCCGATGGCCGCGCCGAGCGAGAAGGCAACGCCGGTGATCAACCCGTTCGCGGTCGCGAGGTAGCGGTCGCGGAACCAAGCGGTGGTCAGGCCGACCGCGCTGCCGATGTAGATCGAGCCTCCGGCGCCGCACAGGAAGCGCGCCGCCAGCAGCAGCCCGTAGCTGTCGGTCATGCCGCTGAATAAGGCGCCAAGACTTTCGATCGTGATCCCGGCCAGCAGTGCCCGCCGCATGCCAATCCGCTCGGCGAGCATGCCGCCCGGCAGGTGGAATATTCCGTAGCCGGCGATGAAGGCGCTGATGATCCCGCCCAGCTGGAGCGGCAGGAGGTGCAGATCCGTAACCAGACCATGGAACATCGGGATGATGGCGAACCAGTTCAGGGTGAACTGGATGAAGGAGCCGAAGATGATGGCAAGGGCTGGCCAGCGTCGTCGCATGAACGTCTCCTGTTGCAGGTTGCTTACGTGCGGGATGCGGAACGCCGCGTCAGAACTTGGTGCTTACCGAAACGTGAAAGATCGACAGGTGGAGGTCGTTGCGGGTTCGCACGTCGGTCAGGAAACGGCTGCCCAGCGTGAACCGGCCGAGCTGGTAGGATAGCAACGGGCCCAGCATGACGTGCTGGACACGGTCGCCATCGCCGACGGTGGCGCCATCCAATTTGTCATCACCGGTCTGCTGGGTGAAGTTGCCGATCAGGCCAGCGGACAGCTTGCCTAGCGTCTTCACCGCAGTCAGGTCGAGGTAGTACAGGTCGCCTGACTGGTAGTGGGTCAAGCCATCCTTCGCGTTGACGTCGTAGATGTTGGTGGCCGTCAGGTTCCAGCCGTTCTTGAGGTAGGAGATCGCGAAGCTGGGCTCGTAGGTCCAGTACGCGTTGGCGTAGGAGGTCTGCGCGCGGACGCCGTTCACGCGGTGGAACTCGCCGTCGGGCAGGTAGAACGACTGCCCGATGGAGGCGAAGAAGCCGTCGCCCAGGGACCAGGATAGCGTCAGCGGCTCCAGGATGGTGTTGAACAGCCCGGTCGATTCCGTGTTGCGCCCGCCGATGTCGGTCGTGTCGGTATTGTGGTTGGCGACGATCTGCACTAGGCCGGCGCCGTAGGTGCCGCCCAGGATGTGGAAGGGCGAGGAGTAGAGCAGCGACAGGTTGGACGACCAGTTGGTCACCTTGATCGGCACCAGCTTGCCCGAGCCGTCCCTGATGTCGCCGAACGCGACGTAGTCGTCGTTGCTGCCGTAGAAGCCGGGTGGCGGCAGGGCGCCGACTGGGATGCCTGTGGTGGCACCTGGAAGGTAGGGTGTCAGCCCTTCGCTGCCACGGGCCGCAAGCGGCCACGCAATAGCCATTACTCCCGCCGCAAAGCGGACGGATCTCCGGTAAATATCCAACGTTCTCTCCAAAGCTTTATTTGTTTTTTACCGTGAAGACCTTGCCTTCCGGCTTGTATTTCTGCTGGGTCCTGGTTGGGGCCATGCAGGTCGTGTTCGGCGTTAGCTTCTTTGATCTTCCGGTCCCGGCGTTGCGGGACCGCGGCGGCTAGAACAGCAAATTTGCGCTGGTGTGGGTCCTGATTTCCTCGATCGACACGTTTTGTGCCAGCTCGGCCAGCCGGAACGGGCTGCCATGCCTCTCGCGTGTGAACGCGCACAGGTTGGTGACGAGCATGTCAACCACGTCTCGGCCGGTGAGCGGCAGGCTGCACGTCGGCACGAACTTCGGGTTCCCGTCTTTCGAAGCGTGTTCCATGAGCACGATGATGCGTTTCACGCCGGCGACCAGATCCATGGCGCCGCCCATGCCCTTGACCACCTTGCCCGGGATCATCCAGTTCGCGACGTCGCCGTTCTCCGACACTTCCATGGCGCCCAACACGGTGATGTCGACGTGCCCGCCGCGGATCATCGCGAAGCTGTCGGCGGAGGAGAAATAGCTTGAGCCGGCAAGCTCGGAGATGGTCTGCTTGCCGGCATTGATCAGGTCCGGGTCCTCCTCGCCCTCGAACGGGAACGGCCCGATGCCGAGCATCCCGTTCTCCGATTGCAGCGTCACCTCGATGCCGTCCGGCACGTGGTTGGCGACCAGCGTCGGGATGCCGATGCCGAGGTTGACGTAGTCACCATCCCGAAGCTCCGCGGCCGCGCGGATCGCCATCTGCTCACGGGTCCAGGGCATCAGGCGACCCGCCTTGGCCGAACGGTGCGGAACTCCACCGGCTTGTCATACGGCGTACCCACCATCAGCCGGTCCACGTAGATCCCGGGTAGGTGGATCGAGTCTTTGTCCAGGCTGCCGACCGGCACGATCCGCTCGACTTCGGCGACGCGGACGCGGCCGGCGGCAGCCATCGTCTGGTTGAAGTTGCGTGCCGTCTTGCGGAACAGGAGGTTGCCGGCCTCGTCCGCCACCCAGCCCTTGATGATAGACAGGTCGGCACGGATGCCGCGCTCCAGCACGAAGAGTTCGCCGTCGAACTGCTTGAGTTCCTTGCCCTCCGCCACCACCGTGCCGACCCCGGTCCTGGTGAGCAGGAGATAGACGACGAACGAGCGGAGCAGCAGCGAAAAGACCGTGAAGCCG
>CAXTVX010000165.1:0-3732 GCA_964247755.1 uncultured Acetobacteraceae bacterium | reverse complement strand
GCATACGGAGAACGGATTCTGCTTATGAACGAGGGCACGTTGGGGGCAGGGTCAGCACCACGCTGTCCTGCGTCGGTAGTGCCACGGTTCCGGTGGCACTGTCCTTCGCGTTGTTCGCACGCGGGGCCGGCGCCGGGCAGGTCAGCGCCGTGCTGGCTGCAGAGGGGGCGCCGATGGTGCTGCTGATCCTGCTGGGCGGTGTGCTGGCGGACCGGTTCGCGCCGCGGCGCAGTCGCTGCTGGCGATCCTGCTGCTGACCAGGCCGGTGCCGTTGGTCGCGGTGCTGGCGCTGGCCGCCCTGGTCGGCGTCGGAGCGGCGCTCGACGCGCCCGGGCGGAACCGGCTGCTGACGCAGATCGTGACACCCGACCGGCTGACGAGTGCCAACGGCACGCTGATGCTGGCCACCTCGACCGCGGGGCTGCTCGGTCCGGCACTGGGCGGCGTGCTGGTCGGCGGCGTCGGCGCAGGCTGGGCGATCCTGCTCGACGCCGCGACCTACCTCGCCAGCGCGCTGCTCCTGCTCTGCCTGCGGCCCCGGGTGGTGGCACCGGATCCGGAGGCCGAGCCGAGCCTGCTGCGATCGCTGCGGGAAGGATGGGACGAGTTCGTCCGGAGAACCTGGGTCTGGCCGATGGTCTGCCTGTTCGCGATGCTGCACCTGATGTCGTGGGCTCCCACCGTGGTGCTGGGCGCACTGCTCTTCGCGCACCAGCCGGCGGGGGCGCTGCACTGGGGCATGCTGCTGTCGTCGATGGGCGGGGGTGCGATCATCGGCGCCACCCTCGCGCTGCGGCTGCGACCGGTGCGGCCAATCCGGGCGGTGCTGCTCTGGCTGCTGGTCTACCCCCTCGTGCCGATCAGCCTGGCAGCCAAATTCCCGTTCTGGGTGCAGGGGCTGTGCTTCCTCCTGTCGGGCATCGAGATCGCCAACGTCAACGTGCTGTGGGAAAGCACCCTGCAGCGGGTCATCCCGCCGGAACGGCTGTCGCGCGTCTCGGCCTATGACCAGTTCGGCTCGTTCTGCCTGCTGCCGGTCGGCTACGCGCTGGCCGGCCCGATGGCGCTCCTGCTCGGCGTCACCGGCGCGCTTTGGCTTGGTGCAGCGCTCATCCTGCTCTGCACCCTGATGTTGCTGTCGCGTCGAGCCGTCCGGGACGCTGAGGCGCTTGTTGTCGAGGCATTCGCGGATGACTAGCGCATGACAACTACGAGCAGCGGCGAATGATCATGCTGCCTCAGCCTAGCGTGTTTGGCCGGAAGCGGAAAGTCCTCTTTGAAGCAACGGGCAGGGAAACGAACACGTTGGTGATCTAGAAGGCTGGTAAACAGTTTGTGATATCGCAATGGTGGAAATTCATGCAGCCTGTTCCGGCACACAACAATGCTAATTTACACGGCTGCCCAGCACATTCTTGCCTCTCACGTTTGCAACGGTCGTTTCCCAGTATCTTGCTAGGCAATCGCTCCCTCGTCAGGATCCCACAGCGACAACAGCCATCGCGAGATGCGCGCCGTCTCCGGCCCGTTGAGTAGGCGATATTCCAGCATTTGGAAGGTCGCGCGTTTGAGAAAGTTGCCGCCTGCAATACCCTCCTGAACTACCGTTCGGAGATAGCGCTGGATAATTGTGATTAAGGTAGCATGGTCGATGGGCGGCGCGTCGGCCGCCCAGATGGTGAAATGGGTCAGCCAGTCCGAAAAGGTGGCGTCAAGGACATCGTCCCGGTAACGTCGGCGGACGTCGAACACATCGATCCATGTGTCGACGCGATCGGAATCGGCACCAACGAAACTTATGTTCCAGTCCGTCAGCTGCTCCACGCCTCGGACGGGCCCGCGCAGGGGATGGCTATCCAGGAGGCTGACCTGCACCTGCTGCCCTCCATACGGATCGAAGCATCTCCGTGGTGCCCCGCCTGTCCCGCGAAGTATATCCTTCGTCTTCTTGAACGCTGTATTGCACCTACCGCAGATCGGCGCAAGGTTCCGCATGTTCGCTCCGGCCAGCGGATACAAGCTCGCTGCAAGATAGTGGTCAAGGTGCTCGCGGGGGCTACCTGGTACTAGCGCACTAAGCGGTTCAATGCCGCAGAAGCCACACACATGTGCCTTCACGTGGTCGTAAACCTTGCGGTACTGCCTGTCGCGGATGCCGAGGTCCGTCAGCAGCTCGAAAGCCTTTTCGAACAGGCTTACCAGTTGCAGTCTCAGCGCAGGCGGCTCGCGAGCGATCGCTGACGGGGCGGCAAGCGAAGAAAATACCTCGGGCAGGTCGTTTTGCTGCGTCAGGCAGACGCTGAGCTCTTCCCTCTCTGCGTCTCCGAGCGCGGCGATGGAGGCGACGACGGTTTCAAGCCGTTGGCGAATGCTGGGTCTTCTCTCGACTGCATCCCGTCGCTCGATTGGAAATTCGAGGAGCCAGTCCGTCATGGGGTCGTGCTGCTGGTCGAGTGCGCGCTTCAAGACAGCCGCCAGGCCTCCGTGCAGCCAGTTCTCTTCGGTGGCCTCGACCGGATAGCTGACCAGCACGTCAGCCTGGCTCCTCGAGCTGACGCTTCCGGTCCGCCAGGAACGAGCGCGAGACGGACGGCCCGAGGCGGGTCAACGCGTTGCCGATCTCTTCGGCAGTGCCCTCCGATAGGAGTTCGCTAATCTCATCGCGCGCCACCTGGGAGATGGGCGGATTGACGCCGAAGCAGGCGGCGAGGATGCGGTCGAACGTCGCGCCGTAGGTTTCCATGTCGGGCGGCCCGATCGCGACACCATCGCCGTCTCGGCGCAGGATCAGTACCTGCTCGCGGGGCAGGTCGCACGGAACAAAGGGGGCGTGGGTGGTGAGGAGCATCTCCTGCCGTCCGCGCGCGTCGTCAGCAATCCCTATTACGGTCTTCGTGAACTGCAGACGCCACTGAGGATTGAAGTGCGATTCCGGTTCGTCGAGCAGGAAGAGCACGTCCTCGTCAGACAGCATCGACAGCATCGCGGGCACTTGCGCAAACTGGTGCTCGCCGTCCGAGAGCGACACGTAGTCGACGGGCGTGCCGTCGCCCGAGTTGGCGTCCTTATGGAAAGTGACCTGCTCGAAGCGGAAAACCTTGTCCTCGTCCTGCGGTTCGGGTAACCGCGAGGCGAAGCGCCTCGTCTCAATCTCCTTCTTGAGCCGCTCGCGCGCGGGCTTCGATATCGCCAGGTCGTTGAGGAGCGCTAGCTTGCGGATCGACTTGTGAAGGTTCGCTGCATCGACGAAGAAGCGTCGGAAAGCCTTTCTGACCTCCTCGTCAACCAGGTAGTCCAGGATGTAGATCTCCTTGTCGGCATCGTAGCTCCAGGCGGTCGCGGCCGCCCTCAGCCCCTGAATGGCGATCTCAAGCTCCTCGGTAAGCTGTATACCCTTGCGGTGCGCGGGCGCACCGGCGGGGGCGCCCGGTGCCCTGGAGTGGTTGAGCTGAACGACGCAGCGGAACGACGCCAAGTCGCGCACTTTGGCATGTTCAATCATCTTGAGGCGCTTCTTGTCGTCGGACAGCAGCAGGCTGGAGACGAGCACCTCGAGGTGAGTGGCATAGTCGATGAAGAGTAGGCGGTTGTCCGGCACTGCCTTGCCGCGAGGCCACTTCGACCGGCCCGGGGGAAGGGCGGCCCGGCTGACGTCGCGCGAGTAGCCACCCCGGCTAACGGTTTTGTCAGCCCTCGCGCCAGCGTTCCGATCGCTCTCGATAGGATCCTGCT
>CAXTVX010000164.1:0-3809 GCA_964247755.1 uncultured Acetobacteraceae bacterium | reverse complement strand
TCGTCAGGCTCATAACCTGAAGGTCACAGGTTCAAATCCTGTCCCCGCAACCAAGTTCGCATGACCAGGGCCCCAGGCAGAAATGCCCGGGGCCTGCAATGCGTGCAAAAGTGCACGATAGGCATCGCTGCAACTTATGGGTGTTTTCAAGGTGCTTAACGTTCCCGTGTGGGACCGTCCACCTGCTATTCAGCCATGTAACTTCATCATAGGGTGCTTCCGAGATGAGCGAGGCGACAAGGGTCCGGGGATCCATCGCCCTCCTGTCCATCTGACGAGGTTATCCAGCTTGGTCGACACACCTTGAGGCGCGCCCTTCGTCGTGGCACGCCAATGCTTTCGTTATTCTGTGGAGGCTGTGCACCCGCCGGGTTCTGGCTCCTACATCCGCGCGGGCCGGTGGCGATCGCCAGCCTCCAATCCTGGATCGTCGACACCGGCGCGACCCTGCTGGTCATCGGTCCGGCGACGCTTCTGGTCATGTGGGCGGTCTGGCGCTACCGGCGCAATGGCGGAAAAGGCAGCTACACACCCGGCTGGGGTCATTCCCTGCCTCTCGAGATCACCTTCTGGGGCGCTCCGCTCCTGGTGGTGATCGGCCTCGGCTTCTACTCGGTCAAGGGCGCGTTCGACACCGATCCAGGCGGCCCGGGCGTGATCGCGAGCAGCGCCGATGCAAAGAAGCCGCCGGTCAACATCGATGTCGTCACCACTGACTGGCAGTGGCTGTTCATCTACCCGGACCACCACATCGCGGTCGCCAACGAGTTGGTGCTGCCGGTGCACACGCCGGTGCGGTTCCGGCTGACCTCCTCGACCGTCGCCACCGACTTCTTCATCCCGCAGCTGGTAGGCCAGATCGACGTGATGCCCGGGATGCGGACCTGGCAGGGGCTGATCGCCAACCAGGTCGGCACCTACGACGGCTTCGCCTCCGACTACAACGGTCCTGGCTTTTCCTGGATGCGGTTCCAGACCCGGATCGTCTCGCCTGCCGAGTTCCAGGCCTGGGAGGCCGGCATCGGGAAGGGGAACAGGCACCTGGACTACGCAGAGTTCGACCGGTTCGCCGAGCCGACCATCAACAAGTACAACGAGACGGCAGAGTTCTCGGTCGTGCAGGACAACCTGTTCGAGCACGTGATGCAGGACGTGATGATGGGCAAGACCTATCCCACGCCTGCCAACATGACCGAGAAGAAGTCGCACAAGCTGAACAACGGCGCCCAGCCGACAACGGTGACATCCGCCTCCGACAAGGACGAGAATCCATGAACGAGGTCCAACAGCACTGGGACCCGATCTTCGGTCGCCTGACCCTGTCGCAGGTGCCTTATGACAACCTGATCGTCGGCTTCGCCTTCGTGTTCGCCGCCACGCTTGGCCTCGTCATCCTCGGCCTGCTCACCTACTACCGCAAATGGGGCTATTTCTGGCGCGAGTGGCTGACTTCCCTCGACCACAAGCGCATCGGCATCATGTACGGCGTGGTCGGCACCGTCATGCTGTTCCGCGGCTTCGTCGACGCCATCATGATGCGCACGCAGCAGGTCATGGCAGCCGGTCCCGCCTCGCCCGGGTTTCTCGGCGCCGAGCATGGCTACCTGCCGCCCTACCATTACGACCAGATCTACGGGTCCCACGGGACCATCATGCTGATCTTCGCCGCGACACCGATCCTGGCCGGGTTCATGAACTTCCTGGTGCCGCTACAGATCGGCGCGCGGGACATGGCGTTTCCCTACATCAACGCGCTCGCGTTCTGGCTGACCGCGGTCGGCGCCGCGTTGACCATGCTGTCGCTGTTCCTGGGCGATTTCAGCCATGCCGGCTGGGTCGGCCTCGCACCGCTCACCGAGCTTCCGTACAGTCCTGATGTCGGCGTCGACTACTGGAGCTGGGCGATCCAGATAGGAAGCATAGGTACCACATTGGGTGCGGTGAACATCATCACCACCATCATCAAGATGCGTGCGCCCGGCATGACCTGGATGCGCCTGCCGCTGTTCACCTGGACGTCGCTTACCACCAACGTGATCGGCCTGACCGCCTTCCCGGTGCTGGGCGTGGCCATCGGCCTGCTCAGCCTGGACCGCTACTTCAACACCCATTTCTACACGACGGGGATGGGCGGCAACTTCATGCTCTACACCGACCTGTTCTGGATCTGGGGCCATCCGGAGGTGTACTTCATCATCCTGCCGTCCTGGGGAATGATGTCGGAGATCATACCGGCCTTCTCCGAGAAGAAGCTGTTCGGCTACCCGGTGATGGTAGCAGCGACATTAAGCATCGGCTGCATCTCCTGGACGGTGTGGCTGCACCACTTCTTCACCATGGGCGCCGGGCCGATCGTCAACGGGTTCTACAGCGTGTCCACCATGCTGGTGGCCATCCCGACCGGTGTGAAGGTGTTCGACTGGGCGCTCACCATGGTGCGCGGCCGCGTGACCTTCACCACCCCGATGCTGTGGGCGGTATCGGCGATCTTCATGCAGATCATTGGTGGCTGGACCGGCATGATGCTGGCCATCCCGGCGATCAACTACATGACCCACAACACGGTGTTCGTGATCGCGCACTTCCATTGCGTGGTGATGGTCACGGTGTTCGCGGCGATCGGTGGCGTCACGTTCTGGTTCCCCAAGATGTTCGGCTTCACTCTGCACGAGACCAGCGGCAAGTGGGTGTTCTGGCTGCTAGTGGGCGGCAGCTTCATCGTGTTCACCGCCATGTTCGTGCTGGGCCTGACCGGCATGCCGCGCCGCCTTGCCTACGTGCCATACCAGAGCTGGTGGCCGCTGCTGGCGATCGAGGAGGTCGGCGTGTTCGTCGACATCGCCGCGCTCGGCGCGTTCGTCTACCAGATGTGGGTCAGCATCCGCGACCGCGAGCTGAACCCCGCTGGTCGCGACCCTTGGGGCACCAGCCGGAGCCTGGAGTGGATGACCCACTCCCCGGTGCCGGCCTACAACTTCGCCGTCATCCCGCATGTCAACGCCCGCGACGAGTGGGCCTGGCGACGGGACTACCGTCTCCACCACGTCATGCCGGACCGGTTCAAGGACATCGAGCTTCCGGTCAACACGCCGGTGCCCATGTTCATCGGCGCCTGCACGGCGGCATTCGGCTTCGCGATGATCTGGCGCATCTGGTGGCTGGCGATCATCTCGCTGGTGGCGATCATCGCCATCGTCTGCATCCGCTCGTTCGGCGGCGGCACCGGCAACACCATCCCGGCCGACGAGGTCCGGCGGCTCGAGCGGCTCGCGGCACGACCCACCGCGAGGAGCAGGCCCGAGACTGTGCTCCCCGAGGGCGTCGTGGTGCTCGGCGGCGGAGACGCGCGGTGATCGCCGGGCTGCACGATGAACCGCCCGGTCCGGGAACCGTGCTGTGGGCCGACATTGACCACGAGCACGACATGATGAGCACGCGCATGCTGGGCTTCTGGCTCTACATGCTCAGCGACTCGCTGATCTTCGCAGCCCTGTTCGCCGCCTACGCCGTGTTGAGCTATCCCACCAGCTTCATGGGTGGTCCGACGCCGCGCGACGTTGCCTCGCCCCTCTACGGGTATGCCGAAACGGTGGTGCTGTTCAGCAGCGTGTTCGCCTACGGCATGGTCATGGTCAAGCTGAAGCAGGACCTTGCGCGTGCGTCGATCGGCTGGTTGGTGGTGTCCTTCCTGATTGGACTGTTCTTCATCGGCATGGAGGTGCACGAGCTGCGGGACGTGGCCCTGGCGGGCGGGCCGCCGCAGCGCAGCGGCTTCCTGTCGATCTTCTGGACCGTGGTGGTGGCGCACG
>CAXTVX010000163.1:0-3817 GCA_964247755.1 uncultured Acetobacteraceae bacterium | reverse complement strand
CGGCCTGCGCCTCGTCCACCGCGTTGTCGATGATCTCGAACGCCATGTGGTGCAGCCCGGAACCGTCATCGGTATCGCCGATATACATGCCCGGACGCTTGCGCACCGCGTCCAGGCCCTTCAGCACCGAGATCGACGCCGCGTCGTAGTCGGCAGGAGGCCCCTCGGCCGGCATGTCGGCATCGCGCGCGCGCACCGGATCGGCGTTTTCTGACATGCCTGCTGGACGCTCCGTATCAGACGAAAGGATGTCTCCAGACTATAGGCATTCTCCGCCCTCCAAACCAGCGTCCAGCAGACGCCCCTGTTCTGCGTGTACGCTCGCTGCCTGCTCGCGGGCCTGCTCCAGAAGCGGCCGGAACAGGTCGATGTCGGTGCCGGTCAGCAGCACCTGCGAGGACAGCCGTTCCAGCGCCGCGAACAGCGCCTCCCGACGGGCCCGGTCCAGATGCACCAGCGGCTCGTCCAGCAGCAGCAGCGGCGCGTCCCCGCGCAGCGACCCGACCAGGGCCGCATGCGCCAGCACCACGCCGATCAGGAGCGCCTTCTGCTGGCCGGTGCTGGCGGTCGCCGCCTGCCGTCCGGTCTCGCCGTCCGACAACAGCAGGTCGGCCCGGTGCGCCCCCAGCGCCGCGCTGCCGGCACGCGCGTCCGCCTCTCGCCCCGCCGCCAGCGCCGCACGCAGCCAGTCCTCCACCGCAAGCGCCGGCTCCCCGTCGAGGCGGTCGGCGACCGGGCAGGACAGCGACAGCCGCGCGGATGGAAACCCGGTCGGCTCGAGGCACGCCATGTCCGCGCGCACGTTCAGCCGCCCGACCAGGGCGCGACGCGCCGCGGCGGCGGCCACCGCGTGGCGCGCCATCGACAGCTCCAGCCCGTCGATCCAGGCACCCTGCGCGCGTCCGGTCGCCAGCAGCCGGTTGCGGCCGCCCATGGCCTCGTCATGCGCCGCGATCTCACGGGCGTGGCCAGGCTCCAGGGCCAGCACCAGGCGGTCGAGGAAGCGGCGGCGTCCCGAGGCGCCCTCGACGAACAGCCGGTCCATCTGCGGTGTCAGCCAGATCGCGGACAGGCGCTCGGCGACAGCACCGCGGCTGCGCAGCGGCGCGCCGTCGAGCCGGAACACACGCCGGCCAGGCGGTCCGTCCGGCACCGTCCCGGTGCCGATCTCGAAACCTTCCTGCCCATCGTCGAACCGCGCTGCCACCGCCCAGTGCGCCGCACCGTGACGCGGTAGCTCGCTCATTCGCGCGCCGCGCAACCCGCGCCCCGGCACCAGCAGCGAGGCCGCCTCGAGCAGGTTGGTCTTGCCGCTGCCGTTCGGCCCGGTGACGACCACGACCCGCGCCCGGTTTCGCCACACCAGGGCGGGATAGTTGCGGAAGTCGGTCAGCGCCAGCCGGACCAGCAGCGGTGCCGTCTGCTGCACGCGTGCGGGCGGCTAGACCCGCATCGGCATCAGCACGTAGAGCGCGGACGGGCTATCGACGTCGCGCACCACGGTCGGCGCGGCGCTGTCGGAGAACACGAACTCCACGTTCTTGTCGATCTGGTCGGTAATGTCGTTCAGGTAGCGCGCCTGGAAGCCGATCTCGATCGGCGACGAGTCGTAGCTCACGCGTCCCTCGTCGAGCTCCTCCTTGGCGGTTCCCTGGTCCGGGCTCGCCGCCGACAGGGTCAGCAGGTGCCGCTCCAGCGACAGCTTCACCGGACGCGACCGCTCCTGGCTGATCGCGGACACGCGCGCCACCGCGTCGGCGAAGTCGCGCTTGCCGACGCGAAGGATCTTGTCGTTGTCGCGCGGGATCACGCGCTCGTATTCGGGAAAGGTGCCGTCGATCAGCTTGCTGGTCAGCATCACCGTGCCGACGGTGAACTGGATCCGCGTGTCGGACAGCGCGATCTCGACGTCCTCGCCCGCCTCGTCGAGCAGCTTGCGCAGCTCGGCGATGGTCTTGCGCGGCACGATCACGCCCGGCATGCCGGAAGCGCCGGGCGGCAGCTCGGTTTCCACGCGCGCCAGCCGGTGCCCATCGGTGGCGACCGCGCGCAGCATGTCGCCGGCCTCGCCCTTCGCCGGATGCAGGTAGATGCCGTTCAGGTAGTAGCGGGTCTCCTCGGTGCTGATCGCGAAGCGCGAGCGGTCGATCAGGCCGCGCAGCACCACTGCCGGGATGCGGAAGCGGTGCGGCAGGGTGCCTGCGGTCATGGACGGGAAGTCGTCCACCGCGAGCACGTTCAGGCTGGTGGCATAGCGCCCCGCGCGCAGCGCCAGCGGCGCGTCGCCGCCCGCCTGGTCCAGCTCGACGTCGGCGCCGTCGGGCAGCTTGCGCACGATCTCGAACAGCACCGAGGCCGGCGCCGTGGTCGATCCTTCCCGGCTGACGTTGGCGGCCACCTCCTCGACGATGGCGATCTCCATGTCGGTGGCGGTCAGGGTCAGCCGCCCGCCGCGGACCGCGATCAGGACGTTGGCCAGGATCGGAATCGTGTTGCGCTTCTCGGCGACGCTCTGGATGTGGGCGAGCGCCTTGAGCAGCGTCGCGCGGTCGGCCTTGAGCTTCATGGTCCTGGTCTCGCGGAAGTCTTCTGGCGGGATCGCAAACGGAACGATGACCCTAGCAGCCGGCAGGACCCAAGGAAAGCAGGGGGCTAGAGGCCGTCGCGGCCTTGCCCGTGGTGCATGGCGGAGCGGTCGAGGTGAGAGGAACGATCCGGGCCGACCGCCCGGAAACGGACAAAGGAAGCACGGGGGCGTCCGGGACGAAGGTGCCTTCGCGCAGAACCTGAAGTTCGCCGAGGGTGAGGAAGAAGGCGGCGTTCGCTCCGGCGTGCGGCTTCCAAAAGGAGCAGACCGTCGGCCGCTCGCAGGTGAAGATCTGCAGCATCCGGTCGGACAGGTCGCTCCGCCCGGCGAGCGGACCGGCCCGGTCGAGGTGGCCGCACGCCGCAACCTGGACGAGGCGGCTCATCGGTTCGCCACCTTCCCGGCAGCATGGCCAGCGGCGCTGCGGCGATCCACAAGGAAGGCTGCCGAACTTCGACCGGAATGTCGCGTCACGAGTGTCGGGTGCCGGGACCAGCTTCGGAAGGACGCTTCTTATCGTTGCCGCCCCTCAGGCGTCCGCAACCTCGGGCAGATCATCATGACCGCTCGCCGGAACGGGTCGCAGGCAGCGTCCGACTGCCGGCCTCCCGTCTCAGCTCTCCAGCATACGGCGGAGCAGCTCCACGTCCTCTGCGAACGCGGTGTCGACCTGCATCAGCTCGGTCACCCGGCTGACCGCGTGCATGACGGTGGTATGGTCGCGGTTGCCGAACTTGCGTCCGATCTCGGGCAGGGAGCGCGAAGTGAGCTGCTTGGCGAGATACATCGCCACCTGTCGCGGACGCGCCACCGCACGCGCTCGCCTGGCCGAGCTCATGTCGGTGAGGCGGATGTTCCAGTGCTCGGAAACCTTGCGCTGGATCTCCTCGATGGTGACGCGCCGGTCGTGCGCCTTGAGGATGTCGTGCAGCACCTCCTGGGTCGCATCCAGCGTCACCGGACGTCCGAACAGGTTGGCGTGCGCGATCATGCGGTTCAAGGCACCCTCCAGCTCGCGCACATTGGTGGTGATCTTGTGCGCCAGGAACTCCAGCACTTTGGGCGGCACCGCAACGCCCGATGCCAGCGCCTTGGCTTCCAGGATGGAGATGCGCAGCTCGAACGTCGTGGCATGCAGATCGGCGACCATGCCGCAGCCGAGCCGCGTGCGCAGACGGTCCTCCAGCCCGGACAGGTCGGACGGCGACTTGTCGGCCGACACCACGATCT
>CAXTVX010000162.1:0-3817 GCA_964247755.1 uncultured Acetobacteraceae bacterium | reverse complement strand
GGCGCCATCCAGCCGGTCTCGCTCACCGTGGTCGGCGACCTCTACTCGGTCGAGGAGCGGGGGCGGATCCAGGGCTGGCTGGCCAGCGTGTGGGGCATCTCGTCGGTTCTCGGCCCGCTGGCCGGCGGGCTGATCATCCAGCATCTGAGCTGGGGCTGGATCTTCTGGATCAACCTCCCGATCGGCCTTGCCGCCGCAGCGGGCTTCACCGCCTTCCTGCGGGAGGACGTGGCAAAGGGAGCCCGCAGCCTGGACGTGGCGGGCGCCGCGTTGTTCGCGCTGACGATCGCCGCCCTGATGCTGGCCATCACCGAGGCCGGCACCGTCGGCGGCGGCCCGACCGCGGTCCGGGCGGCCGGCGTGTTCGTGCTCGGCGCCGCGTCGTTCGTCTGGCAGGAGCGCCGGGCCCGCGACCCGATGCTTGCCTTCTCGCTCTGGGGCCGCCCCCTGATCGCTGCGACCAACATCACGACCCTGCTCAGCGGCATGGCGATCATCGGCCTGACCACCTTCCTGCCCATGTTCGTCCAGGGCGTGATGGGCCGCTCCGCGCTGGTCGCGGGCTTCACGCTGACCGTCATGGTGCTCGGCTGGCCGATCGGCGCCACGGTGGCCGCGCGCAACTTCGCCCGCTTCGGCCTGCGCGCCACCCTCCTGTTCGGCGCGGCGCTGCTTCCGGCCGGAGCGCTGGCCTTTCTCCTCCTGAAGCCAAGCACGGCGCCGGCGGTGGCGGGTGCCGGTTCGCTGGTGATGGGGCTCGGCATGGGGTTCCTCAGCACCGCGGCCATCGTGCTGATCCAGGGCAGCGTCGGCTGGGCCGAGCGGGGCTCGGCGACCGCATCCAACATCTTCTCGCGCAACCTCGGGAGCACGCTCGGCGCCACCGTGTTCGGCGGCGTGCTGAACCTCAGCCTCGCCCGCCACGGCGGCAACAACGCGGCCGACTTCGAGGCCATCCGACAGCTGCTCGGCCAGCCCGGCCGGGTCGCCCGCGACGGCGCCGTGCGCGCAGCACTGGGGCAGTCGCTGCACCTCACCTTCTGGGCGGTCTTCGCGATGACCGTGCTGACCCTGCTGCTGGCCACGCTGGTGCCGGCGGCGAAGGTGAAGCAGAACGCGCCGGAACCGGTCGTCGAGTAGGGATCCGCTCCACCCGGTGTCGTGCGGCGTAGAGGACGAGCACGCGACGCCCTCCGCTGCCGGGCCCGGCGCGAGGGATGCGACAAGCGGCGAGCTGTGCAGCCCAGGGGAGGAACCGGTTGGTGGGAGAGGCCACGACGGAGTTCAGCGCGACGCAGCAAGGTGATGGCGACGGCACACCCGGAGCCACGGCGGCCTTTCCGTACGACCGCATGACCGTGGAACGTTTCCGGGAGGCCTTCCCCCGCGCCCGTTGGCGCGACGATCTCCAAGCCTGGTTCGTGCCGGGCACGACGGCGGAGCGACGCCTGACCACATGGGCGAGCCGGAAATGGTCGGGCGTCCTGGCCTTCGCCGATCAGCGCGGCCGCGACGCCTTCGCGTTCGAGCCGATCACCAGCCCCTATCTGGAGGTCGCCGACGACCTCGCGGTCCGGACACCCTATTCACGCACCGTCATCGCCGAGCTGCGGACGGTGCCCTGGGCCCGGTGGGACCCGGCTGCGAAGCTGTGGCGCGTGCCGTTCCGGTCCTACGAGGAGCTGCACCGGCGCTGGCCCGCCATCGAGGAGGCCGCCCGCCTGGCCGAGCCCGAGGAGCGACGGGCGCGCGAGGAAAGCCGCAAGGCCTCTCCAGGGCACGCGGATAGGCGGGCGGAGGTCGCCGAACGTCGCCGGCACCGCTACCCCGTGCCGGAGGACGCGCTGCCGCCACCCGGCCGCGTGCTGATGACCCACGCCGGACCCGTCGTGTTCGAGGCGATCACCGGCGAGCTCGTCGAGCCTGCCATCGCCGCCCGCTTCTATCCCGGCATCGTTCCGGGCGGAGCCGCGCTGATCTGGGCGGGGTGGCGCAGGCCGAGCCATGCCGAACTGGTTCAGGCCTGGCCCGCACGGACAGTACCCGACTTGGCCGAGTTGGCGCGCGGCTGGTGGCAGCTGACGATCGAGGTGCTGCGGGAGGAACGTCGCAGCGCGGCCTCCCTGGAGCGGGCGCAGGCGACCCGTCAGGCCAAGGCGCCGTGAGGGCTCGTCCTGTGGGCAGCAACGGCTGGGCTGTGATGGTCGCAGCTTTTGGCTGGAAGCTGCCTATTCGTTATGGAAACGACATCGGGAGAAAGTGGACATCCAGCAGCCAACATTTAGCTCGAATACTTAGCTACAAGAACGAGTGAGAAGAGTTGAGCGATGGGCCGATATATGAAAACTCTTCAAACGGTGATATTCTGGCTTGCTGCAAGCGGATGTCTCGCATCGATTGCCATTCCACTTGCAGTTGGGTTGCGGGCTCTTTTGATCCAACCAAACTTGCAGCATTTCGCTGATCTTGTGAACAAAGGCCAGACGTTGATTGCTGGTTTCTGGGCGTCATGTTTGGCAACAATTGCTGGTTTGCTTATATGGGACCAAATCAGAATCACGAAGGAGATCGAGGCCAAGAGACGGCTTTCGCGAAGAACAGCGCAGAGATCTGCATTACCAACTATATTAAGTCCGGTTTCTGGTTACCTTAAGGCGGTCGCGGGTCTTCTAGAGGACAGTTATTTTGAGCTAAAAGACTCCCCAAGCACTTCTATAAGCCCTGTAGCCTTGCCGATTATTCCGGCCCATATATTCACTGCTCTTCGGGATACGGTTGAAGCTGAAGAAGGTAGCATCATGGTTGTAGTTTCCTTGCTGTTGCAGGAGCTACAAATTCTTCAAGCACGATTAGAAACATCTCTAGTAAATCGCCGTGATCGAATGATTGTAACAAAACACGATCTAAGCGCCAGAATAGTAGATGTTATGATCGTTCAAGCTCGCGTTGATTCACTTTACCCCTACGCCCGAACCCGAGTTCTCTTTGTTAACATTAAGATCGATCGGGCTGCACTTCTAAATGCGTCCTTCGTTCTTCTAAATAAATCAGAACAAGTCGATGATCTTTATGAGTTGGTTGACGCGCGTCTCGCTCACTCCCTAACTGGGTTGTCTCTGTCTTTAATGTAGATCCTGTCAGCAGCATACTTATGCCATCCCCCATCAAGGTTGTCCTCCTTCCAGACAGGTTTCCCCGCCGGTATACCGCCTCCACTCCATCTCCTACGACATGCGCTAGTGCCCGTTAGCACTTGATCCAGTAGCACGTTGCGGCAAGGTACTGGATCAAGAGCTAAGACCAGTGGTCAACGAGGGGGAGCATGTCTGCTTACGGGGACGTGATGCTGCCTTATTTTAACGTCCGGAGTGAGGCGCAAAGCGGTGCCTGTCATGGTTGTGACGACGTCGGTAGGACTGCCATACTGTCGACGCGGCTCCCGTAGCAGCCCTGCGCCCTTCGGGGCCGTAGGGCTCCTCAAGCAGGGTCTGCGCCTCGGGGAGTGTCCGTATGGGCAAGCCGCGAAGGCTTACGGTCAGGCAGGTCATCGCGCTTCTGGGCGCGGTGGCCGGGGTACTCCAGGCGGTTGCCGCCGTCCTGAAGTACCTGCCGAACCTGTAGGTCACCATGGGAGGGGGATTAGTCTTCGCGGGCTGGTCCCCCGACCATGCCGAGAGTGTGGACGTCACGGGAGTCGTTTTCAAGCGTCCACTGCAATAGCCTGAGTAGCAGCTTTCCTGACACAGCTGACCTCGTTCCGGATCTACCCGGTGACCAGGATCGCGCGGAAATCGTTGACGTTGGTCCGGGTCGGGCC
>CAXTVX010000161.1:0-3854 GCA_964247755.1 uncultured Acetobacteraceae bacterium | reverse complement strand
CGACCCGTAAATCATACTCTGGCCACGCCGGTAATCCGCTTCTCAAACGCGCTCTTAGCCAGCAGATCCGGTGGCCACCTCCAGCTACACCCTCACGGGACCCCAATTTCCACCACGAGCGCGGACGCTACCTAAAAAAGGGCTGCCGAGCGCCCTGAAGGCGGCAGCGGAGGCGCATCCGGACAAGCGGATCGCGCTGTATTTCCAGGATGAAGCCAGAGTGGGTCAGAAGGGCCGTGTATGCCACCGCTGGTGGTTGCGTGGCCAGTGGCCGCCGGGGCTGCACGACAACAGGTTCGAATATGCCTACATCTTCGCCGCCGTCGAGCCTGTGACCGGCAACGACTTCTGCCTCATGCTGCCGTCTGTCTCGACGAACGCCATGAACGTGTTCTTGCGCGGCTTCTCCGGGCAGCTGGCGCCGGACATCCACGCAGTCATGGCGATCGACGGCGCGGGCTGGCACGTCGCCACCGCGCTGCAGGTGCCAGATAGCGTCACGCTCGTGAAGCTGCCACCCTATGCGCCCGAGTTGAACCCGGTCGAGCGCGTGTGGCTCTACCTGCGCGAGCGCTTCTTGTCGCATCGTCAGCACGCCGACCAGGAAGCCGTCATGGATGCTGCCTGCAAAGCCTGGAACCGCCTCACACCCAAGCGGCTCCGCTCCCCCTGCAACTACCCCTGGATCAGACAAATCACTTCATAGACTCGCCGGTATGAGACCAAGGCCTATCTCCCGCCAACCAAGTCGGTGGCTGTCTGCTTGATCAGGACCGGCTCGAACAGCTCGTCCTGCTCGGCTTCGAACTTGCATGCTGGAGAGGCGAGATCGCGCAGTTCCTGCACTGCATTATCCATCGCCAGCACGAACTTCTCGACTAAGCCGAGCACCGAGATGTGGCTCAGGTCGACGCGCTGGTGCTCTGCCAGATCCAGCGCAGTTCACCCCATATCCCGTCCTCTGCCATCACTGATAACGCTAGGTCAGCCTCCCCGCTGCCATCGGATCCGTCATTGGCGCGAGGGCTGACAGAACCGATCGAAGGTGGGTCTTGCCGCAGCCGAGCTGACCGAGAGAATGCATGACCTCGCAGCGGTCGGGGAAGTCCAGCTAGGCAATCGCCAAAATGCGCCTGCGGTCGAACAAAAGCTGGAAACAAGGAATTGACGCCGGCCGCGAACCTAATATCTGTCAAAATTCAAATCGTGGATCTACATGCCCGGCTTCGATTCCCATGCGCAGCCGGGCCAAAACCTTCCCGCCAGGCTGGACAGTCGAACCGGCCTGCCGCGTCCAGCATTACTGTACCTGCCCGGTCAGCAGGAAGGTGGTCGCGCTGTTGATGATGAGCTGTGCCCTGGCATACCGCCCCGTCGTGGTGTGGGTCAGCGTTCCGGAACCGGCCTGCTCCAGCGTCTCGCCCGAGCCGGCCGCGAAGGTGATCAAGCCTATGGTTGTGGGGTTGCTCGAGGCGCCGCCGGCCTGGATTACGTCGATCCGGCAGCCGAGCGGCAGGCCGGTCGGCACGGTAAGCGTGTGTGCCGCGGCGCCTGTGTCGTTGATGATCGTGCCGCAATCCGACACGCGGACCGGGCGAGCCACGATTGCGGCCCCGATCGGGCTCGCAAGGAACTGCGTCTGCCCAGTCCCGTCCAGGCGGAACGAAGCGAAATCGAACGGGGCGGTGTAGTTTTTGTTGAAGCCATTGCTGTCGAACAGGTCGAAGCGGGAGGGCGTGGCGAGATACTCACCCAGCAGCACGTTGTCGCCGATGCCGAAGATCGACAGTGCCCTGGCGGTGTTACCTGTGCCACCCGGCGTCACGCTGATGTTCAAGCCGACAGCAGTATCGCCGTAAGTCGCGCGGGTCACGCCATAGACGCCCACCGCTGCGGGACCGACCACATCCAGCGGAACTGCCGGCTTGGCTTGGTTGATCCCGACCCGCCCGTTATCGGTGTCGAGCGTCATGAAAGCCGCACCCAGCGACCCGTTGCAGCCTGTGCCATAGGTGTAGAAGGAGATGTTCCCCAGCTCCTGGAAATACATCCGGGTGCTCTGGCAGTAGGTCGTCGGGCCAAACTCGACCTGGAGGTAGGCCATCGTCTGCTCGGCATTGTTCGATAGCGTGATGGTGCTGGTACCGCCTCCGGACGCGATCGTCGTGCCGCTCCCGATGTAGCCCAAGTTCTCGCGGGAGGTGATGATCTCGCCATCCGCAGCGGCCGGAATGGTGCCGCTAATGACGGTGGCCGTCGGCGAGCCCTTGGTGATCGACAGGACCGCTGGCCTGGGAGGGACCGTGAACACGCCGCCGGTCTGGATGATCTCGGCCGGGATCGACGGGATCAGCGGGTTGTTCGTGGTGGTGTAGCGGCTGAACTCGATCTGATCGGCACCGTTCTGGCCGTTCAGGGGGATAGCGGGGCCATAGACGAAAGACCCGTGCTCGAACACGCCTGACGACCGATAGTCGTAATCTTTGCCGCCGATCGTTGCAGCCGCAAAGCCGGTGCTGTTGCTGTTTCGGATCGCTAGCGTGTTCGTGCCAGGGCAGTCGCTGGTGATGGTCAGCTCGTCGCGGTTGGCGCTGTAGTCGACCGTAGTGGGTGGGCAGCCACCGCCCGGCGTGTCGAGAGTGATTTGACCCAGGTTCTCGAAACCGGCGAAGTTGCCGTATCCGGACAGGACACCTGAAGGGCCGGCCGCCCTGACCTCCGCCGGGAACAGTGCAGTGCCGAGCAGGAGGCCGATGGTCAGCCGGGCTGCCATCATGCAGCAGCTTGGTCGGAGTGGCGCACCGGCTGCGTAAAACCCGTTCACGAGTCGAGCCACGTCTAAGAATTCCGGGCGGACGAAGATCCTGCCGCTGATATGCGTTGGCATCGGCCCCTTGTTCTCGTCAATTAGCCTGCGGATGGTGAGCGGGTGAAGTCGCGCCTGCTCGGCGACCTCATTGATGGTCATGAGCGTCATCGGATCCTCGAGCTGTGCCTTGGTAGGCATACGCTCTCAGAAGGCTAGGTGTTTGGTCCCGGGACGAGGTAACGGGGACTGAGCTTGAAGATGTCCAGGAGGGTATTTCAGGCGTTGCACACTGCCTCGACAGCGTCTTCCACCTGTGCGCTTTGACGTCCTTGGCAAAGTTGTCGGATGATGCCAGGCGGTAATGTGCGCCCTTGAGGCTCTTCAGGCTGAAGTAGTGGAACGTCTTGATGGTGGCATCCTTGACGGTGCGGTTCATCCGCTCGGCCTGACCGTTGGTCGATGGATAGTATGGCCTGGTCAGTGGTGCGCGCGATCGCCAGATCCGACCACTGGCTTCACGTTCCACGCCTAGATGCACGCGGACTTCTTGGAACGTGATCTTCAGCTGCCAGCGCTGGACGAACGAGTGCAGGACCTGCTCCGGGTTCTGGCCAGGGTCGGTGAAGAGCAGGGTCTGCGGGGTGAAGCGACCAAGCGGGTCGCGTACTAATACACAGCGGATCGGCACGACGGGCAGTCCGGCGTGGCGCCACACGGCGGTGACGGAACAAAGGTCGACGGCACGCTCGCCCTGGCCATACCAGCCCGGCACCATGATGCACTGCCAGGTCGTGCCCACGTCGGCCAGCGCCTCGAAGAGGTTCGACAGGCGGCTGCCTTTCGTCCGAGGTCGTCCACCTGCCCCGGGTAGACGGGGTAGTGCCGCGGTGTAGAGGGCGGCATCGAGCCACAGGCGGGTGACGCAAACGACATTACGGCGGCGCAGCGTGGCCAGGAGTTCCAGGAGGCACGAGAGCTGATAGAACCGTTCATCATGCCGGGTGCCGAAGCTCCGCTTCCTGCGCGCCCGTCGCCAGCCCGATCC
>CAXTVX010000160.1:0-3878 GCA_964247755.1 uncultured Acetobacteraceae bacterium | reverse complement strand
TGAAGCCGCCGCGCGGGCGCGCGGGCGGCAGCATCTCGCCGGTCACCGCGTAGTGCACGCGCTCGGCGATGTTGGTGGCGTGGTCGCCGATCCGTTCCAGGTTCTTGGCGATGAACAGCAAGTGGGTGCACGCGCCGATGTTGCGCGGGTCCTCCATCATGTAGGTCACCAGCTCGCGGAACATGGCGGTGTAGATCTCGTCCACCGCCTTGTCCGAGCGCCACACGTCCAGCGCCTTGTCCTTGTCGTTCTGGCCCAGCGCGTCGATCGCCAGGCGCAGGCCTTCCTGGACCAGACGGCCCATGTTGCGCAGGCCGCCGAGCGAGATGTCGGGGCCAGCGCTGCCCAGCCGCAGCGAGCGCTTGGCGACGTTGGCGGCATAGTCGCCGATCCGCTCCAGGTCGGAGGTGACCTTGAGCGCGGAGACGATCTCGCGCAGGTCCTGCGCCATGGGGGCACGCAGCGCCAGCATCTTGATCGCCCGCGACTCGACCTCGCGCTCGAGCGCGTCGACCTCCGGGTCCTGCTCCATCGCCATCTGGGCGGCTTCCGGGTTGTGCTCCAGGATCGCCTGGATCGCGTGCGCGGTCTGGCTTTCGACCAGGCCGCCCATGCGCGCCATCAGGCCGCGCAGCTGGTTCAGCTCCTGCTCGTAGCTGGAAACGATATGGCCGGGGTTGTTGCTCATGGGATGCCCGTTCAGCCGAAGCGGCCGGTGATGTAGTCCTGCGTGCGCTTCTGCCGCGGCGAGGTGAACAGGCGCGACGCCTCGTCCACCTCGACCAGCTCGCCGATGTAGAAGAACGCCACACGGTCCGCGCAGCGCGCCGCCTGCTGCAGGTTGTGGGTGACGATGGCGATGGTGAAGTCCTGCTTCAGCTCGTCGAGCAGCTCCTCGATGCGCGCGGTCGAGATCGGGTCGAGTGCGGAGGTCGGCTCGTCGAGCAGGATCACCTCGGGGCGGGTGGCGATGGTGCGGGCGATGCACAGGCGCTGCTGCTGGCCGCCGGAGAGCGAGGTGGCGCTGGCGCGCAGCCGGTCCTTGACCTCGTTCCACAGCGCCACCCGGCGCAGCGCGTCCTCGATCCGCACCGCCATGTCGGCGCGCCCCAGCCGCTCGTGCAGCCGGATGCCGAAGGCGATGTTGTCGGCCACCGACATCGGGAACGGGGTCGGCTTCTGGAACACCATGCCGACGCGCGAGCGCAGCCGGTTGGCGTCGACGTGCGGGCCGACGATGTTCTCGCCGTCCAGCAGCACCTCGCCGGTGGCGCGCTGGCCGGGGTAAAGGTCGTACATCCGGTTGAGCACGCGCAGCAGGGTCGACTTGCCGCAGCCCGAGGGGCCGATCAGCCCGGTGACCTGCCTGGCGGGGAAGTCCAGCGAGATCCCCTTCAGGGCTTGGCTGGCGCCGTAATGGAAGTCGAGGTTGCGTATGGAGATCATCGGCCGGGCGGCGCCGGTGCCGGCGGCCGCGGCCTCCAGGGACAGGCCCGGTAGCGGGAGGGAAGTCCGGTCGTCCATCACCTGTCCCCTCCGCGCAGGCCCAGCCGGGCTGCGATGTTGATCAGCAGCACGCCGGCGGTGATCAGCAGGGCGGCGGTCCAGGCCAGCTGCACCCAGTCGTCGGACGGCGAGCCGGCATACTGGTAGATCGTCACCGGCAGGCTCGCCATCTCGCGGTTCAGCGACAGCGACCAGTTGAGGTTGCCGAGCGAGGTGAACAGCAGCGGCGCGGTCTCCCCGGAGATGCGCGCCACCGCCAGCAGCACCCCGGTCATCATGCCGCGACGCGCCGCACGCATGCAGACCAGCAGCACCACCTTCCAGTGCGGGGCACCCAGGGCGGCGGCGGCCTCGCGCATCGACAGCGGCACCAGGCGCAGCATGTCCTCGCTGGTGCGTACCACGATCGGGATCACCAGGATCGCCAGGGCCACCACGCCGGCCCAGCCGGAGAAATGGTGGAACGGCGCCACCAGCACGAGGTAGACGAACAGCCCGACCAGGATCGAGGGCGCCGACAGCAGCATGTCGGACACGAAGCGGACCGCGTTCGCGACCGCCGAGCCGGTGCCGAACTCGGCGAGGTAGATGCCGGCCAGCAGCCCGATCGGAGTGCCGATCAGCGTCGCCAGCACCACCTGGATGATGCTGCCGACGATCGGGTTGAGCAGACCGCCATTGCTGCCCGCAGGGGCCGTGACGTGGCCCAGGACGTGAAGCGTCAGCCCGCCGATGCCGTTGGCGACCAGGGTCCACAGGATCGACAGCAGGGCAGCGAGCACCACCAGCGTGGCGGCGAAGCACAAGGCCGTCGCCACCACGTCGGCGGCGCGACGGCGGCGAAGCAGGCCGAGGTCGCGTGCAGGCATCCTGATGGCGGGGGCGGTGGCGGACACTTCCCCGGTCCTCAGCGCTGCGCCGGTCGGCCGCTGCGCAGCAGCAGGCGCGAGCAGGCGAGCGTGATGAAGGAGATCACCATCAGGATGAAGCCGAGTGCGAGCAGCGCCGACAGCTTCAGGCTGCCGGCAGAGCTTTCGGGGAACTCGAGCGCGATCAGCGAGGCGATGGTGTTGCCGGGCGAGAACAGCGAGGCGCTGATCCGGTTGGTGTTGCCGATCACGAAGGTGACCGCCATGGTCTCGCCCAGCGCGCGGCCGAGCCCCAGCATGATGCCGCCGATCACCGCGGTGCGCGACCAGGGCAACACCACTTGGCGCATCACGTCCCAGCGGGTCGAGCCGAGGCCGTAGGCACTCTCCTTCAGCACCGGCGGCATCGAGTTGAACACGTCGCGCATCACCGCGGCGATGAAGGGCGTGACCATCACCGCCAGGATCAGGCCGGCGGTGAGTAGCCCGGTGCCGAAGGGCGGGCCGGAGAAGAACGGGTGCAGCAGGCGCAGGTGGCCGAGCGTGTGGATCAGCGGCGGCTGGATGTGGTGCGCCATGATCGGCACGATCACGAAGAAGCCCCACATGCCGAAGATGATCGACGGCACCGCCGCCAGCAGCTCCACCGCGGTGCCGAGCGGGCCGGACAGCCAGGACGGCGCCATCTCGGTCAGGCAGAACGCCACTCCGAACGCCAGCGGCACGGCGACGACGAGGCCGATCGCGGAGGTGACCAGGGTGCCGAACACCGCGGTCAGCGCGCCGTAATGGTCCAGCACCGGGTTCCAGGCCGAGGAGGACAGGAAGCCCCAGCCGAAAGTGGAGAAGGCCTGACGTCCGCCGGCCAGCATCACCGCGATGATGCCGCCGATCAGCAGCAGCACCAGCAGGCCGCAGGCGCGCACGACGCCCGCGAAGGCGGGATCGCCCCAGTTGCCTTCCCTGGAACGTTCCCTGGTGGCTCCGGCGAGGCTGGCGTCGGTGGTCATGCGCGCTCCGGTTCCGGGTCAGGCCGCCTGGCGGTCACTGTCCCAGGGTGGGGGCCCCGGCGACGTTGGTCCAGGCGTGACGGATCGTCGTCTGTACCGAAGCCGGCAGCGGCACGTATTGCAGCGAGCGCGCGGTGTCCGCCCCGTTGCGGAACGCCCAGTCGAACAGGCGCAGCACCGCGGCGCTGCGCGCGGTGTCCTTGGGGTTGATCGGCAGCAGCACGAAGGTCGCCGACACGATCGGCCAGGCGCCGGCCGCCGGGGTGTCGAGCAGGTCGACCGCGAAGAACTGCGCGGTCGCCCAGTCGGCGCCGTCGGCGGCCCTGGTGAAGCTGTCGAGGCTGGGGGCGACGAAGGCGCCGGCCTTGTCCTGGAGCAGGGTGGTGGTCAGGCCGTTCTTGCTGGCATAGGCGTATTCGACGTAGCCGATGCCGCCCTCGGTGTTGCGCACGGTGGCGGCGACGCCGTCATTGCCCTTGGCGCCGGCGCCGGT
>CAXTVX010000159.1:0-3891 GCA_964247755.1 uncultured Acetobacteraceae bacterium | reverse complement strand
CGTAAGATCACCTCGTCAGGTCACGTCGAGAAGGCGGGCCTGACCGGACGCTTACATCTTGATCCGGCTCGGCTGGTGTTTATCGACGAAACAGGCGCGTCGACGAAGATGGCGCGCCTGCGTGGCCGAGCCTTGCGGGGGCAGCGCTGCCGGGCGCCAATCCCGCATGGTCACTGGAAAACCACCACCTTCACCGGCGCGCTGCGCCTGTCCGGCCTGACCGCCCCGATGGTGCTGGACGGCCCCATGAACGCCGAAGCGTTCCAGGCCTACGTCGAGCAGGTGCTGGCGCCCACCCTGCGGCCCGGCGACATCGTGGTGTTGGACAATCTGCCTGCCCATAAGGGTGCCGCCGTTCGGAACGCGATCACGGCCGCAGGCGCCTCGCTGCGCTACCTGCCGCCCTATTCCCCCGACCTTGATCCGCTTCGCGGCTCAAGCCCAGACCGAGAACGCCTTCTCCAAGCTCAAGGCCATTCTGCGCAAGGCGGCCGCTCGAACCATCAACGAGCTCTGGACCGTCATCGGCGCCGCCCTGCCAACCTTCACCCAGGGCGAATGCACCGCCTACTTCACCGCCGCAGGATACGAGCCGGAATGATCGGATTTTGCTCTAGAACGACCGAAGCGGATGACGTCTGACCACCCCCTTACACGCGGTGTAGGCGCGGATTGAAGAACGGCGGAAACTCATGCACGATCGACAGAGGTCGGTAGATCGAGACATAGATGTATAGACAGCCGGTGATCATTGGCGTCAGGCAGGCCCGGGACTGGAACACTGGCGAGACCGTGGAACAGACAATCGCTCACCTCGGCCTTAACACTGGCAACATGGTATTCACGGAGTCGCTAGTAAGGGTGCTACGCGGCGCCAGTTGGTCCTCGTTTGAACTGCGGGAGGAGGATCTGCACGGCAAGGATGCCATCGTGCTGGCCGCTGCGAACTGGATCAACAGCTACGACGACATGGGTTGGCTCGCAGACCGTCTCGAGAAGACAAACCTACCCATCGTGATGGTGGGCGTCGGAGCGCAATCCACGAGCGCCATGGAACTGCCAGTGCTAAGGCCTGGCACACTACGGTTGCTTAGCCTAGTGCGAGACCGCTCTACCAGCATCGCTTCTCGTGGAGCCTTTACCTGCGATGTACTGAACCGTTACGGCATCAAGACCGGTATAGTAACAGGATGCCCGTCTCTGTTGCTAGCGGGACCTCATGGACCGAGCGTCCGGGTGGTCGAGCGGGTGCATGCGGCGGATTGCTGCATGCATGCCACTCGCCACGGCTTCCAGCAGGCAGAACCGTTTCAGAAGTACTTGTATCAGCAAGCCTACAAACAACGCATGCAAATCGTTTTGCAATCCGAGTTGGCAGACATTTATCTTGCACTAGGCAAAACCAACAATCCGGAGATCACGGCTCGCGCGATTGCCGTCGTCCGCTCGGTTTATGCCGATGACGACATGGTGACGGTTGAGCGTTATTTGCGGACGCACGGGCACGTCTTTACTAACATTCAGGACTGGCTGCGGTATATGGCGACGCGAAGCTTTTGCTTCGGCACCCGGATCCATGGCGTGGTCGCGTCGCTCCTAGCTGGAACGCAGGCCACGTTGATTGCCCATGACTCACGTACGCTAGAAATGGCACACGCCATGTTTATGCCCTATGTCCTGTCGAGTGAGATCGCTACCGGCGGGGACCTCGACCCTAGCCGCTTTCACCGGCCGGAGCAGATGGCTGGATTCATTGCACGCTACCGGGAATACTATGTCCGCTACGTCGCCTACTTCACCGACAACGGCTTGGCCGTCGACCCTGCAGTCACAATTTGAGAACGGTCCTTCAGCGCAAGGCGCTCTGCACGGCCTTCAGGATGGTCTCACCCTGGCCGCGTGTCGGCAACAGGGTGCTGCCGCCCTCGTCGCATTCGTCCCAGGAATAGATAATACTGCACCGCGCCGGGCAGGCCTCCGGATGGGCTTCCACCCAATCCACCGCAGCCCGGACATGCCGCCCGATCTGCGCCGGCGTGCCCGCTACGAAGTAGCGGTCGTAGCCGACCATCGGCTGCTGCCGGCTGGCTTCCCAGGGCACCGGGGTCTTCACACGGGGGCGACGATCTTTGCCGGTCACTGCCAGCGGGATGCTCGCTACCCCCGCCTCCGCCATCTCAGCCCATTCCGCCTGCACTGCACGGTCGAGGTCGCTATAGGTTGCTGGAGCCTTGGGCGACTGGATCGAATAGGCAGAGATGGCGTCGCCACCCGCTGCAAGCACCTCTTGGCGGGTGTGCGACGGCGACCATGACATGATCGCTATATAAGGGTTGCGACCGTTGCCGATGACGCAGGCATGACGCAACGCATCGATGCCGGCCTGCAGTCCGGCGGCCGGGGTCCCGTCGTCTAATACGAATAGCAACGGGCGGCTCCCCAGCACAAATTGGTAGTTAGGCTGCATCATGTAACCGACATAGCGGTCAATGCTGCTACCCGTTTCACGTTCAAAGAGAGCAAAAGACGGAAGCAGCAAGCACCACTTCATCCGGTCACGGATGGCACTAGCTTGGTGCAGCTTCCAAGCATTCATCATGGGGCTGTCAAGCGCGTAGAAGCAGTAGGCCCAATAATCGAGCCCGGCCTGCGAAGCCAGTCCGATTTCCCGATCGATCTGAGCCTGGGTGCCACCGTCGATCGAGATGCTCTTACGTGAGGTTGGCGCCGCAAAGTCAGGGGCGCGCGATTGGAACGCTGCCGGGCCCAGCGTCGCTTCGACTACCGTGCGTTCGCTGGTTCCCGCAGCACCATACCAGGGATCCCATCGTATGGCCCCGATGATTGAGTGTGAGCGGGCCCGGACCGGCGTCTCACTCGTGAGCACCGTCCCAACTGAGATCAGCACTCGAAGCATTAATTCACGACGGGTGTTCCGCGACGTAGCGGATATGTTACTGAATCCCATGTCACACTCCGTCGTAGACTGTCCACATGTTGCACGGGGTCATGTCTTTTCAAGACGCCTGCAGTACTCACCCCTTGTACTGGCGTGTTGGGCCTGTTGAAAAAGCCGTCCGATCCTGATCCGTCGATGTTCTTGGCGGGTTGGGGGATTAGGGATGCTGGCGGGCGTTGGTGCACGGCTCGGTCGGCTGGCGAGCGCCTCGTAGTCGGGCTAGACGCCTTGGATGCCTTTCAAGCACCACGCGTCCCGACGCCATCGCATCCCCAAGATGCGGCGGCGGGTCACCAACTGGCCGGCCTATGAGGCGGGCCTGCGGCGGCGTGGCGACCTGACCTTCTGGCTGGACGAAGCCGCACTGTCGGGCTGGAGCGCGCCGCGTCGGACGACGCGCGGTGGCCAGCCGCTGTATACGGACATGGCCATCGAACTGGTGCTGACGTTGCGGCTCGTCTTTCATCTGGCGCTGCGTCAGGCCGAGGGCCTTGCACGCTCGGTCCTGCGCCTGCTCGGCCTGGATCTGTCCGTGCCGGATCACACCACGCTCAGCCGCCGCGGCCGTGCGTTCGCCGGACGACAGCCGCGCGCCGCACGTCACGACGGGCCCGTTCATGTGGTGCTGGACAGCACCGGGCTTCAGTTGTTCGGGCAGGGTGAGTGGGATGCCGAGAAGCACGGCCGCACACCCCGGGAATGGCGCAAACTTCATCTGGCCATCGATGCTGAAACCGGTGGGATCGTGGCGCACGAGCTGACAGACAAGGACGTGGGCGACATCAGGGCGGTTCCAGGCTTGCTTGCGATGGTGGAGGGACCGATCGGCAGCGTGATCGCCGACGGCGCCTATGATGGCGCGTCCGTCTACAAAGCGGCGTATCCATCCGGTGAGCACCGCGGATCTGGCTCAGGCCGCCGCAGCTTTCTGA
>CAXTVX010000158.1:0-3919 GCA_964247755.1 uncultured Acetobacteraceae bacterium | reverse complement strand
CCGTCCGCTTCCACCGGCAGCACCACCGGCTCGAACCCCTCCGCGCGGAGGTCGCGCACGGTTTCCAGCACGCACGGATGCTCGGTCGCCACCGTGACCACCCGCCGCCGCCCGTCGCCCATCTGCCGCGCGTGGCGCACGGCGCCCTTGATCGCCAGGTTGTTGGCCTCGGTGGCGCCGGAGGTGAACACCAGCGTGCGCGGATCGGCGCCGAGCAGCAGCGCCAGCTCGCTCCGCGCCGCCTCCACCGCGTCCGCCGCCGCCCGGCCCATCGCGTGCTCGGCGCTGTGCGGGTTGCCGAAGAACTCGGTGAACCAGGGCAGCATCGCCGCCGCCACCCGCGGGTCGCAGGGCGTGGTGGCCTGGTTGTCGAGATAGATCATGCCGCCCGCCGCCCCGCCCGGCCCCGCGCCATGTCCTCGTAGGCCGCCACGAAGCGCGCCACGCCCTCCGCCTCGGCGTTCCACGGCAGCGACACCCGGATCGCGTTGCCGGCCAGCTCCCCCAGCCCCATCGCCGCCAGCACGTGCGACCGGGACACCTTGCCCGACGAGCACGCCGCCCCGGACGACACCGCGAACCCCCCGAGGTCGAGCGCGATCAGCTGCGCGTCCGCGCGCCGACCCGGCAGCGCCAGGCAGGTGGTGTTGGGCAGCCGTGGCGCCGCCGCACCGCAGGCGACCGCACCCGCCGCCACCGCCGCCCGCTCGATCCGGTCGCGCAGCGCCGCCAGCCGCGCCGGCGCCTGACCATCGGCGCAGGCGGCGACACAGGCGGCGGCGAAACCGGCGATTGCCGGCAGGGCAGGGGTGCCGCCGCGCCGCCCGCGCTCCTGCCCGCCGCCCGCAAGCATCGGCCCGGCGGCACCCGCGCCCAGGTCCCGCAGCAACAGCGCGCCGGCCCCCTTGGGCCCGCCGATCTTGTGCCCGGACAGCGCCAGGCTGTCGGCCCCGCAGCCGCCGAGCGACACCGGCACCCGTCCCGCCGACTGCACCGCATCGACATGCAGCAGCGCCCCGTAGCGCCGGCACAGGGCCGACGCCTCGTCCAGGGGGTGCAGCACCCCGGTCTCGTTGTTGGCCTGCATCAGGCAGACCAGGGCAGGCGGCCCGTCCGCCAGCGCCGCCGCCAGCGCTCCCAGCTCGACCACGCCGTTTCCGTCCACCGGCAGGGTCTCCGCCCCATCCACCGCTCGGCGCACCGCGTCGTGCTCGGTGGCGCCCACCAGCACGCGCCGCCCCGCACCGAGCACCCGCACCGCCAGCACGTTGCTTTCGGTGCCGCCGGAGGTGAACACCAGCCCGGCCGGATCGGCGTCGAGGCAGGCGGCTATGCGCTCGCGCGACTCCTCCAGCAGCGCCCGCGCCCGCCGCCCATGGCCATGCACCGAGGCCGGGTTGCCAGGCAGTTGCAGCGCGGCAACGACCGCCTCCGCAGCCTCCGGGCGCAGCGCCTCGCTGGCATTGGCATCCAGATAAAGGGACGGTCGATCTGATTCGGGTCGGCGCGGATCGCTCATGATGTCGCCCTTCCCGGGAGCCGCCTGCGCTATTCCGTTGTCATCGCTCGGATTGTCTCGTTATAGAGTGTCCGGAGGCGGCGGCTGCCTGTGTAGGAGTGGACTATGGGTCCGGGCAACGGCAAGTCAATCGCGTTCACCCTGCGCCGGGCGCAGCCTCATCCGGCTCCGCGCGCGACGCAGGCATGACTGCAAACAGTTGGAAATCCGGCCGCTCTTGCGCCATGTGTCACAAATGAGGCGCCGCTGCAGCCGTAGCGACACGTCCACACATCGTTAGGACACACCCGGCGGGGGCATCGCCGGGTGCCGATTGCATCGCAACAGCCTGCCGTTCATGCCATCGAACGCAGCCATCGAGAATCGCGGGATCGCATGCCTGAGGTGATGTTCGCCGGCCCTGACGGTCGGCTCGAAGGCCGCTACCACCATTCCGGCGAGAGCAACGCGCCGCTCGCCCTGATCCTCCACCCGCATCCGATGCATGGCGGGACCATGAACAACCGCATCACCTACTCGATGTACCGGTCGTTCGAGCGGCTCGGCTTCTCGGTGATGCGCTTCAACTTCCGCGGCGTCGGCCGCTCCCAGGGCCGCTACGACGGCGGCATCGGCGAGATCTCCGACGCCGCGGCGGCGCTGGACTGGATGCAGACGGTCAACCCGAACTCGGGCGGCCTGTGGATCGCCGGCTACTCGTTCGGCGCCTTCGTCGGCATGCAGCTGCTGATGCGCCGCCCGGAAATCTCCGGCTGGGTCAGCGTCGCGCCGCCGGCCAGCCACTACGATTTCGGCTTCCTCGCCCCCTGTCCCTGCGGTGGCCTGATGATCGCCGGCGATGCCGACGAGCTGGCGCCCGAGCCGGCAGTGCGCAAGCTGGTCGACAAGCTGAACACCCAGAAGAACGTGTCGGTCGACTACCGGGTCTATCCCGGCGCCGACCACGTGTTCGCCCGCCATGCCGAGCAGGTGTCGGACGCGGTCGAGGATTATGTCGGCCGGATCGTCGCCCGCAAGGCGATGGCGCTCGCCGCCGACTGAGCCACGGCAGCTTGAACGATGTTCACCTGAACGCCGTTCAAGCCGGAACCACCAGCCGGCCGCCACGGGTCGGCAGCACGACCCCGGTGGTGCCGGGCCAGGACAACGGCAGCCCGGCTTCTGTCCGCGCCGCCAGGTAGGCGAAGCACTGGGCTTCCAGCGCGTCGCCATCCCACCTTTCTGCCTCGACCGGCGCCACCGGCTCACCGAGTCGAGCGCGGAGTTCCCGCATCAGTGCCGGGTTATGCCGCCCCCCGCCGCACACCAGCCAGCGCAGCGGCCGCGCCGGCAGGATCGTGGCGGCCACGGCGGCTGCGGTGAAGGCCGTCAGCGTTGCCGCCCCGTCCGCAGGCGACAGCGCCGACACCGTGTCGAGCGCCTGTTGGAACGCCTGCCGGTCGAGCGACTTCGGCGCCGGTCGCGCGAAGAACGGGTCCGCCAGCAGCCGCGCCAGCACCGGCTCCGACACCTGTCCTCCTGACGCCAGCGCCCCGTCCCGGTCGCAGGGCACGCCGGTGTGGCGCATCGCCCAGTCGTCCAGCAGCGCGTTGCCCGGCCCGGTGTCGCAGGCGAGCAGGGCGCCGTCGGTGCCGATGAAGGTGAGGTTCGCCACCCCGCCCAGGTTGAGCAGTGCTGCCGGCCGATCGAGCCCGGCGGCCAAGGCGGCGTGATAGGCCGGCACCAGCGGCGCCCCTTCGCCGCCGCCGGCGACGTCGGCGCTGCGGAAGTCGTGCACCACCGGCAGCCCGGTTTCCCGCGCCAGCAGCAGGGCGTCGCCGATCTGCCAGGTCCGGCCCTCTCGTGGCCGGTGCAGGATGGTCTGGCCGTGGAAGCCGATCAGCGTTGCCGGCACGTCCAGTCGACGCACCGCCTCGACGTGCACCTCCGTCAGCCGTCGCTCGACCCGAAGCAGCTCGGGATCGTCCGGTGCCGCCCGGTCGGCGCGATCCAGCAGGGCGCGCAGGGCGGCACGCAGCGCCGGCTCGTAGGGCAGCGTCAGCGACGGCCCGAAGCCGCCGACCCGCACCCCGTCGGTCTCGATCGCCGCGGCGTCCACCCCGTCCAGCGAGGTGCCGCTCATCAGCCCGATCACCTGCCGCATCATGCCGGTCCCTCGCCCGCGTCCTGCGTCCCATGCTACAGCACCGCCCGCGCCATCGGCACGGTGAACCATGTTCAAGAGCGACTTCCTGTCCGAGGCCGAGGCCCGCGGCTTCGTGTTCCAGTGCACCGATGGGGAGGAGCTGGACGCGGCCCTGCTGGCCGGGCCGGTCTCGGGGTATGTCGGTTTCGACCTCACCGCTGACAGCCTGCATGTCGGCTCCATGGTGCAGATCATGCTGGCCCGCCTGCTGCAGC
>CAXTVX010000157.1:0-3970 GCA_964247755.1 uncultured Acetobacteraceae bacterium | reverse complement strand
GGCGCGGTGGCGCTGTTCCACATCTTCCTGGACGACCTGCTGCCGCACAGCCTCGGCAGGCCCATCTTCCAGTGACCGCCCGATCGAGGACCATTTCCATGAGCAACCGCCCGATCGCGGCCGCATCGCTGTGCGCCGTCGCGCTCGCTTCCGCCATGACCATCCTGCCGGTCGCCGCCTCCGCGCACGCCTTCCTGCAGAATTCGGCCCCGGCAGTCGGCAGCACGATCCGGACCGCCCCCGCCGAGGTCCGGATCGACTTCACCGAGGGCATCGAGCCCGCCTTCACCACCATCCAGGCCACGAACGCGCAGGGGCAGCGCGTCGATCGGGGCGGCGGGCACATCGAGGGCGACGACACGCACTTCGCGGTCGCCCTGAAGACGCTGCCGCCCGGTCTCTACCACGTGACCTGGAAGGCGGTCGCGACCGACACCCACCATACGGAGGGCAGCTTCACCTTCACGGTCGCGCCATGACGGTGCTGAACGGCGCGCTGCCCGCCTTCGCAATCTCCGGCGGGATGCCGCTCGCGTCCCTGCGCGGCCTGTTCGACGCCGCGCTGTTCTCCAGCTTCGGCGCCCTGCTGTTCTGGGACCGCGTCCTGGAGCGGGCGCGCGGCCGCATGCCGGACGCGGCACGGCAGGCCCTCGATCGCCGCCTGCTGCTCCTGGTGCGCGCCAGCCTGGCCGCCGCCTCAGCCGCGGGCGCTGCCTGGCTGGTGTCGGAAGCGGGGCTGATGGCCGACGCCGGCAGCCTGGCGCAGTCGCTCGCCACGGTCCCGACCGTGATCGCCTCGACCGCGTTCGGCCACCTGCTGCTCGCCCAGGGCATCGGGCTGGCCACGGCGATCCTGCTGCTGCGCCGTAGCGACCGGCCGGCGCAGCGGACGGTGGCGCTCCTCGCATCCGCCGCCGTGCTGCTGCTCCAGGCCGGGCACGGCCACGCCATGTCGATGTACCGCGGCGTCAGCCTGCTGCTGGCCTCGGAGGCCGTCCACCTGCTGGCCGGCGGCGCCTGGCTCGGCGGGCTCCTGCCGCTCCTGTTCACCGCCCGGCTGGCGCCGCCGCGTGCGGCGGCGACCGCGGCACGGTCGTTCTCGGTGCTGGGAAAATGGTGCGTCGGGCTGGTGGCGGCGACGGCCGCCTGCCAGGCCTGGACCCTGGTCGGCTCGGTCCCCGGGCTGCTCGGCACCGCCTATGGCTGGACCGCCTGCATCAAGCTGCTCGGCTTCGGCGTGCTGCTCGGCTTCGCCTGGGTGAACCGCTACCGCCTCGCGCCCGCCCTGCTCGGCGCCGATCCGGACCGGGCGGCGCGCAGGCTCGCCGTCAGCATCGCGGTGCAGACCGGCTTCGGCGTGCTGGTGCTGCTGGCCGCCGGGGTGCTGAGCAGCCTGCCGCCCAGCATGCACGTGCAGGCGATCTGGCCGTTCAGCCAGCAGGTCAGCCTGGCGACGATCAACGAGGACTCCGGTTTCCGCCACGAGGTCGTGCTGGCGCTGCTGGCGCTGGGTTCCGCCGTCATGCTGGCCGCGTCCGCGCTGGTGCTGCGCCGCTGGCGCCGCGCCGCCGTGCTGGCGGCAGCCGTCGCGATCTGTGTCCTGGCGCTGCCCCATCTCGACCTGCTGCTCGTCGAGGCCAGCCCGACCAGCTTCTACCACTCGCCGACCGGGTTCGCCGCCACGAGCATCTTGGAGGGTGCGGCCCTTTATCCGGGCCATTGTGCCGCCTGCCACGGCACCGAGGGACGGGGCGACGGGCCGCTCGCGGCCGGGCTGCCGGTGCCGCCGGCCGACCTCACCGCCGGCCACCTGTGGATGCACAGCGACGGCGAGCTGTTCTGGTGGCTGACGCACGGCATCGAGGCGCCGCAGGGCGGCCTGGCAATGCCGGGCTTCGCCGCCGTGCTGTCCGAGGACCAGCGCTGGGCGCTGATCGACTTCATCCGCGCCCGCAACGCCGGCCTGGCGCGGCGGTCCACCGGCGCGTGGCCGGTTCCACTGCACGCCCCCACCTTCCAGGCGACCTGCGCCGGAGGCCGCCTGCTGACGCTCGGTCAGCTGCGCGGCCGCATCGTCCGCGTGGCGTTCGGGGAGGCCGCCGACCTGCCGGACCAGGATGTCGTCACCGTGCGGGTCACGTCCGACCCAACGGCACGCCCTGGCGCGAGAAGCTGCATCGCCGACGATCCCGCGATCCGTTCCGCCTATGCCCTGGTCGCCGGGCTGGACGCAGCCGGGCTCCGGAACAGCCAGTTCCTGATCGATGCCGGCGGCTGGCTGGGAGCCGAGCTCGGACCGGATCCGGCAGCATCCGGTCGAGACCGTTTGGCCCTGGAGGATGTCCTCAGGGAGCTGCGTCGGCATCTTGTTCCACCGCCTCCGGCGATGGATCACGCGCACATGACCATGTGAGGCGGCTGGTGCCGTTCCGGCTGGCAAGCCGGGCCGGCTCGCGCCGCGCGGGCGCGCTCCTTGGCAGGAACCGGCCCCCCGACTAGGTAGCCCCGAGGACGATGGCAGTCCTGGTGTCCGGGCAGCCCGGTCCGGGCCCCGGTCTCCACACCCTCGAACGGAGCATCCTCATGTCAGCCAGCCCACCGCCCGTCTGGTTCATCACCGGCTGCTCGACCGGGTTCGGCCGCGAGCTCGCCAGGCTCGTGCTCGCCCGCGGCTGGCGTGCGGTGATGACCGCACCAAACCGGCACAGCTCGACGATCTCGTCGAAAGCCACGCCGACCGGGCGCTCGCGATCCGGCTCGACGTCACCGACCGCGCGAACATCCGGGACGCCGTCGCGGAGGCCGAGCGCAGGTTCGGACGGATCGACGTGCTGGTGAACAACGCCGGCTACGGCTACCTGGCCGCGATCGAGGAAGGCGAGGACGAGGGCATCCGTGCCCAGTTCGAGACCAACGTGTTCGGCCTGGTCGCGCTGACACAGGCGGTGCTGCCGCTGATGCGCGCGCAGAAGAAGGGCCACGTGGTCAACGTCTCGTCGATCGGCGGCCTCGTGAGCTTCGCCGCGACCGGCTTCTACCACGCGACGAAATACGCCGTGGAAGGCCTGTCCGAAAGCCTGTCGATCGAGGGCGCCCCGCTTGGCATCAAGGTGACGATCGTCGAGCCGGGTCCGTTCCGCACCGACTGGGCCGGCCGCTCGATCATCGAGAGCGGCACCACGATCGACGCCTACGACGAGACCGCTGGCGCCCGCCGGCGCCAGACCCGCGAGCGCAGCGGCAACCAGGTGGGCGACCCGGTGCGCGGAGCGGAAGCGATCATCACCGCCGTGACGGCGGAGAACCCGCCGCTTCGCCTCCTGCTCGGCGCGCCAGCGTTCGAGCTGGCCCACGCCAAGCTCGACCGGCTTCGCGCCGAGTTCGAGGCCTGGAAGGAGGTCACGCTCGACGCCGACTACCCGGAGCACCGCAAGGCGCTCTAGCCGGCACAGGGGAGGCCGGACGACGACCGACCGGATCCGCTGCCCAGGGCTGCCGTCGGTCGTCGCGGCCTCCCGCCGGCTCCGCACCGCACCGCACCGGCTGGTTTGCGGGGCGGGCACGGTCTAGCTAGGCGCCATGCCCGCATCTCCTGCCCTGCGCCGCCCGCTGGTCCTGGCCTCCGTCATCGCCGCGATGTTCATGATCGCGATCGAGGCCACCATCGTCTCGACCGCCATGCCGCAGATCGCCGGTCAGCTTGGCGACCTGCATTTGTATGCCTGGGTGTTCTCGTCCTTCCTGCTGACCCAGACCGCCACGACCGTGGTGTTCGGCAAGCTCGCCGACCTGTACGGCCGCAAGCCGGTGCTGCTGGTCGGGATCGCGGTGTTCCTTCTGGGCTCGACGCTGTGCGGCTTCGCCTGGTCCATGTCGTCGCTGATCGCGTTCCGCCTGCTGCAGGGCGTCGGGGCAGGCGCCATCCAGCCGGTCTCGCTCACCGTGGTCGGCGACCTCTACTCGGTCGAGG
>CAXTVX010000156.1:0-4005 GCA_964247755.1 uncultured Acetobacteraceae bacterium | reverse complement strand
AGCACAACCTTGCCAAGGTTGGGGTCGAGGGTTCGAATCCCTTCGCCCGCTCCAGTTTTCGAGGAACGAGCCGGCTTCGGCCCGCTTACCGCCCACGCGGGAAGAAGCGCGGTAGCCGTGCGAAGTCGGGTTCCGGACGCGCCGTCCGAACTTGATCCGCGACAACAAGCCGAGCGACTTTCCACCGTTTCGAGCCGGACGGCATCAGGTCCGCATCCCGTGCGGCCTCCAGGGCTAGCCTCGTTCCCGGCCGCACCGGCGGGTAGTGATGTGTCCCGCTGAAGCGGGTCGATGCCTGCCAGCGCAGCCTCCGACGAACCTCGACGGATGCGGACCTCAAGGGAACAAGCCGCGTAGCCGCTTGCCGGCGCGCACCTTTTCCACCCCGATCGCCATCGCCGCGGTGCGGTTCGACACATTGCGCTCCAGGGCGCGGGTCCTGACCTCGTCGAACGCGGCGTCCAGCAGGTGTTCGAGCCGAACGTTCACCTCGGCCTCGGTCCAGAACAGCCTTTGCAGGTCCTGCACCCATTCGAAGTAGCTCACGATCACGCCGCCGGCGTTGCACAGGATGTCGGGGATGACGAAGATGTCGCCGCGCTGGTCCAGCACCGCATCGGCGTCGGGCGTGGTCGGGCCGTTGGCGCCCTCCGCCAGGATGCGGCAGCGGAGCCGGGAGGCGTTGGCGGCGGTGATCACCCGTTCCAGCGCCGCCGGCACCAGCACGTCGCAGGGCTGCTCCAGCAGGGCGGCGCCGTCGATCGTCATCTGGTTGGTGAAGCCGGCCAGCACCCCGTGCCTGGCCACGTGCCGCTCGATCGCGTCGAGCGGCAGGCCGGCCGGGTCGTACAGGGCCACGGTGTGGTCGCTGAGCCCGGTGATGCGCATGCCGTGCCGCCGAGCCAGGGTGTAGGCGGACACGCTGCCGACGTTGCCGAAGCCCTGCACGATCGCGGTGGCGCCCGGCGCGGCCAGGCCGATGACGTCGCAGGCGCGCCGCACCAGGTGCGCGACGCCGCGGCCGGTGGCTTCCCGGCGGCCTTCCGTGCCGCCCAGGCTGACCGGCTTGCCGGTGACGATCTCGCTGACGGCGTGGCCCTGGTACATGGAATAGGTGTCCATGAACCAGGCCATCACCTGCTCGTTGGTGCCCATGTCGGGCGCCATCACGTCGGTCTGCGGGCTGACGAACGGGATCATCTCCTGCATGTAGCGGCGCGACACCGCTTCCAGCTCGCGGCCGGATAGGCTGGGCGGATCGCAGGCGACTCCGCCCTTGGCGCCGCCGTAGGGCAGACCGACAAGGGCGCACTTCCAGCTCATCCAGATCGCCAGGCCGGCGACCTCGCCGATGTCCAGGCGGGAGGAGAACCGCGTGCCGCCCTTGGTCGGGCCGAAGGTCAGGTGGTGCTGCACCCGGTAGCCCTGGAACACGACCGTCCTGCCGTCGTCCATGTGGATCGGCATGGACACCGCGACCGCACGCTTGGGGTAGAGCAGCCGGTCTCGCTCGTCGTCCGGGATCTCGAGGTGGTCGGCAATCAGGCCGAACTGGGTCCGAGCCATCTCGAAGACGGGACCGGTATAGATGGTCATGTGCACTCCCACACAGGAACGCGCTGCCGCGCCACCTGGCAGACCGTAGGCGGGCGGCCCCGGTCCGGCCATCTGCGAGCCCCGCTGTGGGCGCAGGGCAGGATTGGCGGACTGGGCGCTGCGGAGCCTGGAAGCGCGCGGAACCGCCGGAACGCCGAGGTCTGATCGGGACGCGCCGACGGCCGGCATCATCCCGGCATTAGGGCGATCTTAAGCGGAGGGGCGGTAGTCCGGGAGGGCAGCGGAGCTGGCCCATGCCTGTTGATCTCCATTCGTCCGGCCTTCGTCCCGAGACCAAGGCGCCAGTTCCGGCGCTGCCGGCGGGGCCCCTTGCGGCGGCGGTGTCGGTATCCGGCGATCTCGACCGCGCCGGTGCGGCGATCGCGACCGGGCAGCTGCAGGCAGCGACCGAGCTGGTGTGGTCGGCGCTGGCGCGCGATCCCGACCATCCCCGCGCGCTCGGCATGCTGGGCCAGATCCTGGTCTTCGGCGGGCGGCACGAGGCGGCGCTGGCACCGTTGCAGCGCGCGGTGGCGGGCGACGGGCGGCTCGAGTTCAGGATCTGGCTGTGCCTGTGCCTGGAGCGGCTGGGGCGGCGGGCGGAGGCGCTTGGCCTGCTCGGCCGGGTCGTCGACACCGTGCCGCAGACGGCGAATGCCCACTTCGCGGTCGGGCTGGTGCTGGAGCGGGTCGGCTGTGCGGAGCACGCGGTCGGACTGTTCGCGCGCTGCATCGCCCTCGATCCGGACCGGGCGGATGCGCGGCACCGCCTCGGGCGCGCGCTGCAGGCGACCGGCCGGTTCGAGCTGGCGATCGAGGCATACACGGAGGCGATCCGGCGCTGCGACACCGAGGCCGCGGTCTTTGCCGACCTGAGCTCGGCGCTGTCTGGCCTCGGCCGGTTCGAGCAGGCCTGCGAGGCGGGACGGGTCGCGGCCGGGCTGGATGGCGGCTGCGTGGAGGCCTGCAACAATGTCGGGCACGCGCTGCTCAACCTGAACCGCAGCGCGGAGGCGGTCGGGTGGTACGAGAGGGCGATCGTGATCCGGGAGGATTATCCGACTGCGCGCTTTGGCCACGCCGTGGCGCTGCTGAAATCGGGCGACTTCCGGCGCGGATGGCGCGAGTACGAGTGGCGCTGGCGCGACTGCCAGAGGTCGCGGCAGGACCTGGACGTCCCGGCCTGGCAGGGCGAGGCGGTGGCGGGGCGGACGATCCTGCTGCATGCCGAGCAGGGGCTGGGCGACACGCTGCAGTTCGTGCGCTTCGCGGACGCGGTGGTGGCGCGCGGGGCCCGTGTGGTGCTGGAGGTGCCGCGGCCGCTGGTGCGGCTGCTGCGCGGGGTCGTAGGGGTGTCGAGCGTGGTGGCGTGCGGCGATCCCCGGCCGGCGGTCGACCTGCACTGCCCACTGGCGAGCCTGCCGATGCTGCTCGACCTGCGGATCGACGCGATCCCGGGTGCGCCCTACCTGCCCAGGCCGGCAGGCGGGCCGGCCCGCGGGGCCGGTGCCGGGTTGGTGGTCGGGCTGGTCTGGGCGGGTGATCCGCGACGCGAACAGTTGCGCTGCAACCTGGTCGACCGTCGCCGCTCTGCCAGTCTCGCGCTGCTCTCCCCGTTGTTCGACGTCGAGGGGGTGCGTTACCTCGGCTTCCAGCTCGGCGAGGCGCGGGGACAGGTCGCGGAGTGGGAGGGGGTGGTGGCTGACGCGATGGAGGGGGTGACGGATTTCGCCGACACCGCGTCCCGGCTGGCGTCGGTCGACCTGCTGATCAGCGTCGACACCTCGATGGCGCACCTGGGCGGCGGGATGGGACTGCCGGTGTGGATGCTGTCGCGGCATGACGGCTGCTGGCGCTGGCTGGAGGGTCGGGACGATACGCCGTGGTACCCGACCATGCGCATCTTCCGGCAGCCTTCGCCGGGCGACTGGCCGGGCGTGGTGGAGCGGGTGCGGGCGGCGCTAATCGAACGGGTGGCGGCTCAGGAGGGAAGGGTGGTGTCGGGGGCCCAGTAGAGCAGGCGTCGGAGCAGGCGGTCGACGGCGGTCCAGAGGCCGATCGTCATGGCTGCCAGCACGAACAGGGCAGCGAACATCACGTCGGTCTGGATGCGGGCGTTGGCGTTCAGCATGACGTAGCCGAGGCCGGCGGAGGCACCCACCCATTCGCCGATCACCGCCCCGATCGGCGCGATGGCGGTGGCGACGCGCAGGCCGGAGCCGAAGGCGGGCAGGGCGGCAGGCAGCCGGACGTGCCACAGCAGGGACCAGGGGCGGGCGCCCATGGTGCGGGCGAGGTCGAGCCAGCCGGGATCGGTGCGACGCAGGCCGTCGGCGAACGAGGCGGTGACGGGGAAGAAGATCACCAGCACCGCCATCACCACCTTGGAGCTCATGCCGAAGCCGAACC
>CAXTVX010000155.1:0-4074 GCA_964247755.1 uncultured Acetobacteraceae bacterium | reverse complement strand
GGCACCCCGAACGGCGTGCACCTCACCGACGGCCTGTGGTACTCGCTGATGCGCGCGTTCGCCGACCAGAATCCTGGCGTGCGCTTCGCGTTCCAGAACTTCGCCATCCCCGGCACCACCATGGGGCAGTTCACGAACGCGAGCGCCCATGACCGCGCCATCGCCGCCGGCCTCACCTGGTACGCCGACCGCGCCCGCAAGTGGTACCAGTATGTCGGCCTGCACACACCCTGCGATGTCGCCGTCCTGAACTGGGGCGTCAACGACGGCTGGAACGTCGGCCCCGACCTGGTGAAGGCCGTGATCGCCGCCACGCAGGCGAACGGCACCCCCGGCGTGATCTGGATGACAGGCGGCGTCGCCAACCCGGCGGTCGACCGCAACCCCGCCGACCAGGCCGGCTTCGTCGCGGTACCCTCGCTCCTGCGCGCCATGGCAGCACTCGGCTCGTCCGGCTTCACCACCGTGCCCGCCGGCTATCCATCCTCCCTCGGCCTGATCGACGTCGGCCGGTTCTTCCAGATGGCCTATCTCGGCCGGGACTACGGCAACCAGACGGCGGTGGACGCCACCGCCTCGCTCGCCACGCGCACCGCGACCCTCACCCCCTCCGCCAGCTACGCGCTCCCCGCGACCGACGGCGACCTCGACCTCGTGGCGACCTTTCCCGGCGCCCTCGCGGTGCCCAGGGGGATCTTCTTCACGGTCGGCTCGTTCGACGGCGGCCGCTACAACAACCCGGTCGTCTACGTCACGCCGAGCGGACACGGCGGCGTCTACGTCAACTACTCGGCCGGCAGCACCGTGCGCTTCGGCCCGGTTTACGGCCCGGCCGGCGGCACAGACCTCACGGTCGAGATCGCGGTCAAGCAGGACTTCCTGACCGTGGTGGTCAACGGCACCCTCGTGCAGCGGACCGTCATCAAGCCAACCGCGCCGTTCACGCCCCGCATCACCGTCGACGACGGCCCGGGCCAGGCGGTGGTCGTCACCAGGTTCGTCAAGGGAGTGGCGCGGCACTACGCCCCGATCCTCGACGAGCAGCAGACCTATGGCACGGCCGGGCCCACCCCGGGCCCCGGCGGCGGCAACGGCATCAACCACCCTGCCTCGGACGCCTGGAACGCCATCTGGGGCCCGGTGATCGCGCAGTCCGACCTCGGCCTGCTGCGCTACGCCGCGTCCCGCTACGCGCTCGGCGGCCTCACGGCGGCCGGATACACCCGCGCCACCGCCTACCCGATCTACGCCGACACCGACACCTTCACCACGGTCGCGACCGGCACCGGCGCCGCCTTGCCCGACTATCCGGTCGGCGAGCTGGTCACCGTGTTCAACGACGGCGCCAACCCTCTCGCCATCTGGCCGAACGACGACGCCGACCGCATCGGCACCCTGCCGCCCGGCGCCGCGTCGACCCTCGCACCCGGCGCGATAGCGGTGTTCGAGCGCGACCGGCCGCTGCACTGGTTTCCCGTCCGGTAGAACTCAGGACCCCGGCAGCACCGGACGCAGCGGCGCATCGGGGTTCTGCGCGCGGTGACGCAGCAGGTGGTCCGCCAGCACGCAGGCCAGCATCGCCTCCCCCACCGGCACCGCGCGTATGCCGACGCACGGATCGTGACGCCCGCGCGTGGCGACCACCGTGTCGGCACCTCCTCGCGTGACAGACGGCAGGCTGGTCAGGATCGAGCTGGTCGGCTTCACCGTGAAGCGCGCCACCACCGGCTGCCCGGTCGAGATCCCGCCCAGGATGCCGCCTGCGTGGTTGCTGCCGAACTCCACCTCGTCACCTCGCATCACCATCGGATCCGCATTCTCCTCGCCGGTGAGGGACGCGGCCCCCACCCCCTCGCCGATCTCCACCGCCTTGACCGCGTTGATGCTCATCAGCGCGCCCGCGATGTCCGCATCCAGCTTGCCGTAGAGCGGCGCCCCCAGCCCCGGCGGCAGCCCCTCCGCCACCAGCTCGACCGCCGCCCCCACCGACGAGCCCTGCTTGCGTATCCCCGACAGGTACTCGTCCCACAGCTCCGCCGTCACCGGATCGGGACAGAAGAACGGGTTGCGCGCCACCGCGTCCCAGTCCCACCGCGCCCGGTCCACCGCATGCGGCCCGACCTGGACCAGCGCGCCGCGCACCCGCACGCCCGTCCCCAGCGCCTCCGCCAGCACCAGCCGCGCCACCGCCCCGGCCGCCACACGCGCCGCGGTCTCCCGCGCCGACGAGCGCCCCCCGCCGCGCGGGTCGCGTATGCCGTATTTCAGCGTGTAGGCGAGGTCCGCGTGTCCCGGCCGGAAGCTCTCCGCCACCTCGCGATAGTCCCGCGACCGCTGGTCCGTGTTGTCGATCACCATCATGATCGGCGTGCCGGTGGTCAGCCCCTCGTACACCCCGGACAGAATGCGCACCTGGTCCGCCTCCTGGCGCTGGGTGGTGTGCCGCGACTGGCCCGGCCGGCGCAGGTCCAGCCAGGGCTGCACCACCGCCTCCGACAACGGCAGGCGCGGCGGGCAGCCGTCCACCACGCATCCCAGCGCCGGACCGTGGCTTTCGCCCCAGGTGGTGACGCGGAACAGGTGGCCGAACGTGTTGTGGGACATCGCATCCGTCGCCGCTGTGGGCCGGGACCTGGCCCCGCCCGATGGAGCCTCAATCCGGCCCGAACGGCAATCCGTCGGACAAGCTCTCCGCCAGGATCGCGACCGCGACCGCACCGCCATCCGGAATCCCCAGGGCGCGCTCCCCCAGGTAGCTCGCCCGCCCGAGGCGCGGGCGCATCGCCGCCGTCGCGTCGGCGCCGGCGCGGGCAGCAGCGACGCAACGGGCCCAGACCTCCCCGTTCCAGCGCCCCTCCTCCACCCCCGCCCGTAGCGCCTCGACCAGCGGCCCGAGCGCGTCGACCATGGTCCGGTCGCCCAGCCGCGCGCCGCCGAGCCCGCAGATGGCCTCGACCGCCTGCCCCAGCGCGTCGCACCAGTCCGGCAGCCCCGGCCGCTCGACCCCCTGCAGACGCCGCGCGGCACGCGACAGCGCCACCGCGTAGAACGGGCCGGAGCTTCCCCCGACCGCACGCCGGATCGCGTCGCTCATCGCCTGCAACCCATCCGACGGCGAGCCCCAGGCCTCCGTCGGAAGGGCCAGCACCGCCCGGCCCGCCCGCGTCATGCTGCTCCCGAGATCCCCGTCCCCTGCCCTCGAATCCAGCTCCGCCAGGGTTGCCTCGGCAGCGATCAGCCCATGCGCGGCGGCGAGGGCCGCGTCGCGAACCTGCAACCCCGCTTCCGACGGTGCGGCCAACACCCTGCCGCCACCGGTCGGCACCGGTTGCGACGTCCGCTGGACGACGTCGTCGTTGAGCACCCCGGGTCCCGGCCAGGCCGGCGCACCGGTTGGGGCGTCGAGAAGCCCGAGCAGCTCGTCGTCCAGCACCAGCACCGTGATCGAGCACCCGGGCATGTCCAGCGCGGTGAGCAGGTTGCCGCACCAGCCGTGAACGACGTTCATGTTCTTATCCCGCAGCGCGCGTAGCGCCGCCCGCATGACGATGTCGAGCTCCATCGGCGGGGTCCCGCCGAGCCCGTTCACCAGCATCGCGATCCGCTCGCCGCCGCCAAGGCCGAGCTCGTCCGCGATCGTCCCCACAATGGTGCCGACCAGCCGGTCGCAGCCCTCGAACCGCACCCGGCTCACCCCCGGCTCGCCATGGATGCCGAGCCCCAGCTCGATCTCGTCATCCCCGAGCGCGAACCCGGACCCGCCGGCGCCGGGCAGAGTGCACCCGCCGAGTGCCGCCCCCATCGTGCCGAGCCGAGCCGCCGCCCGCTCCGCCAGCGCCTTCACCTCGGCGAGCGGCCGCCCGGCCGCCGAAGCCGCGCCGGCCACCTTGTGCACCAGCACCGTCCCGGCGATCCCGCGCCTGCGGTCGCGCGGCACCGTGTTGCGCAGCGACACGTCATCGGCGACCACCACCAGCTCAACCGCCACCCCCTCGGCGCGCGCCAGCTCGGCGGCCAGGCCGAAGTTGAGCCGGTCGCCGGTGTAGTTCTTGACCACCAGCAGCGCCCCCGCCG
>CAXTVX010000154.1:0-4133 GCA_964247755.1 uncultured Acetobacteraceae bacterium | reverse complement strand
AGGCCCACCAGCCGTCGGGGAACTTCTCCTTCACGACGGTGAAGCGGCGGATGACCTCCGGCCAGTCCGCGCGGGCCTCGGCGACGGTGCCGTAGTCGATGAACAGGGCGCGCTCGCCGGGCACCTGTCCCTGGCCCTCTTCGAGAATGCGATCGGCCTCGTCGAAACGGCCCAGGTGGCGCAGCGCGATCGCGATGCGGGCATAGGCCCACCATTCGCGGGGGAACAATTCCTTCACGACGGTGAAGCGACGGATGACCTCCGGCCAGTCCGAGCGAGCCTCGGCGATCGTCGCGTGGTCGATGAAGAGCCTGGGGTGGTCAGGGAACCTCTTCCTGCCATCCGCCAGAAGCGCCTCGGCATCCGCCACCTTGCCGTTCCGGACAAGGGTCGCCGCAACCTCGGCCAGCTGCCACAGGGTCGTCGGCCGTACTTCGAGTTGGACGTCGCTTTCCGGGTGCACGCAGATCTCCATGAACGGCATCTGTGCCTGTCGGCTGTTCCGAATACCGAGAGACGTCCAGAAAAGTCCAGTTCGATCGACGCCGGATGACGGCGCCGCCGCGACACGTGTTCGCGCCCTGCCGGCGCCGGCCGGCTTGCGTTGCGATGGCTGCGGACTTGCCGGGCTGCGTCCGGTCGGTCCGCATCTTGATTGACGGGCAGGTCCAGACCCGGAAGGATGCCGGCCGGATGATCGGTGGAGGAGGACGTGTTGGCTCCTAGTCTTTCCTGGCTGGCCGAGCCGACCGGCTTCGCCGGGCGGATCCGGGCGCTGGAACTGGCGGACGCGGTCGCCTGGCCGGATCTGGCGGCACTCGCCAACGGGCGGCTGGACTTCCTCAAGACCGAGCGGCTGGACCGCCTGCTGCGGCGCCATTTCGCGGAAGCGCCGCCGGGGCTGCCGACGCGGCCGGTGCGGCTGGCGATCCTGGGATCGGCCACCACCGTGCACCTGCCGGCCTCGATCCGGGTCGCGTGCCTGCGCCGGAACATCCCGGTCGCCGTGCACGAGGGCGAGTATGGCCAGTACGCGCAGGAGCTGGACGATCCGGACTCGGAGCTGCACCGCTTCCGCCCGGACCTCGTGCTGCTGGCGTTCGACGCGCGCCACGTCGCCGCCGGGCTCGATCCGGCGGCCGACGCCGCGGGGGCGGAGCGGGCGCTGCAGGACTGGCTCGGCCGGATGGCGCGCTGCTGGAAGGAGGCCCAGGCGCTGGGCGCCACGGTGATCCAGCAGACCGTGCTGCCGACCCTGCCCGCCCTGATGGGCAGCAACGAGCAGCGTCTGCCGGGTTCGCCCGCCGCCCTGGTGGAGCGGCTGAACGCCCTGCTGCCGGCGGCGGCGGAGGCGGCCGGCGTGCACCTGCTGTCGCTCGACCGGTTCGCGGCGAAGGACGGCATCGCCGCCTGGCACGATCCGGTGCTGTGGCATCGCGCCAAGCAGGACGTCACCCCGGTGGCGGCACCGGTCTATGGCGACCTGGTCGGGCGGCTGGTGGCGGCGCTGCAGGGGCGCTCGGCCAAGTGCCTGGTGCTCGACCTGGACAACACGCTGTGGGGCGGGGTGATCGGCGACGATGGGCTGGAAGGCATCGTGATCGGCCAGGGATCGGCGCTCGGCGAGGCCTTCCTTGCGGTGCAGGCGCATGCGAAGGCGCTGGCGGCGCGCGGCGTGATCCTGGCGGTGTGCTCCAAGAACGACGAGGCCAACGCCTTGTCGCCGTTCGAGCGCCATCCCGAGATGCTGCTGAAGCGCTCGGACATTTCCTGCTTCGTCGCCAACTGGGATGACAAGGCGAGCAACCTTCGTCGCATCGCGCGCGAGCTGAACATCGGCATCGACAGCCTGGTGTTCCTCGACGACAACCCGTTCGAGCGCAACCTCATACGCGCCGAGCTGCCGGAGGTGGCGGTGCCGGAGGTGGCGGAGGACGATCCGGCGCTGATGCCGCAGGCGCTGGCCGACGGCGGCTACTTCGAGGCGATCGGGATCACCGAGGAGGACCGCGCCCGTACCGGCTCCTACCGCGCCAACGCCGAACGGGCCTCGCTTGCGGGCGAGGCGACCGACATGCCGTCCTACCTGCGCTCGCTGGAGATGCGGCTGGTGTGGCGCCGGTTCGACCGGATCGGCCTCGGCCGCATCGTGCAGCTGATCAACAAGACCAACCAGTTCAACCTGACCACCCGGCGCACCACCGAGGCGGAGGTGACGGCGCTGATGCAGGACCCTCGCGCGTTCGGGCTGCAGCTGCGCCTGGCCGACCGGTTCGGCGACAACGGCATCATCGCCGTGGTGGCCGGGCGGCTGGACGGGGAGAAGCGCTGCCACATCGAGACCTGGCTGATGTCGTGCCGGGTGCTCGGCCGCGGCGTGGAGCAGGCGACGCTGGCGCTGCTGGCCGAGCAGGCGCGGGCGCTGGGGGCGACCGCGCTGGTCGGCGAGTACGTGCCGACGGCGAAGAACGCGATGGTGGCAGAGCACTACGCCCGGCTCGGCTTCCGCGACCTGGAGCCGCGCGCCGATGGCGGCCACGTGGCGGTGCTGCCGCTGCATGACTTCGTGGCCCCGGACAGCTACATGAGCGTCAGCGAAGGCGAATGACGCGAAGGGGACGGGGCACGTGGCGACGGAAGCGACGATCTACGAGGGGCTGACCGAGGTGTTCCACGACGTGTTCGGCGACGATGGCCTGACACTCACCCCCACCCTGTCGGCGGATCAGGTGCCGGGCTGGGACTCGGTGCGCATGGTCACCATCATCCTGGGCGTGGAGCAGCATTTCGGCGTCAAGCTGCGTTCGCGCGAGGTCGACCAGCTCAAGAACGTCGGCGACCTGGCCCGCCTGGTGCAGGCCAAGCTCGGCTAGGCGGCATGGATACGCGGCCGGACTTCGCCGCCGGGCCGGCCTGGCTCGACCGGGCGGGGCTCGACGCGCGAGCGGCGGCCCGGGTGCTGGCGCGGTCCGGAACGGCGGTTCGCGACCGGGCGCTTCGTGCGGCGGCGGCGGCGCTGCGGGCCGGCGCCGGGGAGATCCTGTCGGCCAACGCGCGGGATCTCGCCGCTTCCACTGCCGGCGACGCCTTCCGCGACCGGCTGACGCTGACGCCGGACAGGGTGGAAGCGATGGCGCGCGGTCTGGAGGAGGTCGCGGCACTGCCGGATCCGACCGGCCGCGTCCTGGCCGACTGGACCCGGCCGAACGGGCTGCGGCTGCGCCGGGTGGCGACGCCCGTGGGGGTGATCGGGATGATCTACGAAAGCCGGCCCAATGTCGGCGCGGACGCGGCCGGGCTGTGCCTGAAGTCCGGCAACGCGGTGATCCTGCGCGGCGGGTCGGACAGCCTGCACACCGCGCGCGCGATCCACGCGGCGATGCTGCGTGGGCTGGAGGAGGCCGGGCTGCCGGCGGCGTGCGTGCAGGTGGCCCCGGACGCCGACCGGGCGCATGTCGCGGCGATGCTGGGAGCGGCCGGGCTGATCGACCTCGTCATCCCGCGCGGCGGCCGCTCCCTGGTCGAGCGGGTGCAGCGCGAGGCGCGGGTGCCGGTGCTGGCGCACGCGGAAGGGCTCTGCCACACCTATGTGCACCGTTCCGCCGATCCGGCGATGGCCCGGCGCGTGGTGGCCAACGCCAAGATGCGACGCACCGGCATCTGCGGCGCCACCGAGACGCTGCTGATCGACACCGAGCTGGCGCCGTCGCTGCTGCCGGTGATCGTGGACGACCTGCGGGCGCTGGGCTGCGACTTCCGCGCCGACGCGGCGGCACGCGCGATCGTGCCGGGGCTTCCCGCCGCGGCGCCCGAAGATTTCGACACCGAATGGCTGGATTCGGTGCTGTCGGTGGCGGTGGTGCCGGATCTCGATGCGGCGCTGGCGCACATCGCGCGCCACGGCAGCGGCCACACCGAGGCGATCGTCGCCGCCGACGAGGCGGCGGCGGAAGCGTTCCTGTCCGGCACCGACAGCGCGGTGGTGATGTGGAACGCCTCCACCCAGTTCTGCGACGGAGGCGAGTTCGGGTTCGGCGCCGAGATCGGCATCAGCACCGGACGGATCCACGCGCGCGGCCCGGTCGGGCTCGAGCAGCTCACCAGCTTCCGCTACGAGGTGATCGGGACCGGCC
>CAXTVX010000153.1:0-4203 GCA_964247755.1 uncultured Acetobacteraceae bacterium | reverse complement strand
GTTCTACACCAGCCACGAGGCGCTGCTGCTGCCGTACGAGCAGGCGCTGACCCGGATCGATTCCACCACTGGCGACTGGTACGGCTGCTCGGCGCACTTCCTGTGGATCGGCGACCGCACCCGGCAGCCGGACGGGGCGCATGTCGAGTTCCTGCGCGGCGTGCGCAACCCGGTCGGGCTGAAGGTGGGTCCCACCACCACGGCCGACGACCTGCTCCGCCTGCTCGACCTCCTCAACCCGTGGAACGAGGCCGGGCGTCTGACCCTGATCTCCCGCATGGGCGCGGACGGGGTGCGCCGGCACCTGCCGCCGCTGCTGCGCGCGGTGCAGAAGTCCGGGCGCACGGTGGTCTGGCTGTGCGATCCGATGCACGGCAACACGATCAGCACCGCATCCCGGGTCAAGACCCGCTCGTTCGACGCGATCCTGTCCGAGCTGCGCGGCTTCTTCGACGTGTTTGCCGCCGAGGGCGCCCATCCCGGCGGGATCCACGTCGAGATGACCGGCCAGGACGTGACCGAATGCGTCGGCGGCGCCCACCGGCTGACCGAGGCGGACCTGGGCAACCGATACGAGACCTTCTGCGACCCCCGGCTGAACGCCGAGCAGTCGCTGGAGATGGCGTTCCTGGTCGCGGAGGAACTCACGACCCGGCATCGGGCGGCAGTCCGGTGACCGACGCGGATGGAACCGTCGGCGACGCGGAGATCGGCACACGGACCGACGCCTACTTCAACCGCACCAGGGCGATCGTCGGACGGTTCGGCGACCGCCGCGTCACCTACGCTTTCTTCCTGCGCCGGCCGGTGGTCGCCGCCTGCGGCCTGATGACGGACTGGCTCGCCGCCGTGGCGCGGGCGCGCGGTCTCGATGTGCAGGGCGAGCCCTGTTTCGCCGAGGGCGACTGGGTGGGCGCGGGCGAGCCGCTGGTCTACGTGACCGGCAGTTTCGCCGGCCTGGTCGACCTGGAAACGCTGCTGCTGCAGAAGCTGGGACCGGCCTGCGTCGCCGCCCACAACGCCTACCAGATGTGCCTCGCCCTGCCGAAGGTGCGGTTCCTGGCGATGGACGCGCGGCACTGCGCCGGCTGGGAAATGCAGGAGATGATGGCCTATGCCGCCGCGGTCGGCGGCCGGGCGGCGCAGCGCGAGGGCGCACTCGGCTTCACCGGCTGCGCCAACGACGCCACCGCGCATTTCTACGGTGCCGAGGCCGGAGCGGGGACCATGCCGCACGCCCTGATCGGTTATGCCGGCTCGACGGTGGCCGCGGCCGAGATGTTCCACGAAACCTTTCCCGACTCCGACCTTACCGTGCTGACCGACTATTTCGGCCGCGAGATCACCGACGGGCTGGCAGTCTGCCGCCGCTTCCCAGAGCTGGCCGCAGCGGGACGGATCGGCGTGCGGCTCGACACCCATGGCGGTCGGTTCCTCGAGGGCCTCGACCCGCAGGCGAGCTATGCCGCGATCGAGCGGCACGCGCCCGGCGCCATCCGCCGCTACCGGAGCGACGCCGAGCTGCGCCACCTGGTCGGCACCGGCGTGTCGGCGGCGGCGATCTGGCGCATGCGCGAGGCGCTGGACGAGGCCGGGTTCGACCGGGTCAGGATCATCGCCTCCTCCGGCTTCGGGGTCGACAAGTGCCGGGTGATGGCCGACGCGGAGGCACCCATAGACGTGGTGGGTACCGGAAGCTTCCTTCCCGACACCTGGTCGGAAACCTATGCCACCGCCGACATCGTCGCCTATGACGGGGTTCCGAGGGTGAAAATCGGGCGGGAGTTCCTTCTGCGTCGGGTCGCCGAACGGGATGCCGGAATGGACCCGCACGCATGAGCGAGGAACTGTTTGGGCCGGAAGGCGGCTGGCGGGTGCGGATCATCGACCTGTCGGGCGCCTCGGCGGACGATGTCGTGGAGGAGGTCGGCGGTTTCCCGACGCTGCCGCTGGCGAACGCGTTCTGCCGTGCCTATGTGCGCGACAGCATCGAGCGCTGCCGGGTGCCGGGCGCCACCAGCCGCGAGGTCCTCGCCGCCTGGTTCGCGTTCGGCGAGGACGCCGAGGTGGTCGATGCGGGCGAGGAAGGCTGGCGTTCGGCGAACGAGCTTGACGGGTTCGCCTCCGGGCCTGGCTCGGAGATCGAGCGCGACTGGCGCTCGATCGACCCGCGCCGGGCGGATGGCGCCGATGGTGACGAGGAAGAGGACGACTAGGATCTTGCCGCGGTGAAGCTTCGTTTCGCACCCAGCCCGACCGGGCTGCTGCATGTCGGCAACGCCCGCCAGGCGGTGGCCAATGCGCTGCACGCCAGGCGCCACGGCGCCGGCTTCCTGCTCCGGATCGACGATACCGACGCCGAACGCTCGCGCGAGGAGCACGTAGCCGGGATTCAGCACGACCTGCGCTGGCTGGGTCTCGAATGGGACGAGATGGTGCGCCAGTCGGAGCGCGCCGAGCGCTACGCGGCGGCTGCTGCCCGGCTGAAGCAGGTCGGCCGGCTCTACCCCTGCTTCGAGAGCGAGGAGGAGCTGCGCGCCAAGCGCGAGCAGCGCCTGCGCCAGCGCCGGCCGCCGGTCTACGACCGCGCCATGCTGCGCCTGACCCCGGAGCAGCGCGCCCAGGCGGAGGCCAACGGCAAGCAGCCGTATTGGCGGTTCCGGCTGTCCGATGGCCTGATGTTCTGGGACGACCTGGTGCAGGGGCGGACGGAAGTGAAGCTCCCGTCAGTGTCCGATCCGGTGCTGATCCGGGCCGACGGCACCGTGCTCTACACCTTCGCCTCGGTGGTGGACGACCTGGAGCTTGGCATCACCCACGTGCTGCGCGGCGAGGACCACGTCACCAACACCGGAGTGCAGCTCGACATCATCGAGGCGCTGGGCGGACGGCCGGACCGCTTCAGCTTCGCCCACCTGCCGCTGCTGCTCGACGAGGCGGGGTCGAAGCTGTCCAAGCGGTTCGACGGCCTGTCGCTGCGAGCACTTCGCCATGACGGGGTGGAGCCGACCGCGCTGCTGGCCTATCTCGCCCGTCTCGGCACCTCCGAGGACCCGCAGCCGCTGCCGCTCGACGCGCTGGCGGCGAGCTACGACCTGCGCCGGGTGTCGAAGTCGCCGGCCCGCTTCGACATGCGCCAGTTGCTGGCGCTGAACCGGCGCGCCATGCATGTCATGCCGTTCGAGCAGGTCCGTGACCGACTGCCGGAGGGGGCCACGGAGGCGTTCTGGAACGCGGTGCGCGGCAACGTCGACATGCTGTCCGAGCTGCGGCACTGGTGGGACGTGGTCAGCGGCAGCATCGTGCCGCCGGTGCAGGAGGAGGAAACCGACTTCCTGCTCCAGGCGATCGACGTGCTGCCCTCCGACGAGCCGGATCATCCCTGGAACGACACCACCTGGTCGAGCTGGACCGAGGCGCTGCGCGAGTCGAGCGGCCGCAAGGGGCGGGCGTTGTTCCATCCGCTGAGACTGGCCCTGACCGGCGAGGAGCAGGGACCGGAACTGCGTGACCTGCTGCCGCTGATGGGCCATGAACGGGTGAGCGGCCGGCTTCGCATGGCGGCAAGCTGACGACAAAAGTTACATGAACAAGAAGCAATCTGGTAGTGGAGGATAAAGCGGCATATTGAGCATCACGAATGGTGCGGTGCGCAAGACGGCGCAGGCTGGGATGGCATGGCCAGGCGGCCGTGCCGCAATCAACGGAAGGGCTTCCCGAGGGGAGCGCGGCAAACCGGAATCTGCCTGCATGGCCGGGCCTCGGTCACGGCGAGGGGATCGACGGGTGCCGTATCAACGAGGCGCGGAATGATTACCAAGAGACTGCCGTTCCTGATCAGGGCCTTCGCCCTGGCGGCCCTTGCGTCGCTGGGTGGGTGCAAATACTCGATCCTCGACCCGAAAGGGGCGATCGGTGCGGCAGAGAAATCGCTGATCCTGACCTCGACCTATGCCATGCTGGTCATCGTGGTGCCGGTGATCATCCTGACCCTGTGGTTCGGCTGGCGCTACCGCGAAGGTGCGGGCGCGCGCTACGAGCCGGATTGGGGTCATTCCGGGGTGATCGAGATCTTCTGCTGGGGCATCCCTTGCGCGATCATCGCCTTCCTGGGCTACCTGACCTGGGTCAGCACCCATGCCCTGGATCCCTACAAGGCGCTCGACAGCCAGAAGAAGCCGCTGGTGATCGACGTGGTGGCGC
>CAXTVX010000152.1:0-4250 GCA_964247755.1 uncultured Acetobacteraceae bacterium | reverse complement strand
GCAGTGCCTCCGGAACTCTCATAGCCGGTGGCCCACTTCTACGGGGGCAGGTCAGCAAGTTCCGCGACGAGCTGTTGTCGTGCGAGATCTTCAACACGCTGGCGGAAGCAAAGGTGCTGATCGAGCAGTGGCGCGTGCACTACAACACCGCCCGCCCACACTCGTCCCCCGGCTACCATCCACCGGCACCAGAGGTGATGGTGCCGATGCTCCCCAGCCAACTACCGACCCTGGACCAACCGGCTCAACTCAACACCAGAGCCTCATGCTCCACTGACATTTGTCTCGGACCACTCAATGGGGGCTGGTCAAATGCAAGACAGCGTGACAAGCGTGCTGTCGTCCGGCATGTCACCCGGCTCCACGGCTTCCACCAGCCAACGCCGGTGCCGAACCTGAACGAACGCACCCACATAAGGCTGGTCGTCGGTTGCAACTAGATTGGCTAGAGCTTCGTTATTCATCCGGGCACAACAATACGAACTGCATACAACCTAGCCAGTGGCGATCTGATATTTAGCGCCATCGAGCTGCGTCGTGCACGTCGCAACCTGCTTATCGGACTAGACAGGTTGGCGATGTAGGTGAACTTCACCCTGCCCCAACCGCAAGTCGGGGTGCGTTGCATAAACTATGGCAAGTGGGCTGCGTTGCGATAACACCTGTACGCCGGGGTCAGTAGCCGGCCTCCTTCTGGTGCCGAAAGGCCAGCACGAAGACCGCCTCCTCATCAGGCACGTAGCGATACAGGGCTACATAGCCAGCCTCGCCGAACCCGATCACCAGCTCGCGCAGCTCCGGCTGCTCCTCGACTGGCCGACCGATCTCCGGCGTACTCTCCAGAAGCAGGAACTGCCGCTCGATGAGGGCACCAGCGCGTGCGGCGGCACGGTTGTCCTTCTTCAGCAGGAACTGCCGACACCGCTCGAGGCCCCGGACTGCACCCGCGGTAACGACTATTCGTGGCACGCCGGCGCTTCAGTGTCCGCCTCGTTTCCCCACCCGTGCAGCCAACCACAGGTCTCGTCACCGGTCAGGTGCTGGCCTGTCTGCTGATAGTCCGCCCAGGACGCGAGGGCCTCTTGCCGGAAGCTCTCGCGAGCCTCCTCGCGCTCGACATACTGCTGGATAGCCTCGCGCATGATCCAATGGGCGGACCGGCGCTGGCTGGCAGCCAGATGCTGCACGCGGCCCTTGAGAGCCTCATCCAGCTTGACGGACACCGCCATGATCCTCTCCTCAAGGTATTACCCTTCGATACCTTAGGGATAGACCGTGCCGTGATCCAGAGGTAATCCGTCCACCACCATGCTTGCGGCCGTGGATTGTATGCTCAACCTTATGGCGCTTGATCCTCACCGTCCGGCAGCCGCTAGATCAGGATCGTGAACGGGAAGGTGGGAAGCCCGGCGTTGGGAGCCTGGTCGTCCGCCTGGTCATCGTCATCCGGCAGCCGCGCATAGACTGGATCGACGTAGAGGTGCCAGTTCGCGATGAACTCGTCCGGTGATCCCTTGCCCAGCGGCGTGTTGTACCAGCGCTTCCAGTACTGGCTCCAGCCGGTCAGGTCCTGCGGGATTGGGTCCCGGACGCTCCAGTACTTCACCCGGCACATCGCGACGGCATAGGCCGCGTTGCCCATCAGCATCGGCGCCGACGGGACAGCGCCGTTCAGGAGGGCGCGGATCTTCAGCTCAAGCGTTGCATGTCGGCGGACGATCCGGACCCAGAGGTCGTCGTGGGTGATGGTCTCCATCTGGAACGGACCCTTGGCCGGCCCTCCGCCTGCCTGCGACACGTTGCGAAAGTTGCTCTCCTGGGCCGCCGTGCCCATGAGCAGCTTCTCGGCTTCCGGCGAGTAGAGGCCGATCGCCTTCAGTGTCGGCCGGAGGGTGTGCAGCAGGAAGTCGGTGGCGTCGATCCGCGGCACGGGAAGCCGCTGATGGTGCCGCCGGCCATGCGCTGCCATCTCAACCCTCTCCCATCGAGAAGAACAGGTTGCACCCGGAAAGCTTCAGACCGCGCTTGGTCCTGGACGCGTAGCCCGCTCCATCCACCTGGAACGTGGCCGGCCGGCCGGCGGCGACGTCTGCCTGCAGCGCCGCATATTCTGCCCTGGCCGCATCGAGCTTCTGCTGGTTGGCCGGATCGCGAGGCTTAGGGTGGTAATCTGCATCAACCGGCGGCAGCACCGCAGGCATCCGAACCAGCAGCCACGGCGACCGGCAGGCCTCGGCGTTGATCTCGGATGCAGCCGCCTTGCGCACTAGCACCTCGAACTGGCCGTCCTCGTCGGGCGTCCGGATGACGCGGTCGGGCCATGCCGCCGCGGTGATCCGGTCTCCCACTAGCAGGTCCACCGCCGGGACCGTGATCTGCAGGCCGGCAGATGCGGCATGTGCAAGCGGGGCAAGGCATGCGGCCATCAACAGGACGGCGAGTAGCCAAGATGCCGTTGCGACCCGTGACCCTGGGATCAGCCGGCAGATAAGGTGCGCGGTAACCGGTCGCATGGTCATCGGACCTCATCCGGGAGCGCCTCGAGCGGGTCGAGAGCAGGGACGCCTAGCATTTCGAAATGCCGCAGGTTCCGGGTAAGGATGATGTAGCCGCGGATGTGTGCCGTGGCGGCAATGGCCAGATCGGCCAGCCCAGGTGCCTGCCCCTGCCCACGGGCTCGATCCGCCAGGCCACCCAGTCGGCGTGCCGTCGGGAGATCCACCGGCAGGATCCGGGAGCCGTAGAGGTGCAGCAGCGTCTCCAGCCACTCCGCCAGCTGGTCAGCCTTCCGCTGTGCGCCCTGCCGACGGCTCTTGGCGATCCCGTCCTCCACCTCGGCGACGGTGATGAACGACAGGTAGAGACCGGTGCTGTTGCGGTCCATCCAGGCAGCCAGCCCGGGCACGGCAACCGCCTTGGTCGGCGCTCCTGCCGAGAGGACGTTGGTGTCGACGAGATACACCGGTCAGAACTCGACGTCCCGCATCCCGTCCTGCCGCGACGGCAGATCTCCCGGCTCCAGCGGCGCCTCCATCAGCAACCGCCCAAACGACGGCACCCGGGACAGTCGCTGCCACTCCTCGAAGCTAAGCACCACGGCTTGCGGACGGCCATGCCGGGTGATGATGGACGGCTCACCCTGCCTGGCCTGGTCGATGACGGCCGAGAGGGTCGCCTTCGCATCTCGAAGCTGGATCTCGTGCATCTGGCTCTCCGTGACCATTGTAGTCATATTAGCTTTCTGCGTCATCCAGGCAAGCCGCCATCGAAGGTGCTCGAACCTTCTCAGCTACCGAGCAGCTCCAGGGTCATCCCCAGCATGCGGCCTGTCGATCCACAGTGTTGCCTGCAAGTTCAGGCGGCTGTGGCTGTCTCCGTGCATGTCCATGAGCACCAAGCCTCCTCGGAGCCTGCTCGACTGCATCCCGGCGCTGGGACTTGCGTCATTTGCTCGCTGCACGATCTGACTTGTCGTGTCCGACCTCCTCGCCTCGTTGCTCCTGTTCGCACTGCTGTTCATGGCTCCCCTCGCGATCGCGGCCGCCCGCTACCGCTTGCGTGGCAACGGCCATCTCTGGCGTGTGGCCGACCGCTCGAGCATTGGACACCTGCACCCCGCCCACCTAACCCCGAACGCCGCGGTGCGGGTGTTCGCTGCCAGGACCGTGAGCTGGCGCGGCATCCTCGCCACCCGCTGCTGGATCGTGTTCAAGCCCGAGGCTGCCCGCCCCTACACCCGCTACGACTACACCGCCTGGGGCGGCCCGATCCGCATGAACGGCTTCGAGCCGGACGGGCGCTGGTTCGGACAGGCCCCGGAGGTGGTGTTCGCGGCCGATGGTCCCGCCGCCGCCTCGCTGATCCCGCACGTGCAGGAGGCGATCCGCACCTACGCGCATCGCGAGCACGGCAGCTACCGCGCCTGGCCCGGCCCGAACAGCAACACCTTCATCGCCGCGATCCTCGATGCCCTGCCGGGCCTGCCGGCGGTGCTGCCGCCGATTGCGATCGGCAAGGACTACCCCCATGACGGGCGTTGGCTGCGCCGCACCGCCTCGCGGACCGGCTTACGGCTCACCTTCGGCGGCTACGCCGCCCTGACGCTCGGCTGGATCGAGGGGATCGAGTTGAGCCTGCTCGGCTTGGTCGTGGGCCTCGACCTCCGGCGCCCGGCCCTGAAGCTGCCTGGGCTCGACTGACCTGCCCCCGTAGAAGTGGGCCACCGGCTATGAGAGTTCCGGAGGCACTGC
>CAXTVX010000151.1:0-4278 GCA_964247755.1 uncultured Acetobacteraceae bacterium | reverse complement strand
GATCCAAGACCATCTCAGCTACAGGCCAATTTCTACCACGTTGACGAATACGACCTTCGGGATCCTGCGCATGATGGCGCGGGCGGGCGGTCAGTAGACGGAAGCCGTGGCTGCGAACGATCTCGCTCAACCGGGCAACCGATAGGTCAACGCCGAACTCCCCGTGCAGCCACGCGCACAGGTCGCAGAGCCGCCAGCGGATAACGCCGTGCACCGATGGGATCGGCTCTTGCTCGATCCGGGTTGCCAGGGCCTCCAGCATGGCCGGTGTCAGGCGTGATACGATCCCACCACCATGGCGGTCTCGCAATCCATCCGGTCCCCTTGCGTTGAACCGCATCACCCAGTCCCGCACGATCTGCCGGTCCGTGCCCGCCAGCCGCGCCACATCCCCGCGCAAGGCCCCGTCATAGATCGCCGCCACCGCCAGGAGCCGTCTCGATTGCGCCGCGTGCTTCGTCGTCCACGCCAGCCTACGCAACCGCGCCGCATCGTAGTCACCCCGCAGCGCCAGCGCTTTGCCCATCCCAGGATGCCCCTCATCGTTCGGCATCCTTTGAATCACGTCCGCCCTCAGCAGGGTATCCTGAGTGCATCCGTAGATAAATCAGACCGGATTTGGCTTGGTATTAGGCGAAAGGCAGAGAACAGAACGCCTGTCCAAAAATAGTGCCTTGAACCCATACAGTCCACTTTCTTAGAAAGCTGCTGCACATACTGGAAGTGATAATTAGTAACCTCTCCGGCTATTGCGGGCATATAGAAGTTGATGTGAGATGAGGCCAATGCCCGCCAAGACAGCCTTTCACGTAAAATCACAGCCCATCAAGGTCGATCCTGTGGCTCTGGTCGCTGCAGCCGATGCCGCCCTGCGGGCAGCAGACTTTGCGGCAGCCGTGGATGCCCTGAACAAGGTCGTGTCGGTTAGACCCGATGATGTTCGATTATTGATGAACCTCGGAGGCGCCCTGAAGGAGCTGGGACGCTTTGAGGAGGCCCTGCCCGTCCTGGGGCGAGTTGTTGTGCTCGATCCGCAGCGTCATGGAGCTTGGTCGAACCTCGGTACTGTTTGTCTTGAGCTGCAGCGCTACGACGACGCCATCGCGGCCTTCTCCAATGCCACCCGGCTGAAGACGGACCACGGACCGGCGTTGTCTGGCTTGGGTGTGACGCTTCGGCGTCGTGGGCTGCCACGCGAGTCGTTGCCGTTCTTTGATTTGGCACTTGCAGCCTCGCCTGGCGACATCTCCTGCCGCGTCTGGAGGGCGATGGCGTTGCTTGCGGCCGGCGATTATCTACGCGGTTTCGCGGAATATGAGTGGCGCTTCCACGAAAGCGAGCCGCTGCCAAACCTGCCCAATGCGCCGCGGTGGAAGGGAGAATCGCTGGATGGACGCACCCTGCTCGTCCACGGCGAGGCCGGGCTTGGCGATTGCCTGCAGTTCTGCCGCTACATCCCGATGCTACGCGAGCGGAGTTGTCGTGTTGTTGTGCAGGTCCCTCCGCCGCTCGTGCGCCTGTTGTCCCGCCTGCCCGGCGTGGACGCCATCGTATCCAGCGACCAGCATCCGCCGGCATATGACCTGACCTGCTCGATCATGAGCCTGCCGCACGTCTTCCGGACGACAATCGATACTGTGCCCTATGCCAATGGTTATCTTGTCGGGGATCCGGCCATTGTGGCTCAATGGCAGGTGCGTGTTGAGGAGGATGTCGCATGCTGGCAGGCCCGCACGGGGCAGAATGAGCGCCAGCCGTTGAAGGTCGGTCTCGTGTGGTCGGGGGGAAAGCGACCCTGGAACCTGCAGAATACACTCACCGACAACCGGCGCTCGATGAGCCTTGCCACCCTCGCCCCGCTCGCGGCGGCGGACGACGACGTCTTGTTCTACAGCCTGCAGATCGGTGCACCGCAGGCTGAGGCGGCTAGTCCTCCCTTCGGTCTCCATCTCGTCGATCACACCGACAAGATCCAAGACTTCGACGACACCGCAGGACTTCTTGCTTTACTGGATCTGGTGATCGCGGTGGATACGTCGACAGCGCATGTCGCCGCAGCCCTGGGATGTCCAGTGTGGCTGCTCTCGCGCTACGACCAGTGCTGGCGCTGGCTAACCGGCCGGACGGACAGTCCCTGGTACAGCTCGATGAAACTCTATATCCAACCTGTTCCACTCGACTGGACTATGCCGGTACAGCAGATCGCAACCGACCTTGCGTCTATCGCAGCTCGTACCAACGGTAGTGGTTCCTAACGCTGATGAGCTTGCGAGCGGCCCCATGACGTAATTCGCTGGCCTCCACGACTTTGAGGTCGGGATAGCGGTAGCAATCAAGCGGATGGAGTTCGATGCCGTGGCGCTGCGCCCGCGGCAGTGCGATCTCGTAACGCCAATGCAGCGGGGCAGCAGGTTGTCGATCCCTGCTGAGATGCATGGAGGCGCCTCCTCGAGCAGCCCTAGCGGATCATGTCCATCGGGCTGTGCTTATAGGCATATGGGTTCTAACGAGCCGGAATTGGTATTAGACCAAGATAGCCGGTATCGAAGTACGCCCCTGGTCTTCACCCCGGAAACTGGTCCAGCTGAAATGAGAATTTTTCGGGCACTCTGAACCTTTGAGGAGGGGGTGCCATGAAGCGGAAGCGGTATTCGGACGAGCAGATTGCCTTCGCCCTGCGGCAAGCGGAGGGCGGCACGACGGTGGAGGAGATCTGCCGCAAGCTGGGTGTGTCGGATGCGACATTCTACCGATGGAAGAAGCAGTTTGCCGGGATGGGCACGGTCGAGATCCGGCGGCTGAAGAAGCTCGAGGAGGAGAATGCCAAGCTGAAGCGGCTGGTGGCCGACCTGAGCCTGGACAAGACCATGCTGCAGGATGTTCTCAAAAAGAATGGTGAGGCCCGGCGTGCGGCGTGACGTGGTAGGCGTGCTGCAAGGCGCCTGGCAGGTCGGCGAGCGACGGGCCTGTTCAGCTATGGGGTTCGGGCGCTCCTCGCAGCGCTACCGGTTCCGGCGCGATCCCCAGGTTGCGCTGCGGATGCGGCTGAAGGACCTGGCTGCCGTGCGGGTGCGCTACGGCTACCGGCGGTTGCACATTCTGCTGCGGCGGAAGGGGTGGGTCGTCAATCACAAGAAGGTCCACCGGCTTTACGCGGAAGAAGGCTTGTCGATCCGCACCAGGCTGCCGCGGCGCAAGCGGGCCTGGCGCTACCGCGAGGGGCGTCCGGGGGCGGAAGCTGCGAACGAGGTTTGGGCGATGGCTAATCCGCTTCGCGGCCGCGTCATGTCGGACCAGCTGTTCGACAACCGTCCGATCCGGATCCTGACCATCGTGGACATCCACACACGAGAGGGGCTCTCGACTACTCCGAGAGCCAACTTCAGAGCAGCTCAGGTGGTGGAGGTGCTGGACCACCTGGTGCGTGTGCGGGGCAAGCCGAAGAGCCTGCGGGTGGACAACGGGCCGGAGTTTGCTGGGCGGCTGCTGGACCACTGGGCGCACCTGAACAAGGTCGAAATCGACTTCTCTCGGCCGGGGAAGCCGACGGACAACGCCTTTATCGAAGCGTTCAATGCATGCCTGCGCGCGGAGTGCCTGAACGCGTCCTGGTTCCTGTCCCTGGCCGATGCCCGAGGCAGGATCGAGGAGTGGCGGCAGCACTACAACGAGGAGCGGCCGCACTCCGCCCTGAGGAACTTGACCCCCAGGGCGTTTGCCAACCAAGCTGAACAGGCCCGAAAAGTCGCGTAGCATCCGGACCAGAGACGGGGGCAGGACCAGCCACGCCACGCGGCAACGCTCTGATTGAACCCCCGAAACGGGCTAACTCCCATGACGGCTTGATATGCCGAGTCGATTAGCATGATCCCAACAAAGCTGTGCAAGTTCGCAACTTGCGACTATCGCAACGCTGGCGTCCTGACTACACTCGTTGTATGAGTGATTCATCTACCGAAAGAATTGTGACCAAGGGGTTCAGCGCCCGCCCTTCAGAGATCAAGGCGATCGAGACCTGGGCGCATGACCATAGAGTCAGCTTCAGTGCAGCGCTGCGGTGCCTGGCTCGCTTCGGGATGACGCAGGGTGCGGTGCCGGTCAAGGAGCCGGATCTGCGGGTAAAGAACAAGCGCCCAAAACGGGAGCGCCCATAACCAAGTCCCTGAGCGAGACACGGTTCGGGCTTTTGTCTAGAGGGTATTATGTAGTTTCCTCGCGGTAACGCTAAGAGCGTGTTTGAGAAGCGGATTACCGGCGTGGCCAGAGTATGATTTACGG
>CAXTVX010000150.1:0-4351 GCA_964247755.1 uncultured Acetobacteraceae bacterium | reverse complement strand
TGAAGAACCTGGGAAGGCTTGTCGTGGCTGCAAAATCAAGCACGCGGCGATACCCTCGAAGGAGGTGGATCCAAATGGCAAGACCATGTCAAAGGAAGTTCACAAGATCTTAATATTTTGGATCCCGGATGATCTGTCAATCCTTTCGAGATGCCGGGGACGCCTCGTCGCTGCCGGACACGGTCAACACTGCGATGTTCACGACATGAATCCAGTATCGACTTCGATGCGGATCAGCTCATGCTTGCAGATGATCGGACATTACTCGGATAGGTGGAACGCGTCCGGATCTGCAACCTTGCAGCCGGATCAACGCGGGCGGACAGGCACGACACGGTCGGAGTTTCGTCGGGCAGACCTGCTGTCCAAGCCGCCTCGCCGGGGCCAATCCGGCGTTCGCGACGCCGCTCGTGCAGCGAGGCCGCACGGGGCGAGATCCGATAACGGCAGGATCGTCGATGCAGACGACGCACCCTTCCGGCGACGGCACGCCTAGCTGCTGAAGCCTTCCAGCACGACCTTGCCGCGCGCCGTGCCGCTCTCGATCAGCGCATGCACGCGTTTCAGGGCGGCAGCGGTGATCGGACCCTCGTTCCGCGTCATCGTGCTGCGCAACGTGCCGTCGTCCACCAGCCGCGCGACCTCGTTCAGCAGCCTGCCCTGCTCGGCCATGTCGGCGGTCCCGTAGATCGACCGGGTGAACATCAGCTCCCAGTGCACCGAGGCCGACTTGCGCTTGAACGGGTTGATGTCGAGGGTCGGCGGGTCGTCGATCACCCCGAAGCGCCCCTGCGGGGCCAGCATCTCCGCGATCTCGAGGAGGTGGCGGTCGGTCTGGGTGGTGGAGAACACGAAGGCCGGGGCGCCGATTCCGAGGGCGGCGACCTGTGCTGCCAGGGGCTGGCCGTGGTCGAGCACGTGATGCGCACCCAGCTCGCGCACCCAGGACACCGTTTCCGGTCGTGACGCGGTGGCGATCACGGCGAGCCCGGTGAGGGTGCGCGCGAGCTGGATCGCCATCGAGCCCACCCCGCCGGCGCCGCCGACGATCACGATGGCGGCCGCCGCACCCGGCACCGGGCGGCCGACGTCCAGCCGGTCGAACAGCATCTCCCAGGCGGTGACCGCGGTCAGCGGCAGGGCGGCGGAGGGACCCCAGTCCAGCGTCCGCGGCTTGGCGCCGACGATCCGCTCGTCGACCAGCTGGTACTCGCTGTTGCTGCCGGGGCGCCCGATCGCGCCCGCGTAGAACACCGCGTCGCCCGGGCGGAACGAGGACACCTCCGGACCGACCGCGTGGACGATCCCGGCCGCGTCCCAGCCCAGCACCTTGCACTCGCCCGGCTCCGGCCTGGCCGCCTTGCGTATCTTGGTGTCGACCGGGTTCACCGAGACCGCCTTCACCTCGACCAGGAGGTCCCGGCCGGTGGCGGCGGGCATGGGAAGCTCGATGTCGAGCAGGGCATCGTCGCGGTCGATCCCGCCCGGTTCCCGGTAGCCGATGGCGCGCATGAAGGTCCTCGCAGATCTGGATGCAGGATCAGGCGATGGCGGCGTGGGGTCGATACGCGCCATCCCCGTCCAGGTTGAGGTGAACGGGCGCGGATGGGCCGTGAGGCGCGCGGCCGGTCGAGGCGTGTTCCTGCCGCGCACGACGCGGCACCCGGCGCGGACGCCCCGGGCCGCACCTCAGGACGTCGCCTCGACCGACCACGTCGAGGACAGCACCAGCGCCGAGCGGTCCAGTGCGGCAACGACGCCGTCGAGCTCGGCCTCGTCCGCTGTGCTCGGCACCAGCACCGCGACCAGCTCCACCTGCTCGTCGCCGTCCGAACGCGCCTCCACCCCGCGGATCGGGTAGCTCGCCCGGTCGAGCTCGGTGTCCAGCAGGTCGCGGACCTCCGACACGTCGCGCGGATGGCAGACCGCGTGGACCATGTACTTGGCTTCCGTCACGTCGGCGGTGATCGGCCGGCGGTTGACCCAGTTCACCAGCGGGCGGAGCAGGGTGTTGCCGGCCAGCACGAAGCCCGCGAGCGTCGTCGCCTCGGCCGTCATGCCGCTGCCGGCCAGCGTGCCCACCGCGGCCGAGCACCACAGCGTCGCCGCGGTGTTGAGTCCCCTGATGTTGGTGCCGTCCTTCAGGATCACCCCGGCGCCGAGGAAGCCGATCCCGGAGATCACGTAGGCGATGATGCGCGTGGCGCCGTCGGCGCCGAGCAGGCGCATGCCGAGATCGGTGAAGGCGGCAGCACCCACCGCGACCAGGACGTTGGTCCGCAGGCCCGCCGAGCGCTGCCGCCATTGCCGCTCCAGGCCGATCAGGGTGCCCAGCACGAACGAGGCGGCATAGGCGGCGGCGGTGTGGGCGTAGGCGCTCGCGGCGAAGCGGGCCGCCCAGGATCCGGACCAGTCCACCGGTCAGTCCGAACGGGCGTGAACGATGTTCATGGGAACTGGAAGCCGGCCCCGCGTCCGGATGCCGCCATCGGTGCGGCCAGAAGGAAAAGCCGTCTTCCTGCCATCGGTACCGCCGGGACAACCGAGAAGCGAGGAGCCTAGAGGCTGCGCAGGAGGTCGTCGACCAGGCGGGTCACAGCTCGATCTGCCGGCCGATCTCGATGAAGCGGCTGCGGGGAAGCGCGAAGCGGTCCGGGCCGCGCACGGCGTTGCGATACAGGAAGGCGAACACCATGCGGCGCCAGGACGCCAGCTTGCGGTCGGTGGCGCTCGCGACCACGTCGTCGTTCGCGGCAAAGAACAGCACGCGGTCCAGGTCGACGGAACAGCCACGTCCGCGTGCGTCCTCCAGGGCGGCAACCAGGTTCGGCACCTCGAAGAAGCCGAAGCGGACCTCGATCTCCCAGACGTCGGTGGCGACCTGCTCGACCTTGATGCGCTCCTCCCTCGGTACCCGGGCCACCGTCTCGAACTTCACGTAGAGGGTGATGACCTGGCGCGGCAGCGCACCGAACAGGGCGACGTGCCGCGCCACCAGGGGCGGGAGCCTCGCGGCGCGCCGGCTCAGGAACACCGCACTTCCCTCGGTGCGCGGCAGGGTGCCGTCCGCGAGCAGCCGAAGCAGCGTGTCGTCCCGTTCCGTTTCCGGCGCCTGGCCTGCCCGCACCAGCAGCACGCCCCGGTGCCAGGTGACCATGATCGTGAACAGCGCGGCACCGAACAGCAGGGGCACGTACCCGCCATCCAGGATCTTGAGCAGGTTGGCGCAGAAGAAGGCGACGTCGATCACCAGGAACAGCGTCACGATCGGCAGCGCCGTGGCCAGCGACCAGCGCCAACGCTCGCGCATGACGTCGAACAGCAGCACCGTGGTCAGCATCATGGTGGTGGCGACCGCGGTGCCGAACGCGCCGGTCAGCCGCGCCGAGCTGCCGAAGCCGATCGTGATCGCGACGGTGGCCGCCATCATGATCCAGTTCACCACCGGCACGTAGATCTGGCCGTATTCGAGGTCGGAGGTCTGGTGGATCACCAGGCTCGGCAGCCAGCCGAGCTGGATCGCCTGCCGGGTGAGCGAGTAGGCGCCGGTGATGATCGCCTGGCTGGCGATGATGGTGGCGACCGTCGCCAGCGCCACCAGCGGATAGACGCCCCAGTCCGGCACCTCGGAGAAGAACGGGTTGCTGGCGAGCGAGGGGTCGCGCAGCAGCTGCGCCGCCTGTCCGGCGTAGTTGAGCAGCAGCGCCGGCAGGACGATCGCGGTCCAGGCGATCCGCACCGGCCGGCGGCCGAAATGGCCCATGTCGGCGTAGAGCGCCTCGCCGCCGGTCAGGGCGAGGAACACGCCGCCGAGCACGATCAGGCTGCCCCAGCCGTGCGACACGAGGAAGCGGAGCCCCAGCAGCGGGTTGAACGCCGCCACCACGCCCGGGCTGCGCCCGATCGCGACCAGGCCGATCGCGCCGATCACCGCGAACCAGACCAGCATCACCGGCCCGAACAGCCGTCCCAGCCTGGCGGTGCCGAACGGCTGCGCCGCGAACAGCGCGACCAGGATCACCACCGCGAGCGGCAGCACGTACGGCTTGAACGCGTTCGTGGCGACGTTCAGCCCTTCCAGGGCACTCAGCACCGAGATCGCGGGCGTGATGATGCCGTCGCCGTAGATCAGCGCCGCACCGAGCAGGCCTGCCGCGATCAGCAGCCTGCCCCGGCTCAGCAGCGGTCCCTCGAACGGCTGGCTCAGCATCGACATCAGGGCCAGGATGCCGCCCTCGCCCCCGTTGTCGGCGCGCATCACGACCAGGCAGTACTTGATCGAGATGGTCAGGATCAGCGCCCAGACGATGAGCGACAGGCTGCCGAGCGCCACGTCGGCGCTGATCTTGCC
>CAXTVX010000149.1:0-4386 GCA_964247755.1 uncultured Acetobacteraceae bacterium | reverse complement strand
TAGTTGTTCTTGCCGACGCTGTAGGACTCGCGGTGCAGGATCTGCTCGGTGCCGACATAGTCGTACAGGTCGAGCTTCGGGGTGGCGTGGAACAGCAGGCCGGTCAGCGCCAGCACCTCGGGCAGCGGCTGCGGCGCGCCGTTGCGGGCGATGGTGGCATCGTTGAGCTGGGCCGAGCCGTAGCGGCCGATGCCTTCGCCGGCGAGGGCGGAAAGGCGGAACTCCAGCCGCTTGGGGATCAGCGGCAGGGTCATGCCGGTCCCGCCGCCGCCGGCCAGCACGGTGTTGTCGGAGCCGCTGCCGACGACGCTGACCCGGTCGTGCAGGAAGCGCGCGACGCCGAACACCTCGTAATGGCCCCAGCCCGGATCGGCGGTCGCCTTGGCGATCACGTCGGGGGCGTATTCGGTGGAATAGGTGGTGAGGCTGTTCAGCGTGGCGCCGTTGCCGCTTAAGCCCGCATTGGTGGTGTTGATGGTGACGCCGGGCAGCGAGGTCGCGGTCTGGCTGTAGGTGCTCTGCGGACTCTCGACCGACACGCCGATGTCGTACTTGTCGTGGTCGAAGCCCTTGACCACCCGCAGGCCGACGTTGCGGGTCCATACGAAGCCCGGAACGTACTGCGCGTCGATCACGCCGGGCGTGTCCTCGGTGCGCGGCGTGATGCCGTTGCGGAACATCGTCAGCAGGCTCCAGCTCTGCCCGCCCAGGACGTAGAAGTCGTCGTCGCTGCGGGCGTAGGTGGCGTAAAGCTGGCGGGTGCGCAGCGTGTAGCTGTTGCTTTCCACGGAGTTGGAGGTAACGCCGGCGCTGTTGAAGTCGGTCTCGTAGTAGGCCGACAACGTGGTGTAGTCGTTGGGAGTGGCCTGGGCGAGCAGCGAGATGCGGCTCTGCCGGGCCGAGCCGCGGAACTCGTCCTGGTGGTAGTTGGCGCTCTGCGCGTACGGGATCCCGGTGTTGAAGCTCGACGAGATGTCGGCGTCCTCGTTCCTGGACCGGAGGATTCCCGCCGCCTCGATGAAGCCGCCCAGCGTCACGCGCACGGCGCCGACCGCGAACTGGCCCTGCTTGAGCGCGGGCCCGCTGGGCACGTAGCTCTGGGTGCCGGCCACGTTCTGGTACGGCGAACCGGCATAGTTGTAGCCGGGCGGCGCGGAGAGCGGCGGCGGCGGCATCGGACGTCCGCTGGCGTCGTAGCGGATCGGACCGGCCCGCTCTTCCGCCTCGCGCGCCTGGCGGCTCGCGGTCGCGGCTTCCTGGCGGGCGGCCTTGATCTCGGCGGAGCGCGCCGACAGGTCGTGCTTCATGTGGTCGAGCTGGCCTTCGAGCGCCCTGATCTGCTTCTCGATGGTGCCGATCTGGGTGCTGGTGCTGTCGGCCCATGCAGGCCCGGCAACCGTGCCGACGCTGCACAGCGCGGTCGCTGCCAGGAGGCCGGCCTTGGGAAGGAAGCGTCTCGTCATCAGGTTCCGGTTCCGTGCCCGGCAGGAACAACCTGCCACGCGGCACGGAACGAATACCCAAAATCGTTCCGACCTTGAGTGTCGCTCCCGCGAAGCTACGATGACCGTTTCATGAACGCGGCATCGTGATCCCGCCCCTTCCAGGATCCGGCGGGATGTTGCCGATACGGCACGATCCGACGTCCCGCCGCCCCGACGGGCGGCGGATGGCGCGCTACTGGAACGGCAGGTAGCGGAAGGAGAACATCAGGATGTTGTCGTCAGTGCTCGGCGACCCGCCGATGCCGCTGAACGCGGTGCGCCGGACATAGGCGTACTGCACGCCGGTCTGCATGGTGCCGTAGTCGCCCCTGAGGAAGCGCCACCAGCCGCCGAGCGTGCCTTCGACGATGCCCGACGTGTTGGCGGTGCAGGGCAGCGTGCTCAGCTCGATGTTGCAGCCGGCGTTGGAGTAGAGCGGGCTGCCGTAGCCGTAGCCCTTGCCCTTGATGCTGAAGTCTTCGCGGTGGGTGATCTGCTCGGTGCCGACATAGGCGTAGAGGTCGATCGGCTTCACCGGGCGCGCGACCAGGCCGAGCAGGGCGATCACCTCGGGCAGCGGCTGCGGCGAGCCGTCGCGTGCCAGGGTGGCGTCGGAGAACTGGCCCGAGCCGTAGGTGCCGATGCCCTGGCCGACTAGGCCGGAGGCCTGGAAGTCGAGCTTGCCCTTGATCACCGGCAGGATCACGCCGCCGCCGCCGCCGCCGGCGAGCACCGTGTTGCCGGTGCCGCTGCCGACGCTGCTGACCCGGTCATGCAGGAAGCGGGCGATGCCGAACAGCTCGTAGTGGCCCCAGCCCGGGTCGGCGGTCGCCTTGGCGATGACGTCGGGGGCGTATTCGGTGGAATAGGTGGCGAGGCTGTTGAGGGTGCCGCCGTTGCCGTTCAACCCGGCATTGGTGGTGTTGACGGTGTCGGTGGACGGCAGGCCGCTGCCGTTGCCGCCGATCGAGTAGGTGCTTTCCGGGCTCTCCACCGACAGGCCGATGTCGTACTTGTCGTTGTCGAACCCCTTGACCACGCGCAAGGCCACGTCGCGCTTCCAGACGAAGCCTGCGACGAACTGCGCGTCGATGTCGAGCGGCGTGTCCTCCTGGTGCGGCACGATGCCGAACCGGTTCATCGTCGCCAGCGAGTACACCTGTCCGCCCAGCACGTAGAAGTCGAGATCGGAGCGGGCGTAGGTGGCGTAGGCCTGGCGCAGGCGCAGCGTGTAGCTATTGGTCTCGGTCGAGTTCGAGGTGACGCCCGAGCTGTTGAAGTCGCTCTCGTAGTAGGCGGACAGCTGGGTCACCGAGTTCGGCGACGCCTCGGCCAGCAGCGAGATGCGGCTCGCGTGTGCGGTGCCGCGGAACTCGTCCTGGTGGTAGTTGGCGCTCTGCGCGAAGGGGATGCCGGTGTTGAAGCTGGACGAGATGTCAGCGTCCTCGTTGCGCGTGCGGAACACGCCGGTCGCGTCGACGAAGCCGCCCAGGGTCACGCGCACGGCGCCGATCGCGAACTGCCCCTGCTTCAGCCCCGGGCCGCTCGGCTCGTAGCCCGGGTTGCCCCTGATGTTGGCGAACGGGGCCTGGGTGCCGGGGTAGTTCGTATAGTTGGTGTAGCCGGGAGGAGCCGCGAGCGGCGGCGGCGCCATCGGGTGGCCGTTGCCGTCGTAGCGGGTCGGGCCGGAGCGTTCCTCCGCCTCGCGCGCCTGTCGGCTCGCCTCCGCGGCCTCCGAACGCGCCGCCTTCACCTCGGCCGACCGCTCCGACAGGTCGTGCTTCATGTGGTTGAGCTGGCCCTGCAGCGCCCTGATCTGCTTCTCGATGGTGCTGATCTGGGAGTCGGTGGCGTCGGCGAAGGCGTGGCCCGACAATGCCAGCGGGCTGCAGAAGGTCGTGGCCGCAAGCAGGACCGCCCTGGCACGGAAACGTTGGCGCATCGATCGACTTCCGCTGTAGCGACGTGACCATATCGGCGGTGTCTCGCGGCGTGAATGCGCGTAAACGGCGTGGAATTAGAATTGTCACCTTTCTTCCGGACCCGTGTCGCTTTCGACACGGTCGGCGGCGGCATCAGGTCCCGGGCGGCCGAACCGGCAGCCAGACGCTGACGCAGGTCCCCTGTCCCGGCGTGCTCTCGATGGCGAGCCGTCCGCCATGGCGGCCGACGATGTGCTTGACGATGGCCAGGCCCAGCCCGCTGCCGGTCTTGGCACCCGGACCGTCATCGGCTCGGTAGAACCGCTCGGTCAGGCGCGGCAGGTGCTGCGGCGCGATTCCGGGGCCGTCGTCGGACACCGACAGCACCACGCCCGGCGCGGGTCCCAGCCCGGCCTGCGACGCTGCCGCGCGGAGCACGATCCGCGCCGGGCCCCTGGCATACTTGATGGCGTTGTCGAGCAGGTTGTGCAGCACCTGCGCCAGCTGGTCGGGATCGGCCGCCATCGGCGGCAGCCCGTCTGCGATCTCGACCGCCAGCGTGCAGCCGGCGGCACGCAGCTGCGGCTCGTACGCGTCGGCGACCCGCCTCAGCAGCAGCGACGGGGACACGCTGCCGTCCGGGCGCCGGTGCTCGTGCATCTGGATGCGCGACAGGCTGAGCAGGTTGTCGATCAGCCGGCACATGCGCGCCGCCTGTGCCTCCATGATGGCGAGGAAGCGCACGCGCGCCGGCGCGTCCTCCGCGGCCGGGCCCTGCAGGGTCTCGATGAAGCCGATCAGGCTGGCCAGCGGCGTGCGCAGCTCGTGGCTGGCGTTGGCCACGAAGTCGGCGCGCATCCGCTCCACCGCGTCCTGCTCGGTGCGGTCGGCGAGCGACAGCAGGATCAGGCCGCTGCCGGCGCGGCGGTCGGCCCGCATCGCCACGCGCAGCACGCGGCGCACCGGAACGTCCATCGCCA
>CAXTVX010000148.1:0-4394 GCA_964247755.1 uncultured Acetobacteraceae bacterium | reverse complement strand
AACGCCCGACATCTTCAAACTTGATCCCCGTCACCTCATCCCGGGACCAAACACCCAGAAGGTAGGGCGTCAGCCGCTAACCTGCTGGCATCGCGTGGTGGCGGGTACCACCTAATACCGGGCATGATGGCAGCCTCGCCCTGCATGCTGGCGCGCGTCCTTGATGATGGACGGACCGATCTGGCATCGGCATCGGCATCGGCGAGCCAGCGGCCAGGCCTGTTGTCCCGCAGGGAAAGGCGCTCATCGCCGGCAGCGATGGCGAAGCTGACCGCGGAGCGATGTCGCCTCGCCGTCGAGACGGCATCGGATACGAAGTCCCGTTGGTGATCGGACGTTCGCCTGTCCGTCGGCGTCAGATGTGTATGCCGCCGGCGACCTCGACGCGCTGGGCGTTCACCCAGCGGAACTCGTCCGACAGCAGGGCGGCGATGACGGGCCCGACGTCGTCCGGGTGACCGACGCGGCCGAGCGCCGTATGCGAGGCGAGCGTCCTGGCCACGTCGGGGTTGTCGCGCACGATGCCGCCGCTGAAGTCGGTGGCGATCGCACCGGGTGCCACGACGTTGACCGCGATCCGCCGCGGCCCGAGTTCGAGCGCCATATAGCGCGTCAGCGCCTCCACGGCGGCCTTCATCGGCCCGTAGACCGAGCGGCCGGGAAAGGTGAAACGGGCGAGACCCGAGGAGATGTTCACGATCCGGCCGCCATCGTTCATCAGCGGCAGAAGCTTCTGGCTGAGCAGGAAGGGTCCCTTGAAGTGGACCGCGAACTGCTCGTCGAGCTGGGCTTCCGTGGCCTCGACGAACGTCGCGGCCGACGAGGTGCCGGCGTTGTTGACGAGGTAGTCGAAACGCTCGGCACCGATCCCGCCCAAGGTCTCGCGAACGCCCGCGACGAAAGCGTCGAACGATGCCGCCTTCCCGACATCGAGCTGAAGCGCCACGGCAGGCGCGCCTGCTTCGGCGGCCAGGGCCACGACCTTGTCGGCCTCGGTCCGGTTGGCATTGTAGGTGAACATCGAGCGGACGCCGCGCGCCGCAAGGCGCAGCACAGTGTCGCGCCCGATGCCCCGGCTGCCGCCGGTGACGATGGCGATGGGAGACTGCTTGGGCATGAGGCACCGTCCGTTCGTTGAGGGTGCTCGTCTATCGCGCCGCGCCGGCAGCTTGCAGCCCGTCCCGGCCGACAGCACTGTTCTGATCCACGGAACAATCCGGCATGGACCGTCTCCGAAGCCTCGAACTCTTCGTCCGCATAGTCGACCGGGGCAGCTTCACCGCGGCCGCATCCGACCTCGGCATCTCGCGCCCGGTCGCGACGGCCGCGATCAGGATGCTGGAGGAGCGGCTCGGCACGCGGCTGCTTCAACGCTCGACGCGCCAGCTCCGGCCGACCGCCGAGGGTGAGGACTACTACCGCCGATGCGTGGCAATCCTCGCCGATCTCGAGGACGCCGACCGGGCTGCGGGCGGCGCGGTCACCGGAACGCTGCGTGTCGACGTCGCGGGCAATCTCGCTCGCACCCTGCTGCTGCCGGCCCTGCCCGGCTTCCTGGCGCGGCATCCCGGCCTGACCGTCCACCTCGGCGAAGGCGAACGTTTCGTCGACCTGATCCGCGAAGGCTTCGACTGCGTCGTGCGCGCGGGCCCGCTCGTCGACAGCGAAATGACGGCTCGCCGGCTCGGCGTCATGCAGGAGGTGACCTGCGCGAGCCCTGCCTATCTCGCCCGACACGGAACACCGGTTTCGCCCGACGCGCTGGACGGCCACGTCACCGTCGGCTTCGTGTCCTCGCGCACCCGGGCGCCGCTGCCGCTGGAGTTCCGCGTGGACGGGCGGCCGGTCGAGGTGACGCTGCCGGCACGGGTGTTGGTCAACACGTCGGACATGAGCGCTGCCGCGGCCCTGCTCGGGCTCGGCCTGGTGCAGGCACCTCGCCACCGTTTCGAGGGAGCCCTCGCGTCGGGCGCCCTGGTGGAAGTGCTGGCCGGTTTCCGACCCCCACCGACGCTGGTTTCGGTCCTCACCCCGAGCAACCGCCAGCTTGCCCCACGCGTCCGGCTTTTCGTCGCCTGGCTGGTCGACACGCTCGGGCCAGCGCTCGCCGGCGCGTAGCAGACGTCGACGGACGCAGAGGCGGTCTCCCCTGTTTCGAAGCGCCGCCGCCGATCCGAGGACGGTGGCGGTCCCGACGAACCGGATGCGACGTGCGGCCCGCGCTGCGTCGATGCCGAGACGTTCCTGGTCGACGACGCGGTGCGCGGCGAGGACCAGGAAATTGGTGCGCATCGGGCGCCGGCCTGCCGATCGGCAGCGGCTCGCGCCGGAGGGTTGCGAGATCACCGACGGCGCGGGCAACGGTGGCGCCCGCCGTGATCGGGAACGATGGCCAGATGTCCGGGCACGCCGACCAGGGTCCGGCCACGCAGCGGATCGAGCACGAGGGCGCGCAGGCCGGCAGGCTCCGGCTGCCGCTGGTGCCGGCAGGCGGACACCGAGCCTGGCGGGACGGCACCGCATCCGGGTCGACCACACATTCCGGTGCTGAGGCCGTCGGTCGGGACCGGACGCCGAACTCCTCCGTGAGGCGCCCGTTCTGCCGGGAACCACGGCCTGCACGGCTGCCGGGTCACGTCACACAGGGGGCTGCACTGGAACGCCTGATCGAGCGGCTCGCCCCGCACCCCGCTTCCGGCCGCTGAGCCCGACGCCGACGTCGGGGCCTGGAGATGGCAACCATTCTCGTGGTCGACGACGAGCTGCTGGTGGCCGACATCCTGGCGTATGCGCTGGAGGATGAGGGCTACCGGGTGCTTCGCGCCGGAAACGGCGCCAGGGCGATGGAACAGCTCGCCGTCGAGGCGGTGGCGCTGGTGATCACCGACTACATGATGCCGGCCATGAACGGGGTCGAGCTCGCCGAGGCGATCCGTGCCGCCAGGGGCAGGGACTCGCCGCCTGTCATCCTGATGAGCGGCGCGCAGGCGCATATCGGCCGGCGCCAGGGCGGCCTGTTCGCCGCCGTGTTCGACAAGCCGTTCCGGGTGGCGGAGCTGATCGAGCGGGTACGCGGCCTGATCGGCGCGGCGGCCTGATCAGCGCGCGGCCGTCCAGGGTGTTCCCGACAGAAGCCGGTGCAGGAACTCCATCGCCACCGTGACGCGCACCGGACGCAGTGCCGTCGGCGGCGTCACCAGGCTCAGCGCCACCGGCGGCAGCGACCAGTCGGGCAGCACCTCGACCAGGCGCCCGGCCCGCATCGCGTCGGACAGGACGAAGTCTGGCAGGGCGGCGAGCCCAAGTCCGGCCAGCAGCCAGGGTATCGCCGCCTCGCCGTTGTTGATCCGGAGCGGACCGGACGGGACGACGCTCGCCTGCTCGCCGGAGCGGTGGGTGAAGCTCCAGCTGGCATTCGCGGTGTAGGCGTAGCCGAAGCACGGGTGCTCCCCCAGCGCGCGCGGATGGGCAGGCAGGCCGCGGGCGGCGTAGCCGGGCGAGGCCACCAGGAGCAGCCGGACATCGCAGATCCGGCGCGCGCGCAGCGACGAGGGTTCCAGACGGGCGATGCGCAGCGCGAAGTCGTAGCCGCCTGCCACCAGGTCGACGATCTCGTCGCTCAGGTGCAGGTCGACCGACAGCTCCGGATGGGCGGCCAGCAGCTCCGGCAGCAGCGGCGCCACCTGCGTCTGGCCGAACGACATGGGTGCCGCGATCCGCACCAGCCCGCGGGGCGAGGCGGTGCGGTCGAGCAGGTCGGCCTCGATCGCTTCCGCGTCGGCCAGCAGGCGCTGCGCCCTCTCCGCCACCTCCCGCCCCAGCGTGGTGAGCGACACCCGGCGCGAGGTGCGGCTCAGCAGGGCGGCGCCGACCCGACGCTCCAGCCGGGCCACCGCCTTGGACACGGTGGCGGTGGACAGGCCGGTCTCTCCGGCCGCAGCGGCGAACGACCCCGCCTCGGCGACGCGGGCGAACACCGCCCAGGCTTCGAGGTCCGGCAGGGTGCTCATGATGCTGATCCGAGAAACGATGGATTTCCAATGTTTCTGTTTCTTGATGGTCAGACAAGACCTACCTGTTCGCCACCCCTTCCAGACGGGAGATACGTCGATGATCGAACTCCGGCCCTTCGACTCCCTCGGACATGCCGACCACGGCTGGCTGCAGGCACGGCACCACTTCTCCTTCGCGCGCTACCACGATCCGGCGCGCAGCGGGTGGGGCGCGCTGCGCGTGTGGAACGACGACGAGATCGCTGCCGGCGCCGGCTTCCCGGCGCATCCGCACCGCGACATGGAGATCGTCACCTATGTCCGCGACGGCGCGATCAGCCACGAGGACAGCCTCGGCAACCACGGCCGCACCGAGGCCGGCGACGTGCAGGTGATGAGTGC
>CAXTVX010000147.1:0-4437 GCA_964247755.1 uncultured Acetobacteraceae bacterium | reverse complement strand
GGCATACGGAGAACGGATTCTGCTTATGAACGAGGGCACGTTGGGGGCAGGGTCATTGGCCACACGGAAGGTGCCGAAGTTCGGCAGGGTGAAGCTGCCCTCCTTCTTCAGGTCCCGGACGATGGCGGCGATGAGCTGCTCGGCGGCATGGTTAGCCGCGACGCCGGTGATGTCGAGCGAGTCCTGGAGGACGGAGGCGATGAAGGCTTTGGTCCTGGATAGGTAGTCCCGTACGTCGCGGTTGAGGTACCGGCTTCGTATCAACGACCGCATGACTTGACCACCCTCTCGGTTCTGTGATCACACGTTCACCCAGCAGCTTTTCCTAACCGACTGATCTGCAACGAATTCCCCGAATGCGAAAATGCGTCGCGTTAACCATTTCGCCACCGGAAGCGGCTATGAATGGCTTGCAACCAGCCACCAGATGAAAGAGGCACAAGATGTTCCTCAACTCTTCCACGACCCAGGGCGCGAATGTCGTCCCTTTCCTGTCTGCTCCCAGCCTGACGGAGGTCCAGATCACTGCGATCGAGCGGGCACTGGATACCGGCTGGTCGGTCGACCGCCACGAGAGCTTCGACAAGAACCTGACCCTGCTCGTAAGCCCGCCTAGCTCCTTGGATCAGGATGCTGCCTTCTACGTCGAAGCGGACAACGTGGGGTTCATCCTGAGCGTCATACAGAATGACGAACTCGAGGCGCGTGGGAGCTTCGGCAGCATCGAGGCGCTTGTGATGGCGATGAAGCCGGCGCGCTGCGGATAGCCCGCCGGTCGCTTCGACGAGGTCAGGCTTGGAAGGCGCTCGCAAGGCGCCTCCCACTGATCAGCTCACGAGGATCAGACCGCTCTCGGTGATGGGTGCATCAAAGGCGGCCAGGACGGCCGGCGCTGCGCTGCGTTCCTGCAGGATGTAGCCACGCCCCCAGACAGTGCTGATCAGGTCGCTGCCGCCGACGGCCTGCAGCTTCTTGCGCAGCTTGCAGATGAAGACGTCGATGATCTTGCCCTCGGGCTCGTCCATGCCGCCATAGAGGTGGTTGAGGAAGGCGTCCTTGGTCAGCACCTGGCCTTTGCGCAGGATGAGGAGCTCGAGCATCGCGAACTCCTTGCCCGTCAGGTGGACCTCGTGGCCGGCATAGGACACCTGATGGGTGTTGGTGTTGAGCTGGAGGGCGCCGACGCGGATGACGGGGTCGGAGAAGCCCCTGGAGCGCCGCAACACGGCCTGGATCCGGGCGACCAGCTCATCGTGATCCACGGGCATGGTCAGGAAGTCGTCGGCGCCAGCGCCGAAAGCCTCTACCTTCGTTCGTGCTGCTGTATGACCACCGCCCATCATGAGGATCGGTACAGTGCTCCTTGCCGCCCTGATCCGGCGCACGACGTGTCGCCCGTCCATGTCGGAGAGGGTGAGGCCGACCAGCACGACGTCGTAATCGTAGTGCCGGATCATCTCGATGGCCTCTCCACCCTGGTCGACGTGGTCGACGAAGATTTGGGCGGTTCTGAGCGCGAGGGAGATCCCACGAGCAGCCAGAAGATCGTCTTCAGCAAGCAGAACGCGCATGACAATCTCAACCCTTGGTTGCATCACTTCTATATGATCTCTACAGGAAGTTGCAATGAATTTGGTGCTAGCCCGATACATTCTCATGTTCTGAGACGAGTCACTAGAAATAAGGCTTGAGCGATCTACTAGGGGTCACCACACGAAAGGCGGTTTCGACTTTGCCCATTTCCACGAGGCTTTGGCGGTTAAGCCCTGATCCAGAAGGCAGGCTCGGCGGCGATGAATGCGAGGGCCTCGTCAACGGATAAAACTGCGCCGAACGGCCCGGCCGGCCCCCAGGTGTCGCGCCGCCACCACAGCACCTCGTAGCGATCGCTGGCAGTCACCGGCCGGAGACGGGCGACCGGTGCGCCTGAGCAGGCGGAAAGCAGCCCCCCTTGGCCCGGTGTATCTGCACGCCACCACGCGACCAGGGATACGTGCTGATCTGGTCCATCACGGGATCGCTCACCGGCATCGCAATCCTACCGGGCCGTGACCTGTTGGAGGCTGCAGCGTCAGCAGGTGTGCCATGCCCCGCCCTGATCTCCACCTCCCCTCCGGCTTCGTCGCTTGGCTTGCTCCCTTCTTGGCCGCCTTCTCCCGGCGCAGCCGTTTCACGACCGCGGCCCTGGCGGTCGGTGCGCTGCTGGCGATCGGACCACGCACCGTCGCCAACTGCCTAGGCGCCCTCGGCTTGGCCGAACATCCCAGCTTCACTGCCTTCCACCGCGCGCTCAACCGCAACGCCTGGTCCGGTCTCGCTCTCGCCCACACCCTGCTGCTGCAGGTCGTCGAGGCGTTCGTCCCGACGGGTCCGATCATCATCGGCCTCGACCACACCCTGAAACGCCGCCGCGGGCCATGCATCGGGCCGACCAGCCACTTCTACGATGCGGTCCGCTCCTCGCGCGAGCAGAAGGCGACGACCCGCGGCCTGCGCTGGCTGACGGCGATGGTGCTAGCGGACGTGCCGTTCGCAGGCCGCGTCTGGGCACTACCGGTGCTGACGGTCCTGACTCCGGGCAAGGCCTGGTCGGAGCGCCATGGCTTGCGCCACCGCCCCGTGACCGAGTGGGCCCGCCGCATGCTCCTGACGCTGCGGCGGTGGCTGCCGGACCGCCCGATCGTCGTTGTCATGGACGGCGAGTTCGCCGCCCTCGATCTGCTCGACGCGCTCAGGCCATCGATGGCGGTCATCACGCGGCTGCGCCTTGATGCGCGCCTGTTAGATCCGCCCTCCGGCTGGGACCGGCGCGGGCGCCCTGCCCTGGAGGGCGAGCGTTAGCCCTCCTTGGCATCGCGCGTCACCGGTCCTGGCACGACGTGGCAGCGCGTGGTCCAGGTCAGTCGCAGGTCCTGGCGCTCGAACGGCTGGATCGAATACGCCGCCGGCACGGCGCTGTGGCACCACCCGGGTAAGCCGATCGTGCCGATCCTGTGGACGGTGGTCCGCTATCCCGACGGGCGGCGGAAGCCGGAGGCGTTCCTGTGCACCGACACCTCCGCCTCGCCGCGGGACGTGCTGGACTGCTTCGACCGCCGATGGGCCGTCGAAACCACCTACGAGGAGGCCCGGGCTTACCTCGGGGTCGAGACCCAGCGCCAGTGGTCGGATCCCGCGGTCCTGCGCACAACGCTGCTGCTGTTCGGACTGTACAGCGTCGTCGCGCTCTACGCGCATCAGAATGCGGGGCAGCTGGCGCTTTCGCCGCGGCGAGCTGCCTGGTATCCGAAGCCGGCGACAACCTTCAGCGACGCACTGGCGCGATTGCGTCGCCATCTCTGGCTCGAGCATTTCACCATGTCGCACGGAGCGACCGACATGACGGAACCGGTCAGCCCCGCCGTCCAGCGCGTCGTCGATATGGCCTGCTACGCACCATGACGCAGCGCTAGGCCGGCACCGCTACGGCACGTTTGGGCAAAGTCGAGAGTCGCTTTCGTGCAGTGACCCCAGGAAGCCGGAGTCGGCGCGGTGAGGGAGGACAGAGATTTTGACGAGGCTGCGGCCGCCGCCTGCCGCGGCAACCCCTGATGCTTGAGGATTCTCGCGACCACGTCAGACGTCTGCCGGCAACCTTTCACGAGCCGCATATTCTCATTGATTGATTGTCAGGTATCTACAGCGGATCCGGCACATCCCGATCACCACCTCTCTCGATCCGCCGCATAAAGGGAACGGTAGACCCGATAGATGTACGAGGCAGTTGTTGCGATACCCAGCAGCGCAAACAAACGTTATCAAACTTTTGTCAGCCCTCCTCCTTTTCCAACAACGCTGATAACGGTGTCATCGACAAAAGGATTGCATCTGAGTGGAGGTTCCGGACCGAGGCTTGCGCAGCGGTCCACATCTCGGGTGTGACGATAATCGGCCAGGAAGTCTCTGCCATAAAATCTAGGACCCCGAACACGCCTTTTGGTGTGCCGTAAGTCGCCGCCCAGAAGGTTGCCACTACAGTTTCTGTCAAGGCTTCTCCTTCACCAGCATCCGAGTAGAAGCGTCTACCATGAAGGGCTCGACTGTAGGCTGTCAGCTCAATCTGCAGAAGGGGCGCGTTTTCTTAAGGTTCGTGACGGACCGGCATCAAGCCTGATATAATGAACCGCAGAAACACGTATAGACGCCGATAGCCGTAGCACCCTCACAGCGCTGCCAAATTTTCTGTCCGCCACTTGCACTTCAGGCATTACCTCTCCTCGGGGTGGTTCAGTACCCGGAGGAAGTGTCATCCGAGCCGACACAGTTCTTGGAGTGAAGATGCTTACGAGCGACTGAAAGGCAGGAGTCGGCGGTCCGGCGCACGGTGCCGCCGGCGGAGCATCGCCGGCGGCACCCTTGCATCAAGGATTGGTTGCGGACCCCGGTGCGCCCGCTGGC
>CAXTVX010000146.1:0-4666 GCA_964247755.1 uncultured Acetobacteraceae bacterium | reverse complement strand
GCGACCTCCGCGCGGAGGGGTTCGAGCCGGTGGTGCTGCCGGTGGAAGCGGACGGTCGGCTCGATCCGGACCGGCTGCGCGCGGCGCTCGGGGTGCCGACGCTGCTGGTCAGCGTGATGATGGTCAACAACGAGACCGGGGTGATCCAGGACCTCCCCGTGCTGGCGCCGATCGTGCGCGACGCCGGGGCCCTGCTGCACAGCGACCTGGCGCAGGCGGTGGGCAAGGTGCCGGTGGACGTCGCGGCGCTCGACCTCGACCTGGCCTCGGTCAGCGGACACAAGGTGTACGGTCCGAAGGGGGTGGGGGCGCTGTTCGTGCGGCGCCGGCCGCGCGTGCGGCTGCAGCCGCTGTTCTCCGGCGGCGGGCAGGAGCGGGGGCTGCGCTCCGGCACCCTGCCGACGCCACTGGTGGTCGGGCTCGGCGAGGCCGCGCGTCTGGCCCGGCTGGAAGGGGAGGACGAGGCGATCCGCCTGCGGGCCTTGCGCGACCGGCTGCTGGCACGGCTGCGCGTCCTGGTGCCGGGGATCGCCGTCAACGGCAGCCTGGAGCACCGCGTTTCCGGCAACCTCAACCTGCGGTTCCCGGACGCGTCCGCCTCGGCGGTGATGGCGGCCGTCCCCGAGCTGTGCCTGTCCACCGGCTCCGCCTGCTCGGCAGCCGAGGTGGCGCCGTCGCACGTGCTGACGGCGATGGGGCTCGACCGCGACGCGGTGGCCCGGAGCTTGCGCCTGGCGATCGGACGTTTTACCTCCGGGGCCGAGCTCCATCGCGCTGCGGTCCTGCTCGGGCACGCCGCGACAGGCGCTTCCGGCCTCCTGGCCACGGCGTGATTCCCTCCCCTTCCCAAGGGCCCGATGCGGGCGAGGTCGTATGATGCCCAGCATGATCTTCATCGAGCACGACGGAACCGCCCGCACCGTGGAAGCGCCGACGGGGCTGTCGGTGCTGGAGATCGCGCACCGCCACGGCGTCGACCTGGAAGGGGCGTGCGAGGGCTCGCTCGCCTGCGCCACCTGCCACGTGATCGTGGATCCGGTCTGGGCACCGCGCCTCGCTTCCCCGACCGAGGACGAGGAGGACATGCTCGACCTCGCCTTCGGGCTGGAGAAGACCTCGCGGCTGGGCTGCCAGATCGTCATCACCGACGCGCTCGACGGGCTGGTGGTGCGCCTGCCGAAGGCCGGCTGAGCACGGTCATGCGCATTCTCGTCGCCATGTCCGGAGGCGTGGACAGCAGCGTCGTGGCCGGGATGCTGGCGGCGGACGGGCACGACGTGGTGGGTGCCACCCTGCAGCTCTACGACCATGGTGCGGCGGCAAAGCGACGCGGCGCGTGCTGTGCCGGCGACGACATCCACGACGCCAGGCGGGTGGCCGACCGGCTCGGCATCCCGCACTACGTGATCGACGCCGAACAGCGGTTCCGAGACAGCGTGATCGTGCCGTTCGCCGCGTCCTATGCGGCGGGCGAGACCCCGGTGCCGTGCATCAGCTGCAACCAGGGGGTCAAGTTCACCGACCTGCTCGGGCTGGCGCGCGAGCTCGGCTGCGAGGCGATGGCGACCGGGCACTATGTCCGGCGCGTCGCGGGCCCGGGCGGCGCCGAGCTGCATCGTCCGGTGGATGCCGGCCGCGACCAGAGCTGGTTCCTGTTCGGCACCACACGCGACCAGCTCGAGTTCCTGCGCTTCCCGCTCGGCGACATGCCGGACAAGGCGGCGGTGCGGCAGCAGGCGGAGCGGCTCGGCCTGCCCGTCGCTGCCAAGCCGGACAGCCAGGATCTGTGCTTCGTGCCGGACGGCTCGTATGCGGAGCTGGTAACGCGGCTGCGTCCGGAGACTGCCGAACCGGGGGAGATCGTCGGCGAGGACGGCGCAGTGCTGGGCCGCCATGACGGGCTCGCCGGCTATACGGTGGGCCAGGGCAGGCGGCTCGGGCCGGCCGCGATGCGCGGTGGCGAGCGCCAGCGGGTGGTGTCGCTCGATCCCCGGACGCGCCGGGTGGTGGTGGCGCCGCGCGGCCGGGACACGGTGCGGTCGCTCGCCCTGCGCGACGCGAACTGGCTGGTCGACCGGCCGGACGCGGGCCTGCGCTGCCAGGTGCAGCTGCGGGCGCGGGAGCCGGTGCGCGCGGCGGTGCTGACGGGGGACGGGGTGATGCTGGACGAGCCGGCGCTGCCGGCGCCCGGCCAGGCCTGCGTGGTCTACCATGGTAGCCGCATCCTGGGCGGCGGCTTCATCCGGCGCGCTGCCTAACCCAGTTTGCCGGGTAGGCCGGCCCGTCCTACAGAACCGCTCGATCCCACCGAGCGGAGCGGTTCATGGCCAGCGGCATCCTTTTCCTTGGCACGCGGCGCTACTCGTCCTGGTCGCTGCGCGGCTGGCTGGCGGTGCGCCTGGCGGGGCTGGAGGTCGAGGAGCGGGTGGTGCCGCTGGCCGAGACGGACAGTGCCGCGGTCGCGGCGGTGTCGCCGAGCGGGCAGGTGCCGTATCTGGAGCATGACGGCAACCGGGTGTGGGACAGCCTGGCGATCGGCGAATACTGCGCCGAGCTGGCGCCGGCGCTGTGGCCGGCCGGGCGCGCCGCCCGCACCCACGCCCGCGTGCTGTCGGCGGAGATGCATGCCGGGTTCCGGGCGCTGCGGATCGCCATGCCGATGAACCTCGGCCGCGACCGGGCGCTCCGCGACGGGATCACGACAATGGTGCAGGCAGATCTCGACCGGATCGAGCGGCTCTGGGGCGACACGCGTGCCGATCATGGCACGGGAGGCCCCTATCTGTTCGGTGCCGGCTTCACGTTGGCCGATGTCATGTTCGCGCCGGTGGTGGCGCGGCTGGTCTCCTACCAGGTGGCGCTGGGGCCGGTCGCCGGCGCGTATCGCGATGCGGTGCGGACGCATCCGTTGCTGCAGGAATGGTACCGGGCCGCCGCCGCCGAGCCGGCCGGATGGCGGCTCGGCAAGTACGAGGACCTGGCCTGAACGCCGGATGAAGGGCGTTCCGGAACCCCGGGTGGCGGTCGTGCTGCCGCCGCGGGAGGGATTCCCGCCCGACGCGGCAGGCGCGATTGGGCTGCTGGTGCATCGCGTGTCGCGGCCGCAGGACCTGGTGCTCGGTCGCGCTTCCGCCACGCCGGCCCTTGCCGATCGGCGCTTCGTGCCGGTACGGCCGGCCGGCTGGCCGATGCCGGGCGACCGGCTGCGCCACGTGGCCGGCCTCGCGGCGGTTCTGCGCGCGATGCGGCCGGCGCTGATCGAGGTGCACAACCGGCCGGAGATCGCGATGGCGCTGTCGCGCCGGTGCCCGGGCATCCCGCTCGGCCTGGTCCTGCACAACGATCCGCAGGCGATGCGCCTGGCGCGCACGCCGGCGGACCGGCGGGCGCTGGCGCGGCGTATGCGGATCGCCGTGGTGTCGGAGTACCTGCGCCGTCGCTACCGGGACGGCAGCGACGCGCTGCTGGTCGGGCTGCTGCCGAACTGCCTCGACCTGGCGGCGCTGCCGCCGGCGTCGGCGGACGGGGAGCGCGAACGGCTGATCCTGTTCGCCGGGCGGCTGGTGGCCGACAAGGGGGCGGACAGCTTCGTCGCCGCCTGCGCCGCCGCCCTGCCGGAGCTGCCGGGCTGGCGCGCAGAGATGATCGGCGCCGACCGGCCGGGCGGGTCGCCGGACACGCCGTTCCTTGCCGCGCTGCGTCCGGCTGCTGCGCGGGCCGGCGTGACGCTGGCCGGCTACCGGCCGCACGGGGCGGTGCTCGAGGCGATGGCGCGTGCGGCGATCGTGGTGGTGCCGAGCCGGTGGCCGGAACCGTTCGGGCTGACCGCGCTGGAGGCCATGGCCAGTGGCGCGGCCCTGGTCACCTCGGGGCGCGGCGGCCTGGCCGAGCTGACCGCCGGGGCTGCGCTGCGGGTCGATCCGGACGCGCCGGGGGCGCTGGCCGAGGCGCTGCGCCGGCTCGCCTGCGACCCGTCGGAGCGGCGGCGTCTGGCCGCTTCCGGCCGCCTGCGCGCGCGCGACTACGACCTGCCGGCGGCGCGTGTTCGGCTCGACGCCTGGCGCAAGGCGGCGATCGCCGGAGAGGCGGCCTGATGCGGGCGACCGCGATCCGTCTGCTCGACCGGCTGGGCGCGGTCGCGGTGCTGCTGTGTCCGCTGTTCCTGCTGCACGGGCGCGGGGTGGCGGAAGCGCTGATCGACGTGGTCGCCCTCGCCTTCCTGCTGCGCTCTGCGGCAGCGGCGGACTGGAGCTGGACCCGCACCGCCTGGGTGCCGGTGGCGCTGTCGTGGTGGGGTTGGCTGGTGCTGTGCTCGGTGCCCCATGGCGCCGGCGGCTGGCCGGCCCTGCTGCAGGCGATCGCGACCCTGCGCTTCCTCCTGTTCGCGGCGGCCCTGCAGCATCGCGTGCTGTCGCAGCCGGGTCCGCTGCGGCTGATGCGCTGGCTGGTCGCCGGCGCCTGTTGCTACGTCGCGGCCCAGTTGCTGCTGCAGGAGGTGACCGGGCGGAACCTGTTCGGCCACGGGCGCTTCGGCGACGGGACGCTCACCGGGCCGTACGACAAGCCGCGCGCCGCCGCGCCGCTGTCGCGGCTGCTGCTGCCGACGGTGCTGGCGGCGAGCGCCTGGGCGGCGGCGCGGGCGGCGTCGGTGCGCGGCGCCGGGCGT
>CAXTVX010000145.1:0-4736 GCA_964247755.1 uncultured Acetobacteraceae bacterium | reverse complement strand
GGACGAGCCCACCTCGGCGCTGGGCGTGGCGCAGACCTCCATGGTGCTGCGCTACATCGCCCAGGTGAAGGCGCGCGGGCTCGGCGTGATCTTCATCACCCACAACGTGCGCCACGCCTATGCGGTCGGCGACAGCTTCACCGTGCTGAACCGCGGGCGCACGCTGGGGCTGTGGCGCAAGGACGAGATCGGGATGGACGCCCTGCAGACCCTGATGGCCGGCGGCAAGGAGCTGCAGGAACTGTCGGCCGACCTGGGCGGAACGGTCTAGCAACCGTTGTAGTCGTTCCGGATCATCGTGACACGCAAGCAAGCAACAAGGATGGATGGGAAATGAAGCGTTCCAAGACCGCGGCCCTGGCCGCACCGGCACTGGTTCTGGCAATGGCGGCCGCCGCACCGCTCCCTGCGGCACGGGCGGCGGACAAGGAGATCACCATCATCCTGGTCGACCACGGCCAGGCGGCGGATCCGTTCCACAACGTGATCAAGCGCGGCGCGCAGGACGCGGCAAAGCAGATGGGCATCCACCTCGAGGTCCGGCAGCCGCAGAACTTCGACATGACGCAGATGGCGAACCTGATCACCGCCGCCGCCAACCAGCGCCCGGACGGCATCGTCACCACCGTGCCCGACGCCGACGCGCTGTCCGGGCCGATCCACGCCGCCCTGGCGCAGGGCATCCCGATGATCGCCACCAACGGCGCGCCCGCCACCGCGCACAAGGTCGGCATCGCGATCAACGTCGGCCAGGACGAGGAGAGCGCGGGCGAGACCGCGGGCCGGGCGATGGCCGCGGCCGGCGGCAAAAAGGCGATCTGCGTCAACCACGAGGTCGGCAACCTGGCGCTCGACCAGCGCTGCGCCGGCTTCGCCAAGGGCTTCGGCGGCGCCTCCAAGGTGCTGCCGACCGAGCTGGATCCCGGCACCGCGAAGTCCAAGATCGAGGCCGCCCTGCGCTCCGACCCGTCGATCGACACGGTGATCGGCCTGAACGCGACCGTGGTGGGCGAGACCGCGGTGGACGCGGTGCGCGAGCTCGGCCGCACCGGGAAAGTCCACATCGCCTCGTTCGACCTGTCGCCCGGCATGCTCAAGGACGTCCAGGACGGCACCGCCCTGTTCGTGGTCGACCAGCAGCCCTACCTGCAGGGCTACCTGCCGGTGGTGGCCCTGGCGCAGCACGCGCGCTACGGCCTGCTACCGGCGGGCGACGTCGCGACCGGGCCCAGCCTGATCCGCAAGGACCAGGCCGGCCAGGTGATCGCGCTGTCGAGCCAGTCGATCCGCTAGGGTCTGCAGCGAGCGGAACCGGCCTCCGCGCCGGCTCCGCTTGTCTTCCGTCACGCGTCGTCGATCTCGTCCAGCGCCACCCAGCGTCCCTGCGCCGAGGACAGGCGGATCGCCTCGACCGCGCGCGCGATCGCCAGGGCGCCGGCGAAGTCCATGTCGCTCGGCGCGCGGCCCGCCACCGCGTCGAGCAGGCGCCTCACCTCGATCGTCTTGAGGTCGTTGAAGCCGAGCTGGTGGCCGGGAGCCGGGCAGAACGCCGCGTAGTCCCCGTGCGCCGGACCGGCGTTGAGGGTGGTGAAGCCGCCCCGGCCGGCTGCCGCGCCGGTGCGATACAGGCGCAGCTCGTTGAAGCGCTCCTGGGTGAAGCAGAGCGCGCCGCGTGTGCCGGTCAGCTCGAAGGCGAGCTGCATGTCGCGGCCAGTGGCGAGCCAGCTCGTGCTCAGGCTGGCGGTGAACGGGTGGCCCTTGAAGCGCACCAGCATGCTGGCTTGGTCGTCGACCGACACCACCCGCCTGTCGCCGCCTGCCACGGGACGCTCGGCATGGATCGTGTCCAGCCGGCCGCACACGGCCTCCACCCCGCCCAGCAGGTAGCGCGCCATCGACAGGATGTGGCTGCCGATGTCGGCCAGCGCCCCGCCCGCCTCCGCCGGTTCGCAGCGCCACGAGAACGGCGCCTCCGGATCGGCCATGAAGTCCTCGGCGTGTATGCCGCGGAACCCGGTGATCTCGCCGATCTCACCGCTCCGCACGATCTCGCGCGCCGTCGCGATCAGGGGATTCTTCAGGTAGTTGAAGCCAACCATCGTGACGATACCGGCCGCGGCGGCGGCCCGGGTCATGGCGATGGCGTCGTGCAGCCTGGTCGCCAGCGGCTTCTCGCAGTACACGTGCTTGCCCGCCTCGATCGCCGCCAGCGCGATCGGTGCGTGCAGGCGGTTGGGGGTGGCGATCGCCACGACGTCCACCGCGGGGTCGCGCACCAGCGCGGCCCAGTCGCCGGTCGCACGGCGGAAGCCGAGCGACGCGGCGGCGGCCACCGCGCGCTCCTCCGGATGATCCGCCAGCAGCTCCAGGCGCGGCTGCCGCGCGAGCGGGAACACGCCACCCACGTTGCGGAAGGCGAGCGCGTGCGCGCGGCCCATGAAGCCGCTGCCGACCAGCCCGATCCCGACCTGTGGCGCCTGTTCGAGCTCGCGCATGACGGTCCTTCCCCGATGATCCGATCGGGAGGCGTAGGCCATTCCATCAGCGGGTTGAAGTGGAACCTGCGTTCTCGTCCTGGCACGCTGCGTCCTTCTTCGAGGACCGCGCCTGCCGTTCCGCCAGCGCCACCGACAGCGTGGTCGCGAGCGCAAAGGTGGCCGACAGCGAGCGGAAGCCGGCATGGTCGGTCTCGGCCACCTCCAGCCAGGTCCCGGCGACCTCCGTCAGCGGGGAGAACGGGCTGTCGGTGATGGCGATCACGCCGGCGCCGGCACGGGACGCGGTCGCGCACAGCGCCAGGGTTTCCGCGGCATAGGGGGTGAAGCTGACCGCCAGCACCACGTCCTCGGGCCCCAGCAGCTCGACCTGGCGGTGCCCGAGGCCGCCGGCGTTGTCGACCAGCTCGCAGCGGGCTCCGAGCTTGCGCAGCGCGTAGCTCAGGTAGAGCGCCACCGGATACACCCGCCTGGTGCCGACCAGGCTGATCGAGCGTGCCTGCGACAGCCGTCGCACCGCCTCGTCGAGCGCGTCGGGATCCACCGTCTGTTCCAGGTGGTCGAGCGACACCCGTGCGGCGTGCACGAAGCCATGCAGCAGCGAGACCGGGTCGGCGGCCTCCGCCGGCGCGTCGGCCGCCAGCGTCTGCAACCGCTCGCGGTAGTCCGGCCAGCGCTGCCGCGCATGCGCGCGGAACACCGCCTGCAGGTCGGAGAAGCCGGAATAGCCCAGCGTCTGGGCGAACCGCACCAGCGTCGAGGGCTGCACCCCGGCCTGCGCGGCGAGATCGGCCACCCGGCCGAAGGCGATCTCCTGTGGATGATCGACCGCGAAGTCGCCGGCCTGCACCAGCCGTTTCGGCAGCCTGTCGCGACGCGCCATGATCAGGGCGCGCAGGCTCTTGAAGTCGCGCGGCGTTTCGGGCGTAGCCTGATCCGCCGCCGCAGGCTTCGACTCGTCATCCATGGGTTCTCGCCATTGACAATCCTCCACCGGAACGGAATGCTGGTTTCATCATCAAGCCGTCCTCCTGGATCCGTTCCGTTCAGGCCGCTGCTCGTTCCATCGGAATCGATCGGCGCGTCCAACCGGCCGGTTCCAGCGATAGGTCCGCTGCCGCCTGCGATGCAAGCCGGACCCGTCGGCCCGTGATCCACCGCTGAGGACGACCGCACCATGCTCCGCTTCACCGTGCTCGGCTGCGGCCGGATCGGCCGCATGCACGCGGCCAACCTCGTCGCCCATCCGGACGCGGCGCTGGTGTCGGTGTTCGACGTGATGGAGGACGCGGCCGCGGCGACCGCCGAGGCACTCGGGGTGCGTCGCGCGGCCTCGGCGGCCGAAGCGCTGGCGGACCCGGAGGTGGAGGCGGTACTGATCGCGACCCCCACCGCCACCCACGTCCCGCTCATCGTCGAGGCCGCCCGTGCCGGCAAGGCGATCCTGTGCGAGAAGCCGATCGACCTCGACATCGACCGCGTGCTGCGCTGCCGCGACGAGATCGCCGTCCTCGCGCCCCTGGTGATGATCGGCTTCAACCGCCGCTTCGACCCGTCCTTCGCAGCGCTCAGGCGCCGGGTGGAGGCGGGCGAGATCGGCCGGGTCGAGCAGGTGGTGATCACCAGCCGCGATCCGGCGCCGCCGCCTGCGTCCTATGTCGCAGGCTCGGGCGGCCTGTTCCGCGACATGATGATCCACGACCTCGACATGGCCCGGTTCCTGGTCGGCGACATCATCGAGGTGTCGGCGACCGGGGCGGTGCTGGTGGATCCGGCGATCGGCGCTGCCGGCGACGTCGACAGCGCCATGGTGACGCTGCGCGCCGCGTCGGGCGCGCTGGTGCACATCAACAACAGCCGCCGCTGCGCCTACGGCTACGACCAGCGCCTGGAGGTGTTCGGGGAGCGCGGCATGCTGCTGGCAGGCAACCGGCGCGACACCACGGTGGAGGCGCACCTTGCCGATCGCACCGCCGCCCGCGACCCGGTGCTGCACTTCTTCATGCAGCGCTACCGCGACGCCTACGCCGCCGAGATCGCGCATTTCGTGTCGGCGGTGCAGGCGCGCACGGCACCCAGTCCCGGCTTCTCCGACGGGCTGGAAGCGCTCCGCCTCGCCGACGCCGCGGCGGAAAGCCATCGCACCGGACGCAGCGTCAGGATCGGTCCGGAACGGTAGCGGGCCGCATCATGCCGGGTGCCGAAGCTCCGCTTCCTGCGCGCCCGTCGCCAGCCCGATCC
>CAXTVX010000144.1:0-4751 GCA_964247755.1 uncultured Acetobacteraceae bacterium | reverse complement strand
GCCAGCGGGCGCACCGGGGTCCGCAACCAATCCTTGATGCAAGGGTGCCGCCGGCAATTCTCCGCCGGCGGCACCGTGCGCCGGACCGGCGACTCCAGCCTTCTTCAGCCACTGGTAAGGAGTCGGAACGATACTCGCAGCACCTGAGGATGTTTGCCGTGTCGCTGCGCATTACCGGTCATCATGCCGCCCTGGTCTGACCGCCTGACATCGCGGTGGCGTGCTGCCGTCCTCGCCTGCCTGCTTCTGGCCCTGGCAGTTCCGGACGCCAGGGCACAGTTCGCCCGATTCGAGAACTATGCGGATGACCGCGGCCTCGGGAACACGTCTGTGTCCGCCCTGGCGCAGGATGTGGATGGTTACATCCTACTGGGCACCGAGGCGGGCCTCTACCGCTACGACGGTTCGAGGATCACGCCCTACGACGTTTCGGTCGGTCTGCCGCCGGGTGCCTGGATCAGGAAGATCATGGTCGACAAAGCCGGCCGGATCTGGGTGGTCACCAGCGACGACATCTATGTCCGCTACGGCCAGCGCTTCAGCAAGGTCGACGTCGGCGCGGCACTCGATGTCAGGTCGCCTCACCTCGTCACCCTCACCGACGACAGCATCATCGTCGCCAACGACGGCCGCTTCCTGCGTGCAGCCGTCGGGCCGCACGCCGTGGGTTCCTTCCAGCCCTTGTTCAACCAGGCGATGCTGACCGCGACGCCCGGCCTGGAGCAGGCCAGGTTCGTCGTCCCGGACGACGACGGCGCGCTCCTGGTCGGATGCGGGCAGGCAGTGTGCCGCGTGAAGGACGGGCGGATCACCCCCTATGATGCGGCGGCCGGGCTGCCTCCGGATGTCTGGCGCGCCGCGATCCGGACGCGGGACGGCACGCTCTGGGTACGCAGCGTCGGGCATCTGGCCTGGCGCCGGCCGCAGGACCGGTCCTTCGACGTGGTGACGATCCCGGACGGGCATGGTCAGTCCTATGGCAGGATCCCCAGCTACCTGGATCTGGTGGCCGACCGTCGCGGCGGCATCGTCACCCAGGGCGGCGACGGCCTTCTCGACTGGAACGGGACGCGGTGGCGCAGCTACGGGCATCATGAAGGCGGATTGTCGGCGACTCCCATTGAGGCCCTCCTGTTCGACCGCGAGGGCTCGCTTTGGATCGGCAGCATGGGTCACGGCGCGTTCCGGAGCATAGGACTCGGCAACTGGGAACACTGGACGGCGGATGACGGCCTGCCGAGCGACCTGATCTGGGGCATGACACGGCTGCGGGGTGGGCAGTTCTGGGTCGCGACCTTTGGCGACACGGTGGCGCTCGGCAACAGGACGACCAGCATTGCCGGCGGAAGCGCCAGTGTGGAGGCGAGCCGGAACGGCAGGCTCTGGACCGCCCCGCCCGACGCGCCCCTGGTCCGTCTCGATCCTGCCGCCAACCGCCTGGAGCGGTTCCCGTTTTCCGGCCACGTGCTGACGGCGCTGGTGGATCGCGACGACCGCCTCTGGCTGTGCTCGCCCAAAGGCCTCTACGTCGTTGCCGACGCCGACGCCCCTGCCCCGGCCGTGCACGCCGACCTCGTGCTCCCCCACGCCACGTTCCAGGTGGCACCCGATCCCTCCGGTGCGATCTGGGCGCTCACCAGCAACGGGTTGTTCCGGCGCGACCCGACCGGCCGCTTCGACCTGGTGGCGGCCGCCGTGCTGCCGGATGGGCAGAGCGGCGGCATGGCGTTCACCCCGACCGGCGACCTCTGGGTGTTCACCGAGAGCGGGGGCGTGCTGCGGTTCCGTCCCACCCCGGGCGGTCTCGAACGGCTATCTCCCGTCACCGCGCCGGTGCTCGGCTCGAACGACATCCTGTTCCTGCACCGCGACCGTCGCGGCTGGATGTGGGTGGGAACCGATCACGGGATCGACATGTTCGACGGACGGTCCTGGCGCCGCTTCGACAAGGTGGACGGCCTGGTCAGCGACGACATGGACCAGTGGGCCGTCTACGAGGACGACGACGGCTCGATGTGGTTCGGGACCAGCCACGGGCTGAGCCACCTGCTCGATCCCGCGCGTCCGCCACCGGCGACCACCCTGCATCCGCTCGTCACGGGGATCTCGATCGGCCGCCGGACCCTGTCCCCGTCGCCGTCGATCCGGATCGACGGGAGCTCGGCGTCGCTGGTGGTCCGCTTCGTGGACCTGGATTATGCCCGGGGCAACGTCGCGTTCCGCTACCGGCTGCGCGGGCTGGACACCGGCTGGAACGATACCATGGGGCATGACGTCCGCTATGCCGGCCTGCCTGCCGGCGAGTTCCGTTTCGAGCTGGTCGCGGTGGACGCCGTGCACGGCCAAGTGTCCGCGCCGGTCGGCTTCACCATCCATATCCGTGCGCCCTGGTGGCGGCGGGTGTGGTTCTACGGGCTGTGCGCGCTGCTGGCGGCAGCCGTCCTAGCCGCAGCCTGGCAGGTGCGGGTGAGGCTGCTGCTGGGGCGGCAGCGCCGCCTGGAGGAAATGGTGGGGGCGCGCACCGCGGAGATCGAGCAGGCGAGGAACGAACTCCAGCGGCTCGCCATGTCAGACGCCCTGACTGGCCTGCCGAACCGGCGCGCGATCATGGGCGCGCTGGACGAGGCGGTCGCCAAGGCATCGCGGACCGAGACGGCGCTCGCCGTGCTTCTCTGCGACATCGACCACTTCAAGTCGATCAACGACCGCTTCGGCCATCTGGCAGGCGACAAGGTGCTCGCCGCGTTCGGCGGCAGGCTGAGCGCGGTCATCGAGCCGGGCGAGACGGCCGGGCGCTACGGCGGCGAGGAGTTCCTCGTCGTTCTTCCTGGGGCACCGGATCTGGTGATGCAACGCGTTGCCGCGATCCGGTCCGCCATCACCGACACGGCCTACCAGTTCGGCGACGGGAGCCGCACCGTCACGTCGAGCGGAGGCGTCGCGTTCCTCCGGCCCAGCGACACCACGGTGACGCTGGTCGCCCGGGCGGACATCGCCCTCTACGCGGCGAAGGAGAACGGACGGAACCGGATCGAGACGGAACAGCCGGACGCCGGACCGTCGTCGCCTCACGCGGAGCCGGCCACGTCCGCCACCGATCGCCGGCGCGGTTCCAGGTCCATTTCCGGCAGCGATCCGGAGGGGCCGGATCCGTCCCTGCGCGACCTGGAGCGCGACCTGCGCACGGCGCTGGCCGAGGAACAGTTCGTCCTCCACTACCAGCCCGTGGTCGACGTCGAGCGGGACGTGGTCACGTCGTGCGAGGCGCTGCTGCGCTGGCGGTCGCCGTCGCGCGGCAACGTTCCTCCGGGCGACTTCATCCCCTTTGCCGAGACGGTGGGGCTGATGCCCGAGATCGGCGACTGGGTACTGCGCGCCGCCTGCCGGGAGGCCGCGGGATGGCCGGAGGCGATGAAGGTGTCGGTCAACCTGTCGCCGTCGCAGTTCCACCTGCCGGACCTGGTGCAGAGGATCGTGGGCATCCTGACGGAAACCGGGCTGAAGCCGGGCCGGCTGGAGCTCGAGGTGACGGAAACGGCGATGATCGCCGACACGGCGGCAGCCACGTCCATGCTTGAACAGCTCAGGGCGCTCGGCATCAGCATCGCGCTGGACGATTTCGGCACCGGCTACTCGTCGCTGAGCTTCCTGCGCACCTTGCCGTTCAACCGGATCAAGATCGACAAGTCGTTCGTGCAGGAGCTCGGAGTGAAGCCCGAGGCGACCGCGATCGTGCGCGCCATCGCCGGCCTGTGCGACAGCCTCGATGCCGCCGTCACCGCGGAAGGGGTCGAGTCAGACTACCAGATCGAGCTGCTTCGCGAGCTGGGGTGCCTGGAGATCCAGGGGTACCGGATCAGCCGTCCCTGCCCGCCGCACGAGTTGCGCGTGTGGATGGAGGCCTTCGCCGTAAGCCATACCCCCCACCCCACATCCTGCGAGCAGGACGCGGAAGCGGCACGAAGCGGAGCATGACCGAACGATCATGCGATCGGCGTCAGCGGATGCCGGCGTCGATCAGCGTGGTGACGGTGTCGATCGTCTTGCTGGTAACCACGCCGGCGCCGGTGTTCAGCGTGAGGCCGGGCATCTTGTACTGTGCCGACATCACGCATTGCAGCACGGGCATGAAGCCCTGCAGGTAGAGCAGCTGGTCGAGCGTCACCTGTACGTAACCGGATTTCAGCCCGTCCACCGTCGCGGGCGCCAGGTCGATGCCGCCGACCGTCACCTGCCCCGGCGCCTTGCCGGCCTTCTTCAGGACCTGCTCCATCTGCCCGGTCATCACGCCGTGCTGGGTGCCGATCGCCTTGAGCTGCGGATGCGACTGCACGTAGGCGGCGAGGATCGGGATCGCGAGGGTGGGATCGGAGTTGGCTTCCGGGGAAATCTCCAGCCGGTCGACCTTGAGGCCGGCCTTTTCCAGCGTGTCGGCGAGGCCCTTCTCGGACTGGCCGCGTTCGGCCTGCGAGAACACGCCGTAGACCATCGCCTTGTCGCCGGACTTGAGGTTGCCGGCCTTGATCATCTGCTGCGCGGTGAGGCTGCCACCCTGGTACAGGTCGACGCCGGCATAGCCGAAGCCGTGCGGACCAAACTCCTGCTGCAGCGGCGTCAGCGGCGAGTTGCCGTCGGTGACGACGATCCCCTGGCTCGTGGCCTGCCTGACCAAGTCGTGGAAAGCGTCGGCGCCGGGATGGCCCATGATCACGATGCAGGACGGGCGGGCGGCGAGCGCCTGCTTGAACTGG
>CAXTVX010000143.1:0-4760 GCA_964247755.1 uncultured Acetobacteraceae bacterium | reverse complement strand
CAGCAGGATCCTATCGAGAGCGATCGGAACGCTGGCGCGAGGGCTGACAAAACCGCCAGAAGCGCGATCTCGTCGTCCACCCCGGCGGTCTCGACCGCGAACGGTTCCGGCTCCGGCAGGAGGTAGCCGATCTCGCGCAGGAAGCCGATTTGCGCCTCCGCATCGCAGGCCAGGGCGGGCCGGCCCGCGAGCCAGTCGTCGATCGCCGCCTGCATCCGGTCGCGCTCGTCCAGCAGGTGGCGCAGCCCCGGCGACAGGTCGTGGACGATGCGGGCGAAGCCGGTCCAGAAGCGATCGGGGTCCAGCCCGGTTCCGGGGAGCGCTTCGGCCTCGATGAAGTCCTGCAGCGGCTCCGCGATCGACAGGCCGCCACGCGAAACATAACGCATCGGGATCATTCCTCTCGTCAAGCCGCGCACCGCGCGGCTGCACCAAGCTGTCACCGAAACAGGCTTTCCGGACCCCTGCTCCGTTATTTTCGCGTCGTCGAACTGGCCGGCCCGATAGAGGCGATCGTGACACCGATGTCAATATTTGGTTCCGTCACACCAGGGTGTTTCGCGCTATCCGTGAACCCCAGTGATGTAGGCGGCAAGGTTTTCCACCTCCAACAGGGAGTGACCGAGCTTTGCCCTGATGATGTCGCCGACGCTGAGCAGGCCAACCAGTTTTTTCTCCTCGATCACCGGAAGATAGCGGACGTGATGATCGGTCATGACCTGCATGGCGTCCTCGATCTGTGCCGACGGGCTCGTCTGGCAGGAAAACGGCTTCATGACCCTGTCGGCTCGCATCGCTCGCACGCCGACCGGGTGTTGCGCCATCGCACGGACGATCCCGCGTTCCGACAGGATGCCGAGCAACGCGTCATCCTGCATCACCAGCACCGCACCGATCCGTCTCGCTTCCAGGATGCGTGTGACGTCCTCAACCTGCACCTCAGGTGCGACGCAGATGAGTTCTTTTCCTTTTGCAGCCAGTACCGACGCGACGATCATGATGATTTCCTCCTCGCTACGACATCATCAGATGCTACGGGATCATCCCGGGGAACAGGTACTGCTGCAGCACGACCATGATTCCCAGCAACAGGGTCAGGAAGATGCTGTGCTTGAAGGTCTTGGCGAACACGAGGCCTTCCTTGCCCTTGAGGTTGGTCACGGTCGCTCCGGTGGCGATGTTCTGCGGCGAGATCATCTTGCCCATGACGCCGCCGGAAGAGTTCGAGGCGGCGATGAGCACGGGGTTGAGCCCGAGCTGGTGCGCCGCCACCACCTGGAGGTTGCCGAACAGGGCGTTGCCGGACGTGTCGCTGCCCGAAAGGAACACCGCCACCCAGCCGAGAAAGGAAGACAGCAAGGGAAAGAATGCGCCGACAGAAGCGACGCCGAGGCCGAGCGAATAGTTCAGGCCCGAATAGTTCATCAGGTAGGCAAGGCTCACGATCAGCACCACGGTCAGGATGGCGATGCGGCTCTGCTTGGCCGTGGCGCGCACGGCCTCGACGAACTGGTGGCCCTTGAGTCCGACCAGGCCCGCCGTGACGATCACCGAGAGCAGGATCGCGGTTCCGGTGGTGAGCGGCTGGAACACCCAGTTGGCGGCGTACGGCTTGCCGTAGAGCGTGATGAACACCTGGTTGTGCAGGCCGGGCCACTGGATCGTCCGCTGGCCCAGGGTGAAGACCTTGAGATGCGTCCAGACGATCACCACGACCGACACCGTCACCCACGGGATCCAGCCCTGCCAGCCGGGAACGGGCGCGGCGGCCCGGTTCCGCGCGACGTCCGCGCCGACCGCGCGGGCCAGCTCCAGCCCCGGCGGCATCGAGGCCCGGGCATGGACGGCGAAGTTTGCATCCGGCCGTGGCGACCACAGGCGCAGGAAGCCGAGCGTGGCGACCAGCGCCATCAGGGACGACAGCACGTCGGTCAGCGCGTAGTCGAGGTAGTTCGCCGATATGAACTGGGTGACGGCGAAGCTGCCGCCGGCGACCAGCAGCATCGGCCACATGGCGCGCACCGAACGCAAGCCGCCGTAGATCGCCATGACGTAGAACGGCAGCAGCAGGGCCAGGAACGGCAGCTGCCGCCCGATCATCGCGCCGAGCGTCGCGGCCGGAATGCCGGTGACTTGGCCGAGCACGGTCACCGGAGCGCCGAGGGCTCCGAACGCGACCGGCGCCGTGTTGAACATCAACGTGAAGGTGAGCGCCTCGATGGCCGGGAAGCCGACCAGGATCAGCAGCGCGCTGGTGATCGCGACCGGCGTGCCGAAGCCGGACACGCCCTCCAGCAGGCAGCCGAAACAGAAGCCGATCACCACCAGCACGACGCGACGATCGTTCGGCAGGTGCTCGATGATCCAGTCCCGGAAGGCGTCGAACCGGCCGGAGATGACCGCGACGTTGTAGAGCAGCAGCGCGTTGACGACGATCCACATCACCGGCCACAGCGCAAAGGTGGCGCCGGCGGCGATGCTGTCGAGCGCCAGCCGCACCGGAAACTGCCACACCGAGACGGCAATGACAAAGGCGACCAGCAGCCCTGCAAGCGAGGCCTGCCAAGCCGGCCGTCGCAGCACGCCCAGCAGCGTCAGCACGACGACGATCGGCAGCACGGCGACGAGGAACGACAACGGCAGACTGCCGGCGACCGGCGTCAGCACTTGCTTGAACATTGTAGCCCTCCGTTTGTTGCTCTTGTTTGTTGTCGTTCGCCTACAGCGATCTTTAGTTCGGCAGATTGTCGGGCCTCGGGCCGCCGGTCGCCCAGTCCAGCAGCTGCACCGTGTGCAGCACCGGGATCTTTGTTCCGGCGCTGATCTGCGTCATGCAGCCGATGTTGCCGGCTGCGATCAGCTCAGGCGTCATCCGCTCGATGTTGGCGACCTTCCGCTCGCGCAGCTGCGTGGCGATCTCCGGCTGCAACAGGTTGTAGGTCCCGGCGGAGCCACAGCAGATATGACCTTCCGGGACGTCCACGACGGTGAATCCCGCCGCCGAAAGCAGCCGCTTCGGCTCGTCGCGCACCTGCTGGCCGTGCTGCAGGGAGCACGCGCTGTGATAGGCGACCCGTTGGCCGGTGCCGAGGATGGGCGCCTGCAGGCCGATATCGCTCATCAGCTCGGTGACATCGCGGGCCAGCGCCGAGATGCGTCGCGCGGGCTCGGCCAGCGTCGGATCGTTGCGGAACATGTGGCCGTAGTCCTTCACCGTCGTGCCGCAGCCGGACGCGTTGATGACGATGGCGTCCAGTCCGCCTGCCGCGATCTCCCGGTCCCAGGCCAGGATGTTGGCGCGCGCCGAATCGTGGCCACCTTGACCGAGGTGATGGTTGAGCGCTCCGCAGCAACCGGCTCCCGGCGCCACCACCACCTCGCAGCCGTGCCGCGTCAGCAGCCGGATCGTGGCCTCGTTGATCTCGGGCGCCAGCACGCGTTGCGCACAGCCGCTGAGAAGGGCCACGCGCCGGGTCCGCTGGGCGGTGGCGGGAAACTGCTGCGGCCGATCCACCCTCGAGGCGTGCGGCACCCGCTTCGGCGCTAGGTCAAGAAGCACGCGGAGCTGAGCCGGCATCCACCGCCGCAGCGGCTTGCCGAACCGCGACACCTGCAGCGACAGGCGGAACAGGCTTGGCCGCGGCAGCACGAAGCCGAGCAGGCGGCGCATCGCCCGATCGCGCCACGGGCGGGTGTATGTCTTCTCGATGTGGTGCCGGGCGTGGTCGACCAGGTGCATGTAGTTCACGCCCGACGGGCAGGTGCTCATGCAGGACAGGCAGGACAGGCAGCGATCGACGTGCTTGACCACCGTTTCCGTCGCCGGACGGTCGTTCTCCAGCATGTCCTTGATCAGGTAGATGCGGCCGCGCGGGCTGTCGAGCTCGTCGCCAAGCAGCGCATAGGTCGGACAGGTCGCGGTGCAGAACCCGCAATGGACGCAGGAGCGCAGGACCTGGGCGGCGTCCGCGGTGTCCGGATCAGCGAGCTGTTCGGCGGTGAATCGCGTCTGCATGGTCATACTCCTCGCTGCATGCGGCCCGGGTTCAGGATTGCCTTCGGATCGAAGCTGGCCTTGACGCGCCGCGACAGGGCCTCGAGCGGCGGCGTGGCGGGCTCGAACACGGCGACACGGTCCCGCGCCGCCTGCGTGGCGCGAAGCAGCGTGGCCTGCCCGCCGCCGTGCCGGATCGCCTCGCGCACGACGCCAGCCGCGCAGTCCGGACCTGCCTCGTCCGGGTCGAGGGATACCCACAGCAGGCCGCCGCCCCAGTCGTAGAACCCCTCGGCTGACGCGAACTGCGCCTTCAGCAGGCCAAGCACCGCAGGCGCCGCCGTCGGCGTCGAGCAGATCCGCCAGACGATGCTGTCCGGTCGACCGAGCAGCAGCGGCTGCACCGCGGCGACCTCGTTCCACAGCCCGGTGCTTTCGGCTGCCTGAAGGCGGATGCCTCGCCCAATCAGGGTTTCCAGCGCGTCCAGCCGGTATTCCACCGATGGACGCGGCCCTTCCAGCCGAAGCACGGTGATTGGGCCGACGATGCCGCGGGCAGCGATGGACAACGCCACCGCCGCGGCCGGCAGGTGCGCTGCCGCCGACACCTCGTGCGGGGTGTTCAGCGCGGCAAGCAGGGTGCGCACCCCCACCTCGTCGTCCAACCCGGTCAGCACCAGGCTGCTGCTGCTCTCCGGACGGGGCAGTGCGCGGACCGTCAGCTCGGTCAGCACCGAGAGCGTGCCGTAGGCGCCGGCCTGCAGCT
>CAXTVX010000142.1:0-4777 GCA_964247755.1 uncultured Acetobacteraceae bacterium | reverse complement strand
AGCAGGATCCTATCGAGAGCGATCGGAACGCTGGCGCGAGGGCTGACAAAACCGTCTCGACGTGACAATGCCCTCTTCAGCCAGAAGCAGGGCAAGACCACCCGAGGCGTCCCGTTCCGTTGATGATGCGCGCATGCGGCATCGGAAGGTCCGCAGCTTTCGCCGTGGGACCGACAGCTTGCTGTCGCGGATGCGCCCGCACCATCGACACCCTGGAAGGCACACCGAGAGCCTGACGGCTCCTCAACCGGTCATCCGACATCTTCGTGAGGTTGGATTGTGTGGACACAAGCCGGTGCCTGTCCTCGGGCGGACTGCTCGGCAAGCATTCTCCGGAATGCGCTGTGAATGCGGTCGATGAACACGTTCTTGTCGTCGAACACCGCCTCTGTTTCCCGGTGCACCAGCATCGTGGCGTTCGCCTCGAACACGACCAGGCGCCCGTCATGCAGCACCGCGAAATCGATCCCGGCGAAGTCCAGGTCCAACCGCCGGCCGATCTCACGTAGCGCCGCCATCGCACGCGTTCCGATCGCCGAGGCCGGATCGGTCAGGAACCGCATCTCCTCCGCCCGCCGCGCCGCATCATCCTGCATTCCTGCCGTCCAGTAGTGCACCATCCAATGCGGCGAGATCGCGAGATGATAGGGATACGGCACCCGATCAATAAAGATCACCCGGTACTTCCGATAGAACCCGTCCGCTTCCCGCGTCTGCGCGAATGCGCTGAGGTATCCACCGGATGTCAGGGGCATGGTCGCATCAAGCTCCTCCTGCGTGTCGATCCTTTGCAGGCCGTCACCACCATGGGTTCCGGGGGGTCGCACCAGCACGGGCAGGGATAGCGCGGCAGCCCGCATGCTCTCCGCCACCAGCGAGCCTGGTGCCAAGCGCACCGTCTGCGGCACCCACACCCCGTCGATCCCGGACAACAACGCACCGATCGCGGCCCGGTCTGTGCGCGCGACACGGGTCGGATCGTTCAGCAGCGGCCGCCGGCAGACTGGAAGGAAGCGAGCCATCGCTGCCTCGATCTCGGGCAGATAGGCGGCGTCACCGACCGCATTGAGCACGATGTCATAGGCCGGCAACGACGCCTCGTGCCCCGGCAGCGCATAATCGATGAACCAGTTGATCAGCGTGAACCGCGCTCGCGGCAGCAAGGGCGGGAACGGCATGTTGCCTTGTCCGCTTACCTGCAGAACCAGCACCCTGAGTTCAGGCGCGTCGCCCGGCTCGATGAAGATCTGCTGCTGCCGATAGGCGATGTCGCGGCACTCCTGCGCTCCCGCCGGATTCCTGTGCCGCAGGGCATATGCCAGGTTCCGCCAGGCAGCGGCGTTGTTCGGCATGAGCGCAACCGCTTGCCGCGATGGTCCCTCCGCCATCTCCAGACGACCCTGGCGGACATACACGGAGCCCAGGTTTGCATGCGCGGCCGCGCAGGCCGGATCGAGCTTGATGGCCCGCAGGAACGACGCCTCCGCTTCCGCCAGCTGCCCGAGCTCCACCTGCGTCGTCCCGATCGCGACAAGGATCGCTGCCTGGTCCGGCAGAAACGCATCCACCTGCAGGAACGCTGCGAGCGCCGCCTTGAACTGGCGCCGCGCCTTCGCCTGCGTCGCCACCTGGAACAGCTGCACCGGCGAGGCTTCGCAGCAGTCGAGAACAAGTGTGGACATGTACGAACCGATCAACATGCGACAACGACCCGCTCATGCTACGCACGCATGTGTTTCCCAACCCTTTATCTCATCGAGCCTCCATTCTGGACGTTCGGCTTGTGAGACCGAGGTGGTCCCGCGTCTGAGGCATTGGGGAAGGAGGACGCTTCTTGTCCCTGACGACCTCTGGTAGGCGATCGAGCCGCTTCTGCCGTCCGAACGGACGAAGCCGGGAGGCACGCGGTCGTGGCCCGGATAACGCAGCCCGGGCCGGGATCCCGTTCGTGCTGCGCACCGGCATCTAATGGCACGAGGTGCCGGCCGAGCTGCTCTGCCGAGGCAGGACTTACCGGCGGTGCCTGGGCGAATGGCATGCTGCCGGGTTCCGGCTGGGCCTACACCGGGTCCTGCTGGAGCGGCTCCGCGTCGCAGTTGCGCCGGACCGGAACCGAGCCGCCCTCGACGGTACCAGCATGGCTGCCGAAAGAAGAATCGGGAGGTCGGGCCCAGCTTGATGGATCGCGAAGGGCCGAAGCTGGATTCCTCCGCCGCCTTCGCCGCTCGAGCGGCGTGGATATGGACGCGGCATGCCGCTTGACATGCCGCCGTCCCAGCCAATCGACAGGATAGGATGATGCTGGCAGCGACCTTGGACGCCGTGCCGGACGTGCGAGTGAAGCATCGTAAGCGGCCCTGGTGCCGCCCAGCCAACTTGCTTGCCGATATCCAGTCTGTTGCTTGGCACCCTACCCCTTCCGGGAAGTGCCTCACAATCAGCCACGATCACCGGTGCTGCCGTAACGGTGTCGGGCTTGCCGATTCGGAGCCTATTTTTGCGCTCGGTTAGCTCGGTTCCGCCGCGTGAGCGTGCGCCAGAAGCGTCGGGCTGGCCACCACCTCACCCTGACCATACCCGACCGCCCATCATATGCCTGTCCCGGATCAGGTGGCTTTGCCCTAAATTATGCGAGGCATCGCACGAACCGTGCCATTTATCGGTACACGAAGCTCCTCAACCAAACAGAGCGGCAGAAGCCGCAAATCGAGCCTGGTGTCCGCAGTCGTGCAGCCTCGTCTGCCCCACTTTCCGTGAGGTTAAGGCAGACCGGCTCCGCTCAACTGGGTACGATGACGCTCACCGAATGGGCACTCACGCCGGTCAGAACGATGCTGATTGCATCGTTCCGGGCAAGCGCGATGGCCCGGCGTCCGAAGGAGGCAGAAGCCATGAGGCTCGCCACATCGGTACCTCAAGCTTTCGAGCTGCACCACCCGGCTGTCGTCGATGGGAAAGGTCGATATCCTAGCGTCTTGCCTTCCCACTTAGCTTTTATAACTTGCTTAAGATTTAGCTGCTAACACATCACAGACATCGTAAGGTGAAGCTTCAATGGTTGCCGTCACTGCTGTGAAGGTCCAAGCATTGATTATCTTCTGCCGGTCTCTGAGCAGGACCATTGCGGTTCGCCTGGGTTCAGCTCAAGTGCCTTCTTGTCGAGGGAATCTTGCAGAACATGCTGAAGTCCGTCGGTGGACCTCATGATCATATCTCACCGGCACAAGTTCCTTTTCTTTCAGAATCCAAAGACCGGAGGCATGAGTCTGCGTGCCCTTCTGGAACCTTATCATGACGACCCGCTCCCGTTTCATGGACTTCTCCATCAGCCAACGCCTGACTCTCCATTGGACCTTGCCCATCTTAACCCGTCGGAAGTCGCACTACTACTTCCGTCCCTGGCTGCGGTTGTAGGAACATACAAGTCCTTAGCCCTCGCTCGCAACCCGTACAGCCGCTTTGTCTCGGCCGTAGATCAGCACTTCAAAACGTTCCATCCGGACCTGCCGCTGCCAAATATGCAGCCGAAGCAACAGTTGCTGGCCGTTGAGCTATTCATAGAGCAAGTCTTGTCCTCGAATGACGTCCTTGGAAACCATGACTTTGTACACTTCTTCCCGCAGATGCAATTTCTTCAGGCTCCGTGGCTTTGTCAGCCAATCCACATCTTGCCGATGGATGACCACGGCGCCTTTGTCTCCCGTGGCGCAGAGTTCCTTGGATTGCCGCCTCAGGCTGCTCCGCACGAGAACCGGTCACGATGTGTTCTCACGCATGTGCTAGGATCACGGAAAGTCACGATGTTTGTTCGCGATTTCTACTCGGAGGATTTTACCTACTTCGCTACGGACGAAAGGCTTAGACATCTACTCTTGGATAAAACAGGGGCTCTTTAAGCGTCATGCTTCTCATCTTGCGGTAAACCGGATGACCGTCGACGATTGGTGCAAGCCGGCAATATGAGACCGACATCTAGCAACATCTGGAAATGAGTTCATGACCTGCTTGCACTCTGGCAGAGCCTGCACGCCATCGGTTTGACTGGTGGCAAGACTAGGATCGAGAAGGCAATCTTCTGAGCCGGTTTGCAACTTGTCTAAATTCCGACAGCGGATCAGCCGGCTGACAACGTACTCCATGAATCACTGCTCGGGGTAAGGCCAAGGGTTTGCATGCACTATGCTGCCAGACGATGTCATCGTTCGCGACGTCACCGTATGCTCTTAGTGCTACCGATGCCCTGGTTATCCACGGTCTCTACTACGGGACTCGACCTAGAGTTCTCGCACTCGCGCTAACGGACTGGTCGATCATGATTCACATCCGGATAGGGTATCATATTACCAGAGATGGAAGTCTTGGTCGATCGTGCTGTGAAGTGGAGGCCTTTCCAGGATCCATGCAACTATGCCCGATGCTGGTACATGTGTCAGCTCATCGGTCATCTCGGATATATAGAGGATGCCCATCTTTCCCGCCGGCACCTAACTAGAGCGGTTTCTCACCTCGCTGAATCGTAGGGGATCCCCGTCGGCGTGGCTTTCTGATTCATAATCCGTGCTGGTGCTGGAGGCCGGCATGGATGGCACGAGCATTGTCGGTGGATCTTCGGGACAGGGTTGTGGCGGCGATCGCGGGCGGTCTGTCGCGCAGGCAGGCGGCGGTTCGCTTCGGTGTGAGCGCGGCAAGCGCGGTCCGGTGGCAGCAGCTTGTGACGCAGCACGGCGTTGGTGCATGGATCGTCTACTGGGTTTGGACCACCCTACCCGGGGGTGAT
>CAXTVX010000141.1:0-4782 GCA_964247755.1 uncultured Acetobacteraceae bacterium | reverse complement strand
GGCAGCAGATCCACAGCACACGCAGTTCATCCCGATGCCCCGCCCGCTGTCATGACTGGCAACGCTACGTCACACCCCCGGCGGCCACCAGATCCGTCACTGGCGCGAGGGCTGACAGAACCACCCGATCGGGTAGGCTTTGAATTTGAACTTGCCGGGCTTGTCTCCCTCGATCTCAGGAAGCCGCGAGATGCCGTGGCGCTGGAGGCAGCGGTGCAGGCTGGACCGCGTCAGGTGCGGCAAGGACGGCTGCAGGGCGTAGAGGCAATCGTCGAGCGGCAGCAGCGTATGCCGACGGAACGCCACTACTGCGGCTTCCTCTTCGGGTGTCAGAACCGATGATCGGACCTCTTTCGGCCCCATGGCTGCGTCATGAGCGTTGCTCCGCTTGCGCCACTTCTGGACTGTCGTCGCACTGACACCGTGGCGCGTCGCAAGCGCCCTTATACTCTCTTGGCTACGCTGAATCGCGAGACGCACCGCCTCCGTCGTGCGGGCGCAGCCGTGTAGAACCTGTCCCATAGCTTATCCCGTGCCGCCTGATGATCCGTATCGCCACACGCCGGGACTAAACACGTATGCAGTCCCGAGATGGAATTGGCTGAGCGCTCGATGAATGTCCTCCTATGCTGGGATGAAAGCCATCGAAACACCCAGTTCGCCTGTTCAGGCTTGTTTAGCCGTACTCGGATAATGTGGTTCTGGTGAATGCAGTCGGAAACGTCGTTGTCCCAGATTGCATATCGGCCAACCTGGGACAGACTGCCATTACCCTCGACAACAAGCATATCTCCACGCCGTAAAGAAAGCCGCTCGATTTCTTGCGTGCTTGCTTCGATGAGGTGAAGATCCTCAAGGTCAACATATCCAGACTGGACATAGGCAACGCGCAGGAACAGAGCGCTGGTCATGCCTGACGTATTGCGGCTCCGGTTCTTTGTCAGGCCTCCACTTACAGCAGAGATATCTCCAAGCCGCGTCCAAGCCCAACCCGGCGGCAACGCCGCCTTCTCCACGTTCTCCATCCCGCCCTACGCCGCCTCCGCGCCCGACATCAGGTGCTCGGACAATTCCTCCAACAACCCGTCTAGCCGCTCCAGCCCGAACAGCCGCCGGGCGCGGGGCATACCGCCACGTGTCGCAAACTGCGGCTGGTCCCGCAGGTCGCCCGGCAGCACCTCAGCGTTCGCGGCCACCGCATCGCGCAGCAGGCGCAGCCAAGCCGTCTGTTCCTCCGAGTACTCCCGCCCGGCGTTCTTCTCGCGGCCGAGCCAAAGGTTGAAGCGCCGCTCCACCTCCGGCGCCAGCGGCTCGAGCACGGCCGTCCGGTCCAGGGCGTAGCGCACCAAGGCTACCAGGTCGGTCAACAGCCGCACGGGTGATGCGTCCCGCACGCGGCCGGCGCCGTTGAGGCGGCGGTACGCTTCCCAAATACGGGCGCTGTCGAGCAGCCAAGGCGGCCGGGCCATGGCGTTAGCTAGGTCGCGCAGCCCGGCATAGGTCAAGCGCCGAGCGGCGTAGGGTCGGGCATACAGCACCTGCAGCGCGGCGAGCTGGTCGGCATGGCCGTCGAGGAACTGCCGAAAGCTATCGGTGACGCGCCCGGCTTCCTGCGCGTCAAACCCGTCGGATAGCACGCGGTCAGGCGTCAGCTCGTCGATGACGATCTCCGCCCGCTGCTGTTCCTCTAGCAGGGCGCGGCGCAGCTCGGGAGCGGCGGCGAGCGGACGCAGGGCTGCCTCACGCAGGTTTTCGGCCGCGAGGTCAGGCAAGGTGCCGGTGCGGGTAGCCTCGGTCTCGATGGCGGCCGGGTCGGCGCTGTCCACCAGAGCGCGGGCGATGGCGGCGAGGGGCGTACCGCCCGCTGCCTCCGTCAGGCGGCCAGGGCCTCGGTCGGAAGCCTGCGGCCCAGCCTGGCTAGGCGAGCGGCGATGGTGCTGCATAGGTCCTCGTCGGTATGGCCGAAGCCGGCGCGGTCCAGCAGCTGCTTCAGCGTGGCGGCGCGATCGCGATCCAGCGGCTCCGTGGCAACCTTGCCGCTCTCGGTCACGCCGACGGCGTCCACGATCACGAAGCGCTCCTTGGCGCGGGCGCTCGGGGTGGCAAGGCGGAGGTCGTCGGGACGAATGGTGCGGGCGCCACGGCCCTTCATCTGCTCGAAGTACTGGGCGCTGCGCACGTCGCGCAGGAAGATCACGCATTCCAACGGTTTGATGTCGGTGCCGGTGGCGACCATGTCGACCGTGACGGCGACGCGGAAGCGGTGGCTGGTACGGAAGTCCTTGATCAGGTCCTGCCCGGTGCGGCCGGTGCGGCCGGTGCTGCGATAGGTGATCTTCTGCACCCCGGTATCGTCGAGCCCCAGCACCTGGCGCGCGATCTCGGTCACGGTCTCGGCGTGGCTCTCGTTCAGGCAGAAGATCAGCGTCTTGGGGATCTCGCGCCGACCCGGGAAGAGCTGCGTCGGCAGGGCAGCGCAGTATGCGTCCAGCACGGTGCGGATCTGGTTGGGGACCTCCACAGCCTGGTTGAGCTGGGTGGCCGCGTAGTCGAGATCCTCGGCCAGCGTGGCCCAGCGGCGGCGTCGCGTGGCGCGCTCTCGATGCGGGACGGCATATCCGGCCTGGACGCTGCCACCCCGCTCGCCCACCTCCGTTCGGATGCGGTACACGTCGAAACCAACGTTGACGCCGTCGGCGACCGCGCGTTCGAACGGATACTCACTCACCAGGTTCTGCCCACAGAACCCCAGCGTGTGGCGGCCCGGGGTCGCGGTCAGCCCCACCAGGAAGGCGTCGAAATAATCGAGCACCTGACGCCAGGTGCCGTAGATCGAGCGGTGGCACTCGTCCACGATGACGAGGTCAAAGGTCTCGGGCGGGAGGGCTGCGCTGTAGCCGACCTGGTGCTCGCTTCCAGACTCCGGATGCTCGAAGCCGCTGCCCTCCTCCTCCGTTTCGTCTAGGTCCTGACTGCGCAGGGCGGCGTACAGGCGCTGGATGGTGCAGACGACCACGGCGGCATCCCGGTCCAGCGTGCGACCACGCAAATGCTGGACGGGGAACTCCTCGTGGAAGAACAGCGTTCTGCCGGGTGGGCGGTAGCCCTTGAATTCGGCAACGGTCTGGGTGCCGAGATTGGCTCGGTCCACCAGGAACAGGATGCGTCGGGCCCGGCGTGGCTGAGCAGGCGGTGCGCCAGGGCGCAGGCCGTGTAGGTCTTGCCTGCTCCGGTCGCCATTTGCACCAGGGCGCGGGGTCGGCTGACGCGCAGGCTGGCCTCTACCCCGTCGATCGCCTCGGCCTGGCAGGCTCGCAGGCCCGTGGCGTCCAGCGGAGGCAGCGCAGCTAAGCGGGCGCGAAGGCTAGCGGCAGCTTGCAGGCGGACGCGCAGGGCCTCAGGCCGGTGCGGCGCGAAGACCCGGCGCGGCACCGGTACCGGGTCGGCGCCATCGCGGAACAGGGTCTCGCTGCCGGTAGATAGGTAGGTGAACGGGAGCGGATCGCCCCAGTGAGGATAGCCGGACGGTGCGTGGACGGCGTAGTGGGTTCCTGGCGGCGCCGTGCCCAGCAGGGTGACACCCTCGGGCTTGGCTTCCAGCACCGCGCAGGCCTTCCGGTCCAAGAACAGCACGTAGTCGGCCGGACCTGTTGGCGTCGGCACCTCACGAACGGCAACACCCGGACCGGCGTGCAGGTTCAACTCACCTCGGCTCTGCACGATCCAACCTGCGGCTTTCAGCATCGCGTCGATCTTGATGCGGGCACGGGCTTCGGGGGTCATGCGGAAGCGACCAGGGCGGCGAGGTCATCCATACGACGCACGAACCGGATCGGCGTGCCCGGCAGGCGGATGAAGCTTTCCCGCTCGTAGAAGGACGCGGCCGTCTCGTCCTTGGCGTCGAGCACGAGCGCAAAGGACGCGATCTCACTGCGGACGGCCCGGGCGATCGCATCCACCAGCAGAACCCGGCCGAGTCCGACACCGCGGGCCGATACGTCGGTCGCGAGCCTGCCGAGTAGAGTGGCGGGCAGGCGGGGATAGCGGGGAAGCTTCTTGGCAAGTGCCGCCGGGACATCCGTCAGTTGGATCGAAGTGGCCGACAAGGTGTAGAAGCCCAGTACCCTCACGCTGTCGGCGGTTGCCACGAAGGGTGCTGCCACGCGGCGGCGTGCATCCTGGCCGGCCTGCTCCCGCAGGTAGCGGTCGAGGGCGAGCACGCCGCAGGAGAAGCCACCACGGTCATGCTTGGCGCTTAACGGCTGGATGCGGACTTGCCCGAGATTCAACGTCGTCTCAGCTGCCCGTCATGGCCTTGTGGCGCCGAACGCTGTCGCGGAGGCGATCACTGATCGGCGGTGGATCGAGCAGCGCATCCACGAACGCCCGGCTCTCGGTTGCGCTGAGCACCATCAGGTCATGGGCCTCGACGGTGCGTTTGGCAGCATCCTGTACGCTGCTGACGACGTAGTCGGTCATGCTGCGCCCTTCGAGTTCAGCCGCGCGCTGGATCAACGCCTTCTGGTCGGTCGTAATCCGGGCTTCAAGGCGTTCGCTTCGAGTGCGGTCGATAGGCTTTCGTGCAGTGTTAGTCATAATGCCCCCTGCTCAGCGATGTACGGCAATCTGCCGGTTTTTTCAACAGCTACAATCTGAGCGGGTCGTCGCACAGGCCTATGGCCAGCTCGTGTCCGCTTTTCCCAAGCTGGTTCTCCAAACCGGACAGACCGCTTTTGATGTCGTGGACGGCTCTCCACCCCCTGCGGCTAGGATCACGGGGCA
>CAXTVX010000140.1:0-4855 GCA_964247755.1 uncultured Acetobacteraceae bacterium | reverse complement strand
CCGCCGACACTGACGCGACCGCGGCCTCGAACATCCGCACCAGCAGCGCCGCCTCCGCCCCGACCATCGCCCGTCCCCTGCGCACTTCGTCCGCTACGCCGCCGCGCCGATCTCGTGGCAGGCCAGCTTCTCCAGCACGCGCACCATGGCGGAATGGTCCCAGGCCGCACCACCGGCGGCGGCGGCGGCATTGAAAAGCTCCTGGCAGGTCGCGGTGTTCGGCAGGCTGACCCCGAGGGTACGGGCGCTGGCGAGCGCCAGGTTGAGGTCCTTCTGGTGCAGCGCGATCCGAAAGCCCGGCTCGAAGTTGCGGTTCACCATGCGCTCGCCGTGCACCTCCAGGATGCGCGACGCCGCGAAGCCGCCCATCAGCGCCTGCCTTACCCGCGCCGGGTCTGCACCAGCCTTGGACGCGAACAGCAGCGCCTCGCCGACCGCCTCGATGGTCAGCGCCACGATGATCTGGTTGGCGACCTTGGTGGTCTGGCCGTCGCCGTTGCCGCCGACCAGCGTGATGTTCCGGCCCATCAGGGCCAGGATCGGCCGGGCCATCTCGAAGGCGTGCGCAGGGCCGCCGACCATGATGCTCAGGCTCGCCGCTCTGGCGCCAACCTCGCCGCCCGACACCGGGGCGTCGAGATAGTCGCAGCCGAGCGCGTTGATGCGGGCCGCGAACGCCTTGGTCGCGATCGGCGAGATCGAGCTCATGTCGATCACGGTCCGGCCCGGCGACAGCCCTTCGGCAATGCCGTCCGGGCCGAACAGCGCCGACTCGACGTCGCCGGTGTCGGGCACCATGGTGATGACGATCTCGGACCGTTCGGCGACCTCGCGACCGGTGGCGCAGGCGGCCGCTCCTGCCTCGAGCAACTCGGATGGCACGCCCGACCGGCTGTTGAGCGCCAGGGTGTGGCCGCCGGCGATCAGGTGGCCGGCCATCGGCCGGCCCATGACGCCCAGGCCGACGAAACCGATCGTGCTCATGTCGCGATGTCCTCGTGCAGGGGTGCCTGCGCGGCGACCGCGCGGTAGGGGGCCAGCCAGTCGAGGCCGGACTGCGTCGTGCCGCGCGGCTTGTACTCGCAGCCGATCCAGCCGTCGTAGCCGAGCGCGTCGATCCGGTCGAACAGGTAAGGGTAGTTGATCTCGCCTGTGCCCGGCTCGTGCCGGCCCGGGTTGTCGGCGACCTGGAGGTGGCCGATCCGGTCGAGATAATTCTCGATTGTAGTCGCCAAGTCTCCGTCCATGACCTGTGCATGATAGATGTCGAACTGGAGCTCCAGGTTGTCGGAGCCGACCTCGTCCAGGATCTCCAGCGCCTGTTGCGTGCGGTTGACGAAGAAGCCGGGAACGTTGCGCGTGTTGACCGGCTCCAGCACCATCGCGATGCCGGCGTCCTCCAGCGCGTCGGCGGCATGGTGCAGGTTGTCGATCAGCGTCCGGCGCGCGACCGCGCCGTCCGTCGCTGCGACGATGCCGGCCAGGCAGTTCAGACGGGGACATCGCAGGGCCGTCGCATAGCCGATCGCGCGGCCGACCCCGTCGCGGAACTCGCTGATCCGGGTCGGATCGCAGGCGATGCCGCGCTCGCCAGCGGTCCAGTCCCCGGCAGGCAGGTTGTGCAGGACCAGCTCAAGCCGGTTGGCCTGGAGCGCATCGGCCAGCGCGCTCTTGTCGAAGTCGTACGGGAACAGGAACTCGACTGCGCTGAAGCCGGCCGCCGCCGCGGCCGCGAAGCGGTCCAGGAACGGCAGTTCGGTGAACAGCATCGTCAGGTTGGCGGCGAACTTCGGCACAGGTGCCTCTCCCTTGCGCGAGGTCGTTCCGCTAGGCCGGCTGCGGCAACTTGGCCGCGGTGCTCGGGCGCTCCATCTCCTGGCTCTTGCGGATCGACAGGTTCGGGTCGAGGCAGACGATATCCTCGAACTCGTTGATGCTGTCGAGTTCCAGGCCCATCGAGATGTTGGTGACCCGCTCGAGGATGAACTCGAGCACCACCGGAACCCTGTGCTCCGCCATCAGCGCCTCGGCGCGGGCGAAGGCGTCCTTGAACTCGTTCGGGCTCTTCACCCGGATCGCCTTGCAGCCGAGCCCCTCGGCTACCGCCACGTGATCGATGCCGTAGCCGGCGATCGCGTCCCCGTCCGGCTCGACGTTGATGTTCTCGAAGGCGAGGCTGACCTCGAAGTCCATCTGATACCCGCGCTGCGACTGCCGGATCAGGCCGAGGTAGGAGTTGTTCACCACCACGTGCAGGTAGGGCAGCTTGTGCTGCGCGCCGACCGCCAGCTCCTCGATCATGAACTGGAAGTCGTAGTCCCCCGACAGCGCCACGATCTTCTTGTCCGGATCCGCCGCCCGCACCCCGAGTGCTGCGGGCAGGGTCCAGCCGAGCGGACCCGCCTGGCCGCAGTTGATCCAGTTGCGCGGATGGTAGACCCGGAGGAACTGCGCTCCTGCGATCTGCGACAGCCCGATCGTGGTGACGTAGCAGGTATCGCGGTCCAAGACCTGGTTCATCTCCTCGTAGACGCGTTGCGGCTTCAGCGGCACCTCGTCAAAATGGGTGCGCCGCAGCATGCTGTTCTTGCGGTGCAGGCAGGACTTCGCCCAGGCGGTACGGTCCGGCAGCGTGCCAGCCGCCTTCATCTCGCCCGCCACGTCGATGAAGCGTGCGAGTGCCGCCCCGGCATCCGAGACGATGCCGAAATCCGGACCGAACACCCGTCCAATCTGGGTCGGCTCGATGTCGACATGCACGAAGGTCCGGCCTCGGGTATAGGTGTCGATCGAGCCGGTATGACGATTGGCCCAGCGGTTGCCGATGCCCAGCACGAAATCGGATTCCAGCAGGGTCGCGTTGCCGTAGCGATGGCTGGTCTGCAGCCCGACCATCCCGGCCATCAGCGCGTGATCGTCCGGGATCGTGCCCCAGCCCATCAGCGTCGGGATCACCGGGATGCCGGTCAGCTCGGCGAACTCGACCAGCCTCTCGCTCGCGTCGGCGTTGATGATGCCGCCGCCGGCGACGATCAGCGGCCGTTCCGAGGCGCACAGCATCGCCATCGCCTTTTCCGCCTGCGCCCGCGACGCGGCGGGCTTGTAGACGGGCAGACTGGCGTAGGTCTCCTCGTCGAACTCGATCTCCGCCATCTGCACGTCGATCGGCATGTCGATCAGCACCGGGCCGGGGCGGCCGGAGCGCATCACGTGGAAGGCCTGCTGGAACGTCATCGGCAGCTGGGCCGGCTCGCGAACGCAAACCGACCACTTGGTGACGCCCTTGGCGAGCAGCTCGATGTCGACGGCCTGGAAATCCTCCTTGTGCAGCTTGGCGCGCGGCGCCTGCCCGGTGATGCAAAGCAGCGGGATGGAATCCGCGATCGCGGTATAGAGACCGGTGATCATGTCGGTCCCGGCCGGACCCGAAGTGCCGACACAGACACCGATGTTGCCTGCCTTGGCCCGGCTGTAGCCGTCTGCCATGTGCGACGCGCCCTCGACATGGCGGGCCAGGATGTGGCGGATCGATCCCCTGGACCGCATGGCCGCGTAGAACGGATTGATAGCAGCGCCGGGGACGCCGAACGCGATCGTCACGCCCTCGCGCTCCAACACACGGATCGCCGCCTCGACTGCCTTCATCCGGGCCATCGGTAGTCCTCCCTGAACGCCTTGATTGTTGACGCCATCTTCTCCCCTTCCTCCGCAACCGCAACAGAAATGCTGAAGCTATTCCGCGATGCGGAAGCACGGGCAAAAAGCGCAGTGTTCAGAACGAGGTAACGGTTTCCGTGTCGACACTCTTCGGCTAGGCTGGGGGTGCAGCCGGGGAACGGAACATGCCGACACGCCGAAGGACCGCCCTGCCAGGGGGTGCGGCTGCCCGGAACCCGGCCGGACCGCCGAAGCCCGAGCGATCGGATCAGGTCCAGTCGCTGGTGCGGGCGCTGACCCTGGTGAACCGCCTTGCGGCCGCCGACGAAGGGATGGCCTTGACCGAGGTGGCGCAACAGGTCGGCCTGTCGTTGTCCACCACCCACCGGCTACTGACGACGTTGGAGCAGGAACGCTACGTGCACTTCGACCTGGAACGCCGACTCTGGTCGGTGGGGGTGCAGGCCTTCGTGACCGGAAGCGCCTTCCTCAAGACGCGCAGCCTGACCGCGCTGGCGCGTCCACAGATGCGCGTGCTGATGGAGCAGAACGAGGAAACCGTAAATCTTGCCGTGGAGGACGAGTTCGAGGCGATCTACCTGTCGCAGGTCGAGTGCCGCCACATGATGCGTGCCTTTGCCCGTCCCGGTGGCCGGGTGCCGCTGCATTGTTCCAGCGTCGGCAAGGCGCTGCTGTCGGCGATGCCGGATGGCGACCTCGCTCGGGTGCTACACCAGCGTGGCATGCCGCGCCTGACCATCAAGACGATCAACACGACCACCGCCCTGCGAAAGGATCTGGCACTGGCAAGACAGATGGGATACGCGGTTGACGACGAGGAACATGCGGTCGGGCTACGTTGCGTCGCTTCCGTCGTGTTCAACGAGAACCGTCAACCGGTCGCGGCCATTTCGGTGTCCGGACCTTTGGTGCGTATCACCGACATGCGCATCCCGCACCTGGGGTCGCAAGTACGCCAGGCCGCTGACATCCTGACGGCACAGCTCGGCGGCGTTCTACCGGACTGGCGTCTTCCGACGTGATCAGACGACACAACATGATGACCGTGGATCGCGGACCGACATGAACCTGCCGGTGGTCGATCCCATCCGGAGTCCTGGCATCACGGTGGGTACGGTTCCGGGAGCGACCTCGTGAAGGCGGTCGTGTTCGACCTGGACGGCACCCTGGTCGACAG
>CAXTVX010000139.1:0-4940 GCA_964247755.1 uncultured Acetobacteraceae bacterium | reverse complement strand
CCGCGGCTGCGCATCGAGTATCGCGGCCAGACCCTGGAGGAGTTCGACCTGGACGGCGCGCTGGCGCTGCGTCCCTCCCTGCTCCTGGTCGACGAGCTCGCGCACTCCAACGCCCCCGGCAGCCGGCACGGCAGGCGCTGGGAGGACGTGGCCGAGCTGCTTGCCGCCGGCATCCCGGTCTGGACCACCCTCAACGTCCAGCACCTGGAAAGCCTGAACGACACGGTGCTGCGCATCACCGGGGTCCGGGTGACCGAGACCCTGCCCGACCACGTGCTGGAGCTGGCCGACGAGATCGAGCTGATCGACCTGTCGCCCGCCGACCTGCGCGCCCGGCTGTCGCAGGGCCGCATCTACCGCCCGGACGTGGCGGCGCGGGCGCTGGGCGGCTTCTTCCGCGAGGGCAACCTGCAGGCGCTGCGCGAGATCGCGCTGCGCCGCGCCGCCCAGCACGTCGACGCCGGGCTGCTCGACTACATGCGCTCCAACGCCATCGCCGGCCCCTGGCCGGCCGGCGACCGGGTGCTGGCCCTGGTCGGACCGGAGAACGGCGAGACGGTGCTGCGCGAAGCCAAGCGGCTGGCCGACGCCCTGCATGCGCCCTGGCTGGTGCTGCACGTCGAGCCCGCCGGCGAGGCGCCGGCCGACGCGGTGCGGATCGCGCGGATCATGGGCCTGGCATCTGAGCTGGGCGCCGAGACCGAGATACGCGCCGTGCGCACCGCGCAGGAGGGGATCGTCGGCATCACGCTGGAGGTGGCGCGGGCGCGCAACGTCACCCGGATCGTGGTCGGCCGGCGGCAGGGCGCTCGCGGGTGGCGGCGCCTGCTGTCCGGGGGACTGCGGCGCAACCTGGCGGCGACGCTGCTGGCCCGGGCGCCGGACCACGCCGTGCAGGTGGTGCCGACCGGCGCCTCGCGGACCCGTCCGCCCGATCCGGGTGCCCGGCTGCCGGCCGGCTGGACGCCGTGGCTGTCGACGACGGCGCTGGTGCTGCTGGCGGTCGGGCTGGGCGAGGCGCTGCACGGCCTGGTCGAGCCGGACGCGCTCGGCATGCTGTTCCTGGCCGCGGTGGTGGGCGCTGCCGCCCTGCACGGGCTCCGGGTGGCGCTGGTCAGCGCGCTGGTGTCGTTCCTGGCCTGGAACTTCTTCTTCATCCCGCCGCTCTACCGGTTCACCATCGACCAGCCGCGCGACATCATGGCGATCGTGGTGTTCGCGGTCGTCGCCGGCGCGACCGGGCTGGTCGCCAGCCGCCTCGGCGCCTCGGCGCAGGCGGCCCAGGGCCGGATCGAGAGCCTGCGCCGGATCAGCGCGTTCTCCCGCGCCTTGGGCGTGCCGGTCACCCGGGCGCAGCTGCAGGAGGAGATCGTGCGCCAGGCCGCCTCCATCGCCGCGCGGGCGATGGTGCTGGCGGCACGCGACGGCGACGGCGCGCTCGACATCCTCGCCGCCGACCCGCCGGCGGACACCATGGACGACGGCTCCTGGGCGGCGGCCCTGTGGTCCTGGCGGCACGGCGAGCCCTCCGGGCGCGGCACCGCCACCCTGCCCTCCGCCCCCTGGCGCTTCCTGCCGATCCGCATCGTCGGCGCCGTTGCCGAGGGCACCAAGAGCGACGGCAACGGCGACCTGCGCGGGCTGCACGGCCTGCTCGCGGTGCAGTCGGCGGTGCCGATCGACGGACCGGCGCTGCAGGCGCTGCAGGCGCTGACCGACCAGGCGGCGCTGGCGCTGGAGCGGGTCCGTCTGGTACGGGGTGCGGCCGATGCGACCGCGCGGGACGAAACGCAGAAGCTGCGCACCGCCCTGCTGAACTCGCTGTCGCACGACCTGCGCACGCCGCTGACCGGCATACGCGGCTCGGCCGAGACCCTGCGCACCGCCTGGGCCCGCCTGCCCCCGAACACGCGCGACGACCTGCTGCTCGCCATCGAGGAGGACACGCGGCGGATGACACGGTTCCTGGCCAACATCACCGACATGACACGGCTCGACAGCGGCGTGGTGGTGCCGCGCCTGGTGCGGGTCCTGCTGCACGACGTGGTGCAGGCCGCCGTATCGCGCCTGGACGACCCCGACCTGGTCTCGGTCGCCGAGGACGGGCCGTCTCCCGCCGTCCTGGCCGACCCGCTGCTGCTGGAGCAGGTGCTGTTCAACGTGTTGGACAACGCCCTGAAGTACTCGCAGCCCTCCGCCACCGACCCGGTCGCGGTGCGTGTCGCCGCCGAGGCCGGCCAGGCGGTGGCCCGGATCAGCGACAACGGCGTCGGCATCGCCGAGGCCGACCTGCCGAACGTGTTCGACAGCTTCTTCCGCGCCCAGCACGGCGACCGGGTGGTGCCGGGCACCGGGCTCGGCCTGGCGATCGCCCGCGGCCTGATCGAGGTGATGGGCGGCACCATCTCCGCTGCCAGCCCGTCGCCTGAACGCAAGGAGCCGGACCGAACCCGCGGTCGCGGCACCACCGTTGTCATCGCCCTGCCGCTGGCGTCATGAGCGGGATCGACCGCCCGGCGGTGCTGATCGTCGACGACGAGAAGCAGATCCACCGCTTCCTGTGCCCTGCCCTGGAGGCCGCCGGCTACCGCCCGCGCTCCGCGTTCAACGGCGCCGACGGGCTGCGCCAGGCGGCATCGCGGGCACCGGACGCGATCGTGCTCGACCTCGGGCTGCCGGACATGGACGGCCAGGTGGTGCTGGAGCGGCTGCGCGCGTTCTCGCAGGTGCCGGTGATCGTGCTGTCCGCCCGTGACCGGCAGGCGGAGAAGATCGCCTCGCTCGACGCCGGCGCCGACGACTACGTCGAGAAGCCGTTCGGCCTGGGCGAGCTGCTGGCCCGCCTTCGCGCCGTGCTCCGCCGACACGACCCGGGCATCGAACCCCGCCCGGACGAGATCCTCACCTGCGGCCCGATCGTGCTGGACCCAGGCCGCCACGAGGTCAGGGTCGGTGGCGAGCGGGTCACCCTGAGCCCGCGCGAGTACCAGCTCCTGGCCATGCTGATGCGCCACGAGGACAAGGTGCTGACGCACCGCCAGCTGCTGCTCGCCCTGTGGGGCCCGGCGCATGGCGAGGACGTGCAGTACCTGCGCGTCTACATCGGCCAGCTGCGCCACAAGCTCGGCCCGGAGGTGGCGCCGATGATCGCCACCGAACCCAACGTCGGCTACCGGCTCACCCGGTCCACGGACTGAGATCCACCAGGAGCCGGCCGTCCCGTCGCCGAGGAACCGGACGCACCCGGCAGCAAGGGAGGCCCGGTTGCCGCCGGCCTCCCGATTCTGCTACCTAAATCGATGCGTTATCGGATCGAGATCATGACGAAGGCGTTTCTTCTGCTCTGCCTGGCGGCCGCCACCGGTCCGGCGATCGCCTACGCGCAGCCGGTCTCGGGTCCATATGTCCAGCTGGGCGGCGGCGTCGACTTCCTGCAGAACGTGCAGGTCAGGCCGTCGGGGTTCGGTCCCGCACCGCGCGACTACACGTTCGACCCGGGCGGGAGCGCCTTTGCCGCCGCCGGCTACGGGTTCGGCAACGGGCTGCGGCTCGAGGCGGAGGGCGACTACGCCTTCGACCACGTGCACGGCGTCGAGCTGGCGCCCCAGTACGCCACGGAGCGCGCCGGCGGCCACCTGCAGCAGTATGGCGGGTTCGGCAACGTGCTCTACGACCTCCGCCTGGGCCTTCGGGTCACGCCCTATCTCGGCCTCGGTGCCGGCTACCAGGAGATCGAGCTGGACCAGATCAACTCGTCCGGGTTCGGCGCGCGGGCCGGGCGTCCCGGCAACGGCGAGACCAGGGGCAACTTCGCCTATCAGGGGATCGCAGGCGCCGCCATCGCCACGCCCTTGCGCGGCCTATCCCTGACCGTCGAGTACCGCCTGATCGGCGTCCTGTCGCCCGGTGCCTATTACCGCGGCTCGGCGAACGAGCTGGTTCCCGTGGCGAGTGCCAGCCAGGCCACCTTCAACCCGTTCCAGGATACCCGCATCCGCTCCGGACCGTCATTCCGCGAGGTCGAGATCCCGGAACACGCCACCTTCAACAACATCTTCAACCACGAGATCCTGTTCGGCCTGCGCTACACCTTCGACAACGGTGCGCCGGCGGCGCCACCTCCGGCACCTGTGCCGGCCGCGGCGCCCGCCCCTGCGCCGACCCGCACCTATCTCGTCTTCTTCGACTGGGACAGCGCCACCCTGACCGCACGCGCCTCCGGGATCGTCGCGCAGGCGGCGCAGAACGCGGCACGCGTCGGCGCGACCACCATCGAGGTCGACGGCTATGCCGACACCTCGCACGCCCTGCCGGACGGATCCGGACAGCGCTACAACCTGCGCCTCTCGCTGCGACGCGCGGACAGCGTACGCGCCGCCCTGATCCGCGACGGCGTGCCCGCCTCCGCGATCACGGTGCACGGGTTCGGCGACGCACACCTGCTGGTGCCGACCGGTCCGGACGTGCGCGAGCCCCAGAACCGGCGGGTCGAGATCATCCTCTGCTGACCGGCCCGCGACGGCGCGCCGTCGCCGCAGCCCCTCCTACTGAAGCGGCTCGACCGGCAATGCCCAGAGCAGGCCGCCCTCGGCGGCGAGCGCGTTGCGTCCGCGCGGCAGCATCAGCGCCGACCCCGCGCCGACGTTGCGCTCGAAAACCTCGCCATAGTTGCCGACCGCCGCGATCGCCGCGTTGAAGGCGGTGTCCGGAACCCCCAGCGCCTTGCCAATCCAGGGCATGGTGCCGACCAGGCGCCGGATCACCGGGTCGGCACTCCGGCGCATCTGCGAAAGGTTTGCCCGCGTCACCCCGTTCGCTTCCGCCTGCACCGATGCCCAGACCGTCCAGCTCACCAGCGCCGCCCACTGCCTGTCGCCCGCGCGGAAGGCCGGCGCGAACGGATCGACCGACACCGTGTCCGGCAGCACGGTGAACTCGGT
>CAXTVX010000138.1:0-5046 GCA_964247755.1 uncultured Acetobacteraceae bacterium | reverse complement strand
AATCACCCCCGGGTAGGGTGGTCCAAACCCAGTAGACGATCCATGCACCAACGCCTGACGGAGCAGCTGCGCGGCGGCCTGGTTGCCAGGGCCTCGGCAGTGACGCTGCACGGCGAGGTGGAAGTCGACGAGGTATACGTTGTGGCCGGGCACAAGGGCCAGCCAAAGGAAGTCGCAAAAAGGGGCGTCCTGGGCGATGCCGCAGGCTGGCAGGAGCGCCGGGCCGGGGCACGCTGGAGAAGGACAAGCCACCCATCCTCGGCCTGATCCAGCGCGGCGGCCAGGTGGTCCTGCACATGCTGGCCAACGTGCAGCAGAAGACGATCAGGCCGATCATCACGGACGCCGTCGCCCCGGGCACCCTGATCCACACCGACGAGTATGGCATCTACGCCCGCCTGGAACGCTGGGGCTATGGCCACAAGACCGTCTGTCACGGGCGTGGCGAATACGCCCGCGACGAGGATGGCGACGGGTTCTGCGAGGTTCACGTCAACACGATCGAGGGCTTCTGGTCGCTGCTGCGCTCATGGCTTCGCCCGCACCGTGGCATCTCGCAGGAGAAGCTGCCGGACTACCTTGGCTTCTTCCAGTTCGTGCACAACACACGTCGCAGAGGCAGAGCCCTCCTCGGAGCCCTCATCGCGGCGCTGGTTGAATGACGTGTTACTCACCACCCCGGAACCCGATAAGAGCCTTCCTCGTTTAGTTCAGCGAAGGTGGTGCCGTGAATGATAGGAACTAGCCTACCTCCGTGGAGCAAAACTGAGAGCTCCTTGTCGGCGATGCTGTGTCCGTGGATTCGCTTTAGAAAGTTAGGCGTCACCAACACGATCCCAACCCGTGATTTTGCCAGTCCCCTGTCGATCTCTCGAAGGAATGGTTCACCGAGCGCAATATCTTTCTCGCTGAACCAAACTTTTACTCCACGCGCTTCAAGCAGATCATGCAATTCCTTTGCAGCTCCCTGCCGGTCGTCCCAAGCATGGCAGAGGAATACGTCCCTAAGGTCTGGTACGGTCGCCCGTCTCTCGACTTGCTCACGCGCAGGTTCAAGTTCCCGCACCTCCGCGGGTGTGTACCACACGGCTGAACTAGCTCGCGCCCACCTAGGCTTGGAGGTTTTCCTTGATCCCCCACCCCCTCGGCTTCCCCCGCCCCCTCCAGACGAGGAGTAAGAAGGCGGCGGCGACGGTGAAAAGCCGTAACTTGAGCCGTAACCGCCAAAGCTACTGCGGCCCCATCGACTACTACATGCGGGACAGCTCGCTGCGCCGCCTCCTGTGTGGCCTCTCACTGGTGCCGTGCATCTGGCCATGATTGCTCTCCCTAAACTGACCAAAAAATGGGGATGCTCGTTCCATATGCCAATCTGTCTGAGGGGTTCTATCGGCCACCGTCGTCATTGTAGCAGAGCCGCTTCCCATCAGGCTCGGCGCTAGCAGCGGCCGGCCGGGGTATCGAAGGAAGCGGACGGCCAGCCGTGCCGTCATGGGGCGTCCTCATCCTGTGGCAATTGTTGACACTCGGGTCAGCTACCCAAATTATGCATCATGCGCCAGACCAAGACGATGAACGTCTCGCTGACCCCAGAAATCCATGCTTTCGTCATGGAGAGGGTTGAGTCTGGCCGTTTTCAGAACAACAGCGAGGTGATCCGCGCCGCCTTGCGTCTCCTGGAAGAAGATGAACGCCGCCGGGGAGCATCCGAGGACCGCGCTTATGGATGCTGAGCCTCTGCCTGGTGCTGTTGTGAACGATCCCGGGACTGTGCCAGGCAGGGACGCCGGCACGGACTTCCGGCGGCTGTTCGCCGCCATCCCTACCCCCTTCCTTCTACTAGCTCCCGATGCGCCGCGTTTCACCATCAAGGACGTCAACGACGCCTACCTCGCCGCCACCGTCCGAATGCGTGACGACCTTGTCGGGCGCGGAGTTTTCGAGGCGTTCCCCGATAACCCGGGCGATCGCGGCGCGAACTCCGTCTCCACCCTGCAAGCCTCCTTCGAGCGCGCGCTGGCGACGAAGCGGCCGGATGTCATGCCAGTCCTGAAGTACGACATCCCGCGCGATGCGGGCGGCTTCGAGGAGCGCTGGTGGGTGCCTGTCAACACACCCGTGCTCGACGAGGCGGGAGTGGTCACCGAGATCATCCACCAGGCCAACGACGTAACGGAGCGGGGGCGGGCCGAACAAGCGCTGCAAGAGAGCGAGAACCGTTGGCGGGACGTGCTCGGCCGCATGGGCGAGGGCTTCGAGATCATCGAGATGATCCATGCCCCAGACGGACGGGCAGAGGATTTCCGCTACGTCAGCGTCAACGCCGCGTGGGAGAAGCAGTCGGGCTTGCCCCGTGAGATGGTCGTGGGACGGCGGGCCACCGAGGTGTTCCCGGCTGAGGAAACGGACTACTGGGTGTCGCTGTACGGCCAAGTCGCCACTACCGGCAAACCCGTACGCGTCGAGCGTTACTTCCCCCCTGCGCAACGTTGGCTGGAAGTGATCGCCTATCGCCTGGCTGCGAATCATGTCGCCGTTCTCCTGCGTGACGTCACGGCACCCCGGCTAGCCGAGGATGCCCTGCGGCAAAGCGAGGTGCGCAACCGCCAGATTTTGGATAGCGCCATCGACTACGTGATCATCGCGACGGACTTGGAAGGGCGGATCACGCGCTGGAACGAGGGCGCCCGGCGTGTTCTCGGTTGGACCGAGCAGGAGATGCTGGGCCAAACGGCGGAGCGCTTCTTCACGCCCGAGGATGTGGAAGCCGGGCAGATTCGGAAGGAGATGAGCTCCGCCCTGGAGCAGGGTCGCGGCATTGACGAGCGTTGGCATCAGCGCGCGGGTGGAGAGCGCTTCTGGGCGTCCGGAGCGATGACCGCGCTGCGCGACGAGGCCGGTGCCCTGGCTGGCTTCGTCAAGGTGTTACGCGACAGAACGGCCGAGAGACTGCGCGAGCAGCGGTTTCAGCTTCTCGCCCAGGCGTCCGAAGGGCTGCTCGAAGCCGAGCGTCCGGATGCTGGACTCAACGCCGTGCTGGAGGCCAGCGCCAGGCAGGTGGGATTCGACCAGAGCTACAGTTACGTCCTGACGCCGGACGGCCGGCATCTCCGGCTGTCCCACAGCGTCGGGCTGAGCGCCGAGATGCAGGAAGCACTGCAATGCGTCAGCTTCGATGGCCCGCTGTGCGGCATCGTCGCGGAAACGCGCCGGCCGCTAGTCCTGGAACATCTCCTGGAGTCGACGGAGCCACAGTACTCGCCTGGTCGTGCCGCCGGGCTGAATGCCTACGCCGGCTACCCAGTTGACGCAGGCGGCAAGCTGTTCGGCGTGCTGTCTTTCGGCTCGTCCACCCTCCCGGCCTTCGACACGGAGACCCTCTCGTTCTTCGCGACCCTGGCCCGTTACGTGTCCGTGGTGCGGGAACGGATGCACCGCGAAACGGCCCTGAAGGACACGAACGCCACCCTGGAAGATCGCGTTGAGGAGCGCACGCGCGACCTCATCGCGACCGAGGAGGCGCTGCGACAGAGCCAGAAGATGGAGGCGGTGGGCCAGCTCACGGGCGGGTTGGCGCACGACTTCAACAACCTGCTGACCGGCGTGACCGGCAGCCTGGAGCTCTTGCAGACCCGGATCGCCCAAGGGCGCATCAAGGACGTGGACCGCTACGTCAACGCCGCTCAGGGTGCTGCCAAGCGCGCTGCGGCGCTGACGCACCGGCTGCTCGCCTTCTCACGCCGCCAGACGCTCGATCCCAGGCCCACCGACGCGAACCGGCTGGTGACCGGGATGGAGGACATGATCCGGCGCACTGTGGGGCCGGAGATCACGGTCGAAACTGCGCTGCCTGGCGAGCTATGGCCCACGCTGGTGGACCCGGGGCAGCTTGAGAACGCGCTGCTGAACCTGTGCATCAATGCCCGCGATGCCATGCCGGACGGCGGCAGGATCACGGTTGAGACCGCGAACCGCTCCCTGGACGGGCGTATGGCACGCAGCCGTGACCTGCCTCCCGGTCAGTACGTGTCCCTGTGCGTGTCCGACACGGGGAACGGCATGACGCCCGAGGTCATTGCCAAGGCGTTCGACCCGTTCTTCACCACCAAGCCGATCGGCCAAGGCACCGGGCTGGGGCTGAGCATGATCTACGGTTTCGTCAGGCAGTCGGGCGGACAGGTGCGCATCCACTCGGAGGAGGGCCAGGGTGCAACGATATGCCTGTATCTGCCGCGGCACCTGGGCGAGGCGGACCCGGCCGAATTGGCGACCGAACTGGCCGACGCTCCGCGCGCGGAACTCGGGCAGACGGTGCTGGTGGTCGATGACGAGCCGACGGTGCGGATGCTGGTGACCGAGGTGCTGGAGGATCTGGGCTACACGGCGATCGAGGCCGCCGATGGGGCAGCTGGGCTCAAGGTGCTACAGTCCGACGCGCGGATCGACCTGCTGGTGACCGACGTGGGCCTGCCCGGGGGCATGAACGGACGGCAGATGGCGGACGCGGCGCGAGTGGCGCGGCCTGACCTGAAAGTGCTGTTCATCACGGGCTACGCGGAGAACGCGGTGCTCAGCCACGGCCACCTCGACCCGGGCATGCACGTCCTGACCAAGCCGTTCGCGATGGAAGCGCTAGCCAGCCGGATCAAGGAGCTGATTGTCAGCCAGTGAAAGTCCGGTTTCCACCAAACTCGGTCCTAGACCCACTGGCTGGCGGGGATCCAGACGGTGCATCCTTGGCCGGGAGCGGAATGTCTGCTTCGGAGAGAGCGGTAGTGAAAAGCGGACGTGCGCCGCCTTGGTCGCTGATCCGCTGCTGACGGCCGAGGTCTTGTTTCGGGAACAGACGCTCGAAGCTAGGTTTGGCCAAGCTTCCTTTGACGGAACCACCATCTATCCACCCTTCATCACTCGATGATTGGCATGACAGTGCTACGGAGCCGATTGGGGGCGCTCGGCCAACGGGATTTCGCGTTGTTCCTGAGCGGCACTGACCTTGCCCCCTGAACCGCCCCCGTTTTGAAGTTAGGGTCCGTCGACAGGAGA
>CAXTVX010000137.1:0-5076 GCA_964247755.1 uncultured Acetobacteraceae bacterium | reverse complement strand
ACACCAGAGCCTCATGCTCCACTGACATTTGTCTCGGGCCACTCAATGGGGGCTGGTCAGGTCGACGTCAGGTTGTCCGTGAAGACGAGCAACGGCCGTTGCCCGCTATATCGGGTGTTGGCTCTGCGGATCGCCCTGCGGATGCCCCACATCTCGACCGCGGACCTCGAGATGCAGCGCGCGGTTCCGTAAATCAGCCTTGGCTTCTCCGGTGGGCTGACCATCAGGCAGACGTAGGCGGCACGGCGACCATCGGACGAGGAATCGATGACCAGCTTCACCAGCGGCGTGAAGTTTAGGATCCCATCGGACCGACGCATCGGACGCACGATGTTCTCGGCGGACAGTAACGAGATCCGGGAGATCGTGTCCATTGTTCCTACCGACGGAGGAGGGCCATCAAGAAGTCCATGACGCACCTGTTCGAGGCAACCGGGCATGGTCGTCGATCACGCGGACCTGGTGCGGCTGTCCTGCTCCCCAGCTCCAGAACACGGCGTTGACGTCTGCGGTCGTGGCGCTGGATGCGAAGCTCGGCACGATGACGCCGGCACAGCTGCCGGCGATGAGATGGTCAGCCAGCGCCCAGCTGGGTGGGATCTCGCCCCGGGTTGACAGATCCTTCCATGAACAGGCCAAGTCGGCTGAGCCGATCCCGTGCGCCGACCTGGTTGCCGGATCGATCAGGTCCAGCACGTCGTCGCAGTCGACGTCATAGGCGCACAACGTCATCGGCTGCGCCTTAAACGGAAACGCCTGCTGGACCTCGAGCCAGGCAGTTTCGAACCGGAGCGAGGTGTAGAGGGCTGGCACGCCGATCCGGTTGAAGCGCCCACCGGTCGTGGCAGCCCTCTCTCCTGAGTCGGGAGCGAAGGACCAGCGGGGATTGTGTACCCGGAACACTGTCCGGGTCAGCCTCACGCATAGCCGCCGAGCGCGATCCCCGACAGGTAGCTCATGACATGCCGGGCGCGTCTGGCCCGGACCAGATCCTCGGCCGTCTGGTCCCCAAAGGCCGGGATGGATTGCGAGCGGTACCAGGAGAAGGCCTGCGGCACCGAGCCACACCAGGGAAGAATGCGGTTGATGATCTCGGTGACCTCGCGCAACCGCGCCTGGGTCGCCGGGGCCCGCAAGCGCGCCACCTTGGACACCGACTCCCGTGCCAAGCCGGAGGCAGCGGCCAGCTCGCCGCGCGTTATCCGGAGTATGGAGCTGAGACGCTCGGCTCAACGAAGCCGCCGGCAGTGGTGACGGAAGCCAGGAAGTCTGGTTGCAGCGCTACCGACATGGTCTCACCCGTTGCCTCCGATGTGGGACATCTTGTAAGCCTAAAGCGCTTCTGGTCCAAGCTGCTCGCTTTTCAAGGGTTCGGCTGTTCCGGTCGGGATGCTCACAAATGCTGCGTTGCACCCGAAGCCTGGTAGCCGCCAGCAGGGCCTGCCAGAACTGCATCCATGTCAGACACGACCAACCGCAGCGACGTAATCACGGTGACCCCTTCGCCTGACGCAGGCACCGAACCGGCGCACGCCGCCTGGAGCGCGGTGCTCTCGCTGGCGCTGGGCGTGTTCGCGCTGGTCACGGCGGAGTTCCTGCCCGCCAGCCTCCTGACGCCGATGGCAAGCGGCCTCGGCGTCTCCAGTGGCACCGCCGGCCAGGCCGTCACCGCGACGGCGCTGGTCGGTGCCTTTGCCGGGCCGATCGTCGTGGTCGGGCTCGGCCGGATCGACCGGCGACTTATCGTGCGTGCTCTGGTGCTGCTGCTGGTGGTGTCGAACCTGCTCGCAGCCATGGCCTCGACGGTCTGGATCCTGCTTGCGGCACGGGTGGCGCTCGGCTTCGCACTCGGTGGCTTCTGGTCGCTGGCACCGGCCCTGTGTCTGCGTCTGGTGCCGCAGCGGATGGTCGCGCGGGCGATCTCGATCATCTTCACCGGCGTGTCCGCCGCCACAGTCTGTGCGGCACCGCTCGGCGCCTACCTTGGTGACCTGATCGGCTGGCGCATGACGTTCCTGTCGGCGGGCGGCTTGTCCGTGGCCGCCCTGCTGGCGCTGTTCGCGACCCTCCCGCGCCTGCCGGCGACGGACGCGCCCGGCCTCGGCACCTTCCTGGTCCTGCTGCGTCGGCCGCGCATCCAGGTCGGCATGCTGACCCTGCTCCTGGTGATCTCCGGACACTTCGCCGGCTTCACCTACGTGCGGCCGTTCCTGGAACAGGTGTCGCACCTGCATGCCGCGCGGATCTCGCTGGTGCTGCTCGTGTTCGGCGTCGGCGGCTTCTTCGGCAACCTGGCCGGGGGCGTCGTTGCCGGACGAAGCGCCAGGCTCGGCGTTGGGCTAGGATCGCTGCTGCTCGCGGCGGCCTCGCTGCTGCTGCTCGGCTACGGTGCCGCCGCATCCGTCACCTTTGCAGCCCTGGCAGCCTGGGGCTTCGCCTTCGGGGCGCTGCCGGTGGCGCTGCAGACCCTGACCACGCAGTCGGCACCTGACCATGCGGAAAGTGCCGGCGCCCTGCTGGTGACGATGTTCCAGATCGCGATCGCCACCGGGGCCATCGTCGGCGGCTTGCTCGTCGATGGCTTCGGTGCCCGTGGGGCGGTCGGCTATTGCGGCCTGGGAGCCGTCGTCGGCAGCCTGGTGATGTTCGGGCTGGGGCGAGGCAGCGCCATCAGGTCGGAGGGGGTGGCCGTCTGATCTCGACCTGGCTGCTGCTCATCATTCTCAGTCCTTGCCTGATGATGTTGACGAGACGGCTCTCTGTGCACACAGTTTGTGTCCACACCTAGATCGGGATGATCATGGAAGACCAGTCAGGGAGCAGCCAGCAGATCCGGGTCGGCGTCCGTGAGCTCAGGGGCAACCTGACCCGCTACCTGCGGCAAGCCCGTCAGGGAACAGCCGTGCTGATTACCTCCCACGACGCGGTCATCGCCGAGCTTCATCCTCCCTCTCTGACTAGCCGTCCTGCACGCCAGCCTGGCGCGCTCAAGGGCCAGATCCGGATGGCAGATGACTTCGACATCCTGCCTGCCGAAGTGCTGGCAGCGATGGAGGAATGAAGCTTCTCCTCGACACCCATGCCTTGCTCTGGTGGCTGTCCGACGATCGACGGCTTGGCCAAGGCCCCCGGACGCTGATCGCTGATCCGGGCAACGACATCCTGGTCAGCGTCGTCTCGCTCTGGGAAATCGTCGTCAAGCTTCGGGTCGGCAAGCTGGAGGCGGACATCGGAGCGATCGAGCGGGCAATCGTCCGGGACGGGTTCCAGCGGCTGGCGATCACGCCGGCTCATCTCACCGTGCTGGCCAATCTGCCTCTGCATCACCGTGATCCGTTCGATCACCTGCTGGTCGCCCAGGCGCTCGACGAGGATGCCCTGCTTGTTTCCGAAGACCAGAACATGCCGCTCTACCCTGTGCGGCTGATGACCTGCAGCGGGGGCTGACCAGGATTCACTCTCGACATAAGCCCGGATAGCAATGATTGGCACCTCCTCCGGGATCGTGCTGCTGGTCACGGCCCTTCTGTTCCACCATCATTCCGGGCGGTTAAGGATCTGAGGGTTCCTCTTCAAGAAGGTAGGGTTGATGAGCCAGGCAATGACGAGTGCGGGTACCCGACCGAACGCCTTCCTGGGGCGGAAACGCTCATCAGGATCGTCGACAGTCTTCCGGAAATGCAGGGCCTGGGGATCGTCTCGATCGAACGGTCAATGGTGACGCGGGTTCGCAGTGAAAACGGATCCGGGGCAACGGTCGTGTTCGAGTTGCGGTCGCCGGCAAGCGCCAGAGCCGGCGATCCCCCTCCATCCCATCGGGGGGTCTCGACATCACCTGCCATGGAATGGGTTTCACTGGGGTTCAATTGCGGCGGTGCAGTGCTTGCCTGGATCGGTGTGGCGGGCGCCAGCAGTCTCGCGCCGGTAACGGGTGGCTTGTCGTTCGGTGCGGCCGCTCTCCTGTATGGTGGCGCCGTGGCCACCACTGGTCAGTGCATGGTCTCGGGGTACCGCACGGCCAACGTCATGCGTGACCGGACCGACCTGAACGACCAGCTGGACGGAAGCAAGCTCTACAACTTCACCATGAGCGCGGCGGATGGGGTCGGTATCCTGGGAGGCCTGGGCGCCATCAAGGAGTTGCGGGCGGTCAACGCTGCTCTCGAAGAGGGCGGCGTCGGTTGGGGGGTGGCTACGAGTGGAAAGCTCAGCCGCCCGTTGCGTCGCCGGCTGACAACTGCCCTCGAGCTGCAAGGCGGCAGGCGCGCTTCAGCCGTGGTGATAGACCGATTGGTGCGACAGCGGCTCCTGGACGCCGTGGCAGGTGCGATCGGCATGATCGGGAGCGGCGTCAACGGAGTGCTCAAGGACGTTGTCGTCTGGATAACCTCCGAAGCCGGATCGTTGGGTTCGGGCAGGTGAAGGCCGCAATGCGGGATCCTGTCTACTGGCAGCGCCTCCGTCGGGACAAGGCGTCGGGACTGGCAGCGCTCCTTGCCATAGGTGCCTGCGGCGTGGCCTTGGTGGCGCTGATCGAGCTACTGCTGCCCGGGTCTCAGGCAAGTCATCGAGGAAACCCGCTGTATTGGGGGCTCCTGTTGCCGTTCGGCTGGTGGGGCGTCGAGCTGGTCAACTACACACCGCGCGTGTCTAGGACATTGGTTCCCGCGCTGGGGATCGGGCCGGCAGTTGCACTGGCGTGCGCGGTGACCAGTCTGTCGTTGGGCAGCGACGGCACACCGTGGGTAGGAGCATTTGGACTTTCCGCACTGTTTGGGGTTTTGGGAACGGTGTTCTACCGTCGAAGCATGCTCCGGCGGGAAGGGCCGGCGCGATAGCGGGCACTCCCCGGATGGTGGAGGCATGTCGATCAGCAACGGCTTGGCGCCGGTCTGGCTGATTTCGGTCTACTCAGGCCGGCAAAGGGACATGCGGATCTGACCCCAGCACCCGGCACCGGCACGACGGCCCCGACCGAGACGTTGTCGGGTCTGGTAGAGCGCGTGACCTACCACAACGCCGAGAACGGCTTCTGCGTGCTGCGGGTCAAGGCGCGCGGGCAGCGCGACCTGGTGG
>CAXTVX010000136.1:0-5156 GCA_964247755.1 uncultured Acetobacteraceae bacterium | reverse complement strand
CATCGCGGCTGGGGCGTGTCCACCATCATCGGCGTCGCCGCCTCCGGCCAGGAGATCTCCACCCGCCCGTTCCAGCTCGTCACCGGCCGCCGCTGGATCGGCTCCGCGTTCGGCGGCGCCCGCGGCCGCACCGACGTGCCGAAGATCGTCGACTGGTACATGGACAACAAGATCAGCATCGACCCGCTGATCACCCACCGCCTGCCGCTCGATCGTATCAACGAGGGCTTCGACCTGATGACCCGCGGCGAAAGCATCCGCACCGTGGTGCTCTACTGATGCAGCTGCACACCCACTCGGAGCAGCGCTGCCATGGCGGCACCTTCGGCGTCTACGGCCACCGCTCCGACGCGCTGGGCGGCCTCGACACCCGGTATGCCGTCTTCATCCCGGACCGCGCCGCCCCGAACGACGCCACCCTTTTCCCCGCCCTCTACGCCCTGGCCGGCCTGACCTGCGACGAGACCACCTTCGCCACCAAGTCCGGCGTCCTGCGCTACGCCGCCCACCACCGCCTGGCGATGGTCTTCCCCGACACCAGCCCCCGCGGCGCCAGCATCCCGACCGAGAACGACGACTGGGACTTCGGCACCGGCGCCGGCTTCTACCTCGACGCCACCCAACCCCCCTGGTCCACCCACTACCGCATGGCCAGCTTCGTCGCGCACGAGCTCCCCGCCCTGGTCGAGGCCCGCTTCCCGATCCGCCCCGACCGGCGCGGCATCACCGGCCACTCCATGGGCGGCCACGGCGCCCTCACCTTCGCCCTGCGCGACCCCTCACGCTGGCATTCCATCTCCGCCCTCGCCCCGATCTGCCACCCTGCCGACGTCCCCTGGGGCCGCAAGGCCTTCACCCGCTACCTCGGCCCCGACCAGTCCACCTGGGCTCCCTACGACGCCACCCTGCTCCTCCGCTCCGGCCACACCCACCCAACCCCGATCCTGCTCGACCAGGGCACCGACGACCAGTTCCTCGCCGACCAGCTCCACCCCGACGCTCTCGCCGACGCCGCCACGGCCGCCGCCCAGCCCCTGACGCTCCGCCGCCACCCCGGCTACGACCACTCCTACTGGTTCATCCAGACCGTCATCGCCGACCACGTCGCGCATCACGCGACGATCCTCGCTCCAGGCTGACCGACCCGTTCCGGCGTGCGGTAATCGGCTGGCAACGGCCACTGCCTGCTTGGCCTGTTGCGCTGTCGGCAGTAACAATCCGTCGGATGCGGCGCGCCATCGCGCAGCGCCAAGTCGATGCCGATCGGGAACAACGATGCTCACCGGCGACCCCGCAACGTGGACGAAGGGCCGCAGGCATCCGACGGCTACGTCATGACCATCGCACGACGCGCGTGCTTAGCGCTGGCTCTGCTTCTGCCGATCGTCCCGGCCGCCGCATCGCCCACATGGGTCACGATCCACGGCCAACCCCGGTTCTCCGACGTCCGCAGCCAGCTCCAGGCCCTGGCCGACATCAACGGCACCCAGGACCGCAACGAGTTCTGCGTCGTCGGCCAGCAGGACGGCCGCCACCGTCAGGCCTACGTCTACTGGCCGACCGAGAACAAGCTCATCCTCTGGATCCCGCACCTCTACGACGACCAGGCCCTGGTCCGCTCCAAGCGCTACCTCGACCTGAGGAGGGACGTCGTCCCCGGCAACGACGTCCATGGCAGCACCTACCTCCTGACCCGCACCGATGCCGACGCGATCATCCACGCCTGCCAAGCCACGGGCGAAACCTTCACCATCCTGAAGTCGCCCGTCCGGAAGGCCTCCCATGGCTAAACCCGCCGCGTCGGCCCCGCAGCGCACCCTGGACCTCGCGTCGCAATCGACCAACGCAGGCGCGATGGAACGCCTGTTCCTGCTCGAAGCCGTCAGCCCCGCCTACACCGACACGTACGACGAAACGGAAAACCTCGCCGCGATGCGCCTGATGCGCCAGACCATCGAGAACCGCCTGAAGGCGCCGAGGACCTACGGCGCAGCCGGCGCCACCACCGAGACCGACATCGTGGAACTCGGCAACCAGTTCGCCGGCTTCGGCAGCTACCCGATCCTCGACGCCGGCATGAGCGCCAACCTCCAGCAGATCCTGAACTTCGCCAACAACCAGCGCCACCCGATGCACGCCGCCTACGCACGCTTCGTCGCCGACGCGATCACCGCCGCCACCGAGCCCGTCCCGCCCGTCGTCGCCAAATACCCGGACGTCACCGCCTGGCGCACCCGCGACACCGGCAGTCCCGGCCCCCGCTTCCGCGCCCTCGAAACCCTGAGCGGCAACACCTTCTACGCCACCAACCCCGTCCCGCCGCACCCGCCCCACACCGCGCGCCACCGCCATCCGGCGCCACGTCGCGCGCCCCGCTGAAGCCCCCTGGCACTCCAGACGGTTCGCTCTAGGATTGCAGCCGACCCGGAGCTCCACAACCGAGCCCGGGTCCATCAGCTCAGGGATCACGATGCTCACCGGCGACCTACGCAATCAGATCGACCGCATCTGGGACAGTTTCTGGACCGGCGGCATCTCCAACCCGCTGGAGGTCATCGAGCAGATCACCTACCTCCTCTTCATCCGCCGCCTGGACGACCTCCAGTCCCTGGAGGAGCGCAAGGCCGCCCGCACTAGGCGCCCGGTCGCCCGCCGCACCTTCCCCGACGGCAACGACCCCAGGGGCCGCCCCTACGACGACCTGCGCTGGTCCCGCTTCCGCAATTTCGCCGCCCCCGAGATGTTCCTCGTCATCGGCGAGCACGTCTTCCCCTTCCTGCGCACCCTGGGCGGCGACGGCTCCACCTACGCCCACCACATGCGCGACGCCCGCTTCACCATCCCCACGCCCGCTCTGCTGGCGAAGGTCGTCGACATGCTGAACGACGTGCCGATGGACGACGCCGACACCAAGGGCGACATCTACGAGTACATGCTCGGCAAGATCGCGACCGCCGGCCAGAACGGCCAGTTCCGCACCCCGCGCCACATCATCCAGCTCATGGTCGAGATGACCGCGCCCACGGCGACCGACGTCATCGTCGACCCCGCCAGCGGCACCTGCGGCTTCCTCGTCGCCGCCGGCGACTACGTCCAGCGCCACCACGCCAACGCCCTGCACGAGGACGCAGCCCGCGCGCACTTCCACCACGGCATGTTCCACGGCTTCGACTTCGACGCGACCATGCTGCGCATCGGCAGCATGAACATGCTGCTGCACGGCGTCGAGAACCCCGACGTGCGCTACCGCGACAGCCTGGCCCAGGACCACGCCGAGGACGCCGACCGCTACACCCTGGTCCTCGCCAACCCCCCTTTCGCAGGCAGCCTCGACGCCGACACGGTGGCCAAGGACCTCACCGCCATCGTCAAGACCCGCAAGACCGAGCTGCTGTTCCTGGCCCTCACGCTCCGCCTGCTCAAGCCCGGCGGCCGCGCCGCCATCATCGTCCCAGACGGCGTGCTGTTCGGCTCCTCCAAGGCGCACAAGGAACTGCGCCGCATCCTGGTCGAGGACCACAAGCTGGAGGGAGTCGTCAGCCTGCCGTCGGGCGTGTTCCGGCCGTATGCCGGTGTGTCCTGCGCCATCCTGTTGTTCACCCGCACCGATAGCGGCGGGACAGACCAAGTGTGGTTTTACGACATGCAGGCCGATGGTTTCAGTCTCGACGATAAGAGGGCGCCGTTGATAGCCGAGACGAAAATAGGTGTGGTTCCAGCGGTGATGTTGAATGCAGATGAACACAAGCGGAACAATTTACCCGATATATTGCGCTGCTGGAAGCTTCGACTTCATAAAGAAGATGGTGGAACGCAGCCATCCCAAAACTTTCTTGTGCCAAGGGCATCTATCGCATTAGCTAATTGGGATCTTTCGCTCAACCGTTATAAGGAAGTGGTCGGTGAAGAAGTGATTTACCGTTCTCCACTACAAATAATCGAGGATGTAGAGCGGCTGGAGGTAGAAATCAATGCTGGGTTGGATCGTATTAGAGAATTGATTTCATGATTAAGTTTCTCAGCCATCCGCTTTTAGAATTGTGTGATGTAGATGGCGGAGGAACACCCTCTCGCGGTCGCCCAGAGTTTTTTGGAGGCTCTATTCCGTGGGTCAAGATAGGAGACATGCTTCAAGGCGTAATAAGAGTCACAGAGGAAACGATCACACCTTCTGGGCTTGCATCATGCTCCGCAAAAGTGTTTCCGAGAGGAACAGTTCTTTTATCAATATTCGCGACTATCGGGAGAACTGCGGTCCTTGCTGTTGATGCAGCCACTAATCAAGCCGTTGCGGGAATAAGAGTACGCGATGAAGCAAAATTGCGTGTCGATTATCTGAGGCATTACCTGCAATATTCTACTTCAATACTTGCATCACAATCAAGAGGTGTTGCTCAAGCGAATATCAACTTGAGTATCCTTCGCAATCATCAAGTTCCACTGCCGTCGCCCGATGAGCAGCGCCGCATCGCCTCCGTTCTTGACGAAGCCGACGCGCTGAGAACAAAACGCAGAAAAGCATTAGTGCAACTTCGAGAAATGTCTCAGGCGATCTTTAATGACATGTTTGATGAGGTCAATTTAGACCAACGCAGGGGCCAAAGGAAACCTCTAGGCTGCCTAATGAAAATAGTCTATCGATATCCAACATACTATGACATTCAATATGAACTTAATGGTGTAATGGAAGTGCGAGGCGAGTTGATCAGGGAAGATGGTGACATCGACTCTTCGCCCGCGCGCGTCCGCTTCATCTCGCAGAGCACCGCCGCTCGTTTTCCTAAAACTAGACTTGATGCTGGTGATTTAGTAATTTCTGTGCGAGGAACAATAGGCAAGGTAGGATTGGTGCCAGACTCACTGGCTGGCGCTAATATAACCGCCAATTTGATGCGCTTGTCGCCAGATAGAACGATGGTAGATCCTGTCTTCATGTGGCATCTGACACAAACCGCGCAGTTTAGGTCTAAATTGGTTGGAGCAAGCACTACTACGACTATCGCGACAATCAAGGCTGACGATCTCAAGGCAATTGAAGTGCTTGTCCCGTCACTAGAGAAGCAAATAGAGTTTCGTAAAAGGATTGAAACGCTGTCACTTCTAAGAGCGTGTTTGAGAACGTGGTTTCCGGTCATGGCCAGCGCCGGATGAGGGTG
>CAXTVX010000135.1:0-5185 GCA_964247755.1 uncultured Acetobacteraceae bacterium | reverse complement strand
CGGCACGGCTTCGCGCAGTCGCTGTTCCAGGTCGGCGGCAACCTCGGCACCTCGTTCGGGCCGCTGCTCGCCGCCTTCATCGTGCTGCCGCTGGGACAGGCGAGCCTCGGCTGGTTCTGCCTGCTGGCGCTGCTCGGCTCCGCCCTGCAGGCGCATGTCGGCCGCTGGTATGCCGCCCAGCCGGCCGCCGCACCACGCGCCCGTCGCGGCGGCGGGCCGGCGCTCAGCCGCGGCCGGGTCGCCGGCGCGCTCGCGGTGCTGATCGCGCTGGTGTTCTCCAAGTACTTCTACCTCGCCAGCTTCACCAGCTACTACATCTTCTACCTGATCCACCATTTCGGCCTGTCCACCGCGGCCGCGCAGACCGACCTGTTCGTGTTCCTGGGCGCAGTCGCGGCCGGCACCTTCATCGGCGGACCGGTCGGCGACCGGATCGGGCGCAAGCGGGTGATCTGGGCGTCGATCCTGGGCGTGCTGCCGTTCAGCCTCGCCCTGCCGCATGTGGGCCTGGGCTGGACGATCGCGCTGAGCGTGGTGATCGGGCTGGTGCTGTCGTCGGCGTTCTCCGCCATCCTGGTCTATGCCACGGAGCTGCTGCCCGGGCGGGTCGGCATGGTGGCCGGGCTGTTCTTCGGACTGGCCTTCGGCATGGGCGGGCTGGGTGCCGCGGTGCTCGGCCTGCTGGCGGACGCGCGCGGCATCGACGTCGTCTATGGCGTCTGCGCGTTCCTGCCCGCCCTCGGCATCCTGACCGCGCTGCTGCCGGACCTCGACCGCAGGGCCGCGGCCTGATCCCGCCGGTCCTCCTGTTCGAGGACCGGCGCTTCGTCGTGCTGGACAAGCCGGCCGGGCTGCCGGTGCATGCCGGGCCGCGCGGCGGCGCGTCGGTCGAGGACTGCTTCCCCGCCCTGAGCCGGCGACGGGACGGACCCTGGCTCGCGCACCGGCTGGACGCCGACACCGCCGGCTGCCTGCTGGTGGCGCTGCGCAAGACCGCCCTGGTGCAGGCGCAAGGCTGTTTCGCCGAAGGCCGGGTGGACAAGACCTACTGGGCGGTGGTGGCCGGCGGCCCGGCGGCGTCGAGCGGCTTGGTGGACTGCGCACTCGCCCGGCACAGCACCCCGGCCGGCTGGCACATGCGGCCCGATCCGGACGGACAGCCGGCGCGCACCGCCTGGACCGTGCTCGGCCGGGCGCCCGGCCTCGCCTGGCTCGAGCTGCGCCTGCTCACCGGCCGCACCCACCAGGCGCGGGCGCACTGCGCCCTGCTCGGCTGCCCGATCCTGGGCGACCCGGTCTATGGGACCGGGGGCACGCGGCTGCACCTCCTGGCACGCTCCCTGTCGTTGCCGCTGGACCCGCAGGTGTCGGCGACCGCGCCGCCGCCGGCGCACATGCGGGACGCACTCGCTCGATGCGGCTTCGGCGGATGCTGAACCGTCACCTGACAGTGTAAAGATTCTCGTTGACCAGGAAGGCTCCGCTTGATCTAGTCACTGTCTAGACCAGGGAGCGCCGGATGACCCTGTCCTTCGCAGCGATGCTGATCGTTCACGTGACCTGTGGATCGGCAGCCCTTCTTGCCGGACCGGTCGCCATGCTGGCGCCGAAGGGCCGCACGCTGCACCGGTCCGCCGGCCGCATCTACGCGCTGGCGATGGGCTGCACCGCCCTGTCGGCCCTGTGCCTGGCGCTGGCGACCGCCAACCGGCTGCTGCTGGTGATCGCGGTGTTCAGTTTCTTCCTGGTGTTCAACGGCTGGCGTGCGCTGGGCCAGAAGCGGCTGCACCAGCGCCTCGGCGCGCGCTGGTTCGATTGGCTCTTGTCGGCGCTGACGCTGCTGTTCAGCGCGGCGCTGCTGCTGGCCGGGCTCCGGGAGGGCGACGTGGTGGCGCTGTTCTTCGGCGCCGGCGGCAGCGCCCTCGCCGCGCGCGAGATTCGGCTGCTGTCAGGCCGGATCCCGCCCGGTGGCTGGCTGCTGCGCCACCTGGTCGACATGGGCGGCGCCTATATCGCCACCGTGACCGCCTTCGCCGTGGTCACCCTGACCTTTCTGCCCCGATCGGTCGCGTTCATCGTCCCGACTCTGGTCGGCACGCCGATCATCGTCCGGGTCGCGGCGCGGGTCGCGCTGGCGTCGCGCGGCGTCCCGGATGCGGCGTTGCGGGAAGCTGGCGCGCCGCCCTGAGCAGCCGGCGGATGCTCCGGCCGTCAGGATCCGTGAACGTCGTTCACAGCTTGCGGAACGTCAGCACCATGTTGTCGCCCTCGCCGATCGCGGCGTAGCGGTCATGGTCCTTAGGCCCCAGCGCGAAGGTGGGCGGCAGGGTCCAAACCCCGGCCGGCCATTGCGCGGTGTCCTTGGGGTTGGCGTTGACCTCCGAGCTCCCGACCAGGGTGAAGCCGGCGGCCTGCGCCAGGGCGATCACCGCGTCCTGGTTGACGTAGCCGTCCTTGGCCTGCGGATCCTGTGCGACGTGGCGGTTGCCGCGATGCTCCTCGAGTCCCAGGAGGCCGCCCGGCTTCAGCGCCCGATAGAACGAGGCCAGCATTTGCGCAGCGTTGCCGTGCTTCATCCAGTTGTGCAGGTTGCGGAACGTCAGCACGCGGTCGACGCTGCCGGCGGGTGCGATGTCGGTGCTGCCGGTGGCCTCGGTGATCCGGACCCGGCCGTACAGCTCCGGATGCGCCGCCAGCCGGCGCGCGAACGGCGAGTCCGGCTTCATCGGTCCTTCCAGGGCGGCGGTGTAGGTGCCGTGGTCGTGCAGGTAGGGTGCGAGGATCTCGGTCCAGTAGCCGCCGAACGGCCAGATCTCGACCACGCTCTGGTCCGGCCGGACATTGAAGAAGGCGAGTTCCGGTCCCGGATGGCGGGCGGTGTCGCGGGCGACGAAGGCCGGGTCGCGCGCCGGGCCGGCGATCGCCGCCTGCAGCGCCGGTCCCGGACGCTGTGCCAGCGCCGTGCCGTGCAGCCCCATCGCGAGGCACAGCGGCAGCAGCGCCCGCCTGCCTAGGGAGCGTCCGGAGGCCGATGTCCTGGTCGACGCGTTCGTCATGCTGCCGGTGCCCTTCCTGTTCAACTCCAGGATAACCGGCTGCGTCGCCGGCGCCAGACGCTGGCGCAGGGTCCCGCGCTGTCCGATGGTGGACGGGATGAAGCGTGGCCTGTTCTTCTTCGAGCGCTTCCTGCTGGTCGGCGGGCGGCTGCCCTGGAACGTGATCCTGGCGCTCGGCATCGGCGGTCCGGTCGACGGGACGGCGATGCGAGCCTCGCTCGACGCCCTGCAGGCCGACCACCCCATGCTGGGCGTGGGCGTGGTGCAGCACGGGCGCCGGCCGCATTTCGACAGCGGCGCGCCGCCGGTCGGGCTGCGGATCGTGGAGCGTTCCACTTCGGAAGACTGGTTCGCGGCGGTGCGGGAGGAGCTGGAGCAGCCGTTCGACCGACTGCGCGGGCCGCTGCTGCGCGCGGTCTGGCTCCGCAGCCCGGAGGCGAACGAGCTGCTGCTGGTCGCCGATCACTGCATCTGCGACGGACGGTCGATGCTGCTGCTGGCGCGCGAGCTGCTGGGTGGGCTGCACGGCGTCCGGCCGCCCCGGCCGGAGCGGCCGCCGATCGGCTGCATCCAGGACCTGTTCCCGCAGCTGCCGGGTGCGGTGGCGCGGCGGCTCGGCATGGTGTCGCAGGCGGGTGCGATCGGCTGGCTGTTGCGCGGCGCCGGCGACGTGCGCCGGATGCTGCGCCACCTGCGCGGCAGGCGGGTGTCGACGCCGGGCTACGTGCTGCGCTGGGAGATCGGGGAGCCGCTGTGCGAGCGGCTGTCGGCGCGATGCCGGGAGGAGGCGGTGACGCCCTATGCCGCGCTGGCGACGGCATTCCTGCGTGCCACGCGCACGGTCAGGCCGAAGCGGGCGCGCAATCGGCTGCTCTGCCCGGTCGACGTGCGGGCACAGGTGCCGGGCCTCGGGACGGACACGCTGTTCGGCTATCCGGAAACGGTGCGGCTGTCGGTGGAGCGCGGCCTGGACGACGATTTCTGGGGCCAGGCGCGCGCCCTGCGCCGGGACCTGACCGTGGCGCGTGCGCGGCTGGACCCGGAGCGCACCCTGCTGGGCGCGGAACGGCTGCACGGGCTGTCGGACTGGTTCGTCACGCTGCAGCTGCACGGCCGAGCACGCAACGACCTGATGTTCTCCCATCTCGGCGAGGCGACGCTGCCGCGGCGCCCGGACACGCCGGCGGATTCGGTGCTGGCGTTCCTGTCCTCGATGCCCTGGCGCGGCAGCACGGCGATCTTCTCGCTGCGCGACCGCGGAGTGATGCGGTTCTGTTTGGTGTCCCGGGAGGAGACGCTGTCCCGGGCGGATGCGGAGCGCCTGCGCGCGGCAGCGACGGCGCGGATCGCCACCGCCCTGGCTCCCGCCCGCGCGGCACCCGATGCCTCCCTCATGCAGGCGGCGCCCACACCGCATCCCGCACGGTGAGGCGGGACGGCAGCAGGTGCTGGGCGAGAAAGGCGTCGGCGATCTTCTGCTGCTCCGCCACCACGTCGGGGGTCATCGGCGAGACGCCGAAGGTGAGCCGGTCCACCGCCCGCCGCACCACCGGCACGGCCAGGCCGGTGTCGTCGGCGAGGTACTGGCTGACCTCGGGATGGTGTGCCTGCGCCCAGGCGTCGGAGCGCGCGATCTGCGCCAGCACCAGCCGCACCAGGTCCGGGGCGCGGTCGGTGAAGCCGCGCTCGGCCAGGAAGAACTGCCGGTTGCCGACCAGCCCGTCCGCCTGCGCCAGCACCCGCGTGGCGCTGCCGGCTTCCGCGGCGGACAGGTAGGGATCCCAGATCGCCCAGGCGTCGATCCGGCCGCTGTCGAAGGCGGGCCGCGCCGAGCCCGGCACCAGGAACACCGGCTGGATGTCGGCCATGCCCAGGCCGGCCTTGGACAGCGCTGCGAGAAGCAGCCAGTGCACGTTGGAGGCGCGGTTCAGCCCGACCGTCCTGCCCTTCAGGTCGGCCACGGTGCGGATCGGGCTCGACGCCGGCACGATGATCGCCTCGCCGAACGGGGCGACCGGCTCGTGGCCGACATAGACCACCCGGTTGCTCGCTGCCTGGGCGAAGATCGGCGGGGCGTCGCCGGTGATGCCGAAGTCGATCGCGCCGGCCTGCATCGCCTGCAGCATCTG
>CAXTVX010000134.1:0-5223 GCA_964247755.1 uncultured Acetobacteraceae bacterium | reverse complement strand
CCCCCAGGTGCCCGCCCGTCACCGATACCGCGTCCAGCGTCTCCGCACGCAACTCGTCCGCCACCTGCCGTAGCTGGTCGGCAGACAGGTTGCGTAGGTCGGATGGGGCAGATACGCGGTCAAGAAGAGGGTACTTGCCGGTCATGGTGCCGCTCCCGCCTCAGTTCCGACGCTCGACCACGTAGCGGGCGAGCGCGCGCAGCCCGTCCGCTTCCGAGCCGAAGCCGTCCAGCGCTGCCGACGCCGCCCGGGCCAGGCGGTCCGCTTCCGCCTGCGCGCCCTCGATGCCGAGCAGCGCCACGAAGGTGGACTTGCCGGCCTCGGCGTCCTTGCCGGCGGTCTTGCCCAGCTGCTCGGCGGTCCCCGTGGCGTCCAGCACGTCGTCGGCGACCTGGAACGCCGCCCCCAGGTCGCGGCCATAGGCGGCGATCCGCTCCCGCACCGGCGGCGGCGCCTGGCCCAGGATCGCCCCGGCCTCGGCGCTGTAGCGGATCAGCCGGCCGGTCTTGAGCGCATGCAGGCGCTCGACCTCGGGGAGGCTGAGCGACCGGCCTTCGCCCTCCATGTCGATCATCTGGCCGCCGACCATGCCGGGCGCCCCGGCGGCATCGGCGAGGGCCGCCACCAGCGCGATCCGCGGCTGCGGCTCGGGATGGGTCAGGGGATCGGCCAGCAGCGCGAAGGCCAGGGTCTGCAGGGCGTCGCCGGCCAGGATCGCGGTCGCCTCGTCGAAGCGGATGTGGGCGGAGGGCTGGCCGCGACGCAGGTCGTCGTCGTCCATCGCCGGCAGGTCGTCATGCACCAGGGAATAAGCGTGCAGCATCTCCACCGAGGCTGCGACGCGCAAGGATCGGGCGCGCTCGACGCCGAACAGGTCCGCCACCTCGGTGACCAGGAACCCGCGCAGGCGCTTGCCGCCGCCGAGCACGGCGTAGCGCATCGCCTCGACCAGCCGGGCCTCGGCGCCGGAGGCAGGCGGCATCAGCCGGTCCAGCGTCGCCTCGATGGCGGCGGCGCGGCGGGCGAGCGCGCCCGGGGCATCCGCGGTGCCGTGTCCCGGCCGGGCCTGCGCCGGCGGCGCGGACAGGTGCGGCGCGTGGGCGGAGCCGGACGGGATGCCGGACGCGGTCTCGTTGGCGGAGAGCGGGTCGATCGTGGCGGGCAGCACGGAACCCGACGGGATGCCGGCGGCGGTGGTCTCGGTCATGGCGCGACCGGCCTCAGTCGAGCTTCTGCGTCGCAAGCGTGCCGTCCGCGCGCTCGACGATCGCCTGCACCCGGGCCTCCGCCTCGTTCAGCTTGGCCTCGCAATGGCGGCGCAGCGCGGCGCCGCGCTCGTAGCAGGCGATCGCGTCCTCGAGCTTCTGCTGGCCGCCTTCGAGGCCGCGCACGATCCGCTCCAGCTCGCCCAGCGCATCCTCGAACGAGAGCGACGACAAGGATTCGGACATCGGAACTCCGGCGACGGTGGGGAACGATCTTGGTCCGGGCACGGATTAACGCCAACTCCCGGTCCCGGGAAGCCCCGGACGTCCCCGGCCGCCGGACAGGTGCCCGGTGTCGGTTCAGCCGGCCGGATCGGGCCGGCGGCGGATCACGAAGCTCAGCACCCCGGCCTCCTCGCCGAAGGCGACCAGGGCGTGCCCGGTTTCGCGGCAGAAGGCGTGGAAGTCCTGCACCGCCGCCCGGTCGGTGGCCAGCACACGCAGCCGCGCCCCTTCGGGCATCGAGCGCAGTGCCCGGTTGGCACGCAGGACCGGAAGCGGGCAGCTCAGGCCCTTCACGTCCAGCAGGGTTTCCGCAGACGGCGGCCGCGCCGGCTCCGCGTGCGGGGAGGTCGATTGCGGGGGGTCGGCCATGGCGTCATCATACCGGCCAGGACGCGAGGGTGCGAGGCGGTGTATGGCTGATTTCCGGGTCGGGATCGATTTCGGCGGGACCAAGATCGAGATCATCGCCATCGCCAACGACGGCAGCGAGACCCTGCGCCGCCGGGTGGCGAACCCGCAGGACTACGGCGCCGCGATCCGGTCGATCAGGGACCTGGTGGAAGGGGTGGAAACCGAGCTGAAGGGGTCCGCCAGCGTGGGCGTCGGCATCCCGGGTGCGGTCAGCCCCGATACCGGGCTGGTCAAGAACGCCAACTCGACCTGGCTGAACGGGCAGCCCTTCGCGCGCGACCTCAGCATCTCGCTCGGCCGCGAGGTGAAGGTGGAGAACGACGCCAACTGCTTCGCCCTGTCGGAAGCGGTCGATGGCGCCGGCGCCGGACAGTCCATCGTGTTCGGGGTGATCGTCGGCACCGGAGTCGGCGGCGGCATCGTGGTGAACGAGCGCGTGCTGGTCGGCCGTCACAGCATCGCCGGCGAGTGGGGGCACACGCCGCTGCCCTGGCCGAAGCCCGACGAGACGCCGGGCATCCCCTGCTTCTGCGGCAACACCGGCTGCGCTGAGCGCTACCTGGCCGGGCCGTCGCTGGCCGAGGATTGCGACGGGCCCGGCCATCGCGACGCGAGCGCGATCCCGGCGCGCGCCGAGGCCGGCGACCCGGTGGCGATCGCGGCCCTCGACCGGCACGTCGAGCGCCTGGCGCGCGGCCTGGCGCAGATCATCAACATCATCGACCCGCATGTCATCGTGCTGGGCGGCGGCCTGTCCAACATGAGGCACCTGTACTCGCAGGTGCCGCCGCTGCTGCAGCGGCACGTGGTCAGCCCGCATTGCACCACGCCGATCCGGCAGAACCTGCATGGCGACAGCTCCGGGGTGCGCGGCGCCGCCTGGCTGTGGCCGCGCGAGCTGCCGACCACCTACCGCACCAGCGGCAGCTGACCGCCGGGATGCGATGGAGGAGACGATGACGCGTTCCCTGGTCGATCCGGAGCTGGTGGCCGGGCTGGACGATCTGCCGGCCGATGTCCTGACCGCCGACACGCTGCTGGAGGTCCGCCGCCGGCGCGCGGCCCTGGCCGCGGGGGCGCCGCGGCCGGATCCGGCGCTGGGCAGCCTGGCGGTGCATCCGGTGGCGCAGGCGTCGGTGCGGGTGTTCACCCCGGTCGGCGCTGCCGACACGCGGCTTCCGGCGCTGCTCCATCTGCATGGCGGCGGCTACGTGCACGGTGCCGCCGGTGACCGCGATGCCGAGCACCTGGCCCTGGCCGCAGAGCTCGGCTGCGTGATCGCCTCGGTGGACTACCGGCTGGCGCCGGAGTCACCGCATCCCGGGCCGGTCGAGGATGCGTACGCGGCGCTGCGCTGGCTGCACGACGAGGCGGACTCGCTCGGGGTGGACCGGAGCCGGATCGCGGTCGGCGGGGAGAGTGCCGGCGGCGGGCTGGCCGCCGGCCTGGCGCTGCTGGCGCGCGACCGTGGCGAGGTGCGGCTGGTGTTCCAGCACCTGGTCTACCCGATGCTGGACGACCGCACCGTGGTCGCCGCCGATCCCAGCCCGGTCGCCGGCGAGTTCGTCTGGACCCCGCAGCAGAACCGGTTCGGCTGGACCGCGCTGCTGGGCCGGGAACCCGGCGGCTTGGGGGTCTCGCCCTATGCCGCGCCGGCCCGGGCGGAGGACCTGTCCGGCCTGCCACCCGCCTTCATCTCGGTGGGCGCGCTCGACCTGTTCCTCGAGGAGGACATGGAGTACGCGCGTCGGCTGATCCGGGCCGGAGTGCCGTGCGAGCTGCACGTGTTTCCGGGCGCCTACCACGCGTTCGACCGGGTGCCGAACGCGCGCGCCGCGATGGTGGCGCGCAACCGGTCCCGTGCCGCGCTGCGCCGTGCGCTGCATGCCGGGCCTCAGGGATGAGCGGCCGATAGCGGGGGGCGTGAGCGTGTAGACTGGTGCCGGATTCCGTCATCCGAACCGCTGGCGGAAGCGGTCGTCGGCGTCCCGCAGGATCGGCTTGCCGTGTCCGAAGCAGGCGATCCGGAAGTCGAGGGCGGCGAGCCTGGCCTGGGACCGCCTTCCTTCCGCCTGATCCTCGAAGCCGAGCGGATCGCCGATCCCGATGAGGTTGGCGACGGCGTCGCCTGCGAACAATACGCCCCGTTCGGGCCAGAGAAGCGCCACCTGGCCGAGGCAGTGGCCGGGGACGTGGCAGACGCGCAGGCCGCCGGCGACCGGCAGCAGGTCGCCGTCCTGCATCGCGTGGTCGATGGTGGCCGGCTCGACGTCCTGGCCCGGCCGCACGAAGAGGCGGAACAGCACGCCGCGCAGGGGCCCGGGTGCGGGCCGCATGGGCCGAAACCCGGTGCCGCGTTCGGCGATGGGGACGTCCAGCGCGTGCATCCAGGTGGCGGCTCCGGTCGACCTTGCGAGGGCGGCCAGGCTGCCGATGTGGTCGGGATGCGCGTGGGTCAGCACGATGTGGCGCAGGTCCTGTGGCGCCTTCCCAAGCTCCCGGAGCGCCTGCAGGACGAGCTCGGCCTTGTCCGGGAAGCCGGCGTCGATCAGGGCCAGGCCGGATGGCGTGTCGAGCAGGTAGGTGTTCACGGCGCCGAGCGGCAGGAGGTGGAGGCCATCGGCGAGGCGTTGGAGGGCCATGGCTGGGGCTCCGGGTTCAGGCGTCCACGTCGGCCGCCAGATGGCCGGCATCGAAGCCGTCGCCGGTGATGATGTCGGTGAGCACCGCGACCGCGATGCTGCGCTCGATCCCGGCCGATTCGGCCTCCGCCACCAGCTGTTGCAGGCGCGGCCGCAGCCAGTCGTGCGCGGGGGTGTCGGTCATCGTGTCGGTCTCCGTCCGGGAAGCTGGTAGAAGGCGAGCGTGACCAGCACGGTCAGGGTTCCAAGCACGATCTGCGGCCGGGTGGCGGGCACCGCGGCCATCGCCGCCAGCACCGCGACGATCACCGCGGCGGTCGCCCAGGACAGGCCCGGGAACAGCCACATCGCGAAGGAGGGCGTGGTGCCGGCACGGCGCATGGCGCCGCGCAGCCGGATCTGCGCAAGCACGATCAGCAGGTAGACGAACAGGATCAGCGCGCCGGACGCGTTGAGCAGGAACGCGAACACCCGGTCGGGCGAGATCGTGGAGGCGATCGTGACCGCGAGCGCCACCGCGGTGCCGGCCCCGATGGCGCGTCGCGGCACGCGGGACCGCCCGGTCCGCACCAGCCAGGCGGGCGCGTCGCGATGCGCCGCCATCTCGAACAGCACGCGCGAGGTCACGTAGAGCGACGAGTTCAGGCAGGACAGCACCGCCACCAGCACCACGATCGACA
>CAXTVX010000133.1:0-5227 GCA_964247755.1 uncultured Acetobacteraceae bacterium | reverse complement strand
CGCTGGCCATGGCGGTCAGGAACGGCAACGCCCGCAGGCGGTGGTCCAAGCTGCGGGAGTGGTTGCAAGGAGAGCGTCGAGGGGCTTGAGGCCGCATGAGCTGCTGCCGGTGGCTGCAGCGCCCAAGAGCATAGCCAACCCATTCGGCTGAGGCAGCGCGATGCCCGGCCTCCGCGCTTGATGACATCGGTCCAGTCGGCGATCACCTTCACCGCTGCTTCGTGTGCCGTGACCACGCCGGGTTCGGGTTGAGGAGGGGGGCAGCTACCGCCCGCTCACGATGCGCAGCATGACGACCAGGATGGTCGCGCCCGCGCCAAGTGACGCCGCAAGCGCCACCGCTGTCGTCAGCCAGAACCAGAACGTGCGCATCGGCCGGTTGCTTCCCTCCTCACATGTTCAGTTGGCGGTGTGAGGATGAGGCCGAATGGGGCCTATGCGCCTCGTACCGAGGCAGGTGGAAGAGCGTCGTCTCCGAAAAGGCTACAAGCACCTGAACCTCTGACCCTGGGGCAGCCGCATGTGCAGAAGTCCATCTTCAGGGTGCGCTTGGCGCTGACCGTCTCGGTCCTGCCGGTTGGAACAGACGGGCTCGCGTCTGGTTCTAGCAGCAGGCGAGCTCAGAAGAAGACCGGAAATGACGCGCGCACAACATCAGCGACTATCGGACGAGGAGCTCGTGGCGCTGGAGGCCATCCTGGTCAAAGTCAGCGGGCCCGGTGCTGAACTGCCGCCTGCGCTGTTCCGGTTTGCAACCGAGATCGTCGCGACGTCGAACGTCGACCTGCTGGTCCAGGACGAGGAGAAGCGCGTACTTCTCGCCTGGCGGGAAGACGCTTTTGGTACCGGCTGGCACACACCCGGCAGCATCATCCGGCACCGCGAGGAAATCGCCCATCGGATCCGGGCCTGTGCCGCAGAGGAGTTCGGCTGCGACCTGATCGTCGCCGAGCGGCCAGTCGCGCTCATCCAGATATTCGATGATCGTGGCCACTCGGTCTCGCTCTGCTATCTGGCGGTATTGCAGGGAGCGCTGGGTCAGTCCGTCATTACAGAGGGTGACACGCCTCAGGCCGGGAGCCTGCGTTGGTTTGACGAGGTTCCGGACCCGCTCTACCCAAGCCACCTGGTCTACCGGGCGGTGATCGAGGCGCTGCGCCAGGGCCGGCTCGAGCCGGGCATCGAGGTATTCACCCAGCATGTCGGCCTTCGGGATGCCAGGCAGATCTCACCGGATGGCGTCATCGGTGCGGATGAGCCCCTCACCAAGCTGTCGTCTAGCTCGTAGCCCGGTCCAGACCAGGCCGCTCGCACAACTGGCCAACACACCTGGCCGGAAGCGGACCGTCCGCTCTGGAGCGGAACAAGGCCGACGCAGACGTGTCGGGGCCGGTCCAGCTGCTGGCGCTGAAACCGGGCCGGTAGAGACCAGGCGTCCCAAGACACCGCCGATCTCGGATCACCGGCGGACCGGTGTCAACAACGCGGGTCGGATCGCGTCAGCGGCGGGTCTTCGCGAGGTCGCGGAAGGCGAGCACCAGCTTCATGTGCGGCGCGATGAGGCGGGGCGGCAGCGTCGGCAGGTGGATGCGGATCGCGTCGAGCCGTTTCGAAGGCGGCAGCGTTTCAAAGGGCGCGCGAACGTCGTCCGACCCGCCGCTGCACTCGTAGCTGCGAGCGATCACCCCCACGAGCTCGAACGGCACGGACGCGAGCAGCGCCTGCTCGTCCGGACGCAGCGCGCGATCGCGGAGCGGGCCGGACAGGGTGCGCTGCTCGGCGGGTTTTGGTGCCTCCCACGGCTTCAATCGGGCAAGCGGATACTCGACCTCGACACCGTTCGGCTGCTGCACGTAGCCGGTATCGCCGTCGATATCGACGAGAATGCCGGGATGCGAGCCGTCGAGGGCGGTGACGCGGTCGCCGATCGCGAGCAGGGGCATGATGACGCTCCGGTGAGCCACCGGGAACGGGGCGGCAGCCACCATGACAGGATCGGCGGGTCTCGGCGAACTTCGGAGACGAGGAAGGTTGGCCGGGGCGCCGAAAGATGCGCGCCCCGCGCCAGTTGCAAACCTCGAAATGGCCGAAAGCGGGCCGTCTGCTTCGGAGCGGTCGGAGCACGATAACGGACGTGCATCGGAGCGTGTGAGGCGCCAGCCTTCGGCGCCGGGTAGAACAGGCGACGCAGGTGTCCCTCGTTTGCAGTCGGCGCCTCGCGCCGAAGTGGGGCCTGGGCGCCAGGCGATGCGAGCCGCCTGGCTGGGGGTCTACGCAGCTTCCGCCCGGCGAGCGTTGGGCCGAGCAGGTGCGAGCCGTCCCACGTCACGCGAGGGCGGGGCACTGAACGTGCGCGTGTACTCGCGGCTGAACTGGGAGGCGCTCTCGTAGCCGACAGCGTATGCGGCGGCGGCGACCTCGCGGCCTGAGGCGATCAGGCGGCGGGCCTCTTGCAGGCGCAAGGCCTTCTGGTACTGCAGCGGGCTCATGGCGGTCGCAGACTTGAAGTGGCGATGCAGCGAGGCCGGGCTCATGCCGGCGTGTTCCGCCAGCGCCTCGACGTGTATGGGCTGATCATAGCGGGCGCGGATCAAGGCGATGGCGCGGCGTATCCGTGACAGGCGGCTGTCGGCCCGGGTGATCTGGCGCAGCATGGCGCCCTGGGGACCTTGCAGCAGGCGATAAAGGATCTCCTGCTCGCAGAGCGGGGCGAGGACGGCGATATCTTGCGGCGTGTCGAGGAGGCGGAGCAGGCGCAGCCAGGCATCCAGCAGCTCGGGCGTGACCAGGTTGACGGCAAAGGCCGCTTCGCCCGCTTGCGGCAGGTCGGCCGCCTCTGGCAGCAGCGGCGCCAGGCGGTCGCCGTCCAGGTCCAGGCTGACGGCGAGATAGGACTCGTCGGGCTGGTTCAGCCGTACGCAGCCGGAGGCCGGCAGCTCGACCGTGGCGATGAAGTAGCTGGCCGGGTCATAGCGCAGGCGCCGGTCTCCGAGGGCGATCTCCTTCGCCCCGCGGAGGATCATCGCCATCACCGGCAGGTAGACCCCCGAGACCGGCTTGGGCGCGGCTTCGTCCTTGTAGAGCGCGACGCGAGGCAGGGCGTTCGGCTGGCACGGGCGGGCTGCATGCCGGTCAACGATGTCTCGGATCTGGTTCAGCGTGTCTCGCATCGCCCCAGGATCAGGCGCGGCGCACGGTCTGACAAGCGGTCCGCATCGATCGGCCGAGGCATCTTGAGAGGATCAGGCAAGCCGAAGAGGCGAAACGACATCCGCCGCAGACCAGCGTGCGCCACCTTGGACGCAACACGGAGGCTCCACATGGCGGAAAGACCGACGGCGCTGGTCACAGGCGCGAACAAGGGCATCGGGCTGGAGATCGCCCGAGGGCTGGGGCGGCTTGGCTACCGGATCTGGATAGGCAGTCGCGACCCCGACCGCGGCACGGCGGCCGTGGCCGAGCTGAGGGGCGAGGGCCTGGAGGCCCAAGCGCTCCGGATCGACGTGAGCGATGACGTCAGCGTGGCGGCGGCCGCCGACGCCCTGGCAAGGGAAACCGGCCGGCTGGACGCCCTGGTGAACAACGCCGGCATCTCGACAGGCTGGAGGCCGCCAAGCGAGGACACCATCGCGAACGTCCGGGCGGTCTACGAGGTCAACGTGTTCGGAGCCATCCGGACCACCCACGCCTTCCTGCCGCTCCTCAGGGCGTCCCCGTCCCCGCGCATCGTGATGATCAGCAGCAGCCTGGGGTCGCTCGCCTGGGCGTCGGACTTCGAGGCGCCGATGGCTCAGGTGAACCTTCTTGGCTACAACAGCTCCAAGTCGGCGCTGAACGCCGTCACGGTTGCCTTCGCCAAGGAGCTCGGCCCGATCGGCTTCAAGGTCAACGCGGGCTGCCCGGGCTACGTCGCCACCGACCTGAACCAGCATCAGGGACACCGCAGTACGGAGCAGGGGGCGGCGATTGGCGTGCACCTGGCCACCCTGCCTGTCGACGGGCCGAACGGCGGCTTCTTTGACGACCAGGGCGTGGTGGCCTGGTGAGCGCGGCACCGGCGTCGGCATCGCTGGCAAGCTGATCGCCGTCACTGGTGCCAGCGGCGAGGCAACGGCCCGGCTTCTAACCGGACGGGTATGCGGCTCGTGCTGGGTGCCGCCGGCGCCAGCGGCTGGAGGCGCTGCGCCTGCCTGGAACGTTTTCCGTGGCGTTGATCTTTGACGCCATGACAAGCGCCGTGGGCGAGCAGTTCGACGAAAGTCCGCCGAATGCGTTGTAGGCGCGAAGCGGTTCGGGAGATGAGCGGTGTTCGGCTGGAGCAGGCCCAAGCGGCCCAAGGTTGTCGCGTTCGATGCCATCGGGACGATGTTCCCGCTGGAGCCGATGCGCCCCTCGCTGATGGCGCTAGGCTTGCCATCGGCCGGTCTGGAGAGCTGGTATGCCACTGCGGTGCGGGACGCCCTGGCCCTGACCGCCTCTGGTGACTTCAAACCATCTGTCACGGTGATGGAGGGGGCCCTGGACCAGGTGCTGGGCGAGCAGGGCCTCGCTCCGCCTCGCGCGGCACGGCAGGCCCTGCTGGCGCAGTTCAAGTACCTGCCCGCGCGTCAGGACGCCGGGGAAGCCCTGCGCCTGGCAGCGCAGGCCGGGATGCGCCCGATCCTGCTGACCAACGGCGGCGAAGCGAGTACCAGGTTCCTGCTGCAACAGGCGGGGCTGGACCGGCTGGTCGAACGGGTCGTGTCCGTAGAGGACATAAAGTTGTTCAAGCCTCGTCCCGAAGTGTATGCGCACGCGGCGCGGCGATGCCGGGTGCGGCTGAACCGGATGGCGCTGGTTGCGGTGCATCCCTGGGACATAAACGGCGCCAAGGCTGCGGGCTGCATCGGAGCCTACGTCACGGCGGACCGGCCATTCGCCAGCACCATGCGAGCACCGGACCTTCAGGCACCCTCCCTTGCGGCGGCGGTCAGGGGGCTGGCCGCATTGTAGCGTCGAAGACACCGGCATGGAGGAGCCGCTCATCGACCGCATGAACTCCAAAGCCGTTTCTACGCGCTACATCACCGGTCTCAGGCGCTTATGGTTCTTGCTAAGGGCGCGGAAGTGTTATCAGACCGACATATCCATGGCGCGTCCCGATCGGGTGTCATGACCAGAAAGCGTGAGCATTGGCCGTGTGTGGACGGCTCCCCGTTGGCAAGGACTTTTTGAAGCTGCTGCAGTC
>CAXTVX010000132.1:0-5228 GCA_964247755.1 uncultured Acetobacteraceae bacterium | reverse complement strand
CGGCTTCACGGTCTTTTCGCTGCTGCTCCGCTCGTTCGTCGTCTATCTCCTGCTCCAGGCGGCGCTAGCGCTCGCCTGCGCGCCGTCGACGCCAATCGCCTTTGCCCGCGCGGTCAACGACTGGTTCGTGCGCGGGCGTGGGCTGGCGCTCGGCCTGACGCTGGCTGGCACTGGCATCATCGCCGCCGCCGCGCCGCCCCTGCTGACGGCGCTGATCGTGTTCTTCGGCTGGCGCGCCGGCTATGTCGCGCTGGCGGCGGTTCTGGGGGTGGCCGCGCCCCTGGTGCTCGGATCGGTCAGGCTCCACCCCGGCAAGGTTCCGGACATTTGTCTTTCCGCCACATCCGATGTGCAGGTGTTCGCGGGCGCCAGACGATCGCGCACCTTCCGGCTGCTGATGGCGGCCTTCTTCCTACTGGCGCTGGAGTGTTCGGGCCTCATCGTGCATCTCGTCCCGCTGCTGACCGATGCCGGCGTGAGCGGCGCAAAAGCGGCGTCGATCGCCAGTCTGTCCGGTCTGTCGGTGGTAGGCGGCAGGTTGCTGGTCGGCTATCTCGTCGACCGCTTCCCAGCGATCTATGTCGCTGCCTTCGGCCTTGGCTTGTCGGCAACGGGATGCCTCTCGCTCGCCTGTTTCGGCGTGGGCGCCGCCCCGGTCGCGGCGGTCGCGATCGGGTTCGCGATTGGCGCAGAGGTCGACCTCATCGGCTTCCTGACCGCCGCCTATTTCGGGCTGCGCGCCTATGGCCGCCTCTTCGGCTGGCAATATGGCGCCTTCGTCCTCGGCACCGGGCTGGGCCCGTTATGGGTGGCGGCGGTCTACGACCGCACGGGCTCGTACCAGATCGCACTGTATGGCGTCGCGGCGCTGCTCCTCGCGGCGGCAGCCCTTTCCTTGCCTGTCCTCGCTACGCCGCACCGACGCGACGCAGCGCGAGCGCCCCGGAAAAGCGCGCCACATCGATGCAGGCGTAAAGCCATGCGGGCGTCGCCATCGCTTACTGTCGGAGACCGGCCTTGAAGATACTCATCGTCCACGCCCATCCCGAGCCGCAATCGCTCGCGGCCTCGCTACGTGACGTCGCCGTCGCCGAGTTGCGGGCGCAAGGCCATGACGTGGAAATCTCGGATTTGTACGCCGAAGGCTTCAAGGCGCAGGTCGACCGCGCCGACTTCCCTAATCTGCCGGCGGACAAACGGCTGAAGGTGCCGGCGGCGTCGGGGGCCGCATTCGATACCGGTGCATTGACGCCCGACGTCGTGCGCGAGCAGCAGAGGCTGCTCTGGTGCGACGTGCTGATCCTCGTCTTTCCGCTGTGGTGGTTTTCGCTGCCGGCCATCCTCAAGGGGTGGGTCGACCGCGTCTTTTCCTTCGGATTCGGCTATGGCGTCGGCGAACGCAGCGAGCTTCGATGGGGCGATCGGTACGGCGAAGGCGTGCTGGCTGGACGGCGCGCCATGGTGATCGTCACGACTGGCGGCTGGGCGGAGCATTATGGCCCGCGCGGCGTTAACGGACCGATCGACGACATCCTCTTTCCGATCAATCACGGCATCCTCTATTATCCGGGCTTCGAGGTGCTGCCTGCCCATGTGGAATATCGCGCCGACCGGATCGACGAGGCGGGGTTTGCGGCGGCCGCGATTCGGCTGCGAGAGCGGATGCGGCAGCTCCCGGAAACGGCGCCCATCCCCTTTCGCCAACAGAACGGCGGCGATTATCACATCCCCTCAATGGAACTGTTTCCCGGTCTGGAGAGTGAAGGCACGAGCGGATTTGGACTCCACGTGCAAGCGAGCTCGAACGATGATGCCGCCGGCCTTTGATGACCAAAGGATCGAACGGGTCCGCTTGCGCCCGGCCGGGTGAAGAAAGCGCTTGACCTCGACCATAGTCGAGCAACTGGTCGGTCGGAGGTGACCAGCACGGCGGCCAGCCCATGAGGATCGGCGAACTCGCCCGGCGCTCGGGCCTGTCGATCCACACCATCCGCTACTATGGGGGTATGCCATAGGACGGGTGCTGGATTCACGCTTACGGGACAGAGCATGACCGTCAGGCAGTGTGGAGCAGAGCTCCTACGCTGCCGTCGGTCACTGATTACCCAGGACCAGCTTGCTGTAGCGGCCCCGACCAGATCCCGCACCAGGGCGAAGTTCATCCCGCCCGGGAACGGACCGTGCGAAATCTCCTCATTCTTCCAGCCGAACTGGTCATAGAAGACCAGCGCACGGGCGCGAGCGCGGAACCCGTCGAGTGTCGTGGCGCGCGCTTCTATGATGGGGGCGTCACATAAAACGGGCGCGAATATACGCTAACGGCTCCACACTGGCGGAACAGGTTGGTCCGGCCTTCCCGAAATGGATGGTGTTTCGGGAAACGCCGTGTGCAATACTTGCAGTCCAGACGGCAGTTACCCTTCGGCGGCCAACGTCGTCAGCCGTTCACGCAGCCAGCGTTGCGCCGGATGGTTGGTGGTCCGGTCATGCCAGACATTCGCGATGGTAAAGCCAGGGATGGTGAGTGGCGGGTCCAGCACCTGCACCCGATCCGACCAGCCATCGGCGAACCGCCGTGGGATCAGAGCGATCATGTCGGACCGCGATATGATCTCCGGCACGATCAGGAACCCCGACGTGGACAGGGCTACGGTGCGGCGGCGGCCGACGGCCTCCAGTGCCGCATCGGCAGGTCCTGAGAACCCGCCGCCCTGGGGAGACACGACAACATGCTCCAAAGCGCAGAACACGTCCAGGCTGAGACGGCCCTGCACGGCCGGGTGTTCCTGCCGGGCGATCACTGCGTAACCCTCGTGACAGAGCTGGCGCTGGCGCATGGCCGCCGGTGCATGGTCCGGTGTTGCCAAGGCCAAATCGACCTCGCCGCGCTCCAACTGCGTGGAGAGCGCCAGCACATCGAGGGTTCGCCAGGCGATGCGGACCATGGGCGCCTCGGTCCTGAGCGCGACCGAGAAGCGGGTGAGCAGCGCATATTGCACGTAGTCGCTCGCGGCGATCACCAGGGTGGCCTGCATGGTTGCAGGGTCGGACGGTGCTCCATCTGCCACAACCCTGCGGATACTCTCCAGCGCCTCATGCAACGGGTGCTGAAGCTCGACGGCGCGCTGGGTCAGGACCATCCCGCGCTGGGCCGGAATGAGGAGGGGATCGCCAAGTGCGTCGCGAAGCCGCGTCAGCCGGGCCGACAAGGCAGGCTGGCTCAGGTTCAGGCGCCGGGCGGCACGCGTGACGTTTCCTTCCGCCAGCAGGGCTTCCAGGGTGACGAGCAGGCCGAGATCGAGATTCTTGGTATCCATAATTTCTATAACAACAGGCAGAAGGTTCGATTTCAACACCGCAACGTGCCGAGCAATATGTTGAATGGGCTCGAGGTCCCGGAATCACCATCGACAACACGGATAGCAGTTTGCTGGAAACCCTCTCTCTCGAACCGCGTCGCCGTTCCTCGATCGCGTTCCCGCTGCTCGCGTCCATCCTGTTCCTGTTTTTCGTGTCGGCCAGCGTGCCCTCGCCCTTGTTCGTAGTGTTCCAAGGGCGTTGGGGCTTCTCCCCGGGCATGCTGACGGTCGCGTTCAGCATCTACTCCCTGGTGCTTCTCGTGACCTTGCTCGTGGCCGGCTCGCTGTCCGACCACCTGGGACGCAAGCCGGTGATCGTCGCGGCGCTGGCGATCCAGCTCGCGTCCATGGCGCTGTTCCTGACGGCGGACGGCATCGGTGGACTGCTCGCTGCCCGGATCGTCCAGGGCCTGTCCATGGGTGTGGTCAACGGCGCCCTGTCGGCCGCGGTGATTGAGGCGGCGCCGCCGGCCCGCAAGGCACTCGGCAGCCTGCTCACCAGCGTCTCGCCGCTCGCAGGGCTGGCGATGGGCGCCTTCGTCACCGGAGCCCTGCTCGGGGTGACGGACAAGGCGGAGGTCTGGGCATTCGGGTTGCTCGGGGGGCTGTTCTGCCTGGGTGCGGCAATTGTCCTGCTGATCCCCGAAACGGCAAGCCCGGTGCCCGGCCTGCTTCGTTCCATGGTGCCTAGCGTGCATGTCGCCCGTTCGGCGCGCGACGGCTTCACGCGTGGACTGCCCCTACTCCTGTCCATTTGGGCGCTGTGCGGCTTCGTCATCGCGCTCGGGCCGTCGCTGCTGCGCACCGTCTTCAACGTCAACAGCGGATTGCTGAACGGCGCCACCGTCGCGGTGCTGTGCGGCGCTGGCGCCGTGTCCCCGCTGACGCTGCGCGGGCTGTCGCCTGGGCGCATGGCCGTCGTGGGCATGGCGGCGGTGACGGCCGGGGTCGGCCTCCTGCTCGTGTCGATCGGCACCGGAGCGTTGGCGCTGTTCTTCGCCGGCGGCGCGCTCGCCGGCGCCGGGCTGGGCTCCTCGTTCAGCGGCCTCATCCAGTCGCTCGTGCCGCTCACCCCGGTGCATGAGCGTGCCGAACTCTTCGCGGCGATCTTCCTGGTCACCTACCTGTCCCTGAGCGTCCCGCCCATCGCCGCCGGCTTCGCCATTCCGCTGACCGGCTTTCTGGGCACGACCCAGGCTTATCTCGGCGCCGTCCTGGTCGTCTCGGCGATCGCGACCGTCCTGCAATGGCTGCCCTCGCGCAGCCGGGGAGAACCCGCATGAAAGCTATTCAGGCTCATCCGCAGCAAGGGCTCGACGGCCTGACCCTGGTCGACCTTCCCGACCCCGGCGATCCTGGGCCGAACGCGATCCGCGTGCGTGTGCACGCCACCTCTCTGAACTTCCACGACCTCGGCGTGGTGACGGGAGGGCTGCCGGCCGCCGATGGCCGCATCCCCATGGCCGACGGCGCCGGGGTGGTGGAGGCGGTCGGCTCGGAAATCACGGCGTTCAAGCCCGGCGACCACGTGGTGTCCACCTTCTTCCCGACCTGGCTGGACGGCGAGGCTACCCTCGCCGACTTCGCCACCACGCCGGGCGACGGGATCGACGGCTTCGCCCGGGAGGTGGTGGTGGCACCGGCCACGTCGTTCACGCACGCGCCGACCAGCTGGAGTCACGCTGCGGCCGCGACCCTGACTACGGCCGGGGTGACCGCCTGGCGAGCCCTGGTGGTCAACGGCGGCCTCAAGGTCGGCGACAGCGTGCTGGTGCTCGGCACGGGCGGGGTGTCGATCTTCGCGCTGCAGATCGCCCGGGCCATGGGGGCCACGGTGATCGCGACCTCCTCCTCCGACGAGAAGCTGGA
>CAXTVX010000131.1:0-5266 GCA_964247755.1 uncultured Acetobacteraceae bacterium | reverse complement strand
TGGGCTTCGAGGCCAGCGTGCGCGACACCCCCGGGCTGCCGATCGTGGTCGCCCATGACCCCGCCTTCGCAGGGTCCACGACCGGCACCGGGCCGCATGTCCTGTTCTACGGCCATTACGACGTGCAGCCGGTCGACCCGGTGGCGCTGTGGACCAGCCCGCCGTTCGAGCCGGTGCTGACCGAGACCGCCGGCGGACGCTGCATCGCCGCCCGCGGCGCGTCCGACGACAAGGGACAGGTCATGACCTTCCTGGAGGCGCTGCGTGCGATCCGCGCTGCCGACGGGCGCTACCCGCTGCGCATCTCGATCCTGCTGGAAGGCGAGGAGGAAAGCGGCGGCCCGAGCCTGCGGCCGTTCCTGGAGGCCCATGCCGCGGAGCTGAAGGCCGACATCGCCCTGATCTGCGACACCGACATGCTGGAGGGCGGCGTTCCCGCCATCACCACCATGCTGCGCGGCCTGGTCGGCGAGGAGATCACGATCACCTGCGCCGACCGCGACCTGCATTCCGGCCTGTACGGCAACGCCGCGCGCAACCCGCTGCACCTGCTGGTCGAGATCCTGGCCGCACTCCGCGATGCGGACGGGCGCGTCACCCTGCCCGGCTTCTATGACGGGGTGGCCGAGCTTCCCGAGGCGGTGCGCGAGGACTGGCGCCGCATCGTCGGCCCGGACTCCGCCCTGCTCGGCCCGGTCGGCCTGTCGATTCCTGCCGGGGAGAGCGGCTACAGCGCCCTGGAGCAGACATGGGCCCGGCCCACCTGCGAGATCAACGGCATCACCGGCGGCTATGGCGGCGACGGCTTCAAGACGGTGCTGCCCGGCCAGGCCTCGGCCAAGGTGTCGTTCCGCACCGTCAGCGCCCAGGACCCGGAGGCGATCCGCGATGCCTTCCGCGCCCATGTGCAGGCGCGGATACCGGCCGACTGCAGCGTCGCCTTCCGCTCGCATGGCGGCTCGCGCGCCAGCACCGTGCCGATCGACGGACCCTACCTCAAGGCGGCCCTGGCGGCACTCGGCGAGGAATGGGGTCGGCCGGCCGCGGTGGTGGGCAGCGGCGGCTCGATCCCGGTGGTACGCGACCTGCAGGAGGCGCTCGGCATGGACAGCCTGCTGATCGGCTTCGCCAAGGCAGACAACCGGATCCACTCGCCGAACGAGAAGTACGACCTCGACAGCTTCCACCGCGGCACCCGCTCCTGGGTGCGGGTGCTGTACCGGCTGGCGGGGGCGTGACGCCGGCCGGGTCCGTCCCGGCTGGCGACGCCTGGTTCCGGATCACCGAGACCGTGTGCCTGGCAGGGACCAGGCCGCGGCAGCGCCCGACCCGCCACGTGCTGCAGCCCGTCGTGCCCGCAGCCCGCTAGGAGCCCGGCTCCTAGCGAGGGCGCAGCTGCGTCGCCTCGAAGCTCGGCAGCGCCTGTACCCGGTCCCACCACCCGGCGAAGCCCTCGATGCCGAGCAGCGCGTCCTTGTCGGGGGTCATCGCGACATAGGCGATGACCGGCGCCAGGTAGAGGTCCGCCAGGCTCGGATCGCCTGCGATGAACGGCGAGCTGCCACGCGTCTTCACGACGAACTCGATCACCTTGCGGCCGGTCTCGATCCCCTGCTGACGCGCCGTCTCGTTCCTGCCGCCGACGAAGGCGGGAAACAGGTGGTAGGCCGCCACCCCGCCGAGCAACGCGCCGTAGCCGTACGAGTCGATGATGCCGATCACCATGTCCATCCGGGCACGGTCCTCCGCACTTGCCGGGATCAGCGACGCCCCGGGGAGCTTGTCGTTGAGGAAGCGTATGATGGCAGCCGTTTCCAGTATCCGCGTGCCGTCGAAGTCCAGCACCGGCACCTTGCCGAACGGGTGGCGCTGCCGGTGCTCCTCGCTTCGCGGCTCGCCCTTCAGCACGTTGAGCGGCACCTGCCTGAACCCGGTCACGCCCTTCTCGAAGAGCACCATCTTCACCGTGCGCACGAAGGTGGAGTTGTCGAAGCCCCAGAGCGTGATGTCCGGCATGACGTGGACCTCCTTCAAGATGACCGAAGCGATGGTGATGTGGTGCTTGTCCGACCCGCTTCAGGATCCGGATGCGCACAGGTAGCTGTCGTTGGGTCAGCCGCTTGCCCGTAACGCCCCTTGAGGCGTTCTCGGTCCGGTCCGGTCCGCATCATCTGCACCTGGCCTCACCCGGTTGCCGCACCGGAATCGAACTCCGCCGCGCAGCGGTGCCGACGGCTTGTCCGCGCCGTGATCAGGAGCCCAGCCCTGCAGCCGGACGGCACGGCTCGTCCCGGAGGCCGGCCTGGTGGATGCTGGCTCGGAGCGGTCGGGTGCAGCCCCTCCGTCGGCATGCAGTTCGCGCTCCCGGCGTTCTTGCCGCAGCACCTGCCGACCCTGGCCCCGCCCCGAACGCACGACCGCAGGTTCAGGCGAAGGCGGCCGTCACGCCACCGCCGCCAGCAGCCCGTCCACGTCCTCCGCCTCGGTGTCCAGCCCCGTCACCAGACGGATCGGCACCGTGCCCGCCGCCACCTCCAGCCCCTGCGGCAGGTACCAGCGGTAGAACAGGAAGCCCTGCGCTTCCAGCCGAGCGACCACCGGCTCGGGCAGCACCGCGAACACCTCGTTCGACTGCACCGGATGCAGCAGGCTGGCGCCCTCCACCCGGAGCAGCCCGTCGGCCAGACGCGTGGCCATCGCGTTGGCCTGGGCGGCGTTGTCCAGCCACAGCCCGTCCTGGAGGTAGGCGACCAGCTGCGCGCTCAGGTAGCGCGCCTTGGACCACAGGTGCCCGGCCCGCTTGCGTCGCCTGGCGAACTCCTCCGCCAGCGCCGGCCGGAAAAACACCACCGCCTCCGCCGCCATCGCCCCGTTCTTGGTCGCCCCCAGCGACAGCACGTCGACGCCGGCGCGCCAGGTGGTGTCGGCCGGGCTGCAGCCGAGGAACACCAGGGCGTTGGCAAAACGGGCCCCGTCCATGTGCAGGGACAGGCCCAGGCTGCGCGCGGTCTCGCCGATCTCCTGCACCTGCTCCAGCGAGTAGGTGGTGCCCCATTCGGTCGCCTGGGTGATGCTGATCGCGGTCGGCCGGCTCTTGTGCACGCCGATCGCCCGGCTGGCCTGGAGGTTGGCCCGGAGCAGCGACGGCGACAGCTTGCCGTCCAGGCTCGGCAGGGTCAGCAGCTTGGCGCCCCCGGTGAAGAACTCCGGCGCGCCGCACTCGTCGTTCTCGATGTGCGACGAGGCATCGCAATAGACCCCGCCATAGGGCGGCACCAGCGCCGACAGCGCGAGCGCGTTGGCCGCGGTGCCGGTGGCCACCGCGAACACCTCCGCCTCGGGCGCCTCGAACGTCGTCCGCACCGCCTCCTGGAGCCGTGCGGTCCAGGGGTCGCCGCCATACGAGGGCACCGAGCCCTGGTTGGCCGCGACCAAGGCGTCGAGGATGGCTGGGCTGATCGGACCGACGTTGTCGCTGCCGAAGTTCTTCCGTATGGGCTTCATGCGCCGCATCCTGCCCCGATCGCGGCGATGGTTCCAGCCGGTCTGGAGCCTCGGGACGAGCCAGGAGGGCGCCATGACCCCGGAGCACACCGAAACCCGCCCACCGATCGAGACCAGGCTGCCGATCGAGACCAGGCTGATCGACGGCAGGGCACATGCGGCGCGCATCATCGGCGAGATCCGCGACGGGGTGGCCCGGCTGTCCGAGCAGCACGACGTCGTGCCCGGTCTCGCCGTGGTGCAGGTCGGCAGCAACCCGGCGAGCGAGGTGTATGTCCGCAACAAGATCGCCCACACTGGCGATGTCGGCATGCGCTCCTTCGCCCACGTCCTGCCCGGCTCGACCCGGCAATCCGAGCTGCTGTCGCTAATCGCCACCCTGAACGCCGACCCGGCGGTGCACGGCATCCTGGTGCAGCTGCCGCTGCCGACCGGGATCGACGTCGACGCCGTCACCAGCGCGATCGAGCCCTCCAAGGACGTGGACGGCCTGGGACCGATGAACGTCGGCCGCGTCACCCTGGGCCAGCACGGGCTGGTGCCCTGCACCCCGCTCGGCTGCCTGCTGCTGCTGCGTGCCGAGCTCGGCACGCTGAAGGGGCTGCACGCGGTAGTGGTGGGCAAGTCCAACCTGGTCGGTCGGCCGATGGCGCAGCTGCTGCTGCAGGAGGAGTGCACCGTCACGGTGTGCCACGCCGCCACCCCCGACGTGGGCGCGCTGGCCTGCCTGGCCGACATCCTGGTGGTCGCCACCGGTCACAAGGGCCTGGTGCGGCGCGACTGGATCAAGCCGGGTGCGACCGTGATCGATGTCGGCATCACCCGGATCACCACGCCGGAAGGCCGCTCGCGGCTGGTCGGCGACGTGGTGCACGAGGAGGCGATCGGCCGCGCCGGCCGCCTCACCCCGGTGCCGGGCGGGGTCGGGCCGATGACCATCGCCTGCCTGCTGCGCAACACCCTGACCGCCGCCGAACGCAGCCTGGCGGGCTGAAGGACGCGATGGTGCCGGAACCGGCCGCGGCGGATTCTCGTTCCGGTTCCATCGGTTCCCGAGCCAAGACGACGAGGATGACGACCATGCCCGACACCACCATGCTGGCCCAGGCTTCCGGCAAGGGCGGCTTCATCGCCGCCCTCGACCAGAGCGGCGGCTCCACCCCCGGAGCGCTGAAACTGTACGGGGTCCCGGAAGACGCCTACGAGGGCGACGCCGAGATGTTCAAGCTGGTGCACGAGATGCGGGTGCGCATCATGAGCGCGCCTCCGTTCTCCGGGGACAGGGTGATCGGCGCCATCCTGTTCGAGGCCACCATGGACGGCGAGGCGCACGGCAAGCCGGTGCCGACCTTCCTGTGGGAGGACCGCGGCGTGGTGCCCTACCTGAAGGTCGACAAGGGGCTGGAGAAGGAAGCGGACGGCGTCAGCCTGATGAAGCCGATCCCGGAGCTCGACGCGCTGCTGGCGCGTGCCAAGGGGCTCGGCGTGTTCGGCACCAAGATGCGCTCGGTGGTGAACCTGCCCAACCAGGCCGGCATCGCCGCGATCGTCGGGCAGCAGTTCGAGATCGGCCGGCAGATCAGCGAGGCCGGGCTGATGCCGATCCTGGAACCCGAGGTGCTGATCAAGAGCCCGGACAAGGCAGGCGCGGAGGCGATTCTGCTGGCCGAGCTGACCAGGGCGCTCGACGCCCTGCCGGAAGGCGAGCAGGTGATGCTCAAGGTGACCATCCCGGAGGTGCCGGACCTGTATGCGCCGCTGA
>CAXTVX010000130.1:0-5289 GCA_964247755.1 uncultured Acetobacteraceae bacterium | reverse complement strand
ACCGTGCTGGTCTACGGCGACGTGCTGTTCCGCCGCTACATCCTGGACGCGCTGATGGGGGTGGAGGCCGACATCGTCATCGCGGTGGACGCGCTGCACCAGCGGGCGGAAGGCAAGCCAGGCACGCACGACCCCCATCCGGGCGACCTGGTGCTGGCGGACAAGCCGTTCTCCACCAGCTACCTCGACGACGCGCCGGCGATCCTGCGCCGCATCGGCGGGGTGCGTCCGGCCGACAGCATGGGCGAGTGGATCGGGCTGATGCGGCTGAGCGCCAGGGGCGCCGCCCTGCTGCGCACCGAGCTGGCGGTGATGCAGGCCGACGGCAGCGCCGCCCGGTCCGACATCCCCGCCCTGCTCGGGCGGCTGGCGGCCAGGACCCCGGTCGCGGTGCACTACATCACCGGGCACTGGCTCGACGTCGACACCATGAGCGACCTGGCGGACGCGCGGAACTTCTCCTGAGCCCCACTCGCTGGAGCTCGCGACAGGCAGTCCGATTGGAGGATCCATGCGCCGCCCGCTCCTGACGCTGTGCTGCCTGCTCGGGCTGGCCTCCTGCGCGGCGGCACCCGCCCGCGTCGCCGGCGACAGCGACGCGCGCTGCATCCACCGGCTCTACGACTATCCGATCCGGGCGGAGCCGTTCCAGGCGGCGGCCAGCACCTGTGCCCCGGGCCGCACCGTCGACCTGACCGGCGACCACTACTACCAGGTGCTCGCCACCAGCCTGAACGTGCCCTTCGTCGACCACGACCCGAAGCGCAGCGACACCATCGTGCTGACCGGCAGCCGCATCGCGCAGCCCACCGACCAAGTGCCGCCGCCCGAGCTGTCGCTGCACTGAGCGGGGGCTGCCGGCAGCAGGAGGTTCCCACCCGGAAGCATCCGGTCTAATCGACCGCGATGATCCAGGCGCAGGACTTCCTCGACCGGGCCGCCGCGTGCGGGCTCGACTTCTACAGCGGCGTGCCCTGCTCGTTCCTGACCCCGATGATCAACCGGGTGATCGGCGCGGGTACCGCTGGCGCCGGGCTCGACTACGTCGGTGCCGCCAGCGAGGGGGAAGCGGTCGCGATCGCGTCCGGCGCCTGGCTCGGCGGCCGCGGCGGCGTGGTGATCTGCCAGAACTCCGGCCTTGGCAACTGCGTCAACCCCCTGACCTCGCTGAACGCACCGTTCCGGATCCCGCTCCTGCTGGTCACCACCTGGCGCGGCCAGCCAGGGTACAAGGACGAGCCTCAGCACGCACTGATGGGACAGATCACCCAGGCGATGCTCGACCTGTGCGGCGTGGCCAACCGGCCGTTCCCTCGCGACCAAGTGGAGATCGGACCGGCGCTCGATGCCGCCTCCGCCCGCTTGGCCCAGGGGCTGCCATTCGGGCTGGTGATGGAACAGGACAGCGTGGCCGAGGAGGCGCTGTCGGAACCGGCCCGCCTCCCGCTCCCGCCTGGACGCCGGATCGACCTGCGCCGTCACGCCGAGCGCCCGGCCCGGGCAACGCTGCTGCAGAGCCTGCTCGCCGTGCTTCCCGACGCAGCGGCGGTCATCGCCACCACAGGCAAGTGCGGACGCGAACTGTTCACCCTGTGCGACCGCGACCAGCACCTCTACATGGTCGGCGCCATGGGTGCCGCCTCGGGGCTCGGGCTCGGCGTGGCGCTGACGGTGCTGGACCGGCCGGTGGTGGTGGTGGATGGCGATGGCGCTGCCCTGATGAAGCTGGGCACGATGGCCACGGTCGGTGCGCACCGGCCACGACGCCTACTCCACGTCCTGCTGGACAACGGCGTCCACGACTCCACCGGCGGCCAGTCCACCGTATCGGCCTCGGTGGACTTCGCTGGCGTGGCCCTCGCCTGCGGCTATCGCAGCGCCTGGTCAGTGGACGATCGCACCGGCTTCGAGCAGGCGGTGGGAAAGGGACTGGAACAGGACGGACCGGTATTGATCCACGCGCACATATTACCGGGATCGATGACGACGCTAGGGCGGCCGACGGTGCCGCCCTACGCGGTCGCGCAGCGATTTCGGGCGTTCCTGGCCGGAACCTGACGACCGGGACCATACCCGATCGTCATGGCTCGGAGCGGCCGTTTCAGGGACCGCTTCGGGACCGGATCACGGAATTTCGGCGCGCGGCGGCAGGCCGGTGGTCGTGGCGCTCCCGGCCAGGCCACCAGTGGTGCCGGTACCCGACGTCCACGGTCCTGCGGTCTCGTCATGGCGGGTCCAACCGCCGCCCTGGTATTCGGCGCGGCGGGTGGATGTGTTGATCGCGGTCTGCCCGTCCATGATCGCCTCGACAGTCGGCGCCTGCGAGTCATCGGCACGCACGGTGACGAGGTTGCCGCCGCGACGGACGGTCTCGGCATAGACGTGGGCATCCTCATCCGGCACCCCGGCGCCGGTCAGCGCGCCCACCAGACCGCCGGCTCCGCCGCCGACCGCCGCGCCGACGCCGGCACCGGTCAGGGTGGCGATCAGCCAGCCTGCCGCGACCACCGGCCCCACGCCCGGGATCGCCAGCGAGCCGATGCCGGCGAGCAGACCCGCTCCGCCGCCGAGCACGGTGCCGATGGTGGCACCGGTGCCGGCACCCTTCTCGGTCTCCTCGTCCCGCGGCAGGTCGGTTCCGGTTCCGGTCAGGCCGGCCCCGGTCCCCGTTCCCGTCCCGGTCGTGCCGACCGGCCCAGACTGGGCGCCGTCGCGTCCGACCAGGCTGATGTCGCTGTGCGGGATGCCTGCGCTCTCGAGAGCCTGGATGACGCCGGTCGCCGCGGCATAACTGTCATAGGCGCGTGTGATGGTACGCTGTGCCATGGATCTGCTTCCTTGCTGTGACGCGTTCGGGATGGATGCGGCCACGCTCACTCGGTGCCGACGCTGCCCTTGTAGTCTTCCCACACCTTGACCGACGACCCGTTCTGCATCGCGGTGCCGTGCCACACGCCCTGGTCGTCCTTGGTCAGGTCCTTCACCTGGGTGAAGCCGTGCTTTGTGATCCGATGCCGCGCCTGGCGCAGGGTGAAGCTGTTGGACCCGTGTGCCGGGGTGGACGTATCGGCCGAGGTGGTAGCGACAGCCTGGTTGTGGCTAGGGCCGCTCATCGTGTTCTGGCCCGTGGCCGCCGTGCCCATCGAGCTCTGGCCCGTGGCCGGCGCACCCATCGTGTTCTGGGCCGGGGCCGGCGCGCTCATCGTGTTCTGGGCCGGAGCCGTGGTCGAGCCCTGTGTCTGCGTCTGGGCCTGGGCGGCGCCTGCGACAACCGTGAACCCGATCGCGGCGGCAAGCAGTTTGGCGGACTTCATCTAACGTTCCTCGTTCCTGATCTGCAGATCGCAGTGCCGGAACGAACGGAGGACCGGGCGATCGGTTCCAGACCGGCCCCGCAGGCCCGACCCCCGCGCGGCACACGCTCTCGTGCGGAACCTCCCGGAGAACGACTGGGCCGGACGCCCCATCTGCTCCTTGCACCGCGTCCAGGAGACAGCTGATCGACACGCTTCTCACCCAAGAGATGATCCCGACGCCGCCGGCTTCACGAGTGTCGCGGCAGGACCGGCCCTGGATGCCGAAGACCGTGCTGGTCACGCCGGCGGCACTCGGCTTCCCGCATGGCGCCGCGATTGTGGAGCGCGCGGAGCGGGCAGGCGCCCGGATCGTGAGGCTGTCGTCCGACCGCCTGAGCGGCCTGCCGGACCAGTACCGCGACGCCAAGACCACCATGGCGGTGGTGGTGGCCTCGCCCAGCCGGCGGAAGCCGCAGCCGATCCCGCCCAGCGCCGACTGGCGCTTCGACCTGGCCGAAGGCTGCCCGGCGCACTGCCAGTACTGCTACCTGGCCGGCTCCCTAGCCGGACCGCCGATCGTGCGCGTCTATGCCAACCTCGACGAGATCCTGGCGGAGCTGCCGCCGCTGCTGGGACAGGGCACCATCACCTCGCGCTCCGACGCCCGCCGGCACGAGGGCACCACCTTCGAGTGCTCCTGCTACACCGACCCGCTGGCGATCGAGCCGGTCACCGGCAGCCTGTCCGCCGTGATCCGTCATTTCGGTGCCTGGGACGCCGACGTGCAGCTGCGCTTCACCACCAAGTTCGGCAACGTCGAGACCCTGCTCGACCTGCCGCATCGCGGCCGCACCCGGATCCGCTTCTCCCTCAACGCCCGCTCCGCCGAGCGGTACGAGGGCGGCGCGCCGCGCATGGACCGCAGGCTGGCCGCCCTGCGCGCCGTGGCGCAGGCGGGCTACCCGGTCGGGGTCACGGTGGCACCGATCCTGCCGCTGCCGGATTGGCAGGCGGAGTATGACCAGCTTCTGGCCGACGTGGCGCGGGCGCTGGACGGCGTGCCGGCGGTGGACCTGACCGCCGAGCTGATCACCCACCGCTTCACCGACAAGTCCAAGACGGTGCTGGTCGGCTGGTATCCCGGCAGCTCCCTGCCGATGGACGAGTCCGAGCGGACCCGCAAGCTGACCAAGTTCGGCACCGGCAAATGGGTGCTCCCGCGCGTCGAGATGGCGGCCCTGCGCGGATACATGACCGAGGCGCTGGCGCGCCACCTGCCGATGGCCCGCCTGCTCTACTGGACGTGACGCCGCCGCCGGTGACCCCGGACGGACGCTATTTCGTGGTGCGCGGCCGGCTCTGGCGCTGCACCGATCCCCGGCTGGACCCGGACCGCCGCAGCGCCCTGACCAGCGAGCTGATGACCGCCCGCTGCGCCAAGCGTGCCGCGATGCAGGCCGGCGATGCCGAAGGCCGCGAAGCGGCGCGCGTCCGGGTCGACGCCGCCAAGCGGGCGCTCGGCGAGCGCGGCCCGACCTGGTGGACCAATGCCCCGGACTACAATCGCCACATGGCACGGACCACACCCTACGCCGAGTGGTTCTCCACCCTGCCGACGAGCTCGTGAACCGTATTCACGTATGCCTCTTTCACGGGCGCGTACGGGTTCGTGGCGCTGACACCATCCGCAACGATGCCAGCGCAATCGGCCGATCGGGCCGGATCAGGCCTTCTCGACCGAGGCGCGGTAGATGGCGTCGATCGACTGGCCCAGCCGGGCGTCGAACGCCTCGTTGCTCATGTCGCGGGTCAACCCCTCGAGCAGCGCGCGGGAGAAGCTGGCGATCATGCCGTGGTTGACCCGCAGGTGCTCGCACGCTTCCGTCAGCGGATAGCCGCCGGACAGCGCCACCACGCGGGCCACGCCCTTGTGCGCGATCAGCGGCGCATACAGGTCCGGCACCTCCGGGATGGTCACCTTGAGCATCACCTG
>CAXTVX010000129.1:0-5509 GCA_964247755.1 uncultured Acetobacteraceae bacterium | reverse complement strand
AAGCAAAGCGGCCGCACCTCAACCCAGCAAGACGTCAGTCACCGGACGGATACGGTCGAGCCGCCGCCATGGTGTCAACGCCGGTTGAAATCTGAGCCAGTGATGGTGTGGTGCACCGGCTGAAATCTGAGCCACCCGTCGCTGGTCAGGCGGTCGCGGTGGTGCGGGATACGAGCCCCTCCTTCCGCTTGCCCCGCAGGCGCCAGCTCTCGCCGCTGATTTGCACGACGGTCGCGTGGTGCATCAGCCGGTCCAGCATTGCCGCCGACAGCACGGCGTCACCCGCCATGGCCTGATCCTGCGTCGAACGCATGTGAGACGCCAGAGCATTGGATGGACGCTTTCCCGCCCATGGCGGGGTCGTCCGGCAACCATTTGAAGATCGCCTAACGTCCATTGCGAGGACGTAAGACATCCATGGCGGGGACGTCCGGAGCCCACGCTGGGGATGCCCGGCGTCCACCACGGGGACGCCAAAACAGGGTCTCCATACACAAATGCACCTGTGGTGGTTTTTGCAGGTGATCTTGAGGCTCGGTCCTCGGCTCGATCTGGGCGTTTTGCCCGATGTCGAGTGGCACCTAGATGGCTCTTCGTCAGCGCCACAGCGATGGCAGGTCTTCATGAGGTGGACCAGGATGCGCACATGAGCCGCTCGTTCCTTTTTTCCCTTGCCCTCCTCGTCCTGCTGACGCCTGCGGCCTCGGTCGCCCAGGATGCTGGCTGCCGGCAGATCTTCCCCGGCGGTCAGCCGCCGGCGCTGACCAACCCCAAGCTCGGCCAACGGACGACACTGTTGTGCAACAACGCCTATGCGTCCCTCGCCTCCGGCGTCACCCACGGCGCGATCTGGTCGGCGGAGCATCCGACCGCGGCCTCGCTGGAGGCGGCACAGCACATCCAGCGCGAGGGCAAGTTCCACGCCGAGAACCGGCTGCCGCCGCCGGACCAGGCCCAGCTCGCCGACTACCGCCGCAGCGGCTACGACCGCGGCCACATGACACCGTCGGGCGACATGCCCGACGAGCAGGCGCAGCAGCAGACCTTCTCGCTGGCCAACATGGTGCCGCAGACCGCGCAGCTGAACCGCGGCATCTGGGCCGGCGTGGAGAGCGCAGTACGACGTCTGGCGGAACGGGATGGCGAGCTCTACCTGGTCACTGGTCCAGCATTTCACGGCGCCGACCTGCGCAGCATCGGACCGGACGGCGTGCTGGTGCCGAGCAGCACCTGGAAGGCAGTCTACGACCCCAGGCGGCAGGAGACCGGGGTCTACGTGTGCAGGAACAACGACGCGCCGACCTGCGAGGTGGTCTCGGTCCGGGTGCTGATCCACGCGGTGGGCATCGACCCGTTCCCAGCACTGCCCGACACAATGAAGGAGCAGGTTATGAGCCTGCCGCCGCCGGAGGATAGCCCCTATGCTTCTGGACGGCACAGCCGGCGCCATCGCAAGCCGAAGGGCCTGCTCGAGCAGCTGCTGAGCCCGTAGGAGGAATGCATGACCACGCTCATTCCCTTTGCCGACGACGCCGCTTCCGTGTCGATCGGCAAGCTGACCATCGAGAATGGCAACGATCAGCTGGCCCTCTACGGCAGCCTGGACATCACGCGAGACCGTCGTGGCCTGGCACAGGCCCGAGCGCTGCAGGCGGTTCTGGATCAGGCAGTGCAGACGCTGGAAGCGCAGAAGGATCTGCCGGCAGAGCTGCCCCAGGTCGAGCCGACAAAGACGGTGCGGAACCCATTTGCGTAAGGGTAGAACCATGGACAGTGGCTTCAGCACCTGCACAGCCCAGGAGTTCGAGGACCTCGTCGCTAGCTTGCAGGGCGGCGTGCCGGACGCGGCTACATACCAGCGCATGACGACCCTGATGCTCGAAACTCCGGGCACCCGTCGACTGGCCGAGCTTGACCCCTTCTCGCCGGATTATCACGCAGCCGCGCTCAACCTTTACCTGAGCCTGCGCGGCCGGCCTGACGGCGGCTACCTGCCGGAGCGGGACGAGGCCCCAGTCTCAGGGGTCCCGGAACATGTCTGGAGCCAGCTCACGCCCTGGAGCTTCCATGATCCGGCAATGGTGGGGACCCACCTCTACGCCTGGGGCCACATCATGCAGCACATGGATCTGGCGCCAGGCGGCAGCGTGCTGGAGTACGGACCCGGCAGCGGCCAGTTCCTGCTGATGCTCGCCCGGATGGGTTTCGCCGCCTTCGGTGTGGACGTCGATGCGGTGGCGCTGGAGGGGATCCGTCTGCAGGCTAAAGGGATGCAATTGCAGGTTGCCGTTGAGCGCGCCTTGTTTGGGGAAGGCTTCGAGGGCGAGCGTTTCGATCGCATCGTGTTCTATGAGGCGTTTCACCACGCCATCGACTTCCAGTCCGTGCTGCGCCGTCTGCACGACCGGCTGAAGCCGGGCGGCCGCGTCATCCTCTGTGGCGAGCCGGTGGTGCCCGATGTTTTCGAAGGTATCCCTTATCCGTGGGGTCCTAGGCTGGACGCGCTCTCGGTGTTCTGCATGCGCCGATTTGGCTGGATGGAACTGGGTTTTACTCATGAGTTCTTCATGGAGGCAACGCGGCGCGCTGGATGGCGTACCCGCTTCCGCCCGTTCCCAGGTTGTGGCCGTGCCCACGTCTATGTCCTGGAGCCTGGTTCTCCGGTCGAAGAGCCGGAGGTAGCACTGGAGCCGGAGCCGGAGCCGGAGCCGGAGCCGGAAACGATACGAGACGTCTTGGCGGAGGCAAATGAGTTCGGTTCGACACCGGTGCAACTCCAGGCGGAGTTGGCGGCGATGCACGCCTCCACATCATGGCGCATCACCAGCCCGCTACGCCTCGCTGGCAGGCTTCTCGGTCGGACAGGATCTAAAGGCCGGCGGTAAAACGTCCTGGAAGCGGAGAGGGATCTATCGGCAGAGTGTCAAACAGCGTGAGACCGGGACCCACTATCAGCGTTCAAACGGGACCCACACCTGCGGTTGCATTGCGGCCGTCAGGCGCGTGTTTTGATGCGCCAGCTTTCGTTGCCGGTTTCGATGATGTCGCAGTGGTGGGTCAGCCGATCGAGCAACGCCGTGGTCATCTTGGCGTCGCCGAACACGGTAGGCCATTCGGCAAAGGCCAAGTTGGTGGTCACGATCACCGACGTGCGCTCGTAGAGCTTGGACAGCAGATGGAACAGCATCTGCCCGCCCGATTGCGGGAATGGCAGGTACCCCTTGAGCGTCACTTGCGCTCACGCGTCGAGGATCACGAGGTCGACCTGGATGAGGCTCGACGCGAGCTGCCCGGCCTTGCCCGCACGTGCTTCCGCATCCAGCCGGTTGACCAGGTCGACCGTGTTGTAGAACCGGGCGCGTCTGCCCTGGCGGACACAGTTGGAGCCGATCGCCACCGCGAGGTGGGTCTTGCCGGTGCCGGTGCCGCCGACGATGACCAGGTTGCGCTGCTGGTCCAGGAACTCGCCGCCATGACGCTCGCGGACCAGATCCTCGTTGACGGGTGACGCACCGAAATCGAACTGCGCCAGCGTTTTGGCCATCGGGAACCTGGCCATGCCGAGCTGGTAGGCGATCGAGCGGGCAGGCGCCGCCAAGGTCTGGGCGCGCAGCAGGGCGCCGATGACGTATGGCATCGGTTGCTGTTGTCGGATCCCCTCCTCGATGATCTCGTCATAGGCCGCCCGCATGCCAGCCAGCTTCAGCTGGCCCATCAAGTCGAGGATCTGAACGCGTTCCAATGATCTCTCCTGGTGTTCTGAGGGCGTCGTATCGGGCGCAGTCGGCGAGCGGCTCGATCGTCAGCGCCGGGCCGATCGAGGGCAGGTTCGCGGGCGGCGCAGGCTCACGGCGGCGGGCCAGCAGGTTCAGCACCACGTCACGGCTGAACAGTTTTGCCTCCAGCGCCTCGCCGCAGGCCGCCTCGACCACATCCAGGCCTTCGGCCAGAACCGCGCCGAGAATGCCGACGAGCTGGCGGTCGCCATCGGCATGGGCGGACAGGCGGCGGCGCACCTGCGCCAGCGCCGGCGGCAGCTGCCAGTCCCGGAACGGCGCGCCGTTCCGCAATGCCCCGGGCTTGCGGGCCAGAACCGGCACGTAGTGCCACGGATCGTAGACCACCTGGTCACGGCTGAACCGGCGTGGATGCTCGGCGACGATCTCGCCATCGAGCCGGATGACGATGCGCTCGGCATAGGCATGCAGCTGAACCGTCCGGCCGACGGCGCGGGCGTCGACGCTGTAGCGGTTGCGGTCGAACTGCACGAGGCAGTTCTTCTGCACGCCCAGGGTCTTCTCGTGGAAGCCGTCGAACGGACCGCAATACGGGATCAGCGCCACGCGCTCATCCTCGAACACCTCCCAGATCGTCCGGTCCTTCGCCTCCGGATGCCCGCTCTCCTGCGCCAGCGACACGCAGCGCGCTTCCAGCCAGCCGTTCAGTTCCGGATAGCCTGGAAAGCGCAGCCGCGGCGTGAACAGTCGCTCCCGCGACGTGCCGACCTGGTCTCGACCTGACCCTTTTCCCAGCCCGAGCGCGGCGTACAGGCCGTCGGCTCCACCAGATAATGGGAGCACAGCTGCAGAAAGCGCCGGTTGAACTGGCGCGCCTTGCCGACGAACACCGCATCCACCGCGGTCCGCATGTTGTCGTAGATGCCACGTCGGCACGTCCCGCCAAAGAACTGGAACGCCCGGTCGTGCGCGTCGAACACCATCTCCTGGGTCTCGCGCGGATAGGCACGAATGAAGAACCTGCGGCTGTGGCAGAGCCGGACGTGCGCGACCTTGATCTCCGTCGTCGTGCCGCCCAGCACGACCGTCTCGTGTGACCAGTCGAACTGGTAAGCCTCGCCGGGCGAGAACCAGAGCGGCACGAACACCGTATCCGTCTTGCCGTGGTCCCTGCGCCACGTCCGCACATGCCGCTGGACGCTGTCGTAGGCACCGGCATATCCCTCGGCACCGAGCAGTTCATACAGCCGACGCGCCGTCAGCCGCTCACGCGCCGAACGTCTGGTGTTCTCCTCGAGAAGCTGGTCCAGCCGCGCGACAAAGAAACCCAGCTGCGGCTGAACCTGGCGCTGCCGGACATAGGCAAACTCTGTCGTCGGCGTCCGGATCGCCTTGCGGATGACCTTGCGCGAGACCTTCAGCGACCGCGAAATCTCCCGGATCGTCTTCTTGCCAACAAAATACTCCCGCCTGATCCGGCCAATCGTGTCCACCGTCAGCATCCCGGCTACCGCCCCTCCCGAACAACCAGGAGGAGAGTGGGTCATGCTGCAGGGTGGGTCCCGTTTCGGCGCTGTTCACCCCACAGACGGGTTACTCTTCCACGCTGTTTTCCAGTCAGATCAACAGGCTCAAGCTGATCAAGCGCCAGATGTATGGTCGCGCCAAGCTCGACCTGCTCGAAGCAAGGCTGATCAGTGCCGCATGATCGCAAAACCCTCAGTGTCCATCCACGAACATGTTGATTCAGATGAATCGGTTGTGATTCCATG
>CAXTVX010000128.1:0-5572 GCA_964247755.1 uncultured Acetobacteraceae bacterium | reverse complement strand
GCGGCGAACCGGGATTTAGGCGCCAATGCCATGCGCGTCAAGGCCAGGAGGTGGAGAAACTGGAGGACGGCCGTCGTCCTACGTCCTGACACGCCTCCGACCTGACATCGGCTGACCGACCGGTCAGCGTTGACAACACCTCGATATCTGCTTTGCTGACAGGGTCAACGTTGGACCCGGTCGCATCCGAGCTCGGCCATCCTGCCTGGCCAAGCGATGCGGCAGGGATATCCCATGGCGGACCAGGACGAGCACTCCGCGCCCAAGCGGCAGCAGATCATCCAGGGCGCCGAGATCGTCTTCACCGAATGTGGCTACGAGGGTGCCAGCATGTCGCGCATCGCGCTGCAGGCGGCCGTCTCCAAAGGGACGCTCTACAACTACTTTGCAAGCAAGTCCGACCTGTTTGCCGCCTTCGTATCCCAGAAGGCGGCCACCACCTTGTCGCAGGTGTTCGAGCCGGTTGCCGACCAGGGTCGCCTCGAGGTCATCCTGCACGAGATCGGCCTGCGCATGGTCCGGCAGATCCTGTCGCCGGGCAGCCTCGTGCTGTTCCGCATCGTGGTGTCCGAAGCCGGCAAGTTCCCGCATTTGGCACGCATCTACTGGGATACCGGCCCGCAGATGGCACTGCTGCACATGGCCGGCTGGCTGACCGAGCAGATGCGCAACGGCATCCTGCGCGACGCCGACCCTCACGTCGCCGCCGGGCAGTTCTTCGCGCTGTGCCAGGCACCGGCCTGCACCAAACGCCGGCTGCAGCTGGTCTCGGACGTCTCGGCCGGTGAGATCGAGGCGATCATCGGTGGCGCGGTGCGCGTGTTCCTCGACAGCTATGCGATGTCCGCTCCCGCCGTGCCGCGGTGATCCCGCACGAACGGGCCAAAGCCCTTGCAGCGTCAGGCACGAGAAGCTAGGAACCGCGCCACGTCCGGTGATCGTGCTGCTGTAGCTCAGTGGTAGAGCACTCCCTTGGTAAGGGAGAGGTCCAGGGTTCGAGTCCCTGCAGCAGCACCAGACGATGGGACCTGCCATGACCGAACGCTCCGACACGAGGCCGACCCTGCCCGGCCGGCAGGATGCCGAGCGCCAGGCGCGGCTCGCGCGTGAGGCCGCAGCACTCCGGGAGAACCTGCAACGCCGCAAGCAGCAGGCCCGGTTGCGCAGGGACGCGCCGCTGCCCGTTGCGGATGCCGAACGGGCGGACGACGGCGCACCTCCTCGCTCCGGCAATTGCCCATCGGGCTGAAGCCGGGCTAGTGGTCCTGGTAGACCTTGTTCCCGGCCGGTATCGGGAGTGCGGGCCGTCTCGACGAGGATCGATTGTCATGCCGGTGATGCCCGACAGCTGGATCCGCCGGATGGCCAGGGAGCAGGCGATGATCGAGCCGTTCGTCGAAACGCAGAAGCGCGAGGGCGTGATCAGCTACGGGCTGTCCTCCTACGGCTACGACGCCCGGGTGGCGTCCGAGTTCAAGGTGTTCACCAACGTCGACAGCGTCACCGTCGACCCGAAGAACTTCAGCGAGCAGAGCTTCGTCACCCGCACCGTCCCGGTCTGCATCATTCCGCCCAACAGCTTCGCGCTGGCGCACACGATCGAGGTGTTCCGCATCCCGCGCGACGTCCTGGTGATCTGCCTCGGCAAGTCGACCTATGCCCGCTGCGGCATCATCGTCAACGTGACGCCGCTCGAGCCGGAATGGGAGGGGCAGGTGACCATCGAGATCAGCAACACCACGCCGCTTCCTGCCCGGATCTATGCCAACGAGGGCATCTGCCAGTTCCTGTTCCTGCAGGGCGCCGGGCCGTGCGAGGTGAGCTATGCCGACAAGGCCGGCAAGTACATGGGCCAGCGTGGCGTCGCCACGCCGCGCATGTAACGGAGAAAGCGTGCGATGGACCGGTTCCTGATACGAGGCGGACGTCCGCTGCACGGCGAGATCCCGATCGGGGGGGCAAAGAACTCCGCGCTCAAGCTGCTGGTCGCAGGGCTGCTGACGTCGGAGCGGCTAGTGCTGTCGAATGTGCCGCGCATCGATGACATCGCGACCATGCGCCTGCTCCTGGCCCAGCACGGGATCTCGGTCGAGGACGTCGGCGGCTCCGGCGACACGCCGGGCGCGGGCCAGATGCTGTCGGTCGGCGGCGACATCACCAACACCGAGGCGCCCTACGACATCGTCTCCAAGATGCGGGCCTCGATCCTGGTGCTGGGTCCGCTGCTGGCGCGTGCCCGCGAGGCCCGCGTGTCGCTGCCGGGCGGCTGCGCCATCGGCACGAGGCCGGTGGACCTGCACCTCAAGGGGCTCGAGGCGCTCGGTGCGGAGATCCGGCTGGAAGCCGGCTACATCGACGCCCGCGCACCCGCCGGCCTGACCGGCGCCCGGATCGTGCTGCCGTTCGCGTCCGTCGGCGCCACCGAGAACCTCCTGATGGCGGCCACCCTGGCGTCCGGCCGCACCGAGATCGTCAACGCCGCGCGCGAGCCGGAGATCGACGACCTGGCGGCCTGCCTGAACGCGATGGGCGCGCAGATCACCGGAGCGGGAACCGGCATCCTGGTCATCGACGGGGTCGGCCGGCTGCACGGCGCCCGCCACGCGGTGGTGTCGGACCGGATCGAGTGCGGCACCTATGCCTGTGCGGTCGGCATCGCCGGCGGCGATGTGCGGCTGGTTGGCGGCCAGGTGCGACACCTGCGGGCCGTGGTGCGCACGCTCGAGGAGGCCGGCATCGAGGTGATCGAGGAGGAGGACGCGATGCGCGTCCGCCGCTCCGGCCGGCTGCGCGGCGTCGACGTGATGACCGAGCCCTATCCCGGCTTCCCGACCGACATGCAGGCGCAGTTCATGGCGCTGTTCTCGGTGGCCGAGGGTGCCTCGATGATGACCGAGACGATCTTCGAGAACCGCTTCATGCACGTGCCCGAGCTGAACCGGATGGGGGCCCGGATCAACGTGCACGGCGCGTCGGCGATCATACGCGGCGTCGACTCCCTGTCGGGCGCCCAGGTGATGGCGACTGACCTGCGCGCCTCGTTCTCGCTGATCCTGGCCGGCCTCGCGGCGTCGGGCGAGACGATGCTGAGCCGGGTGTATCACCTCGACCGCGGCTACGAGGCGGTCGAGCGCAAGCTGTCCGGCTGCGGCGCCGTGATCGAACGTCTGTCCGACTGACGCTCCGGCCGTTCGGGTGGCGGCCTTCCGCTTTCGAGCTGCGGATGCTAACGCCGACCGCGTCGCCCAGGACGGATCGCGTTGGGTGAGCCGCCCGCGAGGGTGTTCCGGAGAGATCATGTCCGCGCTGTCCAGAGCCCCCGCCCTCGCGCCGGAGATCGCCACGCCGCTGGTTCTGGCACTGCCGAAAGGCCGCATCCTGGGCGAGTGCGCACCGCTGCTGGCGGCGGCCGGCGTGGTACCGGCGGCGGACTGCCTCGACGAGGACAGCCGCCGCCTGCGCTTCCCGACCGACGACCCGATGCTGGACGTGATACGCGTCCGCCCGTTCGACGTGGCGACCTTTGTCGCGTTCGGCGCGGCGCAGATCGGCATCTGCGGCGCCGACGTGCTGATGGAGTTCGACTATCCGGAGATCTACGCCCCGCTCGACCTGCGCATCGGCGGCTGCCGGGTGTCGGTCGCGGAACCGATCGAGGCGGCGATGGGGGACGACCCGGCGCGCTGGTCGCAGGTGCGCGTCGCGACCAAGTATCCCAACATCGCCCGCCGCCACTTCGCAGCACGCGGGGTGCACGCCGACATCGTGCACCTGAACGGGGCGATGGAGCTGGCGCCCGGCCTCGGCCTGTGCCGGCTGATCGTCGACCTGGTACAGACCGGCTCCACCCTGAAGGCGAACGGCCTGCGGGAGGTGGGGGTGATCGCCGAAGTGACCAGCCGGCTGATCGTCAACCGCACCGCGCTCAAGACCCGCCCGGAAGCGATCGGGGCCTGGATCGGGCGGTTCCGCGCGGCGGTCGACGGCACCGCGCCGGGCAGCGGAGCATGAGGCGGCTGTCGACGGTCGATCGGGGGTTCGGAGCCGCGTTCACGGCCCTGGTGGAGGAGGTCCGAGACGGCGGGACACAGGTCGATGCGCCGGTGCGGGCGATATTGGACTCGGTGCGGGAGAGCGGCGATGCGGCGGTGTGCGCGCATACCGACCGGTTTGACCGGCACCCGCAGCCGCTGTTGCCGGAGCGGCTGCGCGTCACCGCCTCCGAGATCGACGACGCCGTGGCACAGGTCGAGCCGGCGCTGGTCGAGGCGCTGGGATTCGCGGCGCGGCGTATCGAGGTGTTCCACCGCGCCCAGCTGCCGCACGACTTCTCGTTCGCCGACGAGGCGGGATTGACCCTCGGCCTGCGCTGGACCGCGCTCGATGCGGTCGGGATCTACGTGCCAGGCGGTACGGCGGCGTATCCGTCCTCGGTGCTGATGAACGCGGTCCCGGCCCGTGTCGCCGGCGTCGGCCGGATCGCCATGTGCGTCCCCTGCCCCGGCGGCCGGCTGAACCCGTCCGTGCTGGCGGCGGCACGGCTGGCGGGGGTCGAGGAGATCTATCGCATCGGCGGGGCGCAGGCGGTGGGGGCGCTGGCGTACGGCACCGCGACGATCCCTGCGGTGGACCGGATCGTCGGCCCGGGCAACGCGTATGTCGCGGAAGCCAAGCGGCAGGTGTTCGGGCATGTCGGCATCGACAGCATTGCCGGCCCGTCCGAGGTGGTCATCGTCGCGGACCGCGACAACGATCCGGAGCACGTGGCGCTCGACCTGCTGGCCCAGGCCGAGCACGACGAGCTGGCGCAGTCCATCCTGCTCACCGACGATGCCGGTTTCGCCGACGCCGTCGCCACCGCCGTAGACCACGCGCTGGACACGCTGCCGCGCGGCGCGATCGCCAAGGCAAGCTGGAACAGCTACGGCGCCATCATCGTGGCAGACCGCCTGGACGAGATCTGGCCGCTGGTGAACCGGCTGGCGCCGGAGCACCTGCAGCTGATGCTGGCCGACGATACGGAGGCGTTCCGCTCGATCCGCCATGCCGGCGCGATCTTCCGTGGTCGGCACTGTCCGGAAGCGATCGGCGACTATGTCGGCGGTCCCAACCACGTGCTGCCGACCAGCCGCACGGCGCGGTTCGCGTCCGGGTTGTCGGTCTATGACTTCCTGAAGCGCACCACCTGGCTGGCCGCGGACGCGGACGGGCTGGCCCGGGTCGGGCCGGCGGCGGTCGCGCTGGCGGAGGCGGAAGGGTTGCAGGCGCACGCGCGCAGCGTGTCGGTCCGGCTCGGGCGCGCTTGACCCGGGAGGAGGCAATCCTCATGTTCCGGCCCGCGATCCCATGCGAACCGCCATCGGCATGTCGTCGTGCCGCCCTTCCGGCCGTTCCGGCTTCTTCCCACATCACCAGGAGGCGCCTGATGCGTCGATGCCCCATGCTTCGCCCCTCGCTGCAACGACAAGAACAGCGCGATGTCTAAGGAAGACATGATCGAGTTCAGCGGCACCGTGCAGGAGCTGCTGCCTAACGCCATGTTCCGGGTGAAGCTCGACAACGAGCACACCAT
>CAXTVX010000127.1:0-5572 GCA_964247755.1 uncultured Acetobacteraceae bacterium | reverse complement strand
CGACCCGTAAATCATACTCTGGCCACGCCGGTAATCCGCTTCTCAAACGCGCTCTAAAAGATGAGCAAGTTAAATCTGCTACTATATTAAATTCACTCTTCGCCTCCCTCCAACACCGCGCCTTCCGCGGGGAGCTCTAGCATCGCCATGCAGCAGTTCGGCTTCCTCAACCCCGAGTGGCCGGACCTGCACGCCGCCGCTGTCAGCGCCGAGTCCGCCGCCCGCGGCGACCCCCGCGCCAGCGTTTTCTACGCGCGCCGCTTCCTCGAACTTGCCCTCGCCTGGCTGTTCAAGGCCGACACCCGCCTCGCCGCCCCGGCCCAGGACAACCTCGCCGCCTTCGTCCACGAGCCCAGCCTGCGCCGCGTCGCCGGCGAGACCATCTACCGCAAGGCCGTGTTCCTCAAGGACGCCGGCAACCGCGCCGTCCACGACGCCCGCCCCATCACCGAGCCCCAGGCCGCCGCCGTCCTCGGCGAGCTGTTCCAGCTCGCCTTCTGGCTCACCCGCACCTACGCCAAGGGTCCCAGGCCGCCCGACAGCCTCCGCTTCGACCCCAGGCAGCTCCCGCCCCCCGCCCTGACCCTCGCCCGCCAGAGCGTCGCCCAGCTCCAATCCCTAGGCGCCGACCTCCGCGCCCGTGACGCCGAGCTCGCCGACGCCCGCGCCGCCAAGGCCTCCCTCGACGCCGAGCTCGCCGCCCTTCGCGCCGAGGTCGCCGCGGCCCTCGCCGCCAACGCCGCCCGGCCCGACACCCACGACTACGACGAGGCCGCCACCCGCGACCTGTTCATCGACTCCCTGCTCCGCGAGGCCGGCTGGGATCCTGACGCCCCAGGCGCCACCGAGGTCCCCGTCACCGGCATGCCCAACGAGACCGGCACCGGCTACTGCGACTACGTGCTCTGGGGCGCCGACGGCAAACCCCTCGCCGTGGTCGAGGCCAAGCGCACCCGCCACGATCCCGCCCGCGGCCGCCACCAGGCCAGGCTCTACGCCGACTGCCTCGAACGGATGCACGGCCAGCGCCCCGTCATCTTCTATACCAACGGCTACGAGCACTGGATCTGGGACGACACCGCCTACCCGCCGCGCGAAACCCAGGGCTTCTACCGTCGCGACGAGCTGGAGCTGCTGGTCCAGCGCCGCACCACCCGCCGCGCCCTCGCCGACCTGCCCATCAGCGGCACCATCGTCGAGCGCCCGTACCAGACCCGCGCCATCCGCCGCATCGCCGAGGCCTTCGAAACCGGCCACCACCGCAAGGCCCTGGTCGTCATGGCCACCGGCGCCGGCAAGACCCGCACCGTCATCGCCCTGTGCGACCTCCTGATGCGCGCCAACTGGGCCAAGCGCATCCTGTTCCTGGCCGACCGCGTCGCCCTGGTGAACCAGGCCGTCAACGCCTTCAAGGCCCACCTCCCCGAGGCCGCCCCGGTCAACCTCGTCACCGACAGGTCCGCCCAGGGCCGGGTCTACGTCTCCACCTACCCGACCATGATGTCCCTGATCGACGAGGCCGGCCCCAACGGCCGCCGCTTCGGCCCTGGCCATTTTGACCTGATCGTCGTCGACGAGGCGCACCGCTCCATCTACCGCCGCTACCGCTCCATCTTCCGCTGGTTCGACAGCCTCCTGGTCGGCCTCACCGCCACGCCCAGGGACGAGATTGATCGCAACACCTACTCGCTGTTCGACCTCGACACCGGCATCCCCACCGACGCCTATCCGCTGGAGGACGCCGTCCGCGACGGCTTCCTGGTCCCCATGCGCGCCGTCTCCGTCCCGCTGAAGTTCCTGCGCGACGGCATCCGCTACGACCAGCTTCCCGACGACGAGAAGGAACGCTGGGACGAGACCGACTGGGACGAGGAGGACGGCCCGCCCGACGGCGTCGAGACCGAGGCGATCAACCGCTGGCTGTTCAACCGCGACACCGTCGACAAGGTGCTCGCCCACCTCATGACCCACGGCCTCAAGGTCGAGAACGGCGACCGTCTCGGCAAGACCATCGTCTTCGCCAAGAACCACCTCCACGCCGAGTTCATCCAGCAGCGCTTCGACGCCAACTATCCGCATATGAAAGGCAGCTTCGCCCAGGTCATCGACTTCCAGACCAAGTACGCCCAGTCCCTGATCGACAGCTTCTCCAACCCGAACAGGTCGCCGCACATCGCCATCAGCGTCGACATGCTCGACACCGGCATCGACGTGCCCGAGGTGGTCAACCTGCTGTTCTTCAAGCTGGTGCGCTCCAGGACCAAGTTCTGGCAGATGATCGGCCGCGGCACCCGCTTGGCCCCCGACCTGTTCGGCCCCGACCGGCCCAAGCAGTTCTTCTACGTCTTCGACGTCTGCCAGAACCTCGAATACTTCAGCCAGGACGCGCCCACCGTCGAGGGCAGCACCGCCGAAAGCCTGTCCGCCAGGCTGTTCCGCGCCCGCTTGGACGCCATCGCCGGCCTCGACGCCCGCCTGAGGAACGGCGCCGCCGCCGAACCCGAACGCGCGCTGCGGCACGACCTCGTCGCCCATCTCTGCCGCGAGGTGGCCGCGATGAATCCCGACAACTTCATCGTCCGCCCGCACCGCCGCCTGGTCGAAACCTTCGGCAAGCCCGACGCCTGGGAAACCCTCGACGCCGAGGCGAGGAACGCGCTCGCCGACGAGCTCGCCGGCCTGCCCGCCGAGCTCGATCCCGAAAGGATCGAGGCCAGACAGTTCGACCTCCTGCTGCTGCACCTGCAGCTCTGCGTGCTGACCGCCCGCCCCGGCTTCGACGGCTTCAAGGACAAGCTGGTCGCCATCGCCGGCGCCCTGGCCGAGAACAAGGCCGTCCCCGCCATCGCCGCCGAGCTCGAACTCATCGTGGAGATCCAGACCGAGGCCTGGTGGCAGGATCTCACCGCCACCGAGCTGGAACGCGTCCGCCGCCGCCTGCGCAACCTCGTGCATCTCATCGAGCGCAAGACGCGAAAAATCCTCTACACCGACTTCGCCGACGAGATCGGCGAGCACGAGGAGATCAGCTTCGACAGGTTCGTCCCTGCCGACACCTTTGCGAAGTTTCGCGAGCGGGCCCGCAGCTTCCTGAAGGCGCACGAGGACCACCTCGCGATCCACAGGCTGCACGCCAACCTGCCGCTGACGCCCACCGACCTGTCGGAACTCGAGCGCATGCTGATCGACTCCGGAACCGGCACCGCTCAGGAGATCGACAAGGCGAAGACCGACAGCGAAGGCCTCGGCCTGTTCGTCCGCAGCCTGGTCGGCCTGGACCGCGCCGCGGCACAGCAGGCCCTGTCCGGCTTCATCGAGAACCGCACCCTCACCGCCAGCCAGCTCGAGTTCATCCAGATCATCATCGAGAGCCTGACCAGCATCGGCGTCGTCGACCCCGGCCGCCTCTACGAGGCGCCCTTCACCAGGCTGAGCGCCAAGGGGGTGGAGGGCGTCTTCCCCGAAGCCGAGGTGGTCGATCTCATCACCCTGCTGGACGACGTCCGGCAACGGGCGGTCGCATGAAGGTCGTGCCCCGCCATGCTGTGATGTCGAAGCGGGTACGGTGTCAAAGCACCGCCGCCTCCGTGGCGGCCAGACGCGGACGGAGCGCCGTGACCAGCCGGTTCCCCGCGTCGCAAAGCCAGGCCAGTTGGCTGCCCTCGTCGCCCGCCATCCTGTCGCGCTCCATCAGGACCTGGCCGCTGAACGGCTCCTGCGTCCTGATCTCGAACCGCAACGGCAGGCCGACCTCCTTCTCCAGGTCCGCGCCCTCGCTTCGCAGGAACCGGAAGCCTTTCTCCCCGGCCTCGCCGCTCAGCGGCAGGAAGAACCCGGTGCCGCCCTTGCCGGTCCTGTAGGCGGTCAACCACCGCGCCGGCGACGGCATGTCCATCCTGACCCAGTTCCGGCCGGCATGACGCGGTGCCGGCTGGTCCGGATGATCGAACCGGACCTCGTCGATGAACCGTTGCCAGAAGGCGCGGTCCTGATCCTGCCGAAGCACTTTCTCCGGCTCGACGACGGCAGCCACGGCCGCATCGTCATCCTCCGACGGCGGAACCACCTGCAAGGGCATCCCCTGCTGGTCCGTCAGGACCCGATGCTCGATGACCTGCGTCCGGAACGGCATGCTTGGCATGACCAGCGTGCGACCCGCCACATCCATCCAGAGCTGTATCTCGACCAGGGCCAGCCGGCTGAGCTGTCCGGTGTAGCTGTTGAGATGACCGGCGATCGCCTGGAGATCGGTCCTGATCCCGTCGCCGGCAATGACAAGATCGAAATCCCCCGTCAACAGGCAGCGCGAAAGGCTGTCGACGAAGCCTGCCTCCTGCAGCGCCGGTTCATGCCGCCGGACATGCTCGAAAAGCGGGTTCTCCCCGCGCCAGCCGAGCTTTTCCTTCAAGCGCGCAGAAAGGTCCCCGTAGCTCCACGTGCGGAGCAGCGCGGCGTATTCCAGGATCTGTCCGATGACCTCGCGACGGGCCTGCGGGTTGCGCCAAAGCTTGCACTCGATCAGCACCGGCCGACCGTGCCGGGTCAGGCACAACAGGTCCAGGAAAACGCTGCCGCCTTCCTTTGGCAGGGCAAGCTCACGGCAGATCGGCACGAGCGGACTTGCGCCCGGATCCAGCTCCTGGATCGGGATCAGGTCGGGATGCCGGAACAGGAGGTCCTGCAGCCACTTCTCGTCACGCCCGCCAACTGCCTGCAAGGGAACGCGACTGAAAACGTGCTCGGTGTGGTCCAGCAGGAGACCTGTCGTGGTCATGCATGTTCATCCTGCAAACGGTTCACCCGAACTCCTTCGACTCCTTCCGAGCCGCCTCGTACATCACCGCCTCCACCCACTGGTTCAAGCTCACCCCCCGAAGCTGCGCCGCCAGTGCTGCCTCCGCATGCACCATCGGCGAGATCCGCACCATCAGCCGCCCGCTGTACCGCTTCTCCGGCTCCTTCCCGCTCCAGCGGCACGCCGCCAGGTAGTCCGTCACTGCCGCCTCGAACGCCGCCGCGAGCCCCGCCACGCTGTCGGCATGGAACCCCACCACGTCATTGATCCCCGCCAGCCGCCCGACGAACATCCCCTCGTCCGCATCGAACCTCACCTGCGCCTGGTGCCCCTTCCACCGCATCACCGTCACCGCGCCACCCCTGCCTTGACCAGGAACTCCCTGACGTCCTCCACCTGATACGGCCTCACCCGCCCCTCCGAGCGCTGCATCGTGACCATCACCAGCGACCGCATGAACCGCACCCGCCCGCCCGACCCACCCAGCGGCATGCACTTCAGCTGCCACAGCATTTCCTCGAACCGCCCGAAGTCGAGCGTCGGGGGCACCGGATCGGTGAAGATCGCGTCGAGAATCAGCCGCTGCTTGCAATCCATGATAGCAGTTTGCCCCGACCCAACCCGGCGCACGACCCCCGCCTTTCCGCCGGGACCCCACCCGATCGACCCGGTCCGCCGCTACTCCCCCAGCAGGTGCAGCACCACGCGCCGCCGGTGCGGCCGCCGCCGGTGCTCGAACAGGTAGATCCCCTGCCACGTCCCCAGCACCGGCCGCCC
>CAXTVX010000126.1:0-5696 GCA_964247755.1 uncultured Acetobacteraceae bacterium | reverse complement strand
GACTGGACGCAGAGCAACAATGCGTTCTTCGGCGCGGTGCAGGTCGAGCAGAACGTGATGTTCCTGATCCTGACGCTGATCATCCTGGTCGCCGCCTTCAACGTGATCTCGTCCCTGATCATGATGGTCAAGGACAAGACCCGCGACATCGCGGTGATGCGCACGCTCGGCGCCGGGCGCGGCGCCATCATGCGTATCTTCCTGATGTGCGGCGCCTCCGTCGGCGTCACCGGAACGGTGGTCGGCACTCTGATCGGCATCGTGTTCTGCCTCAACATCGAGCGCATCAAGAACCTCGTGCAGTCGATCACCGGCACCACCCTGTTCAACCCGGAAGTGTATTACCTCGAACACCTGCCGGCGAAGCTCGAATGGGGCCAGGTGACCCAGGTGATCGTGATGGCGCTGGCCCTGTCCCTGCTGGCCACGCTGTATCCAAGCTGGCGCGCCGCGCGCACCGACCCGGTGGAGGCGCTGCGCCATGAATGAGGCGGGGCAGGGGGCGGCACCCCTGGTGTTGAGCGGCCTGCGACACGGCTACCGCAGCGGCGACGACACCCTGCAGCTGCTGCGCGGCGCCGACCTGACCCTGCGGCCGGGCGAGATCGTGGCCCTGGTGGCGCCGAGCGGCACCGGCAAGTCCACCCTGCTGCACCTGGCCGGCCTGCTGGAACGCCCGCAGGAGGGCCAGGTGCTGGTCGACGGCCGCGATGCCGGCCGGTTGCCGGACAGGGAGCGCACCGCGATCCGCCGGCACTCGATCGGCTTCGTCTACCAGTTCCACCACCTGCTGGCCGAGTTCACTGCGCGCGAGAACGTCGTGCTGCCGCAGATGATCGGCGGCACCCCACGCCGGGACGCCCGCACCCGCGCCGACGAGCTGCTCGGACTGTTCGGCCTGTCGCGCCGCCTCGACCACCTGCCGGGCCGCCTGTCCGGCGGCGAGCAGCAGCGCGTGGCGATCGCGCGCGCGCTCGCCAACCGTCCCCGCGTGCTGCTGGCCGACGAGCCCACCGGCAACCTCGATGTCGCCACCGCGCAGGGGGTGTTCGACGAGCTGCTCCGCGTGGTGCGCGGCCAGGGCCTGGCCGCGATGATCGCCACCCACAACGCCGAGCTCGCCGCCCGCATGGACCGCATCGTCACCCTGCGCGATGGTTTGATCGTGCCCTTCGGATGAGCGTCGAACCCGGCCACCGCTTCCCGGTTGTGGTCGCCGGGTGACGACGACAACTGGGGGCAGCGACATGGCGGACGCGATCAAGGCGAAGACACCACGGCGACGCAGGACCGCGCCGCCGCCGGACCTCGCCGAGGTGTCGCTCGACCCGCGCGAGGCCGCCCGGGCCGCCCACCTGCACTACGTCGACGACAGCAGGCCCGGCTACACCCGCCGCCTCGACCCGGACGGCCCGGTCTACCTCGACCCGAAGGGCGCCGCCGTCACCGACGACGAGGTCATCGCCCGTCTGAAGAAGCTGGCGATCCCGCCCGCCTACACCGACGTCTGGATCTGCGCCGATCCGCGCGGCCACCTCCAGGCAATCGGCCGCGACGCCCGCGGCCGCAAGCAGTACCGCTACCACCCCGAGTGGCGCGAGATCCGCGACCAGGCCAAGTACGGCAAGATGCTGGTGTTCGGCGAGAAGCTGCCCGCCCTGCGCGCCCAGGTGCAGCACGATCTCGGCCTGCCTGGCCTGCCGCGACGCAAGGTCGTGGCCACCGTGGTGGCGTTGCTCGAGAAGACCATGATGCGCGTCGGCAACGAGGAATACGCCAAGACCAACAAGAGCTTCGGCCTGACAACCTTGCGCAACCGCCACGCCAAGGTGAAGGGCGCCGCCCTGGTGCTGGACTTCCGCGCCAAGCACGGCATCCAGCAGCACATCGAGCTCAAGGACCGGCGCTTGGCTGGCATCGTATCCCGCCTGCAGGACCTGCGCGGCCAGGAGCTGTTCCAGTACGTCGACGAGGACGGCACCCAGCACGACATCTCCTCGCACGACGTGAACGAGTATCTACACGAGGTCACCGGCGAGGAGATCACCGCCAAGGACTTCCGCACCTGGGCCGCGACCAACCTGGCTGCCCTGGCACTTCAGGAGTTCGAGCAGTTCGACAACCAGGCGGCCGCCAAGAAGAACGTGCTGCGCGCGATCGAGAAGGTGTCCAAGCTGCTCGGCAACACGCCTGCGATCTGCCGCAAGTGCTACATCCACCCGCGCATCTTCGACGGCTACCTGGACGGCTCGCTCGCCGAGGCGCTGAAGGAGCGCGCCGAGGCCGCCTTGTCCCCCGAAGGCCGCGCCCACACCGACCTGTCCGCCGAGGAGGTCGCCGTGGTCGCCTTCCTCAGCCGCACCCTCGACCACGTCGCCGAACAGGGCGGGGTGTCCACCGCCAAGGCCGCCTGATTCCGCACCGACATCAAGAAGACCGCAGAACCTCGGCCGCATCGGGGCGTCTGCTTTGCGGGATCCTCGAAACGCGGATCCCCGAGGGATACCCGCCATGGCCGAATACAGCGACCGCATCGACGTAGCTGCGCCTGCCGACGCAGTCTTCGCCTTCATCTCCGACATCGGCAACCTGCCCAGATACCTGCCGACCGTGCACGGTGCCCACGCCCACGGCACCGACCGCGTGGAGGTCGACGGCACCGCCAACGGCCACCAGTACGCCTCGACCGGCTGGTTGAAGTCCGATCCTGCCACCAGGCTGATGAGCTGGGGCTCGGACGGCGAGAACGACTATGCCGGCAAGATGACCGTGCAGGGCGACGAGCAGACGTCGCAGGTCGAGTGCACGCTCCGCTTCTCGCCCAAGACCGAGATCAAGGAGGCCATGGACAAGCACCAGGGCGGCCCCGGTGCCGCCATGACCGACGGGCTGCGCGCCTCGCTCGGCAGCATCAAGCAGCTCTGCGAGGCCACCGGCGGCAAGATCCCAAGCTCTGCCGAATAACCCCGCTCCTCGATCCCGGCCCGGACGCCTCCGGGCCGCGACCCGGACCCGCCGGCTGTGACCGCATGCGGGGAGTGCTATCCTTCCCCCATGCCGCACGCCGACTTCGTCCACCTCCGAGTCCACTCCGCCTACTCCCTGAGCCAGGGCGCCATCCGCGTCGCCGAGATCGCCTCCCTGGCCCAGTCCGCCCGGATGCCGGCGGTCGCGATCGCCGACACCGGCAACCTGTTCGGCGCCTTGGAATTCTCCCAGTACTGCACCGCCAAGGGTGTCCAGCCGATCGTCGGCTGCCAGGTCTCCCTCGGCGGCGCCGGCAGCCGCGGCGTCGCCACTGCCGAGCCGCTGGTGCTTCTGGCCCAGACCCCCGCGGGCCTCGCCAACCTCCAGCACCTGTCCACCATCGGCTTCCTCCGCAGCGATCCCGCCGACCCCTGCGTCACCCTCGAGACCCTGTGCGCCCACGCCGACGGCCTGATCCTGCTCACCGGCGGCACCCGCGGCCCCCTGGCCCGCCTGCTGGCGGAAGGCCAGCTCGACGAGGCCCGCCGCCTGCTCGCCACCCTGTCGGACGCCTTTCCCGGCCGTACCGCCGTCGAGATCCAGCGCCACGGCCTGGCGATGGAAAAGGCGGTCGAGCCCGGCCTGATCGCGCTGGCCGACGAGTTCGACCTGCCCCTGGTCGCCACCAACGAGTGCTTCTTCCCCAGCCCGGGGATGCACGAGGCGCACGACGCGCTGCTGTGCATTGCCCAGGGCCGCACCATGGCCGAGCGCGACCGCTGGCGCGTCACGCCGGAGCAATGGTTCAAGTCTCCAGCCGCGATGCGCGCCCTGTTCGCCGACCTGCCCGAGGCCTGCGACAACACCCTCGCCATCGCCCGCCGCTGCGCCGTCATGGCCGAAACGCGCAAGCCCCTGCTGCCGATGTGTCCCAAGGTGCGCGAAGGCAGCACCGAGGACCAGACCCTGCGCGCCATGGCCGAGGAGGGCCTGGAGCGCCGCCTGCAGACCATGCGTGCCGACCCCGACACCTCTGCCCGCTACCGCGAGCGCCTTGCCTTCGAGCTCGACGTGATCGCCCGCATGGGCTTCCCCGGCTACTTCATGATCGTCGCCGACTTCATCCAGTGGGCCAAGGCACACGACATTCCCGTGGGCCCCGGACGCGGCTCCGGCGCCGGCTCGCTCGCCGCCTGGGCGCTCACCATCACCGACATCGACCCGATCCCGTTCAACCTCTTGTTCGAGCGATTCTTAAATCCCGAGCGTGTCTCCATGCCCGACTTCGACATCGACTTCTGCCAGGACCGGCGCGACGAGGTGATCAGCTACGTGCGCGACGAGTACGGCCACGACCGCGTCGCCCAGATCATCACCTTCGGCAAGCTGCAGGCCCGCGCCGCGGTGCGCGACGTCGGCCGCGTGCTCGGCCTGCCGTTCTTCGTGGTCAACAAGGTCTGCGAGCTGATCCCCAACAACCCGGCCAAACCGGTGACGCTGAAGCAGGCAATCGACGGCGAGCCCCGCCTGCAGGAGATGCGGTCGGGCGACGAGGCCGTGCGTCGCCTGATGGAGATCGCGCTCCAGCTCGAGGGCCTGTACCGCCACGCCAGCACCCACGCCGCCGGCGTGGTGATCGGCGACCGCCCGCTGGACCAGCTGGTGCCGCTATACCGCGACCCCAAGAGCGACATGCTGGTGTCTCAGTACAACATGAAGTTCGTCGAGCAGGCCGGCCTGGTGAAGTTCGACTTCCTCGGCCTGACCACGCTGACCATCCTGCAGCGCGGCGTGCAGATGCTGGCCCGGCTCGGCGTCACGGTCGACCTGCTGCAGCTTCGCCTCGACGACTCCCGCACCTACGAGATGCTGGCCCGCGGCGACACCGCCGGCGTGTTCCAGTTCGAAGGGGCCGGCATGCGCGACGTGCTGCGCCAGATGCGCCCGACCCGCCTGGAGGACCTGATCGCCGCGGTGGCGCTGTACCGCCCCGGCCCGATGGCCAACATCCCCGACTACTGCCGACGCAAGCACGGCGAGAAGTGGGACGCCCCGCACGAGGAGCTGCGCGAGATCCTGGCCGAGACCTACGGCATCATGGTCTACCAGGAGCAGGTGATGCAGATCGCCCAGAAGATGGGCGGCTACAGCCTGGGCTCCGCCGACCTGCTGCGTCGCGCCATGGGCAAGAAGATCCGCGCCGAGATGGACACCCAGCGCGCCGTCTTCACCGAGGGCGCGGTGAAGCGCGGCATCGACCGCGCCAAGGCGGTCGAGGTGTTCGAGCTGATGGCCCGGTTCGCCGACTACGGCTTCAACAAGTCGCACGCCGCCGCCTACGCGCTGGTTTCGTACCAGACCGCCTGGATGAAGGCGAACCATCCGGTCGCCTTTCTCGCCGCCTGCATGTCGCTGGCGCGGGAAAAGACCGACAAGCTCGCCGCCCTGCGGCAGGAAGCCGGCCGCCTCGGCGTCAGGGTGCTGCCCCCCGACATCAACCGCTCCGGCGCCGACTTCCTGGTGGAGGTTGCGGATGACGGCACCCAGTCGATCCGCTACGCCCTCGCCGCGGTGAAGAAGGTGGGCCTTGCCGCCATGCAGGCGGTGGAAGCCGCGCGCGGCACCCGCCCATTTGTCGACCTCGCCGACTTCGCCCAGCGCGTCGAGCCGAAGCAGCTCAACAAGATGCAGCTGGAGAACCTGGCCAAGGCCGGCGCCTTCGACAGCGT
>CAXTVX010000125.1:0-5762 GCA_964247755.1 uncultured Acetobacteraceae bacterium | reverse complement strand
GGGTCATCGACTATCACGGTCTTCGTGGCCTTCGAGTAGTCGGCATCCCCGAAGCTCGCCAGCTAGGGAGGGCCATCAGGGTGACGCCGGAAGAAAAGCGTTCAGTTAAGGTCAGCCGCTGTCCGTCGTCGAAGCATTTGGGACAGGCGGAGGAAGGATTGAGCGGAGGCTTTGTCTGACCTTGGGTTGCTGTTTAGGCGGCCTGGCTCTGATGGAGCAAGCGTCGGTGCTGGATGGTCTTCCGTTTGATGCGCTCGCGCTCGAGCAGGATGGTTTGGCCCCTGCCGGAATAGACGTCCGCGGGGGTCAGGTTTTTCAGGCTCTCGTGGTATCGCCAGTGATTGTAGTAGTCGATGAACGCCTCGATCTGCAGGGTGAGGTCGCCTGGGAGATAGTAGTTCTCGAGCAGGATCCGGTTCTTGAGCGTCAGGTGCCAGCGCTCGATCTTTCCCTGTGTCTGCGGATGGCAGGGCGCGCCGCGGATATGCTCGATCTTCCTCTTGTCGAGCCAGTCAGCGAGGTCGGTGGCGATATAGCTCGACCCGTTGTCCGTCAGCAGCCTGGGCTTGTGCCGAACACGCGCCTGGTCACAGCCTGAGGCTGCCAAGGCAAGTTCCAACGTCTCGGTCACATCGTCGGCCGTCATCGTGGTACAGAGCTTCCAGGCGATGATGTATCGCGAGAAGTCGTCGAGGATGGTCGACAGGTAGAACCAGCCCCAGCCGATCACCTTCAGGTAGGTGAAGTCCGTCTGCCAGAGCTGGTTCGGCGCCGTGGTCTTGGTGTGGAACTCGTCTGCCGCCTTGATGACGATGAACGCCGGGCTGGTGATCAGGTCCTGGGCCTTAAGCAGCCGGTAGACCGAGGCCTCGGATACGAAGTAGGCCTGGGTGTCGGTGAACCGCACGGCGACCTCGCGTGGCGACAGCTCTGGGGCCCCCAGCGCCAGATCGATAATCCGGCTGCGCACCTCGTCGGGGATGCGGTTCCAAACCCGGTCCGGCCGTGATGGCCGGTCCTCCAGCGCCTCCGGACCACCATCCCGATGCTGGTCATACCAGCGGTAGAAGGTGGCGCGAGACACGCCGATCTGCCGCAGGGTGCGCTGGACCGGCAGGTGCGACTGCTCGACGAGCCGGATGATCTCCAGCTTCTCGGACGCGGGATACCTCATTCGGGGCTGTCCCTACCCCCGATCATGCTTTTTTGAGAAGCCGGAGCTCGAGCGTTTGTTCGGCCACAACCTCCTTGAGCGCGCGCGCTTCCTGCCGCAGGCCCTTCACCTCGTCGGTCGTCGCGGCACGCGCGGTGTCGCCAGCCAGGCGGCGCTTGCCTGCCTCCAGGAACTCCTTGGACCAGCTGTGATACATGCTCTCGGCGATGCCTTCGCGACGGCACAGCTCGGCGATGCTGGCGTCGCCGCGAAGCCCGTCCAGCACGATGCGGATCTTGTCCTCGGCCGAGTAGTGCTTCCGGGTTGCCCGGCGGATGTCCTTGACCAGCCGCTCGGACGGCGATGGCGAGGTGGACGACTTCTGGTTCATCTGCATGTCCTCGTTGAACACAATCAGCCAGAAGCCGTCCCTTCCTCAACTCCTCCGATCTGTCTCATGAGCCCTGACGGCAGACAAACATTGGATACCTCTGAAACCTTTAGAACGACACCACACCAAGCCCCGCAGAAGTTCGTGAGCTTAATCAGGAGAAGATCGAATGGCCATTCGGGATGACGAAGTTCCGCAAATCGATCTGGGTGTTGTCGGTCAGAGTGATCTGCGTGGAACCCTGGATAACCTGCTCCATCTTGATCCCCAATCCTGCATAGCCAGACAGGTGGATGGAGTCCTTGCCTTGCACGAAGTCGGAGATGGCAAGCGAACCACCTGCCATGCTTTGGACGATGTCGATCAGCGCCGCACCAGTTCCCAGGCTCAAGTCAGATGTGGCGCCTCCCTGTATGAACGTCATGCCGCCAGATCCTCCGGTGAACGATAGGCTGCCGCTCAGAGCAGAAATCGTACTGGATCCGCTGCCGCCAACCACGGTGTCTGTGCCCTGTGTGGTCACGTTCGAGTAGCCGCTACCCAGCTTTATCACGTCTGTGTTGGCAGCGGCTGTAATGAGTGAGTGGTCCGACGCGTCCGAGAAGTCGTACGTCTTGACCGTGTCGACACTGCCGATGGCAGACGCGACAGTGGCCGGTGTCTGCACCCCAACCAAGCCGGCCGTCGATGCAGCGGTAGCCGTAGTAGTGGAAGTGGTTCCCGGGATCGAGAAGGACTGCGTCCCCTGAGACATGAATGTAGTGGTCGCTCCGTTGACTGCACGTCCATTGAAGCTGGCGCTGGTTATGTATAGGTTGCGATCGGTTGCCGCTGTACCGCCATAGGCATCGTTGAGGAAATCGACCGAAACCGTATGCGATCCGGTTCCCCAATTACCGTAGAGGGAAAAGTCTTCGCTTGTTCCACTACTTCTCAAGGTAGTTGCCGTTTCGATCCCGCCTACCTGTGTTCCATCGACAGAGACGGTGAATTGGGCGTTTCCCTTCCAAGCGTCCTCATTGACATAAAGGTCCAGCACGCTGCCGCTCGTAAATCCGAAGCCTTCCGATCCGCTCCAAAGCTGCGCAATCGGCGTACTAAGAACAGTGGTGCCGTCATAAATCGCGCTGTTGTCATAGAGGTTGCGGTCGGTCGTGGTCGTGCCACCCCAGGCGTCATTGAGAAAGTCGACTGATACTTGGTGCGGACCGCTGCCCCAGCTACCCGCTACGTCGAATTCCTGGTTCTGGCCCGCAGCATGGGAGGCGACCACCGTCTGGGTGCCGCCGACCTGCTTGCCATCGACGGAGATGGTGAACTGCGCGTTGCCTTGCCATGCATCCTCAGACATCTGCATGATCAGGGTGTCGGAACCAGTACCGATCTTTGTCGGTGGTGGAACCGCCGGGGCCGAGCTGCCTGAAACCTCGACAATCAGGGGATCCTTGGACAGGCTGAGTGAGACGCTGCTCGCCTCGGTTAGAGTTTGGATCGGACTGCTCGATATCAGAGGGTCATAGACCTTGACCGTTTGATAGACGCTGCCAAGCTGCACGGTGACAATCGACGCCGCCGGCGTCTCCTCAGCGTTCGTAGACGTGTTCCAAACGGTAGCACCGCTGTTCCAGAGTACTAAGTCACGGGTCCCATTCGACTTCTCCAGCACCATGTCGGATGCGGTCCCGGGCAAGCCGACCAGCGAGACAGTCATCGGGGTGGTGGCGAAGGTACCCGCTGTCGTTCCGGTATCAGCTAGGATCGTTGTCAAGTTATGAAGATCGACGGCAGCGGCTTTGGGCGTTCCGTCAGCGTTGAACAGGCCGAAATTATCCTCCAGATCAGCCGCCTGGTTGTTGTCCATCAGATCGTAGAGATAGGTCATCGACGCGCCGTCGTTATAAGCGTCAAGCACCGCATTCGTATCGATCAGACCTTGAGTGTATTCATCTCCCGCTGTGCCCCAGGTGGATTGGGATACAGCAGCCGACGAAATACCGGTTTCGGTGATGAAAGCCCTCTTGCTGGGCGCTGTCGCCTTTGCCGCGCTGACAGCCGACGCTAGATTAGCCTTGAGCTGCTGCCCAACACCGCCATAAACGTGCCAGTTCGAGGCATCAACATAGGGCGCAACGACTGGTGCCGTAGAAACGGATCCGGTCGACGCTGCAACATAGGTGATGGCTGATAAAGATGGACTGGCTAACAATGCCGCTTGCGAGACTTGGTCGTCCACTGCGCCCCAGGCCATGTTTCCGTTGGAGTTCTGGCCGTTCAATATGTAGCTATTGCTGTTGTACTCGTTGGCACCCTCATAGGCGACGATAGAGCCTGGTGCGGCGGCTTCCAGTGTCTCCAGAGCGGTCATGTCTGACGAGACGGAAACTTGGCCGTTATTAACGTTCTGCAGAAGATCAAACTTATAGCCGTCTTTGCCCAGGTCGCTCATTTCGGTTGCTACACCGCCCTGAGGCGTCGAATCCCGGAGGTTCTGGACACCCAGGTAGGTCAACTCCGTGACAACCTTGTTCTCGGCTCCGGCCCATTGTCCGTCGCCTACTCCCCAGGACGTGTCCCACCAACTGAGATGCGTGTTGACGCCGATTGAGTCGATGAATGACGAGACGCGCGTAACTGTCGGCGTTACCAGCGTATCGTTCGAGGCTGGATTTCCCATCACGTCCTCAACAAAATGTTGGGACTATTGGTAACCAGAAGAAAGTTAACAAACCGTTCTGGAGCTGCACGATCTCGGCTGATTATCTGAATCAGGCCGTCTGAAATCAACTAGCCGAGCTTGAAGCTAAATTACTTGGGGTTGAACAGAATTGCGGGTTGTAATCCGACGCTGCCGCTTGAGCAGAAAGTCTACAGTGATGGTGCCTTCCCGAGGACTTGTGTCGGCGTCCGATCCACGTTGTGGAGGCGGGTAGCTCGGCACACATGTTGATCCAGCGTTTCCAATAGGGCGCCTCAGCGGCCATCGAGCTGGTAGGGGAAGCGCGCAAGACCGGCAGCATTTTGCCGACGTGGATCGGTGGCTGTCGTAAGCTCCTTCTGGCGGGCGACGAGACGGTGTTACGGGAGCTGACTGCGGCCAAGCCGCGCATCACCTCTGACCGAACTGCAGCGCAGCTGAGGCGGGCCTGTTGACCGCGAGCTGGGCGACGCTGCGCCGTCCTGACCTGTCGCACAACGAGAGTCGTTGAGGATTGCTGAGCAGGAGCGGGCCGATGTCGCGGGACACCGCAGGCTCCGCCTAGCTCGCAACAGTTCATGCATCCAGCCGCCTTCGTGCTCGACCAGGATCAGCCGCACCAGCATGTCCCGGATCGGGCTGGGCTTGCAGTGGCGCCCGATAAGCGCCCGGTCGGCCGCCTGGATGGCTTCCGCCAGCGCCAGCGTCGACCGGAGGTGCAGCACCAGCGGCCGGACGGGATTGGAGGCGTGCAGGTGCGCGATCACTTCCTGATCTCCCGCACGGCATCCGGCCGCACCTGCAGCCACCAGCGCCCCGGCCCACGTCCGGTCGGTGGTGGCTTCGGCATCTTCGGCGGCGTCGCCGGAGCCGGCTCAGACGGGTGGCGGAAGGGGCACATCATACCGTCCTCCCGTCCGCCAGCACCGCCAGCGCGTTCTCCAGCGCCGTCGCGAGCACCGCGTCACGAAGGGCGTAGGTGTCCGCTGTCGCCTCCCGCTTGCGCCAGTCCTCAAGGGCTGCCTCCGCTTTTGCGACCACCCCGGCGTGCGTCTTCGGCGGGCAGGCGGCGATGGAGGCCCGCAGCGTCAGGATGTGGATCCGGTTCCAGCGCCGAATGATGGCGTATCGCTCCTCCTCGCTGGCGGCGGCATACCAAGCGCGTGCCTCCGCACGGTCCTGCGCGATGGCGGCCAGCAGCCCCGCGTCGTTGTCGCCGGGGGTATCGAGGCGGCGGAGCTCGACCGTGTAGGCGGCGGGCATCAGATCACCTCCCCCAACAAGTCGCGGAACAGCGGTCCGAAGTGGCACCACTCAATCGTCGTGCCATGCGAGTTATCGTCGCCCAGGGCGTACCACGCCATCAGAACCCGCGCCCTCGCACGCTGCTCCGGCAGGGTTGTCGCTTGAAGATCCGCAATCTGGTCAAGCAGCACGATCTGGGTCGTATTCGTCAACGTGGTAGAAGTTGGCCTGTAGCTGAGATGGTCTTGGATCAAGCGGCCTCGGTAGAAATCTGCATG
>CAXTVX010000124.1:0-5790 GCA_964247755.1 uncultured Acetobacteraceae bacterium | reverse complement strand
TTCTCGCTGTTGCGCATCGACAGCAGCACGAAGGTGATGTCGCTGCGGTTCAGGTCGATCGCCATGTCGAGCGGGCTTTGCCCCAGCACGTTCTTGCCGTGGAGGTCGGCGCCGCGGCTGAGCGCCTCCTTGGCGGAGGTGACGTCGCCGCGGTTGATCGCGTCGAACAGGGCGGCCGTTGGCTCCATGTCGGCGCTGACGTGGCCGGAAGTCGCGGTCGCCTCGTCGGACACCGCGCCCGGGATCGCCGGCGGCGGAGCCGCGGCCTTGGCAGCCGCCTTGGCCTCGGCCTGTTGCGCCGCCTCGGCCGCATCGCGGTCGGAGTCGCCGCCGCTTCCGCCGCCACTACCGCCTCCGCCGCTGTTGCCGACGCTGAGCTGCGCCTTCGCGGCGTGCAGCGGGATGAAGGCGGGTGCGGCGCCGAGCAGGACAATGGCGGCAATCGGGCGCAGGGGGCGTCGGAGGTCCATGGTTCGTTCCGGAAGCGGCGGGATCAGCCGGGGTTGAGCCAGGCGATCCCGGCGTTGAGCCAGAACGCGTAGCACACCCAGGCGAGATAGGGCGCCATCAATAGAGTGGCGGCCCGGTCTACGTGACGGAAATCGCGCATCGTCAAAGCGACCAGTGCTGCCAGTCCGGCGATCACCGCCAGTGCCGGCCCGGGGCGGTGCAGCCCGAAGAACACCGGGGTCCAGGCGGCGTTGACCGCCAGCTGCCAGCCCCAGAGCAGCAGGCCGCGCCGGCGCAACGCGTCGCGACCGGTCGTGGCAGCACCGCCTGCGATCGGAAACCGCAGCACCGGCACCCGACGCCAGACCCGCCAGGCGGCAACCGCCATCGCCACGTAGAGCGGGATCCACACTGCGGGGAACAGCCAGTCCGGCGGAGTGCCGGGCGGATGGTGGAGCGTCGGATACCAGCCGCGCATGCCGGGCTCGGTCAGCGCCGCATCCGCCCCTGCCACCAGCAGGCACAGCCCGACGAAGCCGATCAGCGCCAGGATCGGACGCGGGTTGAAACGGCGGGGCGAGCGGGCAGGCGACTGGAAGGCACGGTCCCCCTGCATGGGCGGCGGTCTGCCGCAGGCCAACTGCAACACCCGGTCGCCGGTTCCGCAAGGGGCGGTTGCACCCGCGTGCCGGAAATCGGCGGCGGCCGGCTCAGCGCCGCCCTTCGGCGCGCCACCCGGCCAGCAGCAGCAGCAGCGCCAGGGGCAGCACGACCGCGGCCGGCAGCAGCGGGAAGCTCCGCTCGCCGGTCACCACCTGCGCTCCGTGCCGCCTGAGGCCGATCCAGCCCGCACCGGATGCGCGTTCGTGCGGGCCTACCAGGCGCAGAGCCGGCACCGCGGGCCGGGCGGCATCGTCGCCGAGCCAGGCGATGCTGCCGCCGGTGTCGGCGGCCAGCGGGCGGAGCACGGTCGCCGTCGCACGCAGGTCGGCGATCTCCACGGGGTCCGAAGGCTGGGCGGCGGCGAAGGCGTGTTCCCGTCCGTCCGTCACTTCCCAGATCCCGGTGGCCAGGGCGGGCCGCCCGGCCGTTGCGGCGCCGCCGGCAGCGGAGGACAGGGCCAGCGGGGTACGGGTTCCGCCCGGCGCGATCACGGTGACGGTTGTCGCCGGATCGCCCGCGACCGAGCGCCGGGTCACGCCAAGGCGGCCGTCGGCGATGGTCGCCGTCAGCTGCTCCTCCTCCAGTTCCGGCTCCTTCATCAGCCAGTGCGCCACCCGCCGCAGCAGCTCGGCCTGCGGCCCGCCACCGTCCTCGCCGCGCGACCACAGCCAGAGCTGGTCCGACAGCAGCAGCGCCACGCGGCCCTGCTCCACCCGGTCCAGGATCAGCAGGGGTGAGGCGTCCGGACCGTCCAGCAGCACCTGCGCGCCCGGCGCCAGCTGCGAGGGGTCGGCACGCAACGCGCGATACCATGGGCCCCAGCCGGGCGTGCCGGCGCCGGCCTGATCGGTGGCGGGCGTGCCCTGCGCCGGCATCTGCGGCAGGCCGTCCGTCACCGGGTGGCGCCGGCCGAGTGCCGTCGGCATCGGCTGGAACCGCTGCTCGACCAGCCCGCCTTCTTCCGGCACGTGCGCCGGCAGGATCTCGCCGAGCGGGGTATCCTGCAGGGTGCCGGCGCCGATGAACTCAGGCCCGGCCGTGACCAGCAGTCCGCCGCCGCCGCGCACGAAGTCGGCGATGTTGCGCAGGTAGGCCATCGGCAGGATGCCGCGGTTCTCGAACCCGTCCAGGATGATGAGGTCGAACTGGTTCACCTTCTCCTGGAACAGCTCGCGGATCGGGAAGGCGATCAGCGCCAGCTCGTTCAGGGGCGTGGTGTCGTCCTTGTCCGGCGGCCGCAGGATGGTGAAGTGCACCAGGTCCACCGACGGGTCGGCCTTGAGCAGGCGCCGCCATACCCGTTCGCCCTGGTTCGGCGTGCCGGACACCAGCAGCACCTTGAGGCGGTCGCGCACTCCCTGGATCTGCACGATCGCCCCATTGTTCACCGTCGACACCTCGCCGGGGCGCGTGGACGCGTCCAGCTCCAGCAGCGTCTGGCCTGGCCGGGTGATCGGCACCGTGATCTCCTGCGGCTCGCCCACCGCCACCTCGCGCGACGCCGAAGGGTCGCCGTCGCGCTTCAGGGTCAGGGTCGCGGTGCCGTGCGCGCCGGCCGGGACGCCGAGGTCGTCCACCTGCACGCGCAAGGTGGCGTCCTGGCCGACGATGCCGAACGGCGGCGCCTGCAGCACGCGCAGCCGGCGGTCGGTCTGCTCCCCCGCCGCCGGGATCAGCACGTGCAGCGGGATGTCGCGGCCGGCCAGCGCCGCGGGCGGCGTGGCGCCGAGATCGTGCACCTGCCCGTCGGTGACGGCGACGATGCCGGCGATCCGGCTGCGTCCATCCGCGGCCGGGATGGCGGCGGCGGCGCGCTCGATCGCCCCGATCAGCCGGGTCCCGCCGCCGCCCTGACCGGCCGGGCCGGGCCCGACCGGGACCACCCGCACCTCGAGCCCGGGCAGCCTGGCTGCCTCGGCGGCGATCAGATCGGCGGTGCGGCGTGCGATCGCGCTCCGGTCGCCGATCCGCATCGAGCCGGTATGGTCCACCACCAGCAGCATCGTCTCACCGAGCGCGCGCCGGTCCTGGCGCAGCAGCAGCGGGCCGGCGAGCCACAGGAGCAGCAGCGCGAAGGCGAGGCCGCGCCAGGCGGCACCCGGACCGGCGCGCCGGAGCAGCGACAACAGGATCACGAGGGCGCAGCACGAGCCGAGCGTTCCGAGCAGCCAGCCCGGGATCAGCGGGTGGAACCGTAGGAGGGCGAGATGCGACAAGGAACCGTTCAACGCCAAACCTTCACTGATCGACCCTCATTGGCCGAGCCGCTGCAGCAGCGCCGGCACATGCACCTGGTCGGTCTTGTAGTTGCCGGTGAGCGCGTAGATCACCGCATTGACCCCGAAGCGGTAGGCGATGACGCGCTGCTCCTCGCCGCCCGGGATCACCGCATAGGGCGTCTGCCCGCTGCTGTCGGTCGCCCAGGCCCCGGCCCAGTCGTTGGCGCCGATGATCACCGGGCTGACCCCGTCATTGCCCGCATCGTCCTCGCCCGCCACCCAGACCGGGGCGCCGACATAGCGGCCGGGATACGACCGCAGCAGGTAGAAGGAGCGCGACAGCACGTGCGCCTGGTCGACCGGCCGCAGCGACGGGATATCGAGGCCGGCGGTGGCACGGCGCAGCGCCTCCCGCGTGCCGGGGGCGAACAGCGTGAAGTCGCCGCTGCCGCTGCCGGACCCGTCGTCGCTGCCCTGGGTGTCGATCAGCAGGATGCCGCCACGGCTCATGTACAGGTTGAGCGACGTGGTCCAGGCTGCGCCGGGTGCCGCGGCGGTGGTCGCCGGGGTCACCGGCCAGTACAGCATCGGGTAGAAGGCGAGGTCGTCGCGACCGGGCACCACCCCGTCCGGATGGCCGAGCTGCACCGAGGTGCGGGCGTTGGCGTAGGCGGTCAGGCCTTCCAGCCCTTCGCGCGAGATGTCGTCGACCTCGGGAACGCCGGTGACCACGTAGGCGAGCCGGGTTTCCAGCGCCGCACCCGGCACCGGACCGGTCTCCACGGCGACGGCACGGCCGGCCGCGAGGCAGGCCGCCAGGTGGAGCGTCGGCAGCACCAGCAGCAGCAGCGTCGCCGCCTGCCGCACCCGTCCCGCCGGACGGCCGCGGAGCAGCCCGCGCAGGTGCAGCGTCGCGATCGCGTCGACCACCAGGAGAGCCAGTGCCAGCGCCAACAGGAGCGGCCCGAGCGGCCGGTCCGGCAGGCGGTCGGCGAGGCTGCGCAACGGCCCGCTCGCGTCCTCGGGCGAAAGCGGCGGCAGCGCGTCCGCCAGGTTGAGCGAGCGCCGGCTGGCGGGCGGCCCGTACAGTCCGGCCGGATGCAGTGCCGAGGCCGGGGTGACGCCGAACCGGTCCGCGGCGAGGCCGCTCGCCCCGGCGGGCGGGGTTCCGAGCTGGCCGTCGCCGCCCAACGTCAGTGCCGGAGCCAGCACGGCGCGGTCGCCGGGTGCCGCCAGGCCGGCGGCCCGCTCGACCAGCCGTTGCAGCATGGACGGGAACAGCCCGGACAGCGGCAGGTTCGACCAGTCGGCGGTGCCGGTAACGTGGAACAGCACCAGCTGGCCGTCGCCGAGCGTCGCGTGGGTGACCAGCGGCGTGCCGTCGGTCAGCCTGGCCCAGCTGTGCCGCGACAGGTCGGCCGACGGCTCGGCCAGCACCTGGCGCGATACCGTGACCTCAGCCGGCACCGCGAGGCCGGCGAACGGGCCGTCGGCGAAGGGAGCCGGGTGCTCGGGCTGTCCCCAGGACATGGCACCGCCGAGCTGTCGCGCGCCGCCCAGCAGGGGCACCGGCAGCAGCGGGTCGGGTTCCGGCCCGGCCTCCGGCCCGGCGGTGCGGGCGGCGAGGCGGGGGCCGGCGAAGCGGATCAGCATGCCGCCGGCCCTGACCCAGGCGGTGACACGGGCACGCGCCGCCGGATCGTCCAGCGTGCCGTCGGGTGCCACCAGCACCGAAAGCTGGCGGGACAGCAGCGCGTCGAGCGGTCCCTCGCGCAGCTCGGCGGTCGGCGCCAGCGCGCGGCGCAGGAAGAACAGCGCGCCCAGCAGCGGGGTGTCGCCGCCGGTCTCCGTCAGCAGGCCGACCGGCCGCCTTCGGTCGCCCTCGTCCAGCAACCGCACCCCGCCGGCCCCCGGCATGCCGTCCAGCACCAGGCGGGACAGCTGGTTGCGCAGCTCGGCCGGCAGCACGATCGGCGCCTGCGCCCGCGCGGCACCGGCCGGCAGCGGCACCGCGATCCTGACCAGGCTGGCGCCGTCCGCGGTTTCGCCGTGCACGAGGAGGCGGCGGGGTTCCGGGGCCGGCATCGCCTCGATCCGGACCATCAGCCGACCAGGTTCCGGCAGCGGCCGGTCCAGCACCGCCAGCACCGGCGGCGACGCACGCAGCTCGGACACCGGGCCGGCCACGCGCAACGCCTGGAGGAACGTTCCGTCGCCGGCGGTCGCCAGCCCATCGGACAGGTAGACGACGCTGCCGACGCGGCCGAGATCGTGCAGCGCCGAGGCCGTCCCGGCACGATCCGTTGGCCAGGGGGTCGGACGAAGGTCGTCGAGCCGGGCGTGCAGCGCGTCCGCCCCGAGCGGCGGCCCCGCCTGCGGCACCCCGCCGCCGCTGCCGCCCGCGGTCAGCAGCAGCCGCACGGGGCGACCGGCCCGGCCGGCGCGGTCGACCGTCTGC
>CAXTVX010000123.1:0-6279 GCA_964247755.1 uncultured Acetobacteraceae bacterium | reverse complement strand
AGCAGGTCGCCGAGGAGGTGATGGAGGCCGGGGAAAGCGCCGTCCGAAAGGAGCTTGGACAGACGGCCGAGCCGAAGCCGCCCGCGTCCTGAGCGGTCGACCGACCGGCCTGATCGCCGCCGCGCGCCCTGCGCGGTTGCGATCAGGCAGTCCCTCCCCGCTTCTTCCCGACCGATGATGCGGTCCAGGTGGCCGGATGGTGCCGAGGTGGCGTTTGCCGTCCGCAACGATCCCCGCTGACGTGCCGGTCTCGAAAAGCGTATAGCTTGCGGATGAGCGCGTCGCCCGCATGAGTCACTCCCTGGTCCGCCGCGCCAATCTGCTCATGTTCGGGGTGCTGGTGGCGATCCTGCTGCTGGTGTGCGGCGCGACCTGGGACCAGTTCGACCAGGCGCGCAGCGCCCGCGGCTGGTCGCAACACACCGACAACGTCATCATCACAGTCAAGGACCTCGACCTTGCGGTCCGCAACGCCGAGACCGGCCAGCGCGGCTTCCTGCTGACCGGCCGCGACGATTACCTGGCTCCCTACAACGCTGCCATCGAGCGGGTGACGTTTCTGACCGGTGAGCTGCAGCGGCTGACCGCGGACAATCCCGCGGAGCAGGACCGCCTGCAGGCGTTGTCGCCGGTGCTGCAGCACAAGCTGGAGGAGCTGGCGCAGACGGTGCAGCTGCGCCGCTCGGTCGGCCTGGATGCGGCGCTGGCGATCGTGCTGACCGATTCCGGCCGCACCTCCATGAAGCGGATCGAGACGATCCTGTCGGCGATGACCGCGGACGAGAACGGGCTCCTGGCGCAGCGCCTGGCGGCTGCCGACCGCCGCGGCAGCTGGATGCGCCGGCTCATGCTGGGCGGCATGGCGACGGCGCTGCTGGCCCTGCTGTGGGCGGCGCAGATGCTCAACCGGGCCTGGGCGCACAGCCACAGGATCGAAGCGGAGCAGCGCACGGTGGCCCTGCAGCTGCGCGCCTCGCTGGACAGCCTGAGCCAGGGCGTCGCGGTGTTCGGCGCCGACCACCTGCTGTCGAACTGGAACGACTGCTTCCGTGCGCTGCTCGACCTGCCCAAGGCGATGGTGCGGGCCGACACGCCCTACGGGGCGTTCGGCGAGCACCTGTCCGGGAACGGCGCCACCTTCCTCGAGACCGAGGAGCAGATCCGTCAGGGGCGCCTGTCGCCGCGCGACTCGGTGGTCTACGAGCGCGTCCGCGGCGACGGGCACCAGCTGGAGCTTCGCCGCGCGCCGATGCCCGATGGCGGGTTTGTGCTGACCGTCACCGACATGACCAAGCGCGCCCAGGCGGAGGCGGTGCTGCGGGAAGCACAGAAGATGCAGGCGATCGGCCAGCTCACCGGCGGCATCGCGCATGACTTCAACAACCTGCTGACCATCATCCTAGGCAACCTGGAGATGATGCGCACCAGGCTGGATGGCGATCCTGCGTTGCAGGCGCGGATCGACCGCGCCGCAGGCGCCGCGCAGCGCGGCGCCACCCTGACGGCGCAGTTGCTCGCGTTCGCGCGCAAGCAGCCGCTGGCGCCGGCGCCGATAGACCTCACGGCGATCGTGCCGGAGCTGTTGCCGCTGATGCAGCGCACGCTGGGCGCACATATCGACGTCCGCTACGTCGAAACGGCCGGGCTGTGGCCGGCGATGGCGGACCATGCGCAACTGGAAAGCGCGGTGCTGAACCTGGCGCTGAACGCCCGTGACGCCATGCCCGACGGCGGCCGGCTGACCATCGAGGTGGCCAACAAGGTGCTCGACGAAGCGTATGCCAGCGCCCACCACGAGGTGGCGCCCGGCGACTACGCCATGCTCGCGGTGTCCGACACCGGCCATGGCATGAGCCCGGAGGTGGTGGCCCGGGTGTTCGAGCCGTTCTTCACCACCAAGCCGGACGGCAAGGGCACCGGGCTCGGGCTCGCCATGGTGTTCGGCTTCGTCAAGCAGTCGGGCGGCCACGTGAAGATCTATTCCGAGCCCGGACACGGCACCACCGTCCGCCTTTATCTGCCTCGGGCGATCGGCGCGTCGGCATCCAGGCCGCTTGCCAGCGCGCCGGCCGAGCTGCCGCGCGGCAACGTCACGGTGCTGGTGGTCGAGGACGAGCCGGCAGTGCGGGAGATCGCGGTCGCGATCCTGGCCGACAACGGCTACCGGGTGCTCGAGGCCGCGGACGGCGAGACGGGCCTGCGCATGTTCGGTGCCCATGCGGCCGAGATCGCGCTGCTGCTGACCGACGTGGTGCTGCCGGGCCCGGTACGCGGCCGCGAGCTTGCGGAGCGGGTCAACGCCATGCGCCCGGAGGTGAAGGTGCTCTACATGTCGGGCTACACCGAGAACTCGATCGTGCACCACGGCCGGCTCGACGATGGGGTGCAGCTGATCGGCAAGCCGTTCAAGCGCGACGAGCTGCTGCGCAAGGTGGCGGCGACGCTGGGACCGGCCGCGGTGGCAGCGCCGGGCAACCTCGTCTCGCTGAACCTTCGACGCGGGGACTAAGCCGCCAGGACTGGGCCGCCAGGACTGGGCCGCCGGGTCAGGCCGGGCGGGGCGGCCGCACCAGCGAGGCGAGCTGGAGCGCCAGCAGCTCGGCCTGCTGGCGTATGTCCGGCACCGCGGTCATCTCCCAGAACATCCCCCTGGTGACCGGGCCGACCGCGAACAGCCGGCGCGAGATCGCCCCGTCCCGTCCCAGCAGCGCGCAGTGCGCGGTGACGTCGAGCCCGAGGGAGAGCGGGTCCGGGCGCACCAGCCCGTTGTCCAGCAGGGAGCGCACCAGGGGGTCGCGGATCCGGCTGTAGTCGGCGTCGGGTCCGGCACAGTTGACCACGCGGGCCACCGTCACGCTGTCGAGCGCCCTTGCGAAGCGTGGCAGGAACGTCACCGTCACCGGCCCGTCCGGCCGGTCCTGCTGGTAGCCGCGTATCCGCCCGGCGCGTATGCGCAGCTGGCCGCTCGCGCGCGCCGCGGCAATCCGGTCCGCGACCGGGCCGCAGATGCGGTGCCGGTGGGTATCCCACCACGGGCGCAGGTGGCGCAGGAAGCGCTGCCGGTCGCGCAGGCTCATCGCCTGCCACAGCTCGGTGGTGATGGGGCGTATCTCGTCGATCACCGCGTGCCAACTGCCGCCGCACGCGACCTGCCTCGCCGCGTTCGAGCGCAGGGTGCGGGCAAGGGCGTTCAGCCGGGTCGGGAAGGCGTCGGTTTCCGGCATCGCCGCGGCGGGCGGCGCGGCGGCGGCATGGCGGTGCGGCAGCAGCCCGCGACGCGACAAGGCGGTGATCGGGCCGCGATGGCTCTGATCGAGCAGCGAGACGACGCTGTCGATGGTGGTCAACCCGGTGCCGACCAGCAGCACCGGCGCGTCGGGATCGAGCCCGTCCAGGGTGTCGGGCGCCCACGGGTCGGCCTTGTAGGCCGGGCTGTCGTAGAAGGAGGGGTCGGCCACCGGCGGCGGGGCGGGCGGGAAGTTGCCGATCGCCAGCACGGCGCGCTCGGCCAGCACGGTGCGGTCGCGGTCGAGGGCGAGGGTCAGCCCCGCGCCGTCGGGGGTGATCGCGAGGACGTCGCCGCGTACCAGCTCCAGCTGGTTGCGCCGCCCGGGCACCTTCATCTCGCCGTTCAGCAGGTGGCGCATGTAGCGGCCGAACATGCGGCGCGGCACGAAGGAAGCGGCCGAACACTCCACTCCGCAGGCCTCGGCTGGCGACAGGCCCTGCAGCCAGTGCAGGAAGTCGAGCGGGCGCTGCGGGAACGCGCTCATCCTGGCGGCCGGTACGTTCAGCAGGTGGCTGGCGTTGCCGTCGGCATAGGCGGTGCCGCGGCCGAACCGGACCCGCTCGATCAGCACCACCTTGGTCTGCGGCGGCGAGCGCTGCAGCAGGTGCAGCGCCAGCAGGGTGCCGCTGAAGCCGGCGCCGACGATGGCGATGCTGGCCCGTCCGGTCGGAGGGGGTTGGTCCAAAAAAAGCTCCATCGCGGCGACCGCCCGACCCAAGCAGCTATCGCGCCCGCCGGCAAAGGGGAAATGACGTCCGCCAGCGTCCGCCGGTCACGGCGCGTGGGCGGGATCGGCCTCGGGCGCCGGATGGGCGAGGTAGGCCAGCCGCTTGAACTCCAGCCGGCCGCGGGTGACGCTGTCCAGGATTAGCCCGCAGACCAGGGCGAGGCAGGCGAGCAGCACGAAGCCCAGCGCCAGCACCGCGCTCGGCAGGCGCGGCACGTGGCGGGTGCGGAAGAACTCCGCCACCACCGGCAGGCCCAGGGCCAGGCCGACCAGGAGCATCGCGCCGGCGATGGCGGAGAAGAAGGCGAGCGGCCGCTCCTGCTTCATCAGCACCACGATGGTGCGCAGGATGCGCATGCCGTCGCGATAGGTGTGCAGCTTCGATACCGAGCCTTCCGCCCGCTCGATGTAGCGCGTCGGCAGCTCGCCGATCGGCATGCGCAGCTCCAGCGCATGCACGGTGAGCTCGGTCTCGGTCTCGAAGCCCGCTGACAGCGCCGGGAACGACTTCACGAACCGGCGCGAGAACACCCGGTAGCCGGACAGCATGTCGGAGAGACGCTTGCCGAAGATGGCGGCGACCAGCCCGGTCAGCATCCGGTTGCCGAGCACGTGGCCGCGCCGGTAGGCGGAAACGCGGTCGGTGACGCGGGCGGCGTTGACCATGTCCAGCCCACCCTCGCGGAGCGCCCGGATCAGGCCGGGGGCAGCGTGGGCGTCGTAGGTGCCGTCGCCGTCGACCAGCACGTAGAGCTCGGCGTCGACGTCGGCGAACATCCGGCGCACCACGTGGCCCTTGCCCTGCAGCGTTTCCAGCCGCACCACCGCCCCGGCGCCGCGCGCCACGCTGCGCGTGTCGTCGCTGGAGTTGTTGTCGTAGACGTAGACGGTGGCGTCCGGCAGGGCGGCACGGAAGTCGCGCACCACGCCGGCGATCGCCACCGCCTCGTTGTAGCACGGGATCAGCACCGCCACCCGCCCGGCGGGGCCGGACGTCACGAGAAGAATTGCTGCGTGGAATGGGTAAGGATGGCGATCTCGACCGAGCGCAGCAGCGGCACCAGCAGGTACTGCAGCGCCAGCAGCACCACCAGCGGGCTCAGGTCCATGCTGCCGAACTGCGGCAGGATCCGGCGCACCGGCGCCAGCACCGGCTCGGTGGCGCGATACAGGAACTCGCCGACGCTGCGCACCAGCCGGTTGCGGCTGTCGACGATGTTGAACGCGTAGAGCAGGCTGAACAGGCAGGAGATCAGGAGCACGTAGATGTAGAGCTGGATCAGGAGGTAGAGCAGCTGGAAGATGGCCGTGATCACGGCGGCGGTCCTTATGCGTAGGATGCGCCGGAAGCTACCCACCCCGCCCGGCCCGCGCAACAACGGGCCGGGGAATGCCCAAGGCTGCGGACGGCGCTTGACTGGGGCCCGGCCTTGGCTATCTTCCGGCGCCTGCACGGCGGGGCTGTAGCTCAGTTGGGAGAGCGCCTCGTTCGCAATGAGGAGGTCAGGGGTTCGATTCCCCTCAGCTCCACCACCGCCGCTGCAGCCCGTCGATGGAAGGTTCTAGGCCACGCCGGAACCGGGATCCGGTCCGGGCGACGTGCCCGTCCCCGCCTTGGCCGCATACATCGCCCGGTCGGCGTGGCGCATCAGGTCGAGGAGGTTGCTGCTGTCCTGCGGATAGAGCGCGCTGCCGATGCTGGCGCTGACGTGGATGGCGTAGCCCTCGACGTGGAACGGCTCGCGGAACGCGGCGAGAAGCCGGCTGGCGAGCGCGACGCAGTCCCCCGGCGTCAGCGCGCCGTGCTGGACGATGGCGATCTCGTCGCCGCCGAGCCGGACCACGAGGTCGAGGCGGCGCGAGATCCCGGATACGCGCTGGCTCACCTGGCGCAGCAGCAGGTCGCCGACATGGTGGCCGTAGCGGTCGTTGACCTGCTTGAAGCCGTTCAGGTCGAGCATCTGGAAGCCGAAGGTGCCGGCGTCGCCAGCCGCGTCCTCTGCCCACTTGTCCAGGTAGCGCCGGTTCGGCAGCCCGGTCAGGTGGTCGGTGTAGGCCAGGGTGCGCAGGCGCTGCGCTTCCTGCGCCACGTCCTGGGCGGTGTGCGACAGGCGGTCGATCTCCCGGCGCTGCGCCAGCGCGCTGCGCAGGCTCGCCATGCGCAGGTGCAGGTCGAGCAGGGTGAAGGGGTTGACGAGGACGTCGTCCAGCCCGGCCTTGACCGCCCAGGCCTTGGCGGATTCGAGGTTGTCGATGACGGCCA
>CAXTVX010000122.1:0-6289 GCA_964247755.1 uncultured Acetobacteraceae bacterium | reverse complement strand
GCCGAGGCGCTGCGGCCGATCGCCCTGCCGGAGAACCAGCTGGCGATCCGTCGCGCGGCAGCCCACCTGTGCGGCCTGCTCGGCTGGGTGGTGCTGCACGAGGTGCCGCTGCCGAACGGCAGGCGTGCCGACATCCTGGCGCTGCGTCCCGATGGCGGGTTCGCCTGCATCGAGGTCAAGTCCGGGCCGCGCGACTTTCTCAGCGACGGGAAGTGGCCGGACTATCGCGAGTACTGCGACGCGCTGTATTTCGCCGTGGACGACGGCTTCCCGCAGGCGTTGCTGCCGGAGGATGCGGGGCTGATCGTGGCCTGCGTCGGACCGCACTGCCTGCCGGCCGGCGTGACCGCGGAAGCCGAGCTGCTGCGCGAGGCGGCGGTGCACAAGCTGTCCGCGCCCACCCGCCGCGTGCTGACGCACCGCTTCGCCACCCTGGCCGCGAGCCGGCTGGCGGCGCTGGAGGACCCGGCCATCACCGCCTCGCTGCGCGCTGCGCGCCGAGTGGAATGACCGTCTTTCGGCGCGCGGCTGACAGCCATCATCGCCCGGTCTGCCGTCCTGGAAGACCCCATCCCGTTCGAGCCTATCGCCGACGTGGCCTGAATCGCCCTGGCTGACACGCCGACAGCGGCATCTGCGCCGTGCTCACGCCGGTCCAGCCGCTCGGCCACTCACAACGGAGCCGATGACCCCCGATGGACGGATCGCGGCCACGAATGCATTGACGACACCGGGCGCGGTGGCGACCAGGTTGCCGTAGATCGGGAACACGGCAAGCACGCCGGCATCTTTCCACACGAGATCGCATGAGTCCTGCTGGTTCCAGAGCTGGCGGCGGTCGCACACGACGTAGAAATCCGTCCGTCCGGCATAGGTTAGCAGCAGGCGCCCGGACGCCGCGAGGGACGTCGTATCCTCCCACACAGGCACCCCATGCTGCACCCCATCCGAACGGAGCGTCTGCGGCATGGGCGGATGCCCGGCAGGCTGGCCGGAGGACCAGACGTAGATGTCGTCCGGCAGGGTCAGCCGAAGCGGCATCTCTCTCGGGTTCAACTGCCAACCCGTTGCGGCAGCCGGCTTGCGATACAGGCTGTTCCAGAACACGGTCGAAAGTTCGATTTCCATGGCTGTACCGAACCGCTGGACGTAGTCCGGGTCGGCCAACTGGTCCGCCTGTAGCGGTACATGGTAGTGGCGGCCCTGGAACTCCACCACGCCGCCGTCCTCGGCGCTGCCCGGTGTTGCGATCGAGCAGGCCAGGGCGAGCGTCGCCAGCAAGCGCCAAACCGGCATCCTTCTTCCCCGTCCCGGCACAGCGTCCACCGGAGCGGTCGCGACGCTCCATCCTCGGCGACATGGTGCAACCTGGCAAAGCCGTCACCGTCACCGCGGATCCTCCCGCGTTCATGCGGCACGGCAAGCCTTCTGCTACCCTTCATGGAGTCAGGCAGGGCGCCGTGCCAGACTGCGCTCCATGACCATCGCCCCTTCCGACCCCCCGTCCGAAGCCCTGCGTAACCGCTTCGAGGCGGCGCAGTCGATCGTCGCCGAGGCGGCAGCCTTGGCGATGCGGATGCGCCCGCCTCCCGGCGGCCCGATGGCCACGCAGAAGAGCGCCCAGGACTGGCTGACCGAGGCGGACGGCGCGGTCGAGGCGCTGATCGCCGAGCGGATCGCCGCCCGCTTCCCCGATGACGGCTTCCAGGGCGAGGAGACCGGCCGCACCCGCGACGGCGCGTTCCGCTGGGTGGTGGACCCGATCGACGGCACCTCCAACTTCGCCCGCGGCCGCAGCCGCTGGTGCGTGTCGCTCGGCCTGCTGCGGCACGACCAGCCGGTGGCCGGGATCCTGGCGGCGCCTGCACTGGGGGAAACCTTCGCCGCTTTGCGTGGCGCCGGCGCCACCCTGAACGGCCAGCCGATCCGCGCCTCCCCGGTGGACGACCCGGCGCGCGCGATGGTGGAGGTCGGCTGGAGCCCGCGGGTGAGCCGGGCGGACTTCGTCGCCACGACTGACCGGGTGATGGCGCTGGGCGCCATGCCGCGCTCCGGCGGCTCCGGCGCGATGGCGCTGGCCGACGTCGCCTGCGGTCGGCTCGACGGCTACATCGAGCTGTACATCAACCTGTGGGACGTTGCCGCCGCCCTGGCGATCCTGCGCGAGGCCGGTGCCCGCGTGTCGCCGTTCCTGCGCGACGGCGGGCTGGAGCGCGGCATCCCGATCCTGGCGGCCGCCCCCGGCGTGGCCGAGGCGCTGTCGGAGGCGGCGGGGCTCGGCCTGGACTGACCGGCGATAAGGCCCTGTGCGAAGCGTGCGGGACAGGCCATTGTTCCGACGCAGTTTCGGCGTCAGCTGAGTCGACAGGTCGAGGACACGGTTCCATGCATCTTTCTCCCGCCGCCCGGTCCGGATCGCGGCACCCGAGGCTGGCACCGGTCCTGCTGGCCGGGGCGCTGCTCGGTGCCGCGCTGCCCGGTACCCGCGCCCTGGCGCAGGGTGCCCGCCAGCAGCAGCAGCAGGAGCTGGTCGACCGTGCCACCCTGACCGCGCAGGACGTGCTGGACTGGCGCGACAACGATCCCACCGAGCGCCACCTGCTGGCCCGCTCCAAGGGGGTGATGATCTGCCCCAGCATCTTCCGCATGAGCTTCCTGTTCGGCGGCTCCGGCGGCGGCTGCGTGCTGCTGTCGCGCGACGCCAACGGGTCCTGGTCCGCGCCTGCGTTCTATTCCATCGGATCGGGCAGCTTCGGCCTGCAGGCCGGGGTGCAGGATGCCCAGGTCATGCTGTTCATCCTGACCAGGCGCGGCCTGACCGCGGTGATGGACAGCCAGTTCAAGATCGGCGCCGACGCCTCGCTCGCCTTCGCTACGCTCGGCGTCGGCATGGAGGGCGCCACCACCGCAGCACTGCGTGCCGACATCGTGGCGGTGGAGAAGGCCCGCGGCCTGTTCGCCGGAATCGCGCTGCAGGGCAGCATCATGAGTTCCGACAGCGTCGGCGACCGCGCCTATTACGGCCAGCCGGTCGGCCCGGAGGACATCGTGGTGGCGATGCGCGTCAACAACCCGGGCGCCGACCCGCTGCGCGCGGTGCTGATGCGCTACGGCTCGACCGGACCGGTCCAGCCGCCTCCATCCTACGGCCCGCCTGCCTATGGCCCGCCCGCCTACGGACAGCGGCCCGGCGCCTACGCGCAGCCATCGGACGCGAACGGCCCGATGCAGCTGGCACCGACCGGGCCGGTGCAGCAGCAGTCCCTGCCGCCGCCGCGCTAGCTCCGGTCGCGGGAACCGACCGGCCTAGGCCGTGATCCGGTCCACCGCCGCGCAGAAGCTCCGCATGTCGGCAGCCGAGCCGACGGTGATGCGCGAACGGGTCGGCCAGATCGCCCAGCTGCGGCCGATGTCGATCTTCTCCGACGCGAACGCCGCCTTCATCTCGGTCGCCGGCCGCCGCCAGTCCACCATGAACATGTTGGCGTCGCTGGGCAGGTAGGGGATCCCGCGCTGCTTCAGGTGGGCGAAGGTGTCCTCGCGCACGGCGATCATCTCGTGGCGACGCGCCGCGATCTCGTCCGCCTGCAGCAGGGCGGTGCCGCCGGTCGCCAGCGCCACCACCGACAGCGCGCCGCTCTGCATCTGGCCGTCGTAGCGCATCATCCGGTCGTGCAGGTCGGGGCGCGCCATGCTGACTCCCAGGCGCAGCCCGGCCATGGCGAAGATCTTGGAGAAGGTACGCAGTACCACCACGTCCTTGCCCTGCGCCACAAGGTGGGCAGCGCTGGGCGTGCCGGCGAAGTGCAGGTAGGCCTCGTCCACCAGCACGATCGAGCCGGCCGGCTTGTTCTCGACCAGCCAGGCGATGTCGGCGACCGGGGTGACCGTGCCGGTCGGGTTGTTCGGCGAGCACACGTAATACACGCCGGCCTTGTCGTCGGCCGCCAGCATCGCGCGGACGTCGGTGGCGTAGCGGTTCTCCGGCCGCAACGCCACCTTGCTCACCTTGACGTTCAACCACTTGCCCACCGCCCACGCTTCCTCGTAGGTCGGGTCCGCCGTCACCAGGCCGCGGGTCGGCGAGCAGAACGTCACCACCGCACGCGCCAGCGGGTCGCTGGAGCCGGGCCAGGGCAGGATGTGGCTGGCCGGCACCCCTTCCACCGTCGACACGTTGTCGATCAGACGCTGCCGCAGGTCGCTCGGCTCGTAGCGGTTGCCGTGCTGCACGGTGGCGGCACCCGCCGCCGCGGCGGCCGGGAAGGGCCCGGTCCAGCACTCGTTGCTGCCGATCCGCACCATGCCCTGCAGGTCCGGCTTCCTCGCCAGGCCGGTGATGGTGGTGGTCGCCGCCCGTGCCGCGCTGCCGGTGATCGACAGGCCGCCCGCCGCCGCGACCGCCTGCACGCCCAGCAGGGCGGAGATCCGCCCGAAATGGCGGCGCGAGTAGCCACGCCCGAGAAGATCCTGTTTCGCATCCTGCGACAAGGCAACGGTCATTCCGGCTCCTCCTGATCGGACGCTGCCAGCTTGATGTTGCAACACGGCATCCGTCAACACGAAACGACTTCGGGAACCGGGCCTTGCGCAACATTCTTTCGTGGCGGACGCCGGTCAGGTGGCGGCTTCGGCCAGGATCCGGCGCAGCGCGTCGACGTCGTGCGCAAAGCGGCCCAGGAACAGCCCGTCCAGCGCACCGCCGATCCGGTCCAGCAGCCCCGGACCGGCGCTGCCGCCATAGATCAGCCGGGCCGACGGCCACGCTGCCAGCCTGGCGCGAAGCTGCCGGGCGACCGCGACGATGTAGTCCGGCGCGGCCGGCTCCGCCGCACCGATCGCCCAGACCGGCTCCCAGGCCACCACCATGTCGGCACCGGGATCCAGCCCGCGCGTCGCCGCCTCGAACTGGATCCAGCAGGCCTCGGCCGCAGCATCCGGCGTGCCCCGCTCGTGCTCGCCGATGCACAGCACCGGAACCAGCCCGGCGCGCACGGAGGCCCGCATCTTCGCTGCCACGATCGCGTCGGTTTCCCCGAACAGGCGCCGCCGCTCGGCATGGCCGATCTCGACGTAGCGGCACCCGGCTTCCGCCAGCATCGGCGCCGACACCTCGCCGGTGTAGGGACCCGCATCCTCCCAGAACACGTCCTGCGCGCCGAGCGCGATCGCGGTTCCGGCCAGGATCTCGCGCGCGTCGTGCAGCGACAGGAAGGACGGGATCACGAACAGCTCGACCTCGGCCGGCGGCAGCGCGCGGAGCCGTTCCATCCAGCTCCGTGTGGCCGCCAGCCCCATGTACATCTTGAGGCTGACGCCGATGACGCGCCGACGGTCCGGCATCGGCGCGCTCAGCTTGCGGCCGGGCCGGTCTCGTAGCTGCTGATCGCCGCCACCTTCTCCGCCGAGCGCGAGGCCGGGTCGAACCGGTGCTTCAGCCACTCGGCCACCAGCACGCGCGCCAGCTCCACGCCGATCACCCGCTCGCCGACGCACAGCACCTGGGCGTCGTTGCTCAGGATCGCGCGCTGCACCGAGTAGGTATCGTGCGCCGTGACCGCGCGTATTCCCGGCACCTTGTTGGCGCTGATCGCGACGCCGAGCCCGGTGCCGCAGATCAGCAGCGCGCGGTCGGCCTTGCCCTCGGCCACCATGCGGGCGGCGCGGACCGCGATGTGCGGGTAGTCCACGCCGTCGTCGTCGGTGACGCCGACATCGGTGACCTCCGACACGCCGTCATGCTTCTGCAGGTCGGCCTTCAGCGCGTCGCGGAACCGCATCCCGGCTTCGTCGCAGCCGATCACGATGCGCAGCCTGGTATCCGTCATGGTTTCACACTCCAGCCGCATGCGCGGCCATTGCAAGGGACACCGCCCCGGCATCGGGCAGCCCGCGGCTGCGTTCGCCGTGCAGCCGGGCGCGGCCGAGCCGGGGCAGCAGGGACGCGGTCGCCTCGGCTGCCGCGGACGCTGCCGCCGCCGCGTCCGCCCAGGCGGCGCGAAGCGGCCTTCCTGCCTCGATCCGCGCCGACAACGTTGCCGCGAACGGCGCCAGCGCGTCGACCAGCGTCTTGTCGCCCGGCCGCGCCCCGCCCAGGCGCATGACGGCGTCCAGCGCCGCCGCCACGGCTTGGCCGACCTGGTCCGGAGCCACCGCCGCCTGGTCGCTCAGGACCCCGCTCGCCGCGCGCAGCCCCAGCCCCCAGATCGCGCCCGAGGCGCCGCCGGCACGGTCGGCCCAGGCGTCCGACGCCGCCGCCAGCACGCTCGCGGCACCGGCTCCTCCGGCC
>CAXTVX010000121.1:0-6648 GCA_964247755.1 uncultured Acetobacteraceae bacterium | reverse complement strand
CGCGACGGATCGCCAGCTGGTTCTCCGGCAGGGCGATCGGCCGCAGCGCCTCGGCGAGCGCCTCGTCCGGCAGGATGACGGGGATGGTGTCCATGGAAAAGGTTCTCGCGCCGCAGGCCGCCCCGCCGCAAGCCTCGATCTCGCCGGCAACCACGATCGGAAGTCGCGTTGCCGCCCGGTCCCGCGTGGCCTACCGTTTCGACATGAACATGAAGGAGATGGGCGTGTCGCGAGCCGGCTTGATGGTGCTGATCGCTGCGGGGGCTTTGTGCGTCTGCGCCGCAGCGCCTCAGACCACCCGGATCGGCGGTCACACCTACGCCTTCCCGCCGACGGTTTTCATGGGCGGAGAGGTCGAGACGGGGCGGGTCGGGACCGTCCTGATCGAGCTCGCTTGGCCTGAGATGCGGCCGCTCACCCCGGACGAGGCGGCAATGTGGCCCCCGCGCGACACCATCCGCGTCCTCGCCAACAGCGGTGCGCCGGTCGACGGTGATGCCTTGCCGGACGCCAAGCTTGCGGCTGACATACCGATCACGACGTCCCTCTTGACCAACTTGAGCAGCGGCATCCACGACCGGGCATCCGGGCACCCCCATCCGCCGCATTCCGCCCCGGCCGCCGACCAACCCTTGGGGGCGGTGCCCGGTGCCGGGATGCAGCAGGTGGCCACGGAGGCACCAACGGCTCCGGATGAAGCAAGACACGACGTGTTCGTGCGCATGCCGATCGAGCAGCCGCAGGAGGTCATCGCCTGCACGCGCAAGGACCAGTTCCCGAATCCTGAGTGCGACCAGAGCTTCATCGCCATGAACCTCATCGTGCAGGCAAGCTACAGGAGGGCATTGGTGCCGCAGTGGCGTGACATCCACGACCGGCTGGTGGCTTTTCTGAGGGCACAAGAGGTAAGATCATGAGCTACGGCCCGGCGACGCTGGATCAGCTCGATGCGCTCAGGCGTGCTCGTGACTGCACGGCCTACTACGAGAAACTGATCGCGTTGCGCGACCCCTACGGGACGATGGCGCTGGGCGTCGTCAAGCAGTCGAACATCGCGGGCGTGGTGGCCCGGCGTTATGCCATTGCGGTCAGCCGGCGGTACTGCCGTCCTATCGACAACGCCATGTGGCTCAAGATCAGCAACGAGCTGATGGATGCCGACTTCCTGGCTCGGGGCAACGAGAACAACTTTGAGAAGGGCACGCCCTCGCTCCGGTGGGATATCATCCGTACGTACCACGTTGCGGTCTTTGCAACGCACAATTACCCGCCCGAGACCTGGACCGCTTGGATCCCGCTGCAGATCGACGGCGAGGCGAAGGGACGCGGTCTGTGGCACCGCATGGTGACGGAGGACTTCCTCACCGTCGCCGTGCAGACGGTCTGGCTGGTGAGCGGACGCATCGCCCACGCCGAGGATGTAGGGAGGGACATGGCCCACCACGTGGTGCCGAAGCTGGCGCAGAGCCCGCCGCTGGCGACCGGCATTCCTCCCGATCCCACCACCGCCGCCTGCATGGCAAGGCTCGCCCCATACCAGCTCGCGCGCTCGGGTGCCCTCGACAAGGAACGGCTCGCGGCCTTCTACCTCGCCGTGCTGGCCAGGGACCCCCGTCTCTACCTCGACATGGCGGCGGTCATGCCCATCTCGGCCTGGCGCGCCCGCCCGGCGCTGGTCAGCCCGGCCTATTGACGCAGGCTCCCCGTCCTCCCGCGTTTGTTGATCCCGCCCAGGCGGAACGACCGGAAACGGCGGGAGCGATCCCGACGTTGCGTGGCCGCTTCCGGAGGACGCAGGACCATGACCACCAAGAACCAGTACGAGATGCAGGACCCGACCAAGCAGTACCCGCTGCCCAAGTTCGACGAGCAGCCGCAACCGGCACCGGGCCTGGCCAAGGATATGGACCCGAAGCCGGACCACGGCGAGTCGAGCTACCAGGGCTTCGGCCGCCTCGCCGGCCGCAAGGCGCTGATCACCGGCGCCGATTCCGGCATCGGCCGCGCCGTCGCGATCGCGTTTGCCCGCGAGGGCGCCGACGTGGTGCTGAGCTACCTGCCGGACGAGGAGCCGGACGCGATTGAGGTGGTGGAGCTGATCCGCGCGGCGGGACGCAAGGCGGTGCAGGCGCCGGGCGACATCTCGGTCGAGCAGAACTGCATCCGGCTGGTCGAGACCGCGCACAGGGAGCTCGGCGGGCTGGACATCCTGGTCAACGTCGCCGGCAAGCAGACCGCGCAGAAGGCAATCGCCGACATCACCACCGAGCAGTTCGACGCCACCTTCCGCACCAACGTGTACGCCATGTTCTGGCTGTGCAAGGCGGCCCTGCCGCACATGCCGGCCGGCGCCACCATCATCAACACGACCTCGATCCAGGGCTACCAGCCCTCGCCGACCCTGCTGGACTACGCCTCGACCAAGGCGGCGATCACCGCCTTCACCCATGCGCTGGCCAAGCAGGTCGGGAGCAAGGGCATCCGCGTCAACGCGGTGGCGCCCGGCCCGGTCTGGACCCCGCTGCAGCCGTCAGGCGGGCAGCCGCAGGAGAAGATCCCCGACCTCGGCGCGCAGACCCCGCTCGGCCGTCCGGGACAGCCGGCGGAACTGGCATCGGTCTACGTACTGCTGGCGTCGCAGGAATCCTCCTACGTCACCGGCGAGATCTACGGCGTGACCGGCGGCAACCACCTGCCGTAGTCGCCGGGCCGCTTCCGCGGCCGCCCGTGCCGCCGGCCCAGCGGCACGGGCCGGGCAGCTATCGGATCAGGCTCAGCTCGCAGGAGGACCCGGCCCGCGTCGCCTGCGCCGCCCGGGATGTTGCCGGGGGTGCCGCCGGCTCCATCTGCCACAGATGGTCGGGCGTGCCATTGTCCTCGAATTGCACGATGCGCCCGCCGCTGCTGGTCGACTCGCCGTCGACGCCCAGCAGCAGGCCGCTGTTGCGGTTGCGCAGCCGGAACTGCCCGTTCGCATTCTCGTCGAGCAGCTGCCAGGATTGGTTGGGACTGCCGTTCGGCGCCTGCTGTGTGATCGCGGCGCTGTCCGTGGTCTGCGCGCCCGTCACGCCCATGACCAGCCCGCTGCCGAGGTTGCGGACCAGGTAGCTGCCCTGGCCGGCTGGGACCAGCTCCCAGAGGTGATCGGGCGTGCCGGTGTCGGCATACTGCAGCAGCGGCGCGCCGGGGGTCGTGGCGCCGTCCTGTACGCCGATCATCAGCCCGCTGTTGAGGTTGACGATCTGGAACACCCGCCGGCCGAACGCCTGCAGCTCGCTCAGGCCCCAGCCGGTGCCGCCGCCGGGGTTCGGCGCCACCACCCTGATCCGACTGGTGGTCAGGACGGGGAAGTCGATCTCGTTGGGGCCGTTGGCCAGCGCCATGGCCTGGCGCCGTGCCTGGTCCGGGACGGTGACCCAGGCGCTGCCGGTCCAGTACTGCAGGTCGAACGCGCTCGGCACCCGCACCCCGCCGCCGTCGTCATAGAACACCAGGTTCACGCCCTGCAGGGACACGGGGCGCTGGAAGTCCACGCTGTAGGAGTCGGACGCGTTGGGCGAGCTGTACGACGTCCAGCGGGTGTTCTCGGGGATGCCGTAGCGGAACACCACGCCGTCGATGCCGTGCCATACGTCGTCATAGGGCAGGAACCCGGGATAGGTGGCGGTAGGCTGCGGCCCGTACGATACCTGCTGGCTGTTGACGGCGACGTCGACCAGCGGGCAGGCCCGGTCCTCCTCGATCGGCCGGCCCACCGCGACGACGAGCGGCCCGAGCGTCGGGCGCGACGCGGCGGGGTGCCCGTCCACGAACACCTTGAGGCCGATGCCCCGGCCGTAGCGGCCGCCGGTCCGGTCCCACAGCACGGACACCTCGTGGCCGTGATAGGGCACGTTCTCCAGCGCGAAGTAGTCCCAGCTCGCCGGCGCCAGGGGGTTCACCAGCAGCGTGTCGTCCGGCTGCCCGCGCAGGCCGATCAGGCCGGAGATGACGTTGTCGTTGAAGGTCGAGTGGTTGTAGTCCTCGCTGTGGTTGGTGGTGTCGTAGATCCAGTCGGCGGTGTCGGGGTCGTGCGCCTCGGCGACGTAGGGGACGCCGTTCCTGTACTGGGTCGCCGCGTAGCCGTGCAGCAGGTTCAGGTAGTCGGCACGGGTGATGGTCGCCTGCGCCGGGTAGTCCTGCAGCAGGTTCGCCAGCCCGGTCAGGGTCTGTGACGTCTCGTATGGCCAGGACGGGCCGTCCCAGTGGCAGCAGGTCTGCGCCTGGTAGTTGAACCAGCGGCTGCGCCGCTCCGCGGTGGTGGGCCCGAAGCTGGCCGCGAAGCCCTGCGGGTCGAGCAGCTCCGCCATGGCGGTGGAGTCCGAGGCGACCGGCAGCTCGAACATCCAGGGGACGAAGCCTTCCTCTTCCCGGGTGTCCAGCAGGGCGCCGGTCGGGTTGTCGTCGCGCTGCATGTGGTAGAAGAACAGGCGGTTCCTGTCCCATAGCGCGGACTGCGTCGCCTTGCGCAGGGCGACCGCCCATTGCGCGTAGTCCCTGGCCGTCGCCGGGTTGCCGGCGATCGCGGCGATGCCCGCGATCGCCTGCGCGTCGCCGTACTGGTAGGCGTTGATGGTCGGCCGGTAGCCGGCGCCGCCGTGATACGGGTCGCTGGTCTCGTAGGAGGCGGGCGTGTACTCCGTCGCGTCCCACACCGGAACCTGCCAGTACAGCCCGAGCGTCGAGTTGAAGTGGTTGTCCCAGCCGCGATACTGCCGCACCAGGCTCGGCAGCTCGCCGGTGGTGAACGCCCGGTCGCCGGTGGCGAGGAACACCTGCCAGACCGTGCTCGCCGCCCAGAAGCTGTACTCGTGCGCCCAGTCGCTGGTGTCGGCGTTCACCGCGTCGGTCATCGGCTTGGGGAACTGCCCGGGCCCGTTCAGCCAGTAATCGATGTCGTCGCGGACGTAGCTCTGGTCGTGCAGCCAGCGTCCCTCGGTGATCTGGTGCCCGGCCGCCGCGACCACGCCGCCATAGGGCGCGCCATACGACACCGGGGCCAGGAACTCGCTCGACAGCCAGCCATAGATCGAGCCGGTGTAGATCAGGTGCTCCTTGTACGTCTGCCAGCGGTAGTAGTACACGCCCTGGATCTGCGGATCCGGCACCTCCAGGAACGGGATGTTGCGAAGGAACCAGTCAGGATCGTCGACGGGGCCGAGCAGGGCTGCGTCCGCCAGGAAGGTGGTGCGGCCCGGATACGGACGCCCCGCGGTCCCGTCGGCCGCGTCGGCGCGACAGGACAGGGCTGCCAGGCCCGCGATGCAGGTGCCCAGAACCAGCCTGGATGGCATGGATCGTCTCCCGTTTGTTTTGTCGGACAATTCGCCCGTGCGTTCATCCTGTCAAGGCGGTTCCAGGCAGCAGGAACCGGGCGTTGGCGCGTCGTCCGTTGTCGAACCGGACCGCCGCAGGAGGCTCCTCCCATGTGACCGGCAGAGCGTGGGCCTGACCGGCGGCAACCGCCGCCTGCCGTGACCCTGGTCAGTCGACGCCCGGCTCCGGGCGCAGCAGCACGTGCTGCTTGCGGCCGAGCGACAGCTTGATCGCACCGTCCAGGAGGTCGTCCTCGCCGACCAGGTAGCTCTCGTCGGTGACCGGACGGTCGTTGATGCGGGCGCCGCCGCCGCGGATCAGCCGGCGCGCCTCGCCGTTGCTCCCGCACAGCCCGGCCTCCGCGAACAGGCGGAACACCGGGATGCCGGCGGCGAGCTGGTCGATCCGCACCGGGTGCTGCGGCAGGGCGTCCTGCACCAGCTCGCCCGCCTCGTAGCTGCGACGGGCGGTCTCGGCCACGGCGAGTGCCGTGTCGCGGCCGTGGCACAGGGTGGTGGCTTCCGTCGCGAGCACCTTCTTGGCCTCGTTGATCTCAGCGCCCGCCAGGGCGGCCAGCCGGCCGCACTCGTCGAGCGGCAGGTCGGTGAACATGCGCAGGAACCGACCGACATCGGCGTCCTCGGTGTTGCGCCAGAACTGCCAGTAGTCGAACGGCGACACCCGGTCGGCCGACAGCCACACCGCACCCGATGCGGTCTTGCCCATCTTGGCGCCCGAGGCAGTGGCGATCAGCGGCGTGGTCAGTCCCCACACCTGCCGTCCGTCGGTGCGTCGCACCAGGTCGACGCCGGACACGATGTTGCCCCACTGGTCCGAGCCGCCCATCTGCAGCGCGACGCCATGTCGTCGGTTGAGCTCGCGGAAGTCGTAGCTCTGCAGGATCTGGTAGTTGAACTCGAGGAAGCTGAGCCCCTGCTCGCGCTCCAGGCGCAGCCGGACGCTGTCGAAGGACAGCATGCGGCTGATGGAGAAGTGGGTGCCCACCTCGCGCAGCAGCTCGATGTAGCCGAGCCGGTCGAGCCACTCGGCGTTGTCGGCGACCAGGGCCGCGGCCGGGCCGTCGGTCGCCACGAAGCGTCGGAGGATGGCCAGGATCCCCTCGCCGTTCCGCGCGATGCGCTCCGGCGTCAGCAGCTGCCGCGCTTCCTCCTTGCCGGACGGGTCGCCGATCTTGGTGGTGCCGCCGCCCAGCAGCAGCACCGGCCGGTGGCCGTGCCGCTGCAGCAGGCGGGCCAGCATGATCTGCACCATGGAGCCGACATGCAGGCTGTC
>CAXTVX010000120.1:0-6726 GCA_964247755.1 uncultured Acetobacteraceae bacterium | reverse complement strand
CAGACCATGTTCACCTCCCTCATCGACGCCATCAGCTGAATGCCGCCATGACCATCCAGAGCGCAACGGGCGCCCCCGTCTCGACGATGCTGCCACTCACCAGCGCAGTGGATCAGCTCAACGCGCAGAACACCGCCTTGCAGGCACAGCTTTCCTCGGGCGTCCTGTCCGACAGCTATGCCGGACTCGGCGACCAGCGCTACCAAGCGCTAGACCTGCAGCCCCAGATCACCCAGGTCGGTGCCTGGCAGCAGAACATCACGTCGGCCCAGAACACCCTGTCGATCACCCAGACGGCGATGTCGAGCATCACCGGGATCGCCACGGCGCTGCAGACGTCGCTGACCAGCCTGCAAGGCAACCAGAGCGCCACCAACGTCTCGGCCGCGGCAGCCGAGGCGCGAGCTTCCCTGAACGAGCTGGGCTCCCTGCTGAACACCAAGGACGGCTCGCAGTACGTGTTCGGAGGGAACGCATCGGACACGGCGCCAGTGACCGACCCGTCGAACATCACCAGCAGTCCGTTCTTCCAGACCATCTCGGCCAGCGTCGCCTCCGTCGCGACGACCGGTGCGGCATCGGTCGAAGCCGCGACCGTCGCTGCCGCCTCCGACAACACCGCCACCCAGTCGGTCTTCTCGCCTGCCCTCAGCGTCGACGGGGCCACTGCCACCAGCCTGGTGCACAGCGTGGCGGTCGGAGACCAGGACCAGGTCGCAGTCGGGTTCGTGGCGACGGAGGGCACCGCGCCGACAGCCACGTCCACGGGCTCATCGATCCGCGACCTGATGCGCGCCCTGGCAGTCGTCGGCAGCCTCGACCAGGCCAACCCGGCGAGTACAGGCTTCTCGACGCTGGTCAGCGACACCGCGACCCAGGTCGGTTCAATCAGCAGCAGCCTGAACGACACCGTCGCCAATCTTGGCCAGACACAGTCCCAGCTCACCGGCCAGTCCGACATGCTGCAGTCCGTCTCCGGCGCACTTACCTCCCAGTTGGGAACCGTCAAGGACAGCGACACCGCGACGCTGTCGACCGAGATCACCGCGACCCAGAACCAGTTGACCGCATCCTACACCTTGATCGCCGACATGAAGGGCATGTCCCTGGCGGCTTATCTTTAGTTCGTAGTCCGGTCTGTTGACCTGTTGTTAAGGCAACCGGCAGCACAATCAACCTGCGTCGGCTGCGATCGGGTTGCCGCGAGGATACGGTGCCACATGTCTCATCTCGTTCTGGAACTGCGACCTGGTGAGATGATGGTCGTCAACGGAGCCACGATCCGGTTCCGCAGCAAGTGCCGCGTCGAACTGGTATCCCACGCTCGTTTCCTGTTCGGAAAGCAGATCATGGCCCCGCACGAGGCCGAAACGGTCATGCGCCAGCTCTATTACGGTCTGCAGACGGCCTATGTCGGCGCACCGGAGGAGCGTGATGCAGCGGCGGGCGATGTCCAGAAGATGCTGACGAGGCTCCAGGCGGAACTGCCTCCTCGCACCGCTGATGCTCTTCGCTTGGTCGAAACGTCGTTCAGGAAGGACGACTTCTACAAGGCGCTCAAGCTGCTTCGGGTGATGATTCACGACGAGAACCAGGAACGGTTCGGCATCGGGAAGGACCTCGTAGAGACTCCCTTAACGAACTCATGATTTTCTCGCCTGGCTTTTCCTCATAGGAGACCACCATGACACTCTCGATCAACACCAACACGGCGGCGATGGCGGCACTTGAGTCGCTGTCCACCACCACGACGGCGCTGAACGCCACAGAGAACGAGGTTTCGACCGGCAAGAAGGTCTCGACCTCTTCGGACAACCCTGCCATCTATGCCATCTCGCAGTCTATGACCGGCAACATCGCCGGTTTGGCTGCCGTGTCGGACAGCCTGTCGCTCGGCGCCCAGGTGGTCAACACCGCCAACACCGCTGCGTCCGACATCTCCTCAACGTTGCAGACGCTGCAGAACACCGTGACTGGGGCTGGCACCACCGGCATCGACCAGTCGACCATGCAGACCCAGGTCGCCAACGCGATCAACGAAATCAACGCTTATGCCCGGGGCTCGACCTTCAACGGCGTCAACGTCCTGACTTCGACCGCCGATAGCGGCGCCGCCAACGGATCGGCCAATGTCGTTACCGGACTCCAGGGCAACTCGATCACAGTCGGCAACCAGGTCGGCACGTCAAGCACGCTGAGCACCTTCCTCGGTCTCACCGGACCCGGCTTTGCTGCCGGCGCAACAGCAAGCGCCACCGATCAGACCGTGCTCAATGCCGCTGAAACTGGCGTCAACATCGCGACCAGCTCCGGCCTGGTCGCCGCCGACTTCAGCAACGGTTCTAACGTCATCCTGAGCAACGGCGATGGCACCACCACGACATTCGAGTTCGATACCAGCGGCACGCAGACCACTGCGAAGGATACATCTGGCGCCAACGCCAACCATGTCGTCACGGTTCTGGTCAGTCCGACCACGGAGTCCACGAGCGCGATGCTCGGCGACCTCGTCAACTCCATGAACCAAAACGGCTACAACGCCGTGATCCAGAACAACGGCTCGATCAACGTCACCGGCGAGGGCGTGACAGGTTCAACCTCCGCCGGTAGTGGCGGAACTGGCGCTAACGCCCACATCCAGCTTGGCACGACGCTCGATGCCAGCACCGCGGCCATTACCACGGTGCAGGGCGCGATCAACAAGATGAACGCCATCAGCACCACCCTGGGCGCGAGCAGCCAGGAGATCACCGGCATGCAGAGCTTCACCAGCGACCTGAGTGACGCGCTCACGACGGGCGTCGGTGGGTTGACGGACGCTGACCTATCGACCGCCAGCGCTCGGCTTACCTCGTTGCAGACCAAGCAGCAGCTGGCGATCCAATCGCTGTCGATTGCCAACTCGCAGTCCCAGTCGATCCTGTCGCTGTTCCGCGGCTGATCCCGACTAGGCGGGGCCATGCTCGTTCGCATGGCCCCGCTTATCTTCATTCTCCTCAGCAGGTCTGTTCATGAGCTACGGTGCACATCAATACCGCCGGTCCGAGGGAAGTGCTCTGTCTCCCAGAGAAACGGAGGCTGCGGCATTTGCTTTCGTCAACAGGCTTCTGGGCCAGGATGGTGGTCGAGATGCCCGCATGCGCGGTCTGGTCAAGAACCAGCAGCTCTGGTCGCTTCTGCTCAGGGACGTTGGAAGCTCGAGCAACGGCCTGCCGCAGGTGCTGAAGTCGGACCTGATGTCGATTGGTTTCCTGGTCATGCGAGAAACTATAGCAGCCATGGGCGACAACGGTCGTCCGGTCGCGGGTCTGATCCAGGTGAACGACGACATGATCGGGGGACTGCGTGCATCATCGCTCCCTTCCCCTGTGGCGGGAGCCAGGTCGCCGGCTGTCCTAGCGCATACCGGCTGATCCTGATCTGTCAGGCAGTCGGGGTCGATGTGACCTTGCCCCTTGTCCATTCTCATGGTCCTGGCAGACAGCTGGGAGCTTCATTCGCTGAGAGTGACTTGCAGGATCGGTCAGGACGGGACTGGCGGCTGCGGTCGCGTCAGCTGCGGTCGCGTCAGCTGTCACAGGACGTAGGAACGGCCTTGCCGCAAGTGCCCGATCAGGAGGCACGACACCGCTAGAACACCAGGAAGGCCTTCCAGCTACGTGGGCGACACGATGATCACCGCCCGACACGCCGAATAGCAGCCTGTCAAGCATGAGGCACGGCTGTCAGGTTGCAGTTGTCCGGCTTCCTTGAGCCGGAAGGGCGCCCACTCTTGAGTCGCGAGGTCCGGATCCCAGATTCCATGAAGACAGGCCTGTCTGATGTTGCCTCAAGGGGGACGCAAGACGGGTTGGTTGTTTACCAGTCGCCTGATGAAAAGGGACAGGATAATGGATCTGGAAAAGTTTACCGAACGGTCTCGCGGCTTCCTGCAGGCGGCGCAGACCATCGCGACCCGCGAATACCATCAGCGTTTGACGCCGGAGCATCTGCTCAAGGCGCTCCTCGATGACGAGGAGGGGGCCGCAGCCGGCTTGATCCGCGTTGCTGGCGGCGATCCGCAGGCCGCCCGCTTGTCGGTCGAGGCTGAGCTTGGCCGGTTGCCCAAGGTGCAGGGCGGGGGCGCAGGCCACGCCCAGGCCACCTCCGAACTCGTGCGCCTGCTCGACGCCGCCCAGCAGGAGGCCAAGAAGGCTGGCGACAGTTTTGTCGCCCAGGACCGCCTTCTCGTGGCACTGGCAGGTAGCGACCAGCCGGCTGCCCGGGCGCTGGCGCAGGCCGGTGTATCGCGCCAGTCGCTCGAACAGGCGGTAATCAGCATCCGGAAGGGGCGCAAGGTCGACAGCCCGAACGCCGAGGCGAGCTTCGACGCCCTGAACAAGTATGCTCGCGACGTCACGGAGGTGGCCCGTTCAGGCAAGCTCGATCCGGTCATCGGCCGGGACGAGGAGATCCGCCGCACGATCCAGGTGATCGCCAGGCGGACCAAGAACAACCCGGTGTTGATCGGGGAGCCTGGTGTCGGCAAGACGGCGATCGTCGAGGGGCTGGCGCTGCGCATCGTCAACGGCGACGTTCCCGAGGCCCTGAAGGGCAAGCGGTTGCTGGCGCTCGACCTCGGCGCGCTGGTCGCCGGTGCCAAGTTCCGCGGTGAGTTCGAGGAGCGGCTGAAGGCGGTGCTGAAGGAGATCGAGACCGCCGCCGGCGAGATCATCCTGTTCATCGACGAGATGCACACCCTGGTCGGGGCCGGACGGGCGGACGGCGCTATGGACGCCTCGAACCTGCTCAAGCCCGAGCTGGCGCGCGGGACCCTGCACTGCATCGGTGCCACCACCCTGGACGAGTACCGCAAGTACATCGAGAAGGACCAGGCGCTGGCCCGCCGGTTCCAGCCGGTCTTCGTCGGTGAGCCGACCGTCGCGGACACCATCTCCATCCTGCGCGGGATCAAGGAGAAGTATGAGCTCCACCACGGCATCCGCATCACCGATGGTGCCCTGGTCGCCGCCGCAACCCTGTCGAACCGCTACATCACCGACCGCTACCTGCCCGACAAGGCGATCGACCTGATGGACGAGGCGGCCAGCCGGCTCCGCATGCAGGTGGACAGCAAGCCGGAAGCGCTGGACGAGCTGGACCGCCGCCTGATGCAGCTCAAGATCGAGCGCGAGGCGCTGCGGCGCGAGGACGACGTGGCCAGCCGGGACCGGCTGTCCAAGCTCGAGGTCGAGATCGCCGAGATCCAGGAGCGTTCGGATGCCATGTCCGCCGGCTGGCGTGCCGAGAAGGACCGGGTGAGCGAGACGCAGAAGCTCAAGGAGCGGCTAGATCAGGCGCGGTCCGAGGTGGAGGTGGCACAGCGTCGCGGTGATCTCGGCCGTGCGTCGGAGCTCATGTACGGGGTGATCCCTGCCCTGGAGAGCGAGATCGCGCTCAAGCAGGCCGCGACTGGCGATGGGGTGCAGCTGGTCAACGAGGCAGTGACCGAGGAGGCGATCGCGTCGGTGGTGTCACGGTGGACCGGGGTGCCGGTCGATCGGATGCTGGAAGGCGAGCGGGCCAAGCTGCTGCGCATGGAGGACAAGCTTCGCGACCGCGTGGTGGGTCAGGAGGACGCGCTTAAGGCGGTGTCCGACGCGGTGCGTCGAGCCCGAGCGGGGTTGCAGGACCCGAACCGGCCGATCGGGTCGTTCCTGTTCCTGGGCCCAACCGGCGTCGGCAAGACCGAGCTGACCAAGGCCCTGGCAGAGTTCCTGTTCGATGACGAGCGGGCACTGCTGCGGATCGACATGAGCGAGTTCATGGAGAAGCACGCCGTCAGCCGCCTGATCGGAGCACCTCCAGGCTATGTCGGTTATGACGAGGGCGGCGTCCTGACCGAGGCGGTGCGCAGGCGGCCCTACCAGGTGATCCTGTTCGACGAGGTGGAGAAGGCGCACGAGGACATCTTCAACATCCTGCTCCAGGTGCTGGATGACGGACGCCTGACCGATGGGCAGGGGCGGACGGTCGACTTCCGCAACACCATCATCGTGCTGACCAGCAACCTCGGCTCGGATCTGCTGGCAAGCCAGGCGGATGGTGAGACGACCGCACTCGTGCAAGCCCAGGTGATGCGGGCAGTACGCGACCACTTCCGCCCTGAGTTCCTGAACCGGCTGGACGAGGTGATCCTGTTCTCCCGGCTGCGGAAGATGGACATGGCGCGGATCGTGGACATCCAGCTTGGGCGGCTGCGCGCGTTGCTAGCCGACCGCAAGATCACGCTTCACCTTGATCAGGCGGCCTATGATTGGCTTGCCGCTGAAGGCTACGACCCGATCTACGGTGCGAGGCCGCTGAAGCGGGTGATCCAGCGCAGCCTGCAGAATCCTATGGCCAGTCTCATTCTGGAGGGAACGCTGCATGACGGGGATGACCTGCACGTCACAGCCGGCCCGACCGGCCTCGTGTTGAACGGACGGTTTGCCGTGGCAGCATGATTTGGCTCGGAGATATGCGGAGAGAACATGGCTGCTCGACAGCCTGTCCGATCCGGGTGAGGAGCCGGAAAGGCCGGAAATACTGCACTCGTCCTGTGCTGAACCGGATCGGTTGCTGCTGTCATCGCGTTGACATAGGCGTGGTAGACGCCTAGAACCCGCCTCGCCGATGCGGTCCTGCCGATCCGGCCTGTTCCTTTGACATTAGAATCTGGATGGAAGGGATATGTTGGCGGCGCTG
>CAXTVX010000119.1:0-6930 GCA_964247755.1 uncultured Acetobacteraceae bacterium | reverse complement strand
GTCAGCCTCCCAACGGCCACCAGATCCGTCAGTGGCACGAGGGCTGACAGAACCCCCGAATGTATTCCACGAAAAGGCTGTAGTCTGAGAACGTGGGGATGATAGGCGTCCGCAGGAAAGCTGCGATCTTTCTGTAGTCGGTTAAGTCGCCTAACCGTCCAAGGTCGCGAACTAGCTCGTAGATGTCGCGTGGTGGCTGCGGCGTGGTCGCGCAGACTGCAGGCGCAAGGAGTGCTGAGGCACAGCTAATCAGAACCGCCCTTACCGGCCGAGTTAGTTTCACCCGCCCACGCCTTTAATCCGCGGCGCCGGTCGCTCCAGCCATCCGCCGTCACCAGGCACCGACTGCCGGGCGTCCGGGATAGCGTCGGTCATCGTGCGCCTTCCGGTACCCATTTTATACTCTTCCCAAGAGCTTCGGCAACGCGGATGGCGATACCTGGACACTTGCTGAGATTACGCGCGAAGTAGTGAAGTTTCGCATCCTCTAAAAGTTGCCTGTTGACAGTCCTCATTGCCGGACGATGCAGACGTGCTGGCCTAGAAGGCTCCGTCAGGACAAGTGTTGGCGTCAACGGTAACACTGCGACTAGCGCGTAATCGGGAACCACAAACTCACCGGAATATGCCGCCCAAGGTGACCAGACCATATCTGGATGTGCTTCGAGATATTGATCGACAAACTGCAAGCAATGTAGCCCACTGAAAAATCTGCGGGGACTTCCTGTGCCTCTGATGAATATCACACCTTTAGACTCTAGCAATTCTTCTTCATCTTTGGTGATAGGTCGCTTCGAACCTAGGATGCCATTGAGAGGCAAATCTTCATAAGGTTGTAGTCGAACATGTGCGCGACTTCGCCACAACGCGTACATGCGGGTGACTGCGGTATTCTCATCAGGGTCAAGAAGAGACTCAGGGTCTTCAATGACCCGGCGAGCTACAATCTGAAATCTGTCCTCGATCTTCCGCATGAAGCCGCTCTCGGAGCGATGATCCCAGCACCGCTTCGCACAAAAGATGTCATCTCTCGTTTTCGCCGGTCGCCGTATCTGCCTCTTCAGATCTACAACATCGACATAATCAGTCGAGGAACAGAAGCGTGCTATATTAGCTGCTGGAAAAATGTGTTGATCAACTGTGAGACGATATGGATTTCGCCGTGATGGCCGCTCATAGCGTGCTTTCTTGACCGCAGTATGTGAAGCCGTCGGGTTGTCGGTCATGGCTTCCGCAGCCGCACGCCAGGGCCACCGCCGTTCTCGTCGATGAACTCGATTCCTGCCTGTTCCAGTGTCCGACGAATGGCTGCTGCTGTGGCTGGGATCATCTTTGCCGAGCCGTTGTCGCTTTCTGCACGGCGTATTGTTGCCAATCCGACGCCAGCCTTTGCTGCCAATTCCAGACCCGACATCCCGAGCAAACCACGGGCCGCTCTCATTTGAGCGCCGGTCATCCTAGAGGTTCTTTTCGCATCTTCTGACTCTAAAAGACTTGCACGGTGGCGTGTGACGCTTTAAGTATCACAAGACGCTGAAGCGATCAACAGGAGCCTGCGGCTATGTCCTACCAGACCACCAACCCCAAGGCCGCCCACCGGCCGCTCCGCTCCATCCCGCTCATCCGCCCGGTGTCGTGCCTCGGCCCCGTCTTTCCTTGCACAGCACGACCCGCAGGCGCTGGTCCGACAGCAGGCAGTCCGCCGGCTTGAGCTGGCCCGCCTGGAGATCGGTGACGCTTGGCTGGCCTACGGTGACGCCAAGGCCGCCGTGGGCGAGGCGAACAAGATGCGCCGCAAGAACCGGCACGACCGGGCGATCTTCTCCGACCGCGCCGTGGCCCGCCGCGTGTCGGCCGCCTTCGGGACGATGAACCGCCGCCGGGCCCGCTTCCTGGCCGCACACAAGGCGCTGGCGTCTGCCGAGGCTGCTGTCGCAGCGCTGGCGCACTGACGATCCAAATTGCTCGCCCGGTTCGCCGTCACCGCGCTGCGCGGGATCCGAACCGACGTGAGCCATCCGTGCCCGGGCGGTGTGCCGGGAGAGTCCGCGAGGAGCGGGCGAGGTCGGTGCGGATGGGGGTTGCAGCCTCATCCGCACCTGACCCCGAGCAAGGTGTTTCAGACCATGCGAGAGGCTAACCAGAAGACTACCACGCGCCGCGACCTGATGGGTGCGGCCGGGTTCACGGCAGTTGCGGGCATCGCCGCCGTGTCGATCGCCAAACCGGAGGGTGTGCTATCAACTCACACCCTTTCGGCCCAACCCGGCGAAAACTCCGACGCCCCGCTGCTGGCGTGGTGCGCGCGGTTCCTCAAGCTGCAGGCGGCAATCGATGCCACCTATGACCGGGAGGTCCAACTCTACGAGACGCTCAAGCAACGGGGCCTCCCGAACAAGCAGCTTCACGACCTGGAGGTCCAAGGGGAAGCGGAGCGCGTACCGCTGTGCAACGAGCAGGTGGACCTGCTGGACAGGATCTTCGACGTGCCGGCGGCTACCCTAGCAGGGCAGCGAGCACGGGCTCGGGTGTTCATCGCCTGGTACTGCCTCCGCAGCGGCGGCGAGCACAGCCCCTCGGTCGACCGGCACCACCTCGTGCCGCTGCTGTCTGACCTGCTGGGCGAGGCGGTGTGATGGCCCGCCTGACACGTCGCGGCGCTTTTGGGGGTGCTGGCGGTGCCGTGCTTGCCACGCTGGCCGGCTGCCCGTCCGAGGCTCCGGCAGCGGACGCACCGCTACTCGCCTTGTGCCAGCGGTTCATGACGCTCCAGGCGCACCTAGACGCGATCAACGCCCGCACCGTGGACGTGAGCGATCAGGAATGCGGCGAGGTCATCGACCAGCAGGCGAGCATCCTCGACCAGATGAACGATCTGCGGGCCGTGACGCTGGCCGGGCACCGCGCGCGGGCGGCTACGCTGGAGAAGTGGTACGCTCGGGGCAAGAGTGGCGAGTTTGACTCCGAAGTCTCCTGGCGCCGGATCGGTCCGCTGTTCCGGGATCTGCTGGCAGGCGCGGCGTGATGCGCCCGTTCCGGTGCGGCCCGGCCCCGGGGGACAAGCACCTGCCTCCGCTGTGGGTGCCGAAGCCGAGGCCACCGGAGCCGCCGAAGGATGGGAAGCCGACATGACGCGCCCCGCCGTCCCGACGCCGGTCGAAGCCGCGATCGATCCCCGGCTCTTTCGCAACCAGCGGGAGGTCGACCTCATCATGCTGCTGCGCGGACTGCCCGAGCATGCTGTACCGCACTTCCTGACGTTTGGGCGCGAGGTGGTGGCAGGCGCCAGCATGGAGGAAGCCGGCGCGAGGTTCTTCCGCGCGTGCGGCCTGACGGAGCGGGCTGCCAAACGGAAGGTCCGCGGGATCCTGAGCCGAAGGGCAGCATGACCTGCCCGTTCGTCCTGCCGCCTCGCCCTTCGCTACATGGCGGATACCGACTGCCGGGGGTGCTGGAATGGCTGCTCGGCATCGTGGAACGGGCGGCCGGCATGAGCACGAGATAATACCGGAAGCGCGGACGCCATGACCAGCAGTAGGAGGTCGCGGCGCTTCGAACTTATGCCGGCTAAGAAGCCCTGGACTCTGGGGTAGACGGATCCTAGTCGTCGGCATCTTAGAAGTGGGCGCGCACCGTGAAGGTGATGGAAGCGGGCTCGCCCGGCAGGCCGTCGTCGAAGCCTCCGGTAGCATAGTTGCTGATCTGCTGTCCCTTGAACGGACCGCTGGTGAACTTGCCCTGAGAGGAGGGGCTGATCTGGTTGTAGAAGTACTGGAAGTAGCTCTGGTTGAAGATGTTCAGCACGTTCAGGTCGAAGTCCAGCGACTGCAACGGACCAGCGGCGCGGATCGGCATCTTGTAGTTCATGTCGAGGTTGAACACTGCGAACGGCGAGATGCCGCCGCCGTTGGTGTTGGTGAAGGTCTGGCCAGATGTTGCGTTGTAGTAGGCGTAGCTGCCGTAGGCGGCGTTGAGCCCGGGGATCGGCCCGAGGTTCTGGAAGCCGTTGCCGTCGATGGTGGTGTATTGATGGCCGGTGTACTGGCCCTCGAACCGGATATTCAGCTCGTCCTTGGGCAGCAACAAGCTGTGGTGGTCATAGTCGACGCCGAAGGTGGACAGCCAGTCTGGGATGCCGGAGATCGGCGTGCCGCGGACGGCCAGGCCGAACTGGTCTTCCTGCACCGTCACCGAGGCGAGCGAGGTCGCGAGGTATTTGGCCAGCGTGTAGGACACGTTGCCGAACAGCTGCCAACGTGGGGTGATTTGGTAGATGGCAGATGCCTCGAAACCCTTGAACTCGCGCTGCCCATCGTTGGTGAAGATTGTGTCGCCGTTGAGCGGACCCGACTGGTACGTAAAGAAGCCGAAGTCGCGCGTGACGTGCTGGTAGAAGTAGTCGAGGTTGAGGCTGAGGTTGTTGCGGTTGTACTTCACGCCGAACTCGTACATGTGCACGATCGACGCGTTCGGCGGACCTGCCCCCGGGATCGAGTTCGGGGTATAGTCGGCAATCGGCGCGAACAGGGCAGACTCGCCGTAGCTCGCGTAGAGCGACACGCCACGCGCCGCTGGCAGGATGCGGTCCAGGTCGTAGTCGATGTTGAAAAAGGGCAGCCAAGTGCGATCCCACTTGTGTACCTTGTACTGTCCGAATGCGTCCCCAAACTCCTGATAGTAGGTGCTGTTCACCGTCGCCGCACTCGGCGTTCCGTTGAAGATGTAGCTGCCGTCCTGGCTGCTGTCGCTGGTCTGCAGCGTGACTCCGGGCGTGATGTGCAGGGTGTTGTGCAGCAGGTCGATCTTGTCCTGGATGTAGGGCTCGTAGATCGTACGCTGTCCACCGCCGTCATAGCCGGAGATTAGGTTCTGCTGGGTGTGCGCGAACTCCGACGTAGTGCCGAGATACTCCTGCGGGTTGTTCGTCGTCTCCTTGGCGATGATTGCGCCAATGTGGATGGTGTTATCGATGCCGAAGATCTGTGGCGGCGTGATGCTGACACGCGGCTGGAGACCATACGTGTCGAAATGCTGACGTATGTATTCGGAGTTGGTACCGCAGGGGTTGACCTGCCCGGCCGCTGCGAAGCTGGAGATTACGCTGGCAGGACAGTTCGCCGTCGTGTTCGGCTGATACGGGTAGGCGGTCGGCTCGTAGAACACTTTGCCGAAGCCATAATCTCCTTGCTGGCCGAAGCCGGCGGGCACCTGGACGAACGGGTTGGCACCCCCCACCGCAACCGAACCTGGTGCACCGTTCGGCGCGAAGATGCTCGGGTTGGCGTAATCCTGGGTGTAGCTGTCGGAGTAGAGGTAGAACGCAGTCAGGCCAACGTTAATGTAGTCGTTGATGTAGGTGTCATTCTTTAGGATCAGGGTGAAGTAGTCGTTGTCCTGCCGAAAAAACTCCTGGCTGGGATTATAGTTGCTGAAGTTGCCGTTCTGCTGGAGGTAGGGCAGCGGCACCGGCTCGGGCGTGATCAGCGCGTTGGCGGTGTTGTAGATCGTGGTCAACTGGAACAGCGATTGGCCCTGGTTGTAGGGCTTGTCGAAGGCGAACTCCATGTTGTTGTAGCGGGCCGGCGTGTAGTCGATGAAGCCGCTCGTCTGCAGGTTGGAATACTTGAGCATCATCTTCGGCGCGTCGACGCCGGTGCCGAGCGGGCCGTCGATGCGACCGGAGTTGACGTCAAAGCCTTCCTCGTAGGTGCCGAACGAGCCAACGGAGCCGAACAAGTCCACGCCCGCCTTGTTGTCAGGGCGCAGACTGGTATAGGCGACCGTGCCGCCGATGCTGCCGAACGTGTTGTGGTCCGGGAAGGCGACGCCTGGGTAGATGGACACGCCGCTGATCTGGTCCAGGTTGAAGTGCGAACCGACGATGTCGGACAGGAACGCGCCGGAGCCGCCGCTCAGCAGGTCCTGCGTCGGCACGCCGTCTAGGGTGGTGGCGACCTCGATGCCGCGGATGCCGCGGATGGTGAGCACCGGCTCGTTGTCGCCAATGCCCTGCTGGTAGACGTTGACCGACGGGGCCTGGCGCAGCAGCGTCGCAACGCTGCCCTGCACGCCGACCTGGGAGATCGCCGCAGTGCCGAGCTCGGTGACGGCACTCGGCGCGTCCTTCTCGCGCAACAGGCGCTTCTGCGACCGCACGGTGACGTTCTCGCTGTTGCCTGGCACGTTGCCGCTCTGCGTCGGCGGCGCCTGGTCGGCGGTGTTGGCCGGGATCCCGGACGGCGTGCTCTGCGCCGGCAGCTGCGCATGGGCCGCAATGCTGGACAGGATCAGAACAATGGCGGTCGCACCCAGGAGCGTGTGCTTACGCGTGAACAGGTTGGATGTCCGCAAGGCCCAGTCTCCCGAGAGCGATCTGTCGAACCCGACGTAAAGGAAATTTCATCTACTGCGCATTACCTATCATGCAGCTTCCCCCTTTCTGTCCAAAAATTGCGCAGAGTGTGGCAAACAAGGCACACGCTTGTTACAAATCTCTAGCTATGCCTACAATTTACGCAATCCGTGGGTCGATGCGTTATGAAGGTGTTCCGAACTCGAAGCACGAGGACCTTCTGGTTCGGAGAGATTTCAGAATAAAGGGGCCTCAATGACAGCGCCTTTACCGCAAGATTTGCGTCGGCGTTTGGTTCAGGCAGTTGAGGAAGGTAGCTCCAGACGAGCTGCAGCCGATCGCTTCGATGTCAGTCATAATGCGACGGCTAAACTGCTACGCCGGGTGCGTGAAACCGGCAGCTTGCTGCCCGCATACATGGGTAGTCATCGCAAGTCGCGCTTCACGCCTCATGAAGCGCTTCTACGTGAGCTTGTGGGCAGCCAGAAGCGAATCACGTTGGCCGAGATCAGGCACGAGTTGGGGCGTTGGTGCATGGATGCGGGGAGGTAGCGTCGCCCGACTAGGCCGGCTACGTG
>CAXTVX010000118.1:0-6982 GCA_964247755.1 uncultured Acetobacteraceae bacterium | reverse complement strand
AAGCAAAGCGGCCGCACCTCAACCCAGCAAGACGTCAGTCACCGGACGGATACGGGTCTCGGGCGCGGCGGCGTAGAGGTCTGGTTCGCCGACGGTCGAGCGCAAGTGACGCTCGACAGGGTCGGCTAGAAAAACAAGATCATCCGGCGCTGGGCCAAGCGTGGGACCCGGCCATCGTTACCGAAGGACCAGCGCACGGCGTCCACCTACATCTTCGGGGCGATCTGCCCGAGACCGGCGCCGCCGCCGGTCTGGTGCTCCCGTGGCGCAATACTGAGGCGATGAACCTGCACCTGGCCGAGATCGCAGCGAGGGTCACGCCAGGCAAGCACTGCGCGCTGCTGGTCGACCAGGCCGGGTGGCACACGTCAGAGCGTATGGCCGTGCCGCCCAACATCACCATCGTCCCGTTGCCCGCGAAGTGCCCCGGGCTGAACCCAGTCGAGAACGTCTGGCAGTCCATGCGCGACAACTGGCTGTCGAACCGGGTATTTCGATCCTACGACGCCATCGTCGACCACTGCTGCTACGCCTGGAACCAGCTTGTCGGCCAACCCTGGCGCGTCACGTCAATCGGACTGCGAGGGTGGGCCATGAGTTCGGCTCCGTGAGTCCTGGTATAATGATCTGCATACAGCTCAGCCGGGGCATCTTGATAATAACCGGCAATCCGAGAACCCATTAACCTTTGGTTCAGGATCCTCACGTAATAGTGGTCCATCGGAGCCGGCATGATCGGCTCCAGCGTGAATGCTGAAGGACCTCACCAAGATGGAGAGAACCGTGACAAGAACGGTCACTGACAGACCATCCAGAAAATAGTTCGCGATCCTCTTCAGATCCCTCTGGAGACCGCTTTGGTCTGTCGCATCATCTGTTCTGATTGACACGCAGTCGCCGCCTACCAATGCCATGTTGCATGGCAATGAAAGGACATTGAGGTCTGTTATGAAATATCTTGGACGAGTTCTCTTCACTGCTTCCGTGCTGTCCGCATTCGCTGCTCCCGCCTTTGCCGGCACGGCATCCACCACCATGGGCGTCAGCATGACGATCACCGCGGGCTGCACGGTTTCGGCAACGCCGGTGGCATTCGGCACCGCTTCCGTGCTGTCCAGCGCGATCGCTGCGAGCGGCGGCGTTTCGGTGACCTGCACCAACACCACGCCCTACAACGTAGGGCTTGACCAGGGCGGCGGCAGCGGTGCTTCGGTGACCAGCCGGACGATGACCGGTCCATCTTCGGCGACGGTTGCCTACGCGCTCTACCAGGACAGCGCGCTGACCAAGAACTGGGGCAAGACATCTGGCACCGATACGGTCGCCGGAACCGGCAGCGGCAGTGCCCAGTCCATGATCGTGTACGGCCGGGTCGCGGCACAGACCTCGCCAGCGCCAGGCAGCTATGCCGACGTCGTCAACGTCACGGTGTCGTATTGAAAGACATCCGCTCGCTACGTGCCCTGGGAGCCGGTGCCGTGCTGGCAACGGCCCTTCTCCACGGGGCACCGGCTTCGGCCGATGGCGGCTTCGACGTGCGCCCGCTGGTGGTCGAGACCGGCAACGGCGAGGGGCAGCTCACGGTCGACAACCCGAACGATCACCGGATCTACCTGACCGCGACACTGCAGACCTGGAGCAAGGATGCCAATGGGCTCGATCTGCTGCGTGACTCCGATACCGCTGTCGCGTCGCCGCCAGCTACCTGGGTTGCCCCGCATTCCTCGTACACCATCCGTGTGGCCATTCCTGCGGCGTTCGGCGGTGTCGAACGCAGCTATCGTCTCGTGATCCGGCAGATCCCGAGCCGCGAAGAGATCGCTGCGGGACGCATCGTCTTCGCCATAGCTCAAAGTCTCCCGGTGTTCTCGCAACCCGACGAACCTCGGCCTGGCGCCCTGTCGGCGCACTTGCTACCCGATGGCGACCTGCAGATCATCAACGATAGTGGAAGGCACCAGCGGATAGAAGGCATCAGCCAGGATGGGCGCGTGCTGGCCTCAGGTCTCGTCACCTATGCGCTCGCCAAGTCGACCTCGACCGTTCACTTGAACACGGCGGCGCACCCCGGAGTGCTCGAGATCGAGACGCGTCTGGGGCAGCGGGTCGTCAACCTTCAGTAAGACGTGCCGACGGCGCGCTGCTGGCGGCCTGCCGTTCTCGCGGCAGTCGGCCTGATGACACGACCTTGCGCCGCAGCGTGGGCCGACAACACGCTCGCAGATCACTTTGCCACCGTGCTGGCGCCCGAGGCAGAAATGACCCAGGCACAGCGCGTGCTGGTGACGATCTTCGTCAACGGTGTTGAGGGCGGCACCCACATTGCCCTGATCAAGCCGGGATCGGTGGCTCTTCCAGAAGCAACTCTGGTGGCGCTGCGGCTGCCGGCAGACATGCCGCCGCTGGACAAGGCACCGAACGTCCACTTTACGCTCGACAAGGCGAACTGGATCCTCAAGCTCCAGGTTCCGGCCTCGCTGCTCGGTGCACAGGTGTTCGCCACCGCGCTCAGCTCCTCACGCGAAACACTGAGTTCGGAGACCTGGGGCGGATGGGTTAACTACAGCGTCAACGGCCGACGGGTAATCGACCAAGGCGCCACCGGTCTGGGATCCGCCAGCACAAAGACGTATGGTTGGGGTGCGACTGCGGCTGCCACACTGATCGCACCAGACTACCTCGGCGACGCCGGCTGGGCCTATGACAGCGATCTCGAGTCTGCACCAGTCCGTCTCGACAGCAGCTTGACGTGGCGTCCCGTTGACCGCGCCCTCGCGGTGACCGGAGGCGACAGCGTTTCGGTCACCCCCCCGGTCGTCGCGGAGGCCCGGCCCTTCCGGTTCGGAGGCGTGGCCATCGGCACCGACTTCAGCGGCCAGCCGGGATGGACAGACTCGCCCATACCGTCTGTCTCAGCGACAGCGCAGGCAGAGTCGGCGGTCGACGTGTTCGTCGATGGCGCGCGTGTTTATGATACCAGGACCAGCGGCGGAGCGTTTACGGTGTCGCTCCCTCCCGGGGTCGGCGGTGCCAACACCAGCGTCGTCGTCACCGACGTGACCGGCAAGCAACAGATCCTGTCGCTGGAAGCGCCGCTGATCGATGCCCAGCTGATCTCGCGCGGGACTTTTCTCTGGACAGCCGGCGCTGGAGCGCCGCGCTATGGATATGGCCTTCCGGGAAGCACGTACCAGTCGGACATCTACGGCTATGCGAACGGACGCTACGGCGTGTCGAACGTGCTGACCAGCAACCTGCACTTGGAAGGTGGTCCGGGAGTCGCCGAAGCGGAACTCGGCGCCGACTGGATCCCGATGCGGCGGTTGGCCATACGAAGTTCCGTTGCCGGCAGCGATGGCGTGTTGGGACCGGGCGGGAGCGGCAACCTCGGGCTCGAGATGGCGGGCCCATACCGCCTTTCGGCCGACCTAACCGCCGGTGCCGCCACAGGTGGATACCGCGACGTCGTCGCGGCCTCCGGCAAGCGTCATGCGAGCAGCTTGCGCATCCCAGGCGAACTCAGCCTCCCCGCGCTCATGCAGCGTTCGGCGCGGCTGTCATGGCAGGCAACGCGTGCCATCTCGCTGTCGTTGTCCTATGACAATTATCGCTACCGGAACACCGGGATGGTTTCATTCGCGTCCGCTTCGGTGAACTACAACACCGGCCGTTTTCCACTCTTCTTCAACGTGGCGCAAACGCATTCAGGCCGCAGCGACGGGCTTCAGGCCACGTTCGGGGTGAGCATCCAGTTCGGGACCACTCAGATGAGTGCGAGCGCCGGTTACGACGCTCAGGGTGGTCTCGCCGGCGACATCGACGCCTCGCAGCCGATGCGGTCCAACCTGGGTTCGATCGGCTGGCAGGTGGATGCGCAGCGTGCGGATGCACAGACCTATCTCACCGCCGGCGCGGAAACTCGCACTCCGTGGGGTGTGCCAGGCGTGAGCGTGCAGAAGCTCGGCGGCGCGACGACGGCCTACGCCACCATGCAGGGCACCGTCGGCGCGCTGGACTGGCATCCCTTCGTGTCGGGGCCGAGTTCGGGCGGCTTCATCATCGCCGATGCTGGGCTGCCGAACGTCCCGTTCCGTATGGACGGGTCCGATGAAGGACGGACAGGCTTCGACGGCAAACTTGCCATTCCGACCGATGTCGTCGGCAGTCCGCGCCGTATCGCCATCGACACCGAGCGCCTACCTATAGACGTCATGCCGGACCGCACGGAAGGCAAAGCTGCTGTCCGGACTAACGGCGCCACGGTGCTGCGTTTCGACACCCGTTCCTCCCACGCCTCGACAACGGTGACCGTGACCATAGCGGGCAAGCCGCCTCCAGTGGGTTCGACGTTGATCGGTGCCGATGCCCAGGCGCCGATCGACAGCCACGGCATGGCATTTCTAGAAGCCGTCCGCCGCAACGAGGTGCTGAAGGTCGAATCGGCCGATGGACGCTCCTGCTTAGTCGCTACACGGTTCGACGGCCACGGCGGACTGCGCCGGAAGCTCGGGCCACTGCCTTGCGATGGAGGACTGCAATGATACGCATTCTGGTGCTTTCGCTGTTGCTGTGTCTCGGCATGCTCGGCTGGTCGCACGACGCGCGCGCGGCGGTGACCTGCACGCTCAGCGGTCCGACGATCGCCTTCGGCTCGATTAACCCAACGATGTCTGCGCAGACGGCCAGCGGCACCGGTACATTCACCTGCAGCAACTCGGGCACCGCGTCTGTGACCATCTATGCCTGCCTGTCGCTGGGCACAGGCAGCGGCGGCATCTCGGCCTCGGATCGTACTCTGCTTGGGGGTGAGAGCGGCTCGGCCCACATCCCGATCACGATCAGCAACCCGGGGATCGACAACAACAACGTCGGCGACGGCACGGTGAATGCGATGGCCGGCCCGATCAACTTCACGGTCGCGTCCAAATCCGCTGGCGGCGGAAATATCCCGCTGTCAGTGCAGATCGCTGCCACGGGAACCATTCCTCAGGAGGGGGACTACTCGTCCACGCTCTCGGGCACGAGCGCAGAGATGATTTACACCACCAGCGCCAAGCCCACGAGTTGCCCGTCACTCGTTTCCGGGACAAACAGTACTGCGTCGATGACGCTGGCCATCACCGCCTCGATCCCGACCACCTGCAGCGTGACTGCCGGCAATTTGGTTTTCGGATCGGCCGGCGTTTTGGCTACGGCAGTCTCGACGAGCGCGTCAGTCGGCGTCACCTGTAATACGTCCAACAGCGTCATCGTATCGATTGACAATGGCTCCACTGGGACCTCGCCCACATCTCGACTCATGACGTCGGGATCGAACAGCATCACCTACGGCATCTATCAAGACTCCGGCCATACCAAACCCTGGGGTTCGACCAGCGGGACCAACACCGAGAGCCTCGGTGGCAGCGGCACGCTGACAGCCTATGGGCTCGTGCCAGCTCAAGCTTCGCCCGTACCAGGCAACTACGCTGACGTCGTCAACGTGGCCGTAGCATACTGATGCTGAGCCACCAGAAGCGCTGCCTAGGAACCTCAGACGTGCTGGATACCGGAGGGTCTGTACCGGCCCTGATTGATGAGACACCATGAAGGAGCCTACGCGGCGAGTGCTGCAGGTGAAAGCAGATGCTGACGGGCGGCGGCTGGTGTCCTGTAACTGAGCCGCTGGATGAGCCAAGTGGTGTTGTAGGTCTCGCGGAAGGCCAGCAGCGCCAGACGCAGCTGCTCGACGGTGTCGAAGGTCTGCACCCAAAGCAGGTTCTCCTTCAGCGTGCCGATGAACCGCTCGGCGCAGCCGTTGCCCTCTGGTGACCTGTGTGAAGGCCGGGGAGCTTTCGACACCCAGGAACGCCAGCTCGTCCTGGAAGACGGCGGACATGTACTGGCTGCTGTGATCGTGGCGGACGAAAAGCCCAGCAGCCACGCCGTTGGTGAACGCGCCGAAATATTGGCGCACGCCCTGACGGAGTGGTTCGAGCGCCTCGAAGCGGGTGCCATGGCGGGCGGCGTGGATGCCGACGCACTCGGCATTGTGGTGGTCGACGGCGATGAACACCGCGACCTGGCCTTCGCGAGTCCAGGTCGTGGTCATGTCGGTGCCCCACATGGTGTCCAGCGTGTCCGGGATGATGGTGCCGTCGTGGTTGCGCGGGCCGCGGGGCGAGCCGACCCGCGAGGGTGCCAGCAGGGCGTGCTCGCGCATCAGCCGCAGCACTCGGTGCCTGGAGGTGCGGACGCCGGCAAGGCGCAGGCGGGCCCATACCTTGCGATAGCTTTCGCCGTGGAAAGGGCTGGCGGAGAGGACGGCCCGGATCCGCTTGACCAGAGCCGCATCCGGCATCGGTCCTGCCGGTCCGCGCGCCGCCGCGGGGGCTCTGCCGGTTGCGGTCTGCGGTGGCGGTAGAGGGTGGCCCGTGCAGCATGCCAGATCCGGCACACCCGGGCGACGCCGTAAGGCTTGCCGCTGCTCGGGGAGGCCGTCCGGCTCATCGCCTCGACCTCCGCTGGATCAAAGGGCGCCCGCCCTCCAGGGCAGCGACCCTCGCCTCCAGCAGCTCGCGCTCGAGCAGCATCTCGCCCAGCCTAGCTTTCAGCCGATCGCTCTCGAGTTCTCCTGCATCCGCAGGCCGGGTCACCAGGCTGGCCTCACCGGCCGACAGGAAGGTGTCGCGCCAGCCGCTCAGCGTCGCTGCCGTCACGCCAAGAGCCCGAGACAGCGTTTCCAGGTCGCCGCCGCGCAACAGCCGGAGCACCGCCTGGCACTTGCGTTGCCGCGACATCCGGCCGCCTCGACCAGGGTCCGCCGCCTCTGTCGCCGTCGTTGTCTCTGTCGTCATCGTCCGCCTCTGTCGCGGACAGCGTCCGCTTATGAGGTGTCTCACTCAACTCCGGGGCGCAGGAGGTCGGCTCTGACGGGAACTGGAAGATCTAGAGCAGTTTGAGGTTGCGCGGACTCGCTGGTTCTGATTCGACGCTGCTGGTT
>CAXTVX010000117.1:0-7432 GCA_964247755.1 uncultured Acetobacteraceae bacterium | reverse complement strand
CGAGGCTGTGCGGCAGCAGGTCGTCCAGGAAGATGTGGAACAGCGCCACCGCGCCGACGGTGGTGCCGGCCGCCTTGTTGGCCGGGATCAGCGCCTCGACCCCGACCTCGCCCCATTGCGCGAGGTAGATCACCCCCGGCGCGATGGTCCAGGTGGTGCCCTGGGTGCTCGGCGACGAGGCGGGCGAGGTCCAGGTCACCTCGACCAGCGGGATCAGGTTGTCGAACAGGTGCGGCAGGTCGAAGTGATGCACCTGGGTCTGCAGGTAGGGGATGCTGTACTGCAGCGAAGCGGCGCCGGCCCAGGCGTTGTTGTTGCCGCTGTTGAACTGTGCCGCGATGCCGCTGGCGGGCGACTCGGTGCCGACGGCGCCGGTGGCGAGGCTGGAGGCGGGCGGGGTGAACGCCTTGAGCTCCTTGTCGACGATCGTGTAGCCGAGCTCGCCGGTGACCGCGAACGGCCGCAGCGCCGGTATCGGCAGGTCGCCGAGCCCCTTGCCGACATAGCCGGTCGGCGCGGTGGAGCCGTAATGGTCGGCGCCGATGTGGTCGGTGCCGGATCCGCCCAGCTCGCGGATGATGCCGAGCGACACCACGAACTCGTGCGGGTCGTTGGTGTAGAGCTGCCACTTGCCGGTGATGAAGATGTTCTCGAACCCGGTCTGGGTCTTCGAGCCGTTGGTCTGGATCACGTCGTAGCCGTCGTTGAAGATCAGCGCGGTGTTCGGCGTGATCGTCTTGTCGTATTCGAAGCCGAAGTCGAACTGGTGGCTGGGGCCGGTGCCGCCATCCGCGCCGCTGCGCGCGTAGGAAAAGGCGGGAAGCGACACCTCGTCGCTGACGCCGGGATCGTCGAAGGTGAGGGTGACCGGGAACACACGCGCACCGGCGACGACGTGCGCCCGGGCGGCAGGGACGGCGGCAAGCAGGCCCGCGCACCCGAAGGTGGCGGCGACAAACGCATTCCTCATGGAATTGTCCTGACGGAGGATGAACCGAAAGCGCCGGAGGGTGGCGCCGGCGCCGCTTGGGGCCTCAGGTCAGGTGGGGCGGAGCCCGGGCGTGCAGCGCCCAGGCGAAGGATGCAGGCGGCCCGCGGGCCGGCGGCATGGCGAACGGCGTCGCTGCGGGCGATGTCGCCAGGACCGGCAGCACGACCGCCGCCAGGAGGATGACGGCCGGCAGCGCCAGGGCGAGCTCGAGCGGACAGGCCGCCGGCCCGCCCGGATGGTGCCGGTGGTGTCCGGGCGCCTGCGGCACGGCTGCGGCACTCGTGCAGAGCACCGCGACGGAACGAAGCCGGGCCGCCGCCCCGGTGGCCTCGTCCGGCAGCACCAGGGACCCGAGCACCAGCTGGCTGACGAGCGCCAGGGTGGCGAGCACGGCTCGCATGAGGGGCATCGACAGCCGGAGGCGGGCAGAGCCAGGCGACATCGACGCGATGATAGCAGGTCGAACCGACCCGCCAACCCGTCCTCGCCTGCCCATGTCGTCGCCGACCGGCACGGCTACATGGGCAGCAAGGGGGTTTCCAGGCGGTCGTATCCCTTCATGCGGTAGACCAGCAGCGAGACCGCCCAGCTGACGACGAAGATGCCCATGATGGCGAAGCCGAGGCCGTTGAAGTTGTCGTTGAGCCGGCCGATCAGGCGCCAGAACCCGCCGGACAGGCGCAGCCGGTCCGAGACCAGCCCGAGCGCCTCGATGCCGCCGATCAGCAGCGCCACGACGATCGAGATCAGGGTGATGGTCAGGTTGTAGTACAGCTTGCGGATCGGCCGCACGAACGCCCAGTCGTAGGCGCCCAGCATCAGCACGCCGTCGGTGGTGTCCACCAGCGACATGCCGGCGGCGAACAGCGCCGGGAACACCAGGATCGACCAGATCGACACGCCCTTGGCGGCTTCCGTGGCCGAGATCCCGAGCAGGCTGACCTCGGTCGCGGTGTCGAAGCCGAGGCCGAACAGGAACCCGATCGGCAGCATGTGCCAGCTGGCGGACACCAGCCGGAAGGCGGGACGGAACAGCCGGGTCAGCATCCCGCGCCCGTCCAGCAGCCCGTGGAGGTCATGATCCACGGTCCGGTCGCCGGACCGGACCCGGCGGAACACCCGCCAGACGCCCCTGAGGATGGCGATGTTCATGGCGGCGACCAGGAACAGGAACGAGGCGGAGACGCCGGTCGAGATCACGCCGCCGATCTGCCTCCAGGCCTCGAAGCGTCCCTGCAGGGCCGCAGCGGTCGCCGCGACCGCTGCCGCGACCAGCAGCACCACGGCGGAATGGCCGAAGGCGAAGAACAGACCGACCGCCGCAGGCCGCTGGCCCTGCTGCATGAGCTTGCGGGTGACGTTGTCGATCGCGGCGATGTGGTCCGCGTCGACGGCGTGGCGCAGACCGAAGCCGTAGGCGAGCAGCCCGGTGCTGAGCAGCAGCGGCTGGGCGTGGAACGCGATCACCGCCCAGGCCCAGGCGAGAAGGTTGATCGCGGCGAGCAGGCCGTAGATGCCGATGATGCGCCGGCGCAGGTTTCCGGCCGGGGGGCCTTCGGACAGGCTGGTGGACATGACGATCCTTCCGAGACGTCAGCTGTCCCTGCGGCCAGGCGCGATCCCCAGCCGGGGACCCCGCACGCCTGGACACCCCGCCCGGCGCGGCCGCATCGACGTCCTGGCCACGGCTCATGCCGTGGCTGCGATGGCAGGTCTCCTGGCTCACGGGTCGCCGCCGGCCGTCGCCTTCCCAGGTTGCCCCAGTGGCCTCATGGCGACCGGCTCGCCGTTCACAGTTGCGGGGACAGCCGCGGCTCCGCACCGCGTTCCCTTTTGATCCCCTTCCGGGGAACCATCGCGGGCAGCCTAGGGGCTGCGGCGGCAGCCGGGCAAGCCGGGAGCGTCCGGGATCTGGCGGAGCCGCGTCTCCATCACGGCGGGGCTTGTCGTGCGGTCTCCGTAACGCCTGTTCATCCGGAGCGATCCACGGCCGTGCATCCGAGGCGCCGATTGCCGTTGCGACTCCTGCCGTGCCGCATCCCCTGGATCCGGGACTGGCTCGGGATGTCGCGGGCCACTAGATTGCGGACAGGCTGAACGGCTTCTCCAGGATCGGGCAGATGGGCAGGAACGGGGGCAAGCGCCAGTCCAGGCGCCATGGCGGGCGGCAGCAGGACGCGACCAGGCGCCGCGACCGGGCTGGCCTGGCGATCGCGACGGTCGGCGTGGTCTTCCTGCTGGTTTGCGCGGGCTTCTACAGGGCGGTGCTCGGACCGGCACCCTCGCCGACGGTCGGTGGCTCCTTCACGCTCGCCGACAGCGAGGGACAGCCGCGCAGCGAGGCCAGCTTCCGTGGCCGCTACATGCTGATCTTCTTCGGCTACACCGGCTGCACCGACGTGTGCCCGCAGACGCTGACGGAAATGTCCGAAGCCCTGGACCGGTTCGATCCCGATGCGACGCGGGTCCAGCCCATCTTCATCACGGTCGATCCCACGCACGACACGCCGGACCGCCTGCGCAGGTACGTCACGGCCTTCTCGCCGCATCTGGTCGGCCTGACCGGGACGAGCCGGCAGCTCGACGCGGTCGAACGTCTCTTCCATGTCGTCGTGGAGCCCGATCAGGTCGGAGGACGGAACGGCCTCGACCACAGCGCCGTGATCTACCTGCTTGGTCCGGACGGCAACTTCCTGACGCCGATCCCTGCGGAGGCGAGCCGGACGGTCATGCAGTCGACGCTGCACCGATTCGTCACGTGATGACCGTCCGGCGATCCGGGACGGGAGGCCCCGGCGTGGTGGAAGGCGGCCGTAGGCAGCCTGCCGCCGCGTGCGCTCCAGCCCATGAGTGGATATCCCCCGGTCGGGTCCCTTCCCGGCCCCGTCCGGCCTGGAGAAGATGGCTGCCGCGCCGGGACTTGAGGAGCACGTCCGGCCTGCGATCGGGGTCGCGCTCCATCGGTGGTCGCCAGCCGAACCTCGGCGGCTGGCCGGGAGATGCTATGCCGCGGCCGCCGACGAGTAGTCCATCTTCCTGAGATCGGTCAGGAGGTCCGGCCTGGTCGGCTGCCAGCCGAGCCGCTTGCGGGTCCACATGCTTGACGCCGGCAGGTCGAGCCCGGCGAAGGGTGCAAGCCAGCCGAAGTGGTCCGCCGCTTCCTCCGGCGACAGCGACACCACCGGGATGCCGAGGCCGGCGCCGATCACTTCCGCGATCTCGCGTACCGGCACGCCGTCCTCGGCGACCGCATGGTATCGGGCGCCCGGCTCGTGCTGCTCCAGAGCCAGCCGATACAGCCGCGCGACGTCATCGACGTGCGCCGCCGGCCAACGATTGGCGCCGTCGCCGACATAGGCCGAGATGCCCCTGCCGCGAGCGATCGCAACGGCCGGAGTGATGAGCCCCTGCTTCACGGTGTCGTGGACCTGGGGAAGGCGTACCACCGCGACGGAAACGCCCCTGGCCACCTGCTCGGCGCCTGCCTTTTCGGAGGCGACGCGGGGATTGGGGTTGTTCCAGTCGACGACGTTCTCGGTCGCGGGGTGCCCGGGCCCGGGGCTGCCCATGCCCGTGCCTGAGGTGATGACGAGCGGCCGGTTCGAGCCGGCGAGCGCGCCACCCATCGCGTCGATCGCGCGCCGGTCCTTCTCGCAGTTGGCGACGAAGCGGGAGAAGTCGTGGTCGAAGGCGGTGTGGATCACCGCGTCCGCCTGCGCCGCGCCGCTTGCGAGACTGTCCGGATCCTCGAGCGCGCCGCGATGCACCTCGGCCCCGGCCTTCTCCAGCCACCGCGCGCCGGCGTCCGACCGGGTCAGCCCGAGCACCTGGTGGCCGGCCCCGATGAGTTCGGGCACGATCCGGGAGCCGATGAAGCCGGTCGCGCCGGTGAGGAATACGCGCATGAGGCACCTCCGATTGGTTCGGGGGCAGTGTCGCGTTCCACGACACCTTGTTAAAGTAGTGACCTTATCATGGTATAGCTGCTAACAGGATCGCGTCTTGCTCATCCAGGCAGCCAGCCAACTCGGGACCTATCTGCGCGACCGCCGCGCGCGGCTCGATCCCGCGACCTTCGGCTTCTCGAGAGACCGCCGACGCACCCCGGGGCTCCGCCGCGAGGAGGTGGCGCAGCGCGCCAACATCAGCCCGACCTGGTACACCTGGCTGGAACAAGGACGGGGCGGCGCGCCGTCGGCCGACGTCCTCGACCGCATCGCCACCGGACTGATGCTGACCGAGCCCGAGCGCGAGCACCTGTTCATGCTCGGTCTCGGCCGCCCGCCCGAGGTCCGCTACAAGCCCGTCGACGGCGTGACGCCGCGGCTGCAGCGCGTGCTCGACGCGCTGGAGCTCAGTCCCGCACTCATCAAGACCGCGACCTGGGACGTGGTCGCGTGGAACCGCGCCGCGGCCGCGCTGTTCACCGACTATTCGAAGCTGCCACGGGAACAGCGCAACATCCTGCGCCTCATGTTCGGCAACCCACACGTGCGGGCGGCGCAGCAAGACTGGCGGAGCGTCGCGCGCTTCGTGGTGGGCGCGTTTCGTGCGGACGTTGCCCGCGCCGGCGCAGGCGAGGAAGTCACCCGCCTGGTCGACGAGCTGTCGAGGACAAGCGCCGAGTTCGACGCGCTGTGGCGCGACAACGAGGTCGTCGCTCACGGCGAGGGGGTGAAGCGCATCCATCACCCGGAAGCCGGCCTGCTCGAGCTGGAGTTCTCCGCCTTCGCCGTCGACGGCAGGCCGGAGCTGGGCATGATCGTCTACAACCCCGCGTCGCAGGCCGACGCCGGCCGCATCCGGACCCTCATTGTCGCCAGGTCGGGTTGAGGCCGCCGCCCGGCCCCGCCGGACGAGCGGGCGGTTGCGAGGTGCAGCGGCGAAGGAAGCGTGGGCGCGACGCAGCCGATCCGTGCGCCTGCCGTTCCAGGGCGGTGTCCCCGCAAGCGGAGCCTGGAGGCCGACGTTCCGGAAGGGTCGACGGCTGTGCCTCAAGCCAGCTTCATGACGGCCTCCGTTTCGCTCCTGGACGGCGACGTGGCCGAGTGGCGCTGGCGGCCCGCTAGATCTGCATGTCCATGACGACGGGGGCGTGGTCGCTTGCCGGCGCGTTCCTCACCGTCACCGTCGCTCCCGTCTCCGCTCCGGTGCCGATCACGACGAAATGGTCGAGCGTGCTGCCACTACGCGGGTGGGTGACCTGCGGCGCCGGCTTAGCATCCAGGGAGGCGCCCTTCGAGGCGCGGCTGCCGACATGTCGCGCGACCATGGCCTGGAGGTCTTCGGGTTCGGCGTTGAAGTCGCCCCCGATCACGGCGACGGCGCCCCGGTGCGTGGCCAGGATCTCCTTGAACAGCTTCGCCGTGTCCTCGCTCACCGACGAGGCGGTCGAGTGCCAGGAAACAAGCAGGTAGTTCCCGACGCCGACGGCCGCCGGGTAGCGGCCGGCAACGCCTCCGCCTGCGGCCTGGATGAACACCGGGCTGGGGACGACGGACGGAAACGACGCCTGCTTCACGAGCACGTAGTTCGTGCAGCGCTCGTTGAGCGAGCCTGCCTGCGATCCGGAGAAGACGTTGTAGCCGGCCAGCCGGGCGTTGCCGTGGTCGGTCCCGCCTTCCTGGATGAAGCCGACGTCGCAGTTCTGGGCGTTGAACAGGTCGTTGATGACCTGCAGCTTCGGCAGGCTCATGAAGTCGCCCTGCGTGTTCCAGGTGAAGAACCTCATGTCGGACCCCCGTCGCGGTCGAGGCGCGAGGCTAGCGGATCGTCCGGCAGCGGCAAAGGCAACGCAGCCTCGCGCCGTGGACGCGTCCGGCGCCGACACGCCCATCGGGCTCAGGGCGGCAGGTCGAACCGGTTGTCGCTGCGGTTGGTGTCGGGGAGCCTGTGGTCGGGATCGAGCAGGACGGCTCGGACCGCGTCGTGCGTCGGCAGCGTGACCTCGACGTGGTTCCCCTTCATCCAGGCTTCGACCGGCACGGTGAGGCGGGTCCGGCTGCCGTTGGCGAGCCGGACCTCCAGGGTCGTCGGCATCACGAGCCAGCCGTGGTTGACCAGGCTGATCGTCACGCCCTTCGTGGGATCCCCGCCCGGGTAGGCGGCGCCGGCGATGCCCATGTCGAGGGTCCAGTTGTGGGCGTACCAGCCGCGCCACCACCAGGACAGGTCCTCGCCCGCCTCGCTGTCCATGAAGCGGAAGAAGTCGTACGGCGTCGGGTGGTGGTAGGCCCAGGTGGCGATGTAGCGGCGGAACGCCGGGTCGAACCGCTCCGGGCCCAGGATCTGCTCGCGCAACAGCACCAGGCCAAGCGCGGACTTGAAGTAGGTGATCGGGTGGCGGTAGCGCTCGCTCACCTCGTCGGACGGCGACAGCATGGCGGGCGCGTTCGGGTCCTGCAGCCAGGGGATGATCTCGTCCACCGGGTTGCCGCCGCC
>CAXTVX010000116.1:0-7439 GCA_964247755.1 uncultured Acetobacteraceae bacterium | reverse complement strand
AGCAGGTCGCCGAGGAGGTGATGGAGGCCGGGGAAAGCGCCGTCCGAAAGGAGCTCGACACGAAGATGAGCGAGCCGAGACCGGCCGAACCGCCCAGGACCTGACGCCGAGGCTGCCGTCGAAGGCTACATCACGTAACCATCGTTATACCGTCTGGGAGTGACACGATGGGTCTTCTTGATTCTGTCGTCGGCGTGCTGTCGAGTCTGCTCGGTAGTCAGCTCCCTGACGAAGGTCAGCTGTAGGAGGCCTGCCGCACATCGCCAGGGCCACCTCCGACGTGGGGCAGAGAAGGAAACCAGGAATGAGAACCCGATCGGACTTCGACGAGCTGTTTGGCAACAGTCCAGGATTGGCCTGGACCGGAACGACCAGCCTTTCGCGCGCGTGCCTTGCGGAGGTCATTGGCACGCTGCTCCTGGTCCTGGTTGGCACGGCCGTAGCGACAGCTGCCGAGCTCGGGAAGAACACGGCAGGTCCCGCTTACAATTCGCTCGCCGTGGCGCTGTCCTTCGGCCTGATCCTGATCCCGATCGTCGCGTCGATCGGGCAGGTCAGCGGCGCCCACGTCAACCCGTCGGTGACGCTTGGTCTCGCCGTTGCCGGCAAGTTCCCGTGGCGCAACGTCGTCCCGTACTGGATCGCGCAGCTGGCCGGTGCTGTGCTGGCTGCTCTCGTGGTCTGGGCTGCCTATGGACATCAGGCCTACCAGGTCGCCCATCTTGGAGCGCCATCGCCATCCAACGGCGCCAGCGCCTTGCAGGTATTGCTGGTCGAGGGACTGATCGCGTTCATCCTGGTCTTCACGGTCATCTCCACCACGGCGGATCCTCGTATTCCCGCCGGTGTGGCGCCGATCGCGATCGGCTTCTCGCTTGCCGCGGGCGTTCTCCTCGGCGGCCCAGTCAGTGGCGGTGCCGGCAACCCGGCTCGTGCACTCGGGCCGATGATGGTGTCCGGAGCAGCGCCTGTCTGGTTCTTTTATACGGTCGGGCCGCTACTCGGAGCCGTTGCTGCCGCAGGAGTCGTCCGGCTTATCGGGATGACGCATAAACCCGCCGACCAAGTCCCACCTGTCATCCCGCACGTCATCTGAGTCCACTGGACCTGACGGTCGGATCCATGGCCGATCTGATCCGAGGCGCGACATGGTGGGAGTGACCGGTCCGGATCGGCACTCGACCAACTGGGCAGGTCGCTCGCATCGCAAGACATGTTGGCAGCACAAAGCTTCGGCGGCGATGGTCCGATCAGGACATGGCTGAACGAACGTCGCGCTGCTGAGCTGGCGGTGGCATTGCTCCTTGAGGCGGAGGTTCCGGACCGGCGCGCATTTCCAGAGCGTTAACCGAACGCCGCTAGGAGGGAGAAGAGCCTGAGCCGGAGCGTGAGGCCATGACAGTCCTAGAACCGGCCGAGCCGCGGCGCTGCGAACTGGAGAGCCGCGCCTTCAAGGCGTTGGGCGAACCGCTGTTCGTCCGAAGCCAGAACGGTACCGACGTGATGATGCGCGTCCAGCTGGGCGACACCCAGGCCCTGGTTCCGCTCGCCATGATCCAGCGCGAGGCAGACATCGCGAACGACACCGCCGATGGGCGCATGATCGTGCTGATCACCCGGTCCCTGGCGTTCGTGCAGTTCCTGCATCTGGGGGACGACCTGCCGCCAGAGGTGTTGACCGGAGAGGCGAGCTGGACGCCCGGCAAGGAGTTCTGCGAGCTGGCGTTGGCGAAGCTCCAGTACGGGCTGGTGCGCAACCTGGCGTCGTCCGAGGACGACCTTGTCAACATCGATGGGCAGACGCTGATCGCGTGCGTCAACGATCCGGCTTTCAAGCCAAGAGTGAGCAGCGCCTTTCGCGAGGGCGCCAGGATCCTCGGTCTGGCTGACGGGGATGCCGTCTTGGACCTGGTGGCTCAGCTCGCGCATGAACTGTCGTTCGTCGAGGCGCTCAGGGTCCAGATGCTGCAGCGGATCGAAGCCCTGGCGGTGCGCCTCGGACAGCTGAGGTTCCGCGGGCGGGGCGACAGTCAGCGCCAGGAGATGCTGACGCAGACGCGACGGATGATCGACCGTGCCATTCCCAGGATGCGCGAGCGTTTCGCGGACATCGATGCCCAGACCGGCGAGGTGGTCGCGGTGCTGCGGCAGGCGGCAGCACAGACGGCCTTCATCCGCAGCCGTCGCGACGAGCTCTACATGGCCTACCGGGGATGGAAGGACCTGTTGGAGAAGTGGAAGGCCTGCCTGGCACGGTCCCTCGACGAGTGCTGGATGCTGATCGAGGAGACGTACCGGTTCCTCACCCCGCGCTTCATGGCCTACCACGAGTGGAAGAGGGTCACGGAGCAGCGGCCGATGGTCCGACCGCGGGAGAACGTGTGGTGATGCAAGGTCGCGGAGGCCGAACCGCAGGATACCCGGCATAATTGTCCGCTTGCGGCATCCTGACCGATAACGACCCGAACTCGGCTCCGTCAGGTCTTTTCAGGCTGTAATGGATGAAGCCAGAAGTTCTCGCTGTGCGTCGAGTGCCGATGAGGCTTCGACACGGGCCATGATCTTCGAGCCGAACTCGGTCATGAAGACACGTCGGATACCGTGCATGGCGCGTGCGATGATCGCGGCGTTCCGGGAGCGATCGCCGTCAGCAAACCAGATCACGAAACTGTCTCCCTTGCCGCGTCTGAGGATGTCCTCAGACCCAAGCAGCCGCTTCACGACCTGTTCTGCCAGGCCGAGTCCGCGGTCGGAGATGCGGGACCAGTCGGCTCCGATCGCCTCGCGAAGGGCGTCAAGGCTCAGAACCTCGACCTGATTTGCTCCCTGCGCTCCTGGCGCCGTTGTCCCGGCACCGGAGCTCATGGTCAGCGTGATCACCCTTATCTGCTTGCTGTCGCTTTCCCGCAGCAAGGAGGAGTTCATGGTCACCGACAGATTCGTACCGGATTTCGACATGATCTCGATCGGCAAGGCGTAGCAGCCGCCGTCGAGCATCTGCTGAGCTCGGGCGGCGCGAGCGGCGCCGGCGCAATCGAGAGGCAGGAGTGCGCTGATGTTGAGGCCGGCGATGCTCTTCAGGTCATATCCCAACAACGTCTGGAAGGCGTGGTTGGCCATCAGGATGAAGCCGTCTGCCCGCACAACCACCACCGGCGTGTTGATTCGCATGAAGACCGAAGCCAGGAGCCGCTGCGAATGCGTCTGACGGACTACCTCACGCCTTGCCGCAGTCAGATCGGTGATGTCCTGGACCACCGCCATGAGCGTTCGAGGATCGATCTTGTTGATGTCGAGCATCAACGTGTTCTGGGTGATTGGAACAACGAGCTGCATCTGGTCGAAGATCTGACCGTTCGCCGGTGCGTAGCGCTCGACGTGCTCCTGGAGGTCAGGGGCGACGCTCTTCAGCAGCTTGTACAGATCGGACATGTCGCCGTCGTCCGCCAGCGGCATGAGCAACTGCGCCGCCGTCGGGTTCGCCATGTCGATCATGCCGTCGGGTCGGAACTTGATGATCCCGACCGGCGCCAGATACAGGAACTCGACCAGCGCCTCGTATGCCGAGGCGTAGTCGAACTCGTCTTCGTCATCGGGCGCCATGTCAGGATCGCCTCTGGATGACCAGGAACATGCGCGACGCGTCATGACGTCTCAACATACGCATATGCACCTTCTTCGGCGTCATCCTGAGGGTCAGGACATAGTCGATGACCACATCAAGGTCCGCTTCGGTCTGGAAGCGGTGGGCAACCATGAAGTTGTTCGTGCATGGAGCAACACTTGAGAAGAAGTTCTTCCCAATGACCCGCTCGGGCGTCAGTCCAGCGAGTTTGGACTCGGCAAGATTGTAGGCCTCCACCGTTCCGTCGAGGCTCATGGCAATGATGCCATACGGTGCGGTATCGAGTTCGACGACAGTCGCCGAGTTCAACCAGTCGAAGAGGCCCGGATCCGTGAATAGGTTCGGGAACGCACGTTGAGGACCAGGCGATACGCCCATCACAACATCGGATTTCACAGCAGTATCAGTCATGAGGTTCCTGGCCTTCTCGTGCTTGCATAGTCCGGTCTCTGTCATCCTGCTTCTAGGAGAACTTGTTGAACCAATTGTTAAGGCCGATTCGAGAAAGGCCTCCAGGATGGTTACGATCAACACCGCGACCTGCAGCTTTCGGCGTTGGTCACCGGTGATGAAACGCCGAGGAGCGGATGAAGTCTGTTCTGGTTCTACCGGCGCCGGCAGGCGGATGAGGTAAGCCTCTGAGGGACGATGTAGCGCGCGCTCACCTGCCGGTGCAGTCACAAGCGAGGTTCAGACAAGGAATAGATCATGCCCGAGCCATGAGGACAGGAACGAGTGTTCCTTGCCGACAACGGACGTTGCGCTTCCGCCCGAGTGGCCGTGACAGGCGGGGGTAGATTGGGCGGCGCGATGATTGCCGTTATGAACCTTTACTGGGTGCTGGTCTTCACCCGGTCCGGCTGTCGGGTCAAGTTGGGTTGCTTAATCATGTAGAACGGCGCCGCAACCGCTTCACGCATGAGGGAGTAGACGTTCTTCGCTTCGAACCAGCGCGGCCAGTCGCCGGACACCTGGCGCATGCCGAACCGCGGCGTGACGAGGATGGCACGTGGAAGATGAAACCACTGGCTCACGACGACCATGCTCGTTCCCGGTCTCGCCAGCGCAGCGGCATGTCGGGCGGTCTCCATCGTGTCTGAACCCGCATCGTCCTCCAGGCTCGCCTCTGGAGGCTCGCCTCGCTGCGCAGGTATGCCGCCGTGACAACGGTCTCGTTGCGGTCGAGGAAGAGGCGGTTGCGGCCGGCGAACGCCGCACCGGCCGGATAATCTTCGAAGCGAGGCGGCACGGCCCCAGCTGCGCCGCACGGAGCGGAAGAGCGGGCAGAACGGCACACAGGGCGGCAGCGAGCAAGCGGGCGCGCACGGATATCACCGCGGATCTTCAGGATCGACACGCTAGCCGGAGCACTTGCCACGTCGTGCTGGTTCCGGACGAGGTGGCGGCACGGCTGGACGCGATGGGCGCACCCGAGGCCAATCCCCGCGACTAGGCGTCGAACCGCTTGCTGCTGGCGCAGGTCGAGCACCTGTTCGAAAAAGTCTCGGCGAGCGCTGCGGCGCGGTTGAGTGGGAGATCGTAGGCTCCAAGACCGTGTTGGCAAGCCGGACGCCCGAGGTGACAGCGCCCGCGGCGGAGCGACTGGCAGTCCTGTTCCGCCTCGCCAGTGGAACAGGGAAGGGCGGTGCGTGAGCGGGACCGCAAGCGACGAGGCGTGGCGGCTGCTGGACGTCGCACCCAAGTGGGACGCCGCGCTGATCCGCCGTGCCTGTACGAACCGCTTGAAGCTGACTAACCCGGAAGGGGTTCCAGCGCCTCCGCGCCGTCAGCCGGTCCAGGTGAACGCACGCTCAACTTTCTGCGCCGTTCGGGGCCTATCGCCAGGCGGGCGACGAGGCACAGGAGCTGCTCGACCTGCAATCACCGGCCTGCCGCTCGGTGCGGGCGAGGATGCCGACGAGCTGAGCCTCACGCCGTTCAAGGCGGCTGAGGCGATATCGGAACAATCATGGGCGGACGTCCTGTCTGCCAGCCCGTCTCCGACCCCGCCTGATCCAACCGAGCCTTGTTGCGAAGCGACAAGCGGCCGGTCGAACTGAACAGCCAGACACGTCGTCCGGCGTTCGGCTATTCGGGTCTGACGCGCGGCGGGGCAACACCGGGCGCGGCCGAGCTGGTCAGTGACAACAGCGAGACCGGATACGGCACCTGAGCAGAACTCCTGAACCGCCGCGGCGACTGTCCGACCTGCTGGGCGAACGCTTCGTAGAAGCGCGACAGGGAGTTGAAGCCGACTTCCAGCGCGATGGAGGTGACGTCCCGGCTGGTCGACAGCAGCAGTTCCTGCGCCTTGTGCAGGCGGCAGCGGGTCAGGAACCCGCCGATGGTCATGCCCGTCGCCTGCCGGAACACCGACATCGCGTAGTTCTCGTGCAGTCCGGCCACCCGGGCCACGTCGCCGATGCGCAGCGGGCCCGAGGCGTGCGCCAGGACGTGGCGGATCATGGCGATCACTTTCACCGATCGCGTCGGGCAGTGTCCCACTTCCGCCCGGTTGTCCAGGCAGGCAAGATCGGTCCAGCCGCGGCGGTCGATGCGGCGCAGGCACAGCTCGAGCTCGGCGTGGTCGAGCTCCGACATCTGCGCGTCGCCTTCGACCAGGGCATGGTGCAGCACGTCCAGGCGCGCGAGGTCGAGGCGCAGCGCGGAAGCCGCTCCCTTGCCGTCGCGGCAGGCAACCACCATGCCGCCGGCCAGCACCGCGAACTGCAGCCGCGTGCTCAGCTTCAGCCCGAGGAACATCTCGACCGGCACATAGATGCAGATGAACCGGGTCCTTGGCGCCACACGGATCGTCTGGTGCGGGAACGCTCCCCAGAACAGCGCCAGGTCATTGCTGCGCAACACCAGCTCGCGGCCCTGGAAGGCATAGACCGCCTCGCCGCACAGCAGCAGGTTCAGCTCGACTTGGCTGTGCGTGTGCGGCTGCGCCATCGGCAGCATCGATTTCGACGGTCCGGCATGGAACACGTCCTCTCGCACCCGGAACGGGTCGAACTCGCTGTCCATCGTCCCCTCCGATCGTGTGTCCTTAGGATCCCGGACAAATCTGCGCCCAAAACGGACGACAGCAAAGCCGCTTCCTTGTCTTATGTCGTCCCATGGTCGCCGGGAAACACCGGCCGTCGCCGCACAAGGGACCAGATCGGGAAGGGACGCTCATGCTTTACCGGACATCCGGCCGATCGTCGGCCGTGGCCAGGACATGGCTGGCCGCCGCTGCCCTCGGCCTCGCCAACCCGGTGCTGGCGCGCGCCGCGACCCTGGTGTTCAACGCCGACACCTCCGACGTCGCACCGCGCGCCGCGTTCGAGGCGGTGGTCGCCAAGTTCAAGGCCGAGAACCCGAGCATCGACGTCCGCTTCAACGTCTATGACCATGAAAGCTACAAGCAGTCGATCCGCAACTGGCTGACCTCTGCGCCGCCGGACGTGGTGCTCTGGTACACCGGCAACCGGATGCGCCAGCTCTCGACCCCGGGCCTGCTGGAGGATGTCAGCGACCTGTGGACGCCGGAGGTGAAGGCACAGTTCCCGGCCAAGGCGGTGGACGGCGTCACCGACCACGGCAAGCAGTACGGCGTGCCCTACAGCACCTACCAGTGGGGGATCTACTACCGCTCCGACATCCTGCAGAAGAACGGCCTCGGCACGATCAACACCTGGAACGACATGCTGGGCGCCTGCGATAAGCTGCGCAGCGCAGGCCTCGACCCGATCGTGATCGGCACCAAGGATCTGTGGCCGACCGCCGGCTGGTTCGACTACCTCGACCTGCGCACCAACGGCTACGA
>CAXTVX010000115.1:0-7469 GCA_964247755.1 uncultured Acetobacteraceae bacterium | reverse complement strand
ACGCCGGACGCGGTGGTGCTGCTCGACGAGATCGAGAAGGCGCACCCCGACGTGTTCAAGAAGTTCCTGAGCGCCTGGAACGACGGGCACGTCACCGAGGCGTCGGTGGGCACGCAGGTCTCGACCACGCGGGCGATCTTCGTGCTGACCTCCAACATCGCCACCGACGCGCTGAGCGAGATCGCCGACCGGTTCGCCGGCGACCCGGAAGCGATGCGGCAGGCCTCGGTGGACGCGCTGCGTATGGCGGGCTTCGCGCCGGAAGTGCTGAACCGGCTCGACCGGATCTTCGTGTTCCGGGCGCTGGGCGGCCTCGATGTGGCGCGTGTGGCGGCACTGGAGATCGAGGCGATGATCGCGAGCTACGGGCTGGACATCGCCGCCGGCGGCATCGATCCGGCACTGCTGTTTGAGGTGATGCAGAAGCAGGACCGGCTGGGCCAGGGCGCCAGCGCCCGCGACCTGGTGCGCTCGATCGAGGAGATGGTCAGCGACGGGCTGATCGAGGCCAGGCAGCAGGGCGCGCGCCGGGTGCGGCTGGAAAAGGGCGATGACGGGATCGTGACGCGGATCGCGGACCTGAAGGCGCCGGATCGCGAGGCGCCGGCAGCGCTGGCGGCGGAGCGCTGAGCCGGCGGGGATCGCGCGGCGGCGCAGGGATCGTCGCATGTCGGTGATCGGCCGGCTCTGGCGGCGGGCGCCGGCCTGGCGCGCCTGCGTGGTGACGGCGGTGGCGTTCACCGGGCTGGCCGCGATGTTCCCGCCGGCGATGCCGCGTCTGCCGCCGCTGCGCTGGGCGAAGGCCGGTGGGCCGGGCGGTGCGGCGGTCGCGCATTATCGCCCGCAACCGCTTCCCGCTCCGCCTGACGACGGCATCTGGCACGTGCTGCCTCCGGACACGCCGGGGCAGCAGGGGATCATCCACTATGCCGGGCGGTTGCTGCCGCTGCCGGCCGGGTCGTGGCACGAGCTGGCGGTCGCCCGGGGCGGCGGGGCCGAGATGCACCAGGTGACGCTGCTTGATCGGGTGTCGAACAACCACCTGACCGGGCTGATGCTGGTGGTGGCACCCGGGGTGATGAGCGGTGCCACCGGCTCGGTGGGGATACCGGCGCCCTGCACCGATTCTGCGCAGCTGGCCGGCTTCATCGCTCCGATCCTGCTCGGGCAGAGCCCGCTGACCCACGAGTGCTGGGCGATCGCGCCGGTGGACATGCAGGCCGCCGCTGCCGCGCCGGCGACGGACGGCCTGCTGCCGCACGGGTTGGCACGGCTGGGCGAGCTGCACATCGCGGTGCCGGATCGCATGCTGGCGACCACGTTCGTGCGCTCGGACGACGGCGGCTGGCAGGTCGTGACGATCCTGCTCGGGGACCATGGCGGACCGATCCGCAAGTTGCAGGACTGGGCGTCGCGGTTCCGCGTGCCGATGCACAAGGGTTATGACGGGACGCTTGTGCCCGCCGACCTGCCGCCGGCGGTGGCGCAGGATCCGGGATAGCGAGGCTGCGGCAGGGACCGCAGCCGTCGAAGCGGTCGTTCTGCTTCCCGACGGCGTGCCGCGGACCGCCGGACACCCTGTTGCGGCGTCCGGTTGGGCGGTGGGATCGTTTCCCGTTCGTGTCGGCTTGCCGATCAGCTCCGGCTTGGCGTCAGGCGAGTTCGACGACCAGCGGCACATGGTCCGAGGGTTGCGGACGGTCGCGCTCGGCGCGGTCAGGAGTGGCGGCGACGAGGCGTTCGGCGAGGCGGGGCGAGAGCAGGGCGTGGTCGATGCGCAGGCCGAGGTCGCGCGGCCAGCAACCGGCCTGGTAGTCCCAGAAGGTGTAGACCGGGCCGCGCGGCACAAGGGCACGCACCGCGTCCGTCAGGCCGAGCCAGCGCAGCGCCTGGAACCGCTGCCGGGTTTCGGGGCGTACGAGGGCGTCGGTCGGGCCTACGGTGTTCGGCGCGTAGTCCTCGTCGGTCGGGCACACGTTGTAGTCGCCGGCGAGCAGGAAGTCGGTCTCATCGGCCAGCAGGCTGCGGGCGTGGGCGATCAGCGCGTCCATCCAGGCGAGCTTGGCGGCATAGCCGTCGGCGCCGCCGGAATTGCCGTTCGGGAGGTAGAGGTTGCCGACCGTGAGGTCGGCGGCGCGGATCTCGACGTAGCGGGCCTGGTGCTCGCCCGCCTCGGGCAGGGCAAGGTCCGGGAGGTGACGGGCGGTGACGGTGACGGGCAGGCGGGACAGGATGGCGACGCCGTTATAGGCCTTCTGGCCGACCACGGTGCTCTCGTAGCCGAGGGCCCGGAACGCGTCGGCGGGAAAGGCGTGCGCCTCGCACTTGATCTCCTGCAGCAGCAGCAGGTCGGGAGCGTTGGCCTCCAGCCAGCCGGCAACGTGGGTCTGGCGCTGCCGGATCGAGTTGACGTTCCAGGTGGCGAGCTTCACGGCCCGGCGGATCCCGGGGCGTCAGTCGATCGAGAAGCTAGTGCCGCAGCCGCAGGAGGAGGTGGCGTTCGGATTGCGCACGGTGAAGTGCGCGCCCATCAGCGCGTCGCTGTAGTCGAGCTCGGCGCCGCCGAGCAGGTCGAGGCTGACCGGGTCGACTACCACGCGCGCTTGGCCGGCCGCGATGATGGCGTCGTCCGCGGCGACGGCGGGGTCGAGCTTGAAGCTGTACTGGAACCCGCTGCAGCCGCCGGCGAGCACCGCGACGCGTAGCGCCTGCGCGTCCGGGCCGATGCTGCCGGGCTGGCCGGCCACGATGGCGGCGATCCGGGCGGCGGCGCGCTCGGACACCGAGAAGCGGGAGGTGGCGGGTGGTGCGAGGGTCACGGTGTCCATACGATACAGATAGCGCGTCCGCCGCGGTTGTTGAAGGTGCCCGACTTGCGTGTGGCGATTGACGCGCCGGGCGGGAACGGGCTGAAACCCGGGGCGCCACGCCCGAAGGGATCACCATGTCCGACAACCTGTTCGCGTCCTATCGGGCCCGCGTGGTCGAGGCGCTGGCGCGGGTCGTGCCCGAGCTGCCGGCGGAGGTGGCGACGCGCGTCGAGCTGACCCCGACCCGGGACCCGGCGCATGGCGACATGGCGACCAACGCGGCGCTGCTGGCGGCGAAGCCGGCGCGCCGGCGTCCGGCGGAGATCGCGGCGGCGCTGGCGGTGGAGCTTGCCGCCGTCGAGGGGATCGCGGCGGCGGTGCCGGCGGGACCGGGCTTCGTCAACATCACCCTCCGGCCCGACACGCTGCGCACGGTGCTGCCGGCGGTGCTGCGCGCCGGCGAGGCGTATGGCGACGGGACGGCGGGGCAGGGCACCGTCGTCAACGTCGAATACGTGTCGGCCAACCCGACCGGGCCGATGCACGTCGGGCATTGCCGGGGTGCCGTGGTGGGCGACGCGCTGGCCAACCTGCTGGTCAAGGCAGGGTTCGCGGTGGTCAAGGAGTATTACGTCAACGATGCCGGGGCACAGGTGGCGGCACTCGCCTGGGCGGTCTACTGGCGCTACCTCCAGGCGCTGGGCACGCCGACCGGCGAGGAGGATTTCGAGGCGCTGGTGCCGGGCGGCATGCAGTATCGCGGCGACTACCTGGTTCCAGTCGGCGCGGCGCTGGCGGAGGCGCATGGTGATGCCCTGGCCGGTCCGGACCGGCGTCCGGCGCCGCCGCCGCTGTGGTTCGACACGGTGCGGGAGTTCGCGCTCGGCTGGATGCTGCGCATGATCCGCGAGGACTTGGCGCAGCTTGGCGTGACCCACGACGTGTTCACCTCCGAGCGCGGGATCCTGGCGCGCGGGGCGGCGGACGAGGCAATAGGCCGGCTCGACGCGGCGGGGCTGCTCTACGAGGGGGTGCTGGAGCCGCCCAGGGGCAAGGTGATGGCGGACTGGGAGGCGCGGCCCCAGACCCTGTTCCGCGCAACCCGGTTCGGCGACGACGTGGACCGGCCGCTGCGCAAGTCCGACGGCAGCAACACGTATTTCGCCAACGACATCGGCTACCACGGCGACAAGATCGCGCGCGGTGCGGCGATCGTGGTCGACGTGCTGGGTGCGGACCACGGCGGCTACGTGTCGCGCATGCGCGCGGCGGTGGCGGCGATCGCGCCGTCCTACGCGCCGGGACGAGCGGTCACGTTCGAGGCGGTGCTGTGCCAGATCGTGCACGTGATCCAGAACGGCCAGCCGGTGCGGATGTCGAAGCGGGCCGGCACGTTCGTGACGCTGCGCGACCTGCTGGACGAGGTCGGCCGCGACGCGGTGCGGTTCACCATGCTGACGCGAAAGCCGGACGCGCAGATGGAGTTCGACCTCGATCTGGCGGTGGCGCAGACGCGGGACAACCCGGTGTTCTACGTGCAGTACGCCCACGCGCGGTGCCGGTCGGTGCTGCGCGCGGCGGCGGAGATGCCGGGTCTGGGCGCGATCACCGCGGACGCGCTGGCGCGGGTGCCGCTCGACAGCCTCGAAGCGGAGGCCGAGCTGGCGCTGGTGCGCCGGCTCGCGCACTGGCCGCGGCTGGTGGAGGCGGCGGCGCTGGCACGTGAGCCGCACCGCGTCGCCTTCTATCTCAACGACCTCGCCGGCGACTTTCATATGTTGTGGAACCGTGGTCGGGATGATGCGACGCTGCGCTTCCTGCAGGCGGACCAGCCGGAGTCCACGCGCGCCAGGCTGGCGCTGGTGGAGGCGACGGCGACCGTGATCCGGTCCGGGCTGGCGGTGCTGGGGGTGGAGCCGGTCGAGGAGATGCGGTGAGGAAGAACCGGGTGGGGATGCGATGAGCCTGGTCGATCGGGATCTGGTCGCGGAGGAGCGCGAGGCGGAACGGCGGGCCTCGGCGGGGGCGGTGCGTGCGCCGCGCCGGTCGGGGATGGATGACGGGACCCGCTGGCTGGCACTGGTCGCGGGCGGGATTGGCGCGCTGCTGGTGGTGACCGTGGGCGGCTGGTCGCTGCTCGGCCATCGTCCCGACGGCGTCCCGGTGATCGAGCCGCTGCCCGGCCCGGTGCGGATCAGGCCGGTCGATCCCGGCGGCATGCAGGTGATGAGCACGCAGGTGGCGCAGACCAACGGTCCGGCGGCGCAGGCGCTGGCGCCGGGTCCGGAGGCGGCGAACCCGCAGGCGTTGCAGGCCGAGGTGGAGGCCGCGCGGCATGCCGACGCGCCGCCGGCCGCGGTTCCGGCGCCCGCTTCCGGTCCGGCCCCGGCGCTCGGTCCCGTGGTCACGGCACCGATGGCGGCGGCTCCAGTCCACCCGCAGCCCGCCACGCCGGTTCCGGAGGCGAGCTCGAGCGGGGACGGCAACGGCACGGCGCCTGATGCGGACGCGTCGGCGACCGCGCCGCCGGGCCCGGACGCGGCGGCCGCGTCGACCGGCCCGGCGGTACAGCTCGCGGCGCTGGACAGCGAGGCGGCGGCACAGGCGGAGTGGGCGCGTCTCGCGCATCGGGCGCCATCCCTGTTCGCCCGGCACGATCCGGCGATCGTCGCGGTCAGCCGCGACGGCAGGCGGTTCTTCCGGTTGCGCACCACGGGCTTCGCCAGTGCCGCAGAGGCGGCGGCGTTCTGCGGCCGGCTGCACGGGGCGGGCATCGCCTGCACCGTCGCGGACTTCTGAGGCGTGGCGCGGGCGGCGGTTGTCGGGCTAGGCGGGCCCGTCCTCGCCGATGAGGAGCGCGCGCTGCTGTCGGAGTTCGCGCCGCTCGGGATGATCCTGTTCAAGCGCAACATCGAGGATCCGGAGCAGCTGCGCGACCTGGTCGGTTCGATCCGGGCGATCGTCCCGTCCTGCCTGCTGATGGTGGACCAGGAGGGCGGGCGGGTGGCGCGGCTGCGGCCGCCGCACTGGGGCGAGCATCCGGCGGCGGCGGTGCTCGGGCGGCTGTACGTCCGCGATGCCGAGGCGGGGCGGCGGGCGGCGTTCCTGACCGGTGCGCTGATCGGGGCGGACTGCGCCGCGTCCGGGTTCGACGTGGCGTGCGCGCCGGTGCTGGACCTGGGCGTGGCGGGGGCCAGCGACGTGATCGGCGACCGCGCCTATGCAGCCGCGCCGGGCACGGTGGCGGTGCTGGCGGGGGCGGTGGCGGACGGGCTGCTGGCGGCCGGGGTGCAGCCGGTGGGCAAGCACGTGCCGGGGCATGGCCGGGCGACAGTGGACAGCCACCTCCTGCTTCCCGAGCTCGACGACGTGGACGAGGACGACCTCCTGCCGTTCCGCAGCCTGTGCTGGCTGCCCTGGATGATGACGGCGCATGTCCGCTTCCGCCGGCTGGATCCGGTGCATCCGGCGACGCTGTCCCGGGCGGTGCTGGAGCAGGTGGTGCGCGGCCGCATCGGCTACGGCAACGTGCTGGTGTCGGACGATCTGAGCATGCAGGCGGTTCCGGGGGATCCCGGTGCGTCGGCGGCGGCCTGCCTCGCCGCCGGATGCGACGTGGCGCTGCATTGTTCCGGCGTGACGGCAGACAGCAGGGCGGTGCTGCAGGCGGTCGGCGCGCCGGATGCGGCGGCGCGGGCGCGACTCGACTCGGCGGCGGCGCTGGCGGCGCGGCGGCGGCAGGTGCTGGACCCGGCAGGGCTGGCGGCGGAGCGTGCGGCGCTGCTGGCATGAGTGGTAGGTAGCCGAACCCCTGACGTGACCCGGCGGAACGGGAGCGCGCGGTCCGTCGGTCGATGCACTGGTGCCTGCCGCCGTGGAGCCGGTGACGGAGCGGGCCGCGGCGGCGCCGCTGTAGTCGCTGGGGCTGCTGGAGAAGGGTGCGGAGCCGGCCGCAGAGGCAGGGCGCTCGCGCGGCTATGCGGCGACGCTGGCGCCGGTCGCCGGCGGATGGCTGAGAGCGTGGCGGCGTGTTACTGAAGCATCGCCGACTTCGCGCTGTCGATCGGGCGCCGCTGACCTTGGGACCTTGGGGACATGTTCGACTTCGCCTGGCCCGAATTGGCGCTCATCGGCATCGTGGGCCTGCTGTTCATCGGCCCCAAGGACATGCCGGTCGCGATCCGCACCGTGACCAACCTGCTGAGGAAGGGCCGCAAGCTCGCCGGCGAGTTCCAGACCCACGTGGACGAGATGGTCCGCGAGGCCGACCTGGGCGACGCGCGCGACCAGCTGCGGCAGCTGCGGTCGTTCAACGTGCGCGGCCAGATCATGAAGGCGCTGGACGAGGACGGCAGCCTCAAGCAGACACTTGAGGAGAAGCCGCTGGCGGCGTCGCAGCCGCGCTACGTGTCCGCGCCGCAGACGGTGCCGGCCGGCGCGGGAGCCGCGGCGCCGCTCAACGGGCAGATCGTTCCGGAACGTCCGGCGTCCGTCGCCAACCGGAACTGGCACAGCGGCGGAGCTGCTGCGCCGACGTTGGCCGGGCCGGCGGACCAGGCCGGTGGCGAGGCGGTCGACCAGGCGGCACTGGCGGCCGCCGATCCCGCGCCGCCGATCCTGCCGCCGCGCGTGGCCGGCCGCCTGCGCGTCGAGCGGGCG
>CAXTVX010000114.1:0-7501 GCA_964247755.1 uncultured Acetobacteraceae bacterium | reverse complement strand
CGCAACTACCTCACCAACTCAGGCTATGAGTTCACGTAAAATGAAAATGCTCTAGCTTCACCGTGACGCCGACGCCCGCCATCTGGTCGAGGATGCTGTCACAGTTCGTCAGCGTTGCGTTAACGTCGACAATCTGGTCGTTGTGGAACTGCCGATGCGCGAACGACAGCATCTGGTCGGTCAGCTTAACGGCGCGCTTCGCGCCCCAGGTCGCCCGCTCGATGCTCTTCTGGCCGCCAGGGGTGCTCACCTCGTTGGCCAGCCGCTCCAGGTTGCCCAGCACGATGGTCATCAGGTTGTTGAACTCGTGCGCTAGGCTGGACGCCATCGAGCCGAGCGTATCCATGCGCTGCGACTGCTGCAGGACGGCCTCGCCCTCCCGCCGTCGGGTCACGTCCAGCTGGCTGGCGAAGTGGTAGATCAGCCTGCCACTGGTATCGATTACAGGGCTGATGAACAGGGCGTTCCAGAACGGCGACCCGTCCTTGCGGTAGTTCAGCAGCTCGATGTGCACGTCCTTTTCGGCTGCGACGGCCTGTCGGATCTGCTCGACAGCTTGAGGATCGGTTTCCGGACCTTGGAGGAAACGGCAGTTGCGCCCAAGGATCTCGTCCTGGCCGTAGCCGGTCAGCTGCTCGAAGGCCTGGTTGCAGAAGATGATCGGACCATCGGGCTGATGCGGATCGCTCAGACACATCGGCATGCGGCTCATCTGCACCGCAGCGAAGAAGATGTCCTTGCCCTCGCTTTGCTGGCTGGCGGAGATCACGTTGCGGCCGCCCGAGATGTGGTGTCCTGGCTCGTCGGAGGTCATGCCGCGATCACTCAGCTCAATCATGGGGAAAGTTCAGACTCTGTTCTGACTGCGAGCATTTTAACCTTCAATCACATCTAGGCCATCGACACACGCAGCCGGTTGGAGCGCTCAAACTACCAGCTACCCGTGAGGTTCACGATCCTCCTGGGCGGCCCGCGGGCCATCGCGGAGGGATCTAGTGTGTCCATTCTACTGGTCGAAGATGAACCTCTGATCCGCGAGCTCATGGCCGAGAGCCTTCGTGACGCGGGTCACGACGTGATCGAGGTCGAGAACGGTGTGGCCGCCCTTGAGGCGGTCCACACCTTGCCCAAGCCGCTCTCGATCCTGGTCACTGACTTCCACATGCCAGGCGATGTTGACGGCTCTCAGGTGGCGGCTCAGGTTCGCGCCATCTTCCCCACACTACCGGTGGTGATCGCTTCGGGCCGGCCGGAGGTGTTCCGAACGTCCTGGCAGCGGGATCTGGGCTACCGGCTGATGAAGAAGCCCTACCGGCCCAGCGAGCTGATCAAACTAGTCCAGCTTCTCACTGATCAAGCCAAAGCATCATCGGGCTGACGTTGGTCCCGGGAAGCCGGCATCGGACCGCAGATCGCGGTGGAGACGAAGATCGGTGCCATCCGAGTTGAGTGGCTAGTTGAGCTGATAGCCGCCGATCCGCTTTGGAGGAATTTGTCAGCGCTCGCGCCAGTGTGCGATTTGGCAGTGGTTGGGCGGCCGACGTAGCGTCTTGGGCAGCGGGTAGAGGGACTGGGTTGGCCGGATGAACTGCGTGTGCTGTGGCTCGAGTGCTGAGAGTGAGCGGCCTGAGGTCACGGCGCGAGGCTACCGGCGGTTCCGCCGCCGGGATTGCGGACGGCAGTTCAACGAGCGCAGCGGCGGCGTGCTGAACCGGACCTGCTTGCCCAGCGACGTCATCGCCTTCGTGGTGTTCTGCCGCCTCCGTTACCGGCTAACGCTGCGCGATCTGAGCGAGATCATGGCGCTGCCCGGGATCGAAGTCTGTGATGAAGCCGTCCGGAACTGGGAGGCGAAGCTGCTGCCGATCATGGGCGACGCGTTGCGCAAGCGCCGGCACGGCAGACGACGCGGCGGCGGGACCAGTTGGCACGTCGACGAGACCTACCTGAAAGTCCGCGGCCGCTGGACTTATCTGTATCGGGCGATCGACTGGGACGGGAACCTGATCGACGCGATGCTGAGCGAGCACCGGGACATGAGGGCGGCCAAGGCCTTCTTCCGCTCGGCGCGGGCGACGATGGGCTTCCAGCCGGATCGGGTCACGACGGACGGCCACGGTTCCTACCCGAGGGCGGTCTGCACCGTGCTGGGAAGGACGGTCCGCCACCGCACCAGCGCCTACTTGAACAACCGGCTCGAACAGGACCATCGCGGCATCAAGGGCAGGATCCGATGTATGCGCGGCTTCAAGAGCCACGAGGCGGCTCAGCGGTTCTGCCGCGAGCACGGCGAACTCCGGGACCTCCTCCGCCCCCGCCGTCGTCACAACCAGATCGTCCCCGCCTCCCTCCGCCGCTTTCGCTTCGCAAGAGCTGCCCGAGTTGCGCTCGGGATCATGCAGAACGCCTGACCCAGCAGGCTGTCATGAAGAGAAATTGAAACATTGGCACGAATGCTGACAGAACCGCCACCACTATTGACGCTACGTCAGCCTCCCGGCGGCCACCAGATCCGTCGATGGCACGGGGCCTGACAGAACCTGTCGGAGGTGACCGGTGTGTCCCTCGCGCTGCTGACCGCCGAAGAACGGGAGGTGCTCGAGCGGCGGCTCTCAGAGGTGCTGAAGGCGCAACTCGGTTGAACGTTCGGGGAGCTACTTCCCGCCAACGCGGTGTGGCAGGAGTTGTCGCTCCACATCCGAGTGGTGGCGCGCCCGTAATCCGGTCTCTTCATGAAGACTGGAAAAAGCCGAATCTGCGGAAGCGTCAGCGGCCCGGAAAGCTGAAGCGAGCTATTGACGGAAGCAAAAGGCAGAGCCTGGGGGAAGAACTTGCGTACCTTCCATGTCGGGGTATGCCTCCTCGATACGGTTCCTTTCGCGAGGTCGGGAAAACGCGCCAGCGTGGCGGCGTCCAGCAGTGGGTGGAACTCACCGACCGCGTGCGCTGCCACCGGTGCTCGAAGCAAGGTACCGTTCGCATCGAACACGACGACCGAGCCGTTGTCGGCTAGGACGTGGTTCAGGCCCGTGGCAAACGAGGCTGCACCAATGTCGACCCTGTCGATCGTCGAGCCAGAGCGGACGAACAATCCGTCGGTTGTCGCGGCCCAGATCCGGCCGGCACGGTCGACCGCCAACTGGATGACCCAGGCGGCTCATAGTAGCCCCCCGGCCTTGTCCGCTACCGCGATATTTGGGCCTTCCGCTTGATACAGGCCGCCCTGCGTCCCAAACAGGACGTAACCATTCGCATCCTGAGCAAACGCAGTGACATAAAGGTTTCCGAGGCCTTGTTCGTCCGTATAGCCTTGGAACCTCGTGAACTGGGCATGCGCATCCTGAGCCGCCAAGCCAAGGAGCACTGCAACCAGACGGGCGATCGATTGGAAGCGATATGAGAATGCGCCGAACGTATGCCGATAGCTGACTCGTCTTGTCCCCATGCTAAAAGTTCGCATTGATGGCTTAACAGGGCGTTAAGATCTAGCCCGGGCTCTTCCGCCAGACGTCGCATCGAGGGAGCCCAACTTCAGACGCATCGGCTTCGCTGCCGGTGGAGGACGAACTTGCGAGGCGATGGATGGCAAGGTGGGTCAGTATGGCTACCAGCGCAGAACTTGTGGAAGCAGCCGGCGCAGGGCCGGGACAGGATGTCCGCCGGACCGGCCACGGCACCCGGTGAGACAGATCCGGTGCAGGTGCTGTTAGGAGTTGGCCCTTTGACCGAAATGCCGTGGATCTACCACAGTAGATGAGCACGCTCGAAAGAGTCCGTTAATCCTTCTCCTATATGTTCTTCTCCATGAGTGGCATGCCTCGTGCTGCTGGAGATGGGCCCATGTTCGGGAGGACGAAGCGCCGCCACGTCTCGGAAACCGCGGCACGTCTTGCGGCCATCGAGAAGTCTCAGGCAGTGATCGAGTTCGACATGAGCGGCCACGTGCTGACGGCCAACGCGAACTTCCTCGACGTGCTCGGCTACACGCTGCCCGAGATCAAGGGCAAGCACCACGGCATCTTCCTGACGAAGGCCGAACGCGAGAACCCGAGCTACAAGCTGTTTTGGGTCAGGCTGAACACCGGCGCGTTCACGACCGGACAGTTCAAGCGCATCGCCAAGAACGGGCAGGACGTCTGGATCGAGGCGTCATACAACCCTGTCCTGGACCGCCGCGGCAAGCCGTTCAAGATCGTCAAGTTCGCGACCGACGTGACCCGGCAGAAGATGCAGTATGCGGACCTGCATGGACAGGTGGAAGCGATCAACAAGTCCCAGGCCGTGATCCAGTTCGACCTGGGCGGCCACGTGCTGATAGCCAACCAGAACTTCCTGGACACCGTCGGCTACAGGCTCGACGAGATCCAGGGCAAGCACCACAGCATGTTCGTTCCGCCGGAGGAGCGTGGCTCGCAGGCGTATCTGATGTTCTGGGAGAAGCTGAACCGTGGCGAGTATCAGGCGGCGCAGTTCCGGCGCATCGGCAAGGACGGACGGGAGATCTGGATCGAGGCTTCCTACAACCCCATTCTCGATCTCAACGGCAAGCCGTTCAAGGTTGTCAAGTACGCGATCGATGTCACCCCACAGGCGAAGCTGTTCGCCAACCTGACCACGATGATCGGTGAGGTCAACACCGCCGTGGCACACTCGAACAGCCAGGCAGAACTAGCCAACGGCGCCTCCAGCGAAGCGTTCGGCAATGTCCAGACGATGGCGGCCGGCGCCGAAGAGCTAGCGGTGTCGGCGCGCGAGATCGCCGTGATGATGGTCAGGTCCAACGAGGCTACGCAGGCGGCGCAGGCGCAGGCCAGCGCCGCCGAGGGCGCCACCGTGCGCTTGTCCGACACCTCCTCGTCCATGGGCGGCATCGTTGAGCTCATCCGCAATATCGCCTCCCAGATCAACCTACTGGCGCTGAACGCCACCATCGAGGCGGCTCGTGCCGGAGAGTCTGGCAAGGGCTTTGCAGTTGTCGCCAGCGAGGTGAAGAACCTGGCCAACCAGGCGCGTGCCGCCACCGACCGGATCGCGGAGGAGATCGACCGCCTGCAGACGGTCTCGGGCGATGTCGTGCAGGCGCTGGGCGAGATCGCGCAGGCTATCCGGTCCATCAGCCAGTTCGTAACGGGGACATCGGCCGCGATCGAGGAGCAGAGCGCGGTGACGCGGGAGATGTCGTCCCGCATGCAGAGCACGGCCGCAGGCGTGTCGGCGATCAACGACAACATGAGCGAGATCTCGACGGCGGTGAGGCAGGTCTCTCGGGTCGTCAACCTTACCCGTGACGCGGCACAAACGCTGAGGCACTAGTGACCGAGATCCTCAGGTTACAGGCCGCCGCTACCACTGCGTGACTTTTGGGAAGCTCATAGAACATGGCGCCTCCTCCTCTACCAACGCAGACGGTCCGAGCTCTTGCGTCAAAGGGAGCAAGTGCCCTCCTGACCCTCTTGGCCGTGGTCGTGGTGCTCGGCTCGCTTGCCTGGTTGAGCTGGACCGGCGTCCTGTTGCGCAGGGAGATGAGAACGGAGGCGGCTCGTGCTGTGCAGGTGGCGGAGATCCGCGGCGAGATCGCGGACTCGAACGACCGGCTCGCGCTGTCGGCACGGCTGGCGACGGTTTCCGGAGAGCCTCGCTGGGCGGATCGTTACAACGAAGAGCGGCCTCGCCTCGCTGCAGCGCTGGATCGTGCTACTGCGTTGGCCAATCCCCGGATCGCGGCTGAACTGGCAAGCACGCTAGATGAGGCAGCTCGAAACCTGGACATGATGGAGCGAGCCGCGATGGCGCGTTCCGGGAGCGGTGACAAGAGCGGAGCCTTGTCGCTGCTTGATGGCCCGGAATGCGAGTTCCTGCAGGCCAGCTATACGTCCGGGATGGAGGCGTTCAACCAGGACCTCGCGCAACTTGCCCGCAATCGAGCTGAGCAACTTGATCAGCGTGCCTGGAGGGAGCTGTTCGGCCTTGCAGGCCTTGCTGTAGTTCTCGTTTCCGTTGTTCTGGGTCTCTTGGCACAGGCACGCCTACGCGTGGCTGTTGTGAAAGCCGAGGTGGCGGCGCGCACCGATCCTCTTACGGGTCTGGCGAACCGCGTTGGGTTGCTTGAACGATTGAATCATGCTGTTAAATCCCAACGAGATGTCGGTGGTGATGTAGCCCTACTTCTGGTTGACCTCGACCAGTTCAAGACCGTGAATGACCTTCACGGCTATGCCGATGGCGACTACCTTCTCCGACTGGTCGCCGAGCGTCTGCGGGGCGTTCTACCTGCTACCGACTTCATCGGCCGCCTAGGTGGCGACGAGTTCTGCGTAGTCTTGGCGATGGCGCCTACGAAAGTGGGATCGGCAGGTCGCGATAACACGGCACAGGTTGCAATCCGGATCATTCGGGCTCTGAGCGAGCCGTTCAAACTCGATAACAGTACGAAGATCAGCGTCGGTGTCAGTATTGGAGTGGCGTTCGCCACAGTTGGACCAGACACCGCCGAAGGCTTCATCCGTCGTGCAGAGATCGCCCTGCAACAGACAAAGATCAAGCAACCGGGCGGCTTCCAGTTCTTCGAGCCCGGGATGGACCTCGTCACCTTGATGCATGCGACGCTGGTGAGTGACCTGCGGAATGCACTAGATGCTGATCTGATAGTTCCTCATTTCCAGCCTCTGGTAGACCTCAGGAGCGGCCAGATAGTCGGGTTCGAAATGCTTGCGCGGTGGATCGATCCTATCCGAGGCCTCGTCTCCCCTGCTGAGTTCATCCCCATCGCAGAAGAGACCGGCCTCATCGGAAAGATGACCGAATGCCTTGTCCGTCGTGCCTGCCGAGTGGCGACGACCTGGCCGGCGGACATCTCGCTTGCCTGCAACATCTCGCCGCTACAGCTCCAGGATGACGGGCTGGTCATGATGATCCGCCGAGCGCTGGAAGAGTCCGGCTTTCCACCTCATCGTCTTGAGCTTGAAGTGACCGAGAATGCGCTCTTGGGCGACCTGGACGTGGCAAGGGACATCCTCCGCGACCTGAAGGCGCTGGGCATTCGACTCGCGCTCGATGATTTCGGTACTGGCTATTCGAGTTTACGGCACCTGCAGATGCTTCCCTTCGACACGCTCAAGATCGACGCCAGCTTCGTCAGCGGCATGGCAACTGACAAGGAGAGCTACAAAATCGTCTCGGCAGTGGTTGGGCTCGGCCGCAGTCTTGAGTTGAGGATAGTGGCAGAAGGTATAGAGGAGCCTGAAACGTCCTCCTTGTTGTGTGCGCTGGAGTGTGATGTAGGCCAAGGATGGTTGTTTGGACGTCCCTGCTCTGCAACAGACGTTCAGAAGCTGATGTTACAGCCAGCCGAAGCTTGATATAGTGCGCTATGCAACCGCGGAGCGCCTCAAGATTGCGAAGATGGTGTGTTGCTGTCGTGCAGTCTAACTGGGCGTGAGGCATGCAGGTTCTGTCAGCCCTCGTGCCACTGACGGATCTGGTGGCCGTTGGGAGGCTGACG
>CAXTVX010000113.1:0-7725 GCA_964247755.1 uncultured Acetobacteraceae bacterium | reverse complement strand
GGCGGGCAGGTGTCGGCGGGGTCGGTGCTGACCTGGCTGAGCCGGCAGATCTTCGGGCTCGACGACGCGGGGACGCAGGCGCTGATCGCCGAGGCGGGACGGAGGCCGGCGGGCGGGAACGGGCTGCTGACGCTGGACTACTTCATGGGCAACCGCACGCCGTATCGCGATCCGCACCTGCGCGGGGCGGTGCTGGGGCTGTCGCTCGGGCATGACCGGGCGGCGCTGTACCGTTCGGCGGTGGACGGGGTGGCGCTGGCGTCGGCCAACGTCGTGGCGCAGGCGCAGGGGCTGGGGGTGCCGATCGAGCGGATCGTCAGCGCCGGCGGGTTCGCCCGCAACGCGCTGTGGCTGCAGGCGACGGTGGATGCGATCGGGCTGCCGGTGCGGCTGTCGGCGGAGGAGAACCTGTCGGTGGTCGGCGCGGCGGCGGCGGCGGCGGTCGCGGTCGGGCTGTTCCCGGACCTGCGCAGTGCGGCCGCCGCGGTGGCGCGGGAGGGGCGGCTGGTGGAGCCGGACCTCCATGCGCACCGGCTGCACGTCGAGGCGCTGGGACGGTATCGCGCGGCGACGGCCTGCCTGGCGCCGATCCTGCACGGGCTGGCCGCGGGAACGGCGCCCGCGGCGGCCGGATGACGATCGCCGGGCAGGCCGTTATGATGGCGGGGCGCAGGCAGGGACGATGGTGATGACGCTGGGACTCCTGTTCGACCTGGACGGCACGCTGGCCGATACCGATCCGGTGCACTTCGCCGCGTTCAACGCGCTGCTGGGCGAGTCCGGGCGGTCGCTGACGCACGAGCAGTACAAGCACTCGGTGCTCGGCGGCGCCAATGCGCTGATCATGCAGTGGCTGTTTCCCAGTCTCGACCGCCGCCGCCATGAGGAGCTCGCGGACCGCAAGGAGGTGCTGTTCCGGGAGCAGTCCGGCCATCTCGAGCCGCTGAAGGGGTTGCACGAGCTGCTCGAGGAGGCGGAGGGCCAGGGGGCACGGGTAGGCGTGGTGACCAACGCGCCGCGTGCCAATGCCGAGCACATGCTGGAGGTGCTGGGGCTGCAGCGCCATCTGCCGACGGTGGTGGTGGGCGAGGAGATCGCGCGCAGCAAGCCGGATCCGCTGCCGTACCTGACCGGGCTGGAACGGCTCGGCTGCCCGGCGGAACGGGCGATCGCGTTCGAGGACTCGGTGTCCGGGGTGACCGCGGCGTCGGCGGCGGGGATCTATACGGTGGCGATCCGCACCACCATGGACGAGGCGGCGCTGCGGGCGGCGGGGGCGGACATGACGGTGGAGGATTATCGCGACCCGGCGCTGCTGGCGCTGGTGCGGGACGCGCTTGCCGGCGGGGCGATCACCAGGACGGGCCAGGGCTCCGCCGACCGACCGGTCTCGCCGCTCGATACGGTGGAGGCGGAGCCTTGAAAGGCCAGGCGTCGAAGGGAAGCGACCTTCATCGCGGCGGCAGCGATCCGGTGTCCGGGCGCGTCATGTGGAAGAAGGCGCCGGGCTCCACCTCGACATAGGCGGTCGGCCCTCCGCCGCGCAGGATCGGGCGGGCGGCCGCGGTGTCGTAGACGCCGTCGCGGATCAGTCGGCGGTCGATGTGGACCGCCACCACCTGGCCCAGGGTGAGCCAGGTCTGCAGCGCCTTCCCGTCGAGGTCGTGCAGCTGGACCTGCTGCAGCAGCCGGCACTCGAACGCGACCGGGCTTTCGCCGACGCGGGGCACGCCGATCAGGCGGCTCGGGATGGGGGTGAGGCCGGCCAGGGCAAACTCGTCCATCTCCGGGCCGGTGGTGGCGCTGCTGGCGTTCATCGGTTCGGCCAGGGGACGGGTGACAAGGTTCCAGACGAATTCCCGGGTTTCGGCGATGTTGGCGACGCTGTGCTTCCAGCCGGTGGACGAGAAGCCGATGACCGGGGGAGTGTAGTTGAAGGCGTTGAAGAAGCTGTAGGGGGCGAGGTTGAGGACGCCGGCAGCGTTGCGGCTGGCGATCCAGCCGATCGGGCGGGGGCCGACGATCGAGTTGAAGGGGTCGTGGCGCAGGCCGTGGCCGGATGGGGGCTCGTAGGAGTGCATCGCGTCGTCGGGGATGGTGTGGTCGGTCATCGGGAGCGTCCTGGGCGTGGATGGTCGGGCGTGGCGGCAGGTCAACGATGGGGTGTCGGGGCTGTTGCCGTGGTCCGGAGGGAAAGGGCGATGCCGGGACTGACGCGACTGATCCGGCTGGGCATGGTGTCTGTGGTCGCCGGGTCGGCGGTCGCCCATGCAGCGCCGGCTCCGGAGCAGGGGGTGGTCGCGTCGATCGGGCTTGCCGACGCCCTGGGCACGCGGTCGGCGTGGCAGATGGTGACCGTCCAGGGGCCGCCGGTCGAGGATCCCGGGGGCAACGAGGCGCCCGGCATCGTTACGCTCTGCCTGCGCAAGGGGACTTCGGGACCATGCGATCCGCAGCTGCGGGACGCGCTGCGTGCCGCGTCGACCGGCGACCTGTTTTCCGAGCCGCACTACCTGGACGAGGCACGGGTCGTTCATGGTCGCGGGACGGCCGGCCGGCCGCTGCTGCTGGTGAGGACGGCCAGCCTGCACAGCGGCGACGGCGACCAGCTGGTGCTGACCCAGGTGCTTGCGTACCAGCGCGATGCGGACCGGTTCGTGCGGGTCTATGCCCATGTCGTCGGGACGAACAACGACCAGGAGGTGCGCTACGTGGAGGCCGGGCCGCTGGACGGGGACATCGTCTCGGTGGAGCCGACGTCGGACGCGCCGTTCGGCTTCTGGGTGGCGGTGAGCGTCCCTGCGTCGGGTTCCAACTACAAGGAGGCGCTGCGGTATCGCAGCGCGACGCGTTACGGCGACGGCAATGCGCTGCCGGTGATTGATTCCGAGATGCCGAACATCTCGCAGCGTCTCGGGGTCTGGCGTCCGGGGGCGCCGTTGCCGCTTCCAGCCGGTCCCTGCCCCAGGCCGCATCTCGTGCGGGCGGAGCTGTGGTGCGGCTGAGGCTGGCGGCGCGGGGCCTGGACGGATCGCGGCTGGGCCATGCGGCGGACGGGTCCGACGCGACCGGATGCCGCTGCAGGATGGCGGTCCCGCACAGGCTGGTCATCGGCGCGATCACGGCATGAACAGGACGGTATCGCTGCTCGTCTTCTTGTTGCTGGCAGGCGTCGCCGGGTCGTCCGCCGCACGGGCCGACCGGACGGTGGATGCCCTGGCCGGCCGCTACGGCAGCCATTTCAGGAACGGCGACGTGCAGGGAGACAAGTACTGGAGCGACGACGTCGCGGAGATCGTGGCGGTCGGTCCGGACGCGGCGTATGTCCGCCTGGAGCTGGACTTCTACAACGGCCACACGTGCCTGCTCAGCGGCATCGGCCGGGTGGAGGGCGAGCGGATCGTCTATGACGACCATGCGAGCATGTCGCCCGGCGAGCCGCCCTGCATGCTGTCGGTGTCGCGACGCGGGAGCGATCTCCTGATCGACGACGGCGGCGGGAGCTGCAAGAGCTATTGCGGGGAGCGAGGCTCCTTGAGCGACGACACGCTTCCCTTCTCCAGCCGGCGGCCCATCAGCTACATGAAGCGGCTGAAGGCATCGCAGGAATACACGGATGCGCTGAAGGCCTGGGAAGCGGATCGGGCGCGGTGAGTGCGGGGCCTCATGCGCGGTCCGGCGGCGCGGGATCGAGGCGGTGGCGCATCAGACGGTGCGGCAGGGTGACCTCGATGAAGGGATCGCCTTCGGGGACGTAGTCGCAACGGGCGTAGAAGCCGATCGCGGTGGCGCGGGCGGACAGCCGCGCCTCGGTGGCGCCGAGGCGGCGGAGCACGGTCTCGGCGTGGCGCAGCAGCAGGGTGCCGAGGCCGCGGCCGGTCAGGGCGGGGTCGATGGCCATCTGGCGCAGCTTGGCGCTGCCGAGCGGGTCGGGCGGCAGCAGGAGCACCGTGCCGGCAAGGGTATCGCCGAGCCGGAGCGCCAGGTGGAGCTGGTCGGCCTCGGCGAGGAGGTCGGCGTCGGTGAAGTGGAGGCCAAGCGGGGCGCGCAGCACGCGATGGCGGAGCGCCACCATCTCCCGCCAGCCGGGACCGCCGAAGCGTTCCATCGTCAACAGGGGGGTGGTTGCATGACGTGCAGCAGGTGCGTCCACGTCGCGGATGGGCAGGGGGTCGGTCATGCTCATGACGGCTGCAGGCTCCTGCTCGACGCCATGGCGGCGGCGCGTGGGAGCGGACGGACGAGCATGCCGAGGGCGTTCAGCAGGCCGTAAGCGACCGATCCGGCCGCCACGGCGGCGAACACCGCCGTCATGCCGGCACCGTTTCGCGCCAGGAGCAGCCCGCCGCCGGCTGCCACGACGAGGCGGGCAATGCCGGCGACGAAGGGCCAGCCCATTTGCGCTCGTCCCTGGCAGGCGAAGTACAGGATCATGCCGACGCTGACGGCGGCATAGCTGGGCGCCACGATGCGCAGGTAGTGCGTGCCTGCGGCCAGCACCGCGGGATCGGCGGTGAAAAGCCCCAGCCACGCGCGCGGGAAGCAGGCCGCCTGCAGGCCGATGGTTCCGACCACGCCGGTCGCGAGCAGGGTCGCGGTCCAGGCAACGCGGCGGGCACGGGCGTGGTGCCCGGCCCCGGTGCTGACGCCGACCATGGTGACGACGGCGGTGCCCAGGCCGAACAGGAGCGGGATCAGCAGCCAGTCCAGGCGCGACGCGATGCCGTAGCCGGCCAGGGCGTCGACCCCGAACAGGCCGACGGCGGCGGTGACGAGCAGGATGGTCAGGTTGGCCGCCACCGCGCCGAACGCGGACACCAGGCCGACGCCGAGGATGGCGCGAAAGGTGGCGGAGCGCAGCGGCACCCGACGCAGGGCGAGCACGCCGCGGCCGCGCCGGACGTGGCGCAGCAGCACCAGGGTGGCACCGGAGAAGTACAGCGCCACGGCAAGCCCGGCGCCGCCCACGCCCATCCGGGGCAACGGCCCGATGCCGAAGATGAGGGCCGGCGACAGCGGAATCACCACCGCGGCGCCGACCAGGGTGACGAGCGCCGGCAGCCGGACCTCGCCGGCACCGCGCAATGCCGCGGCCAGCAGGTTCACGATCCAGATCGGCACCGAGCCGGCAAAGAACCAGCCCGAGAACAGCAGCGCCGCGTGCAGGGCGCCGCCGGTCCCGCCCATGGCGCGATACAGCCATGGACCGGCCAGGAGCGCGCCGAAGGTGAACGACAGGCCGAAGCCGACGGCCAGCACCAGGGCGTGGGTGAGGAGGGCGTCGGCCTCGTCCTGCCGCCCGGCGCCGGTTGCCCGGGCGATCGCCGAGGACACGCCGCCGCCGATCCCGCCGTTGCTCATCGCCGTCATCAGGGCCGGCAGCGGGAACACGAGCGCCACCCCGGCGAGCACGTCGGTGCCGAGGAAGCTGGTCCAGAAGGTTTCCGCGACGGAGACGAGCGTCTGCGCCAGCAGCACGCCCACCGTCGGCAGGCCAAGCCGAAGCAGGGTCGGCAGCAGCGGACCGTGCAGGATCGCCTGCAGCCTCAGCTCGCGGGCAGAAGGTGCTGCGACGCTGGCGGACGCGGGATCGCAACCGGACATTGTGCACCTCGTTCGCGGCATGGGACGCGTCGGCAACGGTTGAAAGCTGCATATGCAGCTAAATTCCTGGATCGCAAGGCTGGAGGCTGGTGGTGCGGGGAAGAGAGGTGCGGTGAGCGAGGTCCGGGCAGCTGGCCGGCTCGATGTCCAGGACGCCTCCGGGTGTGCGTGTCTGCGGCTGCGCAAGGCGGCGCGGCGGATGACGCGGCACTACGATGCGCACCTGGCGCCGAGCGGGCTGACCATCGGCCAGTTCGGGTTCCTGGCCGGGCTGCACCGCGCGCAGGTCGGCAAGCCGGGCCTGTCGCTGACGGCGCTGGCCGGGTACGCCGGCATGGATCCGACCACTCTGAACCGGAGCCTGAAGCCGCTGGCATCGGCGGGCCTGATCGACAACGTGTGCGATCCGCACGACCGGCGGGCGCGGCTGGTGTTCCTGACGCCGGCGGGCCGGTCGAAGCTGGTGGAGGCGATGCCACTGTGGCAGCGCGCCGAAGCGGAGATGACCGGGCAGGTCGGACGGGATGCGGTCGTCGCGCTGAACCGGATGCTGGACCTGGCGCATGACAGGTTGGGCGACGCACCGTCCGGATCGGGAGCCGCGGCCGGATGAACCGCGGAGCCGCCTGCAGGTCCGTGGCATGACCCGTTCAGGTCGGTTCGCGGATCATGCTCCAGTCCGCCCTGATGGGCATCCTTCCAAACGATTGATCCGGTCCGATCGAATGATGTTCTAGTCTGGGGCGGTCCGGGTGACCGACTTGGCGGCGGCGGCCCAGCCGTTGACCAGGTTGGCGGCGTTGACCGAGCCGATGCCGGTGGCGAAGTCCCAACCGGTGCTGGTGCCGTAGGCCTTGGCGTAGCTGCCGCTGGTGGTGGACAGCACGCCGTTGCGGCCGCCCGGCAGGTAGCAGTCGGTGGTGCCGGTGCAGTTCACGTCCATGTCGCCCTGCGTGACGTCGTGGAAGGTGCAGCCGGAGGCCGCGGCGGCGTTGCCGGTGGTGGAGTTGCAGGACGGGCTGCCGGCGCTGCCGTATTCGGTGGCGGCCAAGACGTAGTAGACCGGGTTCGGATTGCCCTGGCGGGTGCCCTGCCGCTGGTTCACCAGGGCCTGGATGCCGGCCAGGATCGGCGAGGCGAACGAGGTGCCGCCGGCGCCGGACCAGCCGCTCGGCGCGCCGGTGCAGGCAGTGCCGCCATCGGCAGTGTCGGAGTCGCAGAACACGTAGTAGTGGCCCCAGACGCCGTTGGCGGCGAACAGGGATATGTCGGGAAGGTCACGTACGCCGTCCTTCGGGTTGCCGACCAGGACCTGCCACGACGGCTTGGGCGTGCCCTTGCAGGTGCCGCCGACCACGCCGGAGCGGGACGGCGTGCCGGTGGCGCAGCCGCTCGGGCCGCCGGAACCGCTGGCGGTGGTCAGGTAGTATTCCTTGCCCATCGTGCTGTTGCAGAAGCCGGCGGAGCCGTAGGGGGTGCTGTAGCCGGCGGCGGTGGTCAGCAGGGCGCTGGCGCAGGAGTCGTTCCAGGGGATCTCGGGGACGTAGCTCCGGGCGGAGCCGTCCGTCGCGGTGTTGGTGGCGTTCCAGTAGGTGGCGGTGGTGCCGGCGTAGGTGTCGCCGAAGTCGGTGCCGCCGACCGCGACGTTGTAGGGGGTGGAGGCGAAGCCGCTGACGGCGATGCCGTGGGTCGCGGACGTTCCGTCGGCATCGCAGCTGGCGGCGCCCTCGTCGCCGGCGGATACGAACACCGATACGCCCATTGCCACCGCCTGCTGGTAGGCGGCGCTGTAGGCGGCGTTGGCGGTGGCGCCGTTCAGCGCCTCGCACTCGCCGTAGCTGATGCTGACGATCGCGGGCGGGCTGCCGTTGAGCAGGTTCTGCAGCGCGATCAGGCCGCCGAAGGTGGTGCTGGTGTCCTTGCAGGAGGCGAGCTCGATCGCGGCACTGGGTGCCGCGGCGCTGGCCCACTCGGCGTCCAGCGTGGCCTCGCTTTCGTTGCCGGCCACCACGCCAGGGTCGGAACAGCTCCTGGCGCTGCTGGCGGGATGCACCTCCGTGAAGGAGCCGGCGGTGTAGCCGGACAGGCCGAGGGTCGAGCGGAAGGTGGTCCAGTCGGCGG
>CAXTVX010000112.1:0-7737 GCA_964247755.1 uncultured Acetobacteraceae bacterium | reverse complement strand
GCGGGGCGCAATCCGATCCGCGGGGCTTGGCGCAAGCCGGGGAAAGGGAAGAAGGCTACAAGAGTCCACAGCTCCGGTGCTTCTGCCAAAGGGCCGGCAGCGAGGACGCTGATGCGATGACGGTGAGGCAGGGCGAGGACTCCAGCGAGGCTGCCGATGCCGCGGTGCTGGCGCCGGTCGACACTGACTGGCTGCGGCACACGCTGATCCTGAGCGGGCCGGCGGCGGACGTTGCAGCGTTCCAGGTCAGGGGGCGCGGGCCGTCGACGATCCCGTGGCACCTCGACCTCGACCTAGAGGAGATGCGGTTGCTGGGGCTGATGGCAGCCGCCGGACCTGCGGCACGAGGGCTGGTGCGCGAGCTCAGGGCGCAGCTGGCAGCACACCAGGAGCGGGTGCTGGCGGCGGCGGCCCAGCCGGGTGGCGGCTGTCCGCTCGACCTGCACCGGCTGGTGCCGATCCCGTCCCGCCTGCTGATGCTGGGGTCTGATGCGCCCGACAGCCGGCTGTGGCTGTGGACGCACTGGGGCACGCTGCAGCCGCTGCGCCACGTGCGGGTGCTCGAGCACGTAGCCGACGCCCGGCTGAAGCGCGCAGCCCGGGTGGCATGGGAGTTCTGGTCGGCGGACTGGACGCCGTGGCGGGCGATTACGCGGCTCAGGCAGGAGTGGCCCGGCCTGATGTTCGACGTCCAACCGCACTACGAGGACGGTGCCATGGCCAGTGGTTGACGCCGAGGACGACTGGGACCTGCCGCCACGGGTGGCCACGATCCCGGAGCTGCACCTCGACGGCTTCGACGGGCCAATGGACCTGCTGCTGGACCTGGCGGAGCGTCAGCGTTTCGACCTCGGCCGCATCTCGGTGCTCGAGCTGGTCGAGCAGTTCGTGGCGGCGATGGACAAGCTGGCCGGGCGGGTGACGCCGGAGCGCCATGCGGAGTGGCTGGTGCTGGCGGCCCGGCTGGTGCTGCTGCGCTCGCGGCTGATGCTCCCGTCCAGCCCGGCAGAAGCACAGAACGCCGAGCGGGACGTGGCACGGGAAGAGCTGCGGCTGGCGGAGCGGCTGCGGATGCGGGCGGCGGTGTCGTGGCTGGAGGCGCGGCCGCAGCTGGGACGGGACGTTTTCGCCCGGTCACTCCGAAAGAACGAGGGCCGCAGCGAGACGACGATGGCGTTGATGGAGGCGTGCCTCGCGGTGCTGCGAGGGCCGAACAACCGGCCGGAGGCGGCGCCGGTCTACCGGCCAGTGCTGGCCCGGCTGTGGCGGGTCGAGCAGGCGCTGGCCCGAATCCGCCAGAAGCTGAGAGAGGATCCGGAGGGTGGGGATCTTGCGCACTTCCTGCCGGCGGTGGGGCAGGGAGTGGACCGGCTGCGGCAGGTGCAAGGTGCGGTGGCCGGGACCTTCGTCGCGTGCCTGGAGCTCGCCAGGCAGGGTGAGGTCGAGGCCGAACAGGACGAGCTGTTCAAGCCGGTCCACATCAGGCTGCCCAGGACCGAGTAGGAACTCATCTCGATCCTCGAAGAACCGGTCTGAACTCAGCCAGCCTAGGTGAGACCGCTGCAACGGGCGCTGGTAGATCTCGCCGGACGCGTATCGGACGCTTCGTGATCGAGAAGACTGATCCGTCGCCCTGGCCGATCGGGTGCAGCCCGGGCATCGTGCGCGCCATGAACGAGTTTGAGGTGTCCATCGACGTTCTCCGCCTGGCCGAGGCGCTTGTTTTCGCGAGCCCCGAGCCGTTGACCCTGCTCGCCCTCGCACCGGTGCTGCCGCATGATCTCGATCCCGGCACGGTGTTCTTTGCGCTGGAACGTCACTGCGCAGGTAGGGGCGTCATCCTGGCGAGGGTAGGGGAAGGGTGGACGTTCCGGACGGCGCCTGACCTCGGTCCGCAGGTCAGGAGCATGGTGCCCGAGGCGCGCCGGCTACCGCGGGCGGCCATGGAAACGTTGGTGCTGATCGCCCTGCACCAGCCGGTCACCCGGGCCGAGATCGAGGACATCCGAGGTGTGGGGCTCGCGCAGACCACGATGGACCTGCTGCTTGAGAGTGGGCTGGTGAAGCCTTCAGGCCACAAGGAGGCGCCGGGCCGCCCCACGCTATGGGTGACGACACCACGGTTCCTGTCTCAGTTCGGGCTGCAGAGCCTGCGTGACCTGCCCGGCTCGAGCCTGATGCCTGGGAGTGCGACAGCCTGAATGCCATCGACTGGCGATCCGCCTCGTCGATGCACCAGCTTGCTCCGGGTCGGCGCCGCTTGCCGTGCCGGCGCTTGCGGAGCTTGTCGCTTAAGACCGGCAGCAATCTCGACTTCCGGCATCGGCTCGTAGCAGGCAGGTGTTTCTGGCACACCTGATGGGGCCGACAACGCAAGCGGCGACTTCGCCCTAGAGGGCTGACTTGTCCAGGAACCATTCGTGCCAGTCAGCTTCACCCGCCTGCGCATCGCCGGGTTCAAGAGCTTCGCCGAGCCGGTCCTGATCGAGATCCTGCCGGGTTTGACCGGGATCGTCGGGCCGAACGGCTGCGGCAAGTCCAACGTGGTGGAGGCGCTGCGTTGGGTGATGGGCGAAGGCTCCGCCCGCTCGCTTCGAGGTGGCGAGATGGACGACCTGATCTTTGCCGGCACCGCCGCCCGCCCGGCGCGCGGCTTGGCGGAGGTGGTGCTGACGCTGGAGAACGCGGCTGGACTGGCACCGCCGCCGCACGACGGGGACGAGCTGCAGGTCAGCCGGCGGATCGAGCGGGGCGCCGGCAGCGCCTTCCGGATCAACGGGCGCGACGCCCGGGCTCGAGACGTGCAGACCCTGTTCGCCGACCTGTCCAGCGGCGCCCGCTCCTCGGCCCTGATCAGCCAGGGCAGGGTGGCGGCGATCGTAGGCGCCCGGCCGGAGGAGCGGCGGTCGATCCTGGAGGAGGCGGCTGGGATCACCGGGCTGCCCGGCAGGCGGCAGGAGGCGGAACTCAAGCTGCGCGCCACGGAGGCCAATCTGCTCCGCGTCGACAACCAGCGTGCGCAGCTCAACACCCGGGTGCTGGCACTCGGCAACCAGGCGGCGGAGGCCGAGCGCTACCGTGTGATCGTGGCGGGGCTGCGCGACGCAGAGGCGGCGCTGCCGGCCCTGCTGCACGAACGTGCCCGACGCGAGGTGGTGCTGGCCGGCGAGGCGCGGTCCACCAGGGAGGCAGCCCTGGCGGACGCGGAACGGCGCGCGTCGAAGGCCACTACCGCCGAGACCGAGGCCGAGCAGGCGTTGTCTGGGCCACGCGATGCGGAGGCGGCGGCACGCGGTCTGCTGGAGCGTCGTCGGATCGAGGCGGAAGGGGCGGCACGGGAGGACGAGCGCGCGCACCGGGATGCGGAACAGGCGGAAGCCCGATGGAAGGAGGCGCAGGAGGATCACGACGCGGCCGCCGCGCGTCTCGCCGACGCGCAGGACGCGCAGGCCCGGCTGCGGGACGAGGAAGCTGGCCTCGAGGCCACGGCCGCGTCGCTGCCGGACCGCCGCTGCGCGCAGGAGGCGCGGATCTCGCAGCTCAGGGACCGGCTCGAGGCGGCCGAGCAGGCGGCGCGCGCCGATGCGGACGCCGCTGCCGCCGCCGTGACCCGACGGGCCGAGCGTGCGCGCGACCAGGACGCCGCATCGGGCCGGCTGCAGCGAGCGGAGGCGCTGCTGCTGCAGGTCGTTGCGGAACGGGCGCAGCGCGAGACGTCCTTGCCTGACCCGGCGCTGGTCGAGGACGAGGAGCAGCGGTGCATCGAGGCCGCGGACGCGCTGGCGCGGTCGGAGCGGGCGCTGGACCGGGCGTCGCGCGCTCATGCCGATGCGTTGCGGGCACTCGAAGCCGTCCGGATGGAGGCAGCCGACGCGACGCGGCGCCACGAGGCGGCGACGCTGGCCCTACAGCAGGCGGAGCGCCGGGCTGTCCGCCTCGACGCCGAGCGCACCGACCTGCAACGACGCGTGGAGGCAGCCGAAGCCGGCCTGGTTGCCGAGGCCGAGCGGCAGGCGGCGGCCGCAGCCGTCCAGGAGGCTGAGGCACGGCTGGCCGAGGCCGCTTCCCGGCTTGAGGCCATCGAGCTGGCACGTGGACAGGCGACGTCATACCGCCTGGAAGCGGCCGCACGGCTGGCGGATGCCAACCGGCACCGCCAGCAGCTCGAAGCCGCGCACAGCCAAGCCGATAGGGCGCATCGTCACGCCGTCTCGCAGCATGACGCGGCAGCCGGCGATCACGCCGCTGCGGTGTGGGCGCTGGTGCCGGTGGACGCGGTGGATGCAGCACGTCAGGCCCGTGCTGATGCGGAAGCGGGCCTTGCCGCCGCGCAGGATGCGCTGGCGCGGGCAGAGGCCCGACGCGATGCTGCCCAGGCCGTCGCCGACGACGCGGCGATCGGCCTCGTCTCGGCACGGGACGCGCACGGCCGGCTAGCAGCGGAAGCGGACGGTCTGGACCAGGTCCTGGCCGGGCAGGAGGCTCCGTCGCCGGTCTATCGCAGCCTGGCGGACGCGCTCGACGTGCCGGACGGGCTGGAGGACGCGCTGGCGGCCTGCCTGTCCGACGCGCTCGATGCCGCGCATCCGGACGACGCCGCCGGTGCGCCGCGTGCCTGGCACGCGTTATCGCCGCTTGAGCCGGCCGGGCTGCCGGGAGGCGCGGTGCCGCTCGCGGCCCTGGTGGCAGCGCCGGACGCGCTGGCCCGCGCACTTTCCCATGCCGGGCTGATCGAGGATGACCGGCAGGGCGACGCGCTGCAGGCATCGCTGCGACCCGGTCAGTGCCTGGTCAGCCGCAAGGGCGGGTTATGGCGCTGGGACGGCTACCGTGTGGCGGCGGGCCAGCCCGACGCGCCGGCGGTGCGGCTGCGACAACGGATCCGCCTGCGGGAGCTGACGGAGCTGCTGGAGGAGGCGGTGGCGCGGGTTACGGCGGCGCAGGACGATGCCGCGCGGTCCGCCGCGCTGAACGAAATTGCGACTGCAGCGCGGTGCCGGGCCCGCGCCGCTCGCGACCAAGCAGAGCAGCTTCTAGCACGGGGGCGGGAGGAGGAAGCACGAATCGTCGACAGGGAGGCGGAGGCGCGTGCCCGACTCGACGCGCTGGCGCCGCAGCGGGATCGCGCGGCTCTGGCACGGGCCGAGGCGGAGGCTGGCCTGGCTGCGTCGCATGTCGCTTGTATGTTGCTGGCCGATCCCGACGCGCTCGCGGCGGCGCACGAGGAAGCAAAGCTTCGGGAGGCCGAGGTGCTCGCCTTGGAGGCCGAGGCCCGTGCGCAGCGTCACGGTGCCGAAGCCTTCCTGCAGGGAGCGCATGAAACGGCCGCCGCTCTGACCGGTCGCGACGCTCAAGCAAAAAACACGCTTGATGCCTTGGCCCCGCTGCTGGCGCGCACGGTCGATGACGCCGAAGCCGCTGCCGCGCAGCTTGCTGAGGCTGGAGCCGCCGTCGCCGCGTTGCCGACAGAGGGCGGCCGGCCGGCTCTCGACGCCGCCCTGGCGCAGGCAGCATCCGCCGAGGCTGCGCTGGGCGCAGCACGCGATGCGCGGCACGCGGCCCGGGCTCGGCTTGAGGCTTGCGCTGCCGCGCGCGACCAGACCGCCACCGTGCTGCTGGAAGGGCGGAGGTGGCTGGACGCGCTGCGCAGCCGGCTGGACGACGCCGAGGCGGAACGGGACATGGCACAAGACGCACTGCGTGCGCTGTTGGCATCGGCAGCTGAACTGCCAGACCCGGCATCCGCGGCCGACGCGGCGCGGGTGTCGGCGCAAGCCGTTTCCGCGATCCGGCTGGAGGAACGCGAGGCAGCGGAACAGGGCCAGATGCTGGCCGCCGAACAGGCTGCGTCGGATGCGAGACGAGATCCAGTGGTGCGTGCGCTGGCAGACTGGCAGGCGCGGCGGCAGGCAGCCGAGGCCGCCCTCGCGGCGGTCGGGCAGCGTCTTGCCGCCGCCCGATCCGAACACGCGCTGCATGCGGAGGGGCTGGCCGAGGCGCCCGGACGGGCGCAGGCGATAGCCGATGCCGTGCTCGCTGCACAGCACGCCCACGACGCCGCGCGGGAAGGGCTGCAGCAGGCCGTGTCCCGTGCCCGGCACGCACAGGCGGAGCGGCATGCCAGTGAGAGCGGTCTGTCCGCTGCCCGCGAGGCCGCGTTGCGTGCGGAAGCGCGCGAGATGCAGGCGCAGGCGATGCTATCGCAGCTGCTGGCCGACATGACCCATCCGCCGGCAGGCGTGCCGGCCGACCTGTCCGATGCCGCCGAGGCGGGTTTGCGTCGTCGCATCGCCCGGCTGCTCCGCGAGCGCGAGGAGATCGGCCCGGTCAATCTGCGTGCCGAGCTCGAGCTGCGCGAGGCAGAAGAGCAGAACGCGGCGATCGGGCGCGAGCGGGACGAGATGAAGGATGCGATCGCTCGCCTGCGCGGCCAGATCGGCCATCTCAACCGGGTCGGTCGCGAGCGGCTGACAGCCGTGTTCGAGCAGGTGGACCGGCAGTTCGGGTCGCTGTTCACGCGGATGTTCAACGGCGGTCGCGCCCATCTCGGGCTGGTAGGCTCGGACGATCCGCTAGACGCCGGGATCGAGATCCATGCCCAGCCACCTGGAAAGAAGCTGGCGACTCTGTCGCTGCTGTCCGGCGGCGAGCAGGCGCTGACTGCCCTGGCCCTGGTGTTCGCGGTGTTCCGCTGCAGCCCGGCGCCGGTCTGCGTGCTGGACGAGGTCGACGCCCCGCTCGACGATGCCAACATCCAGCGGTTCTGCGCCCTGCTGGAAGACCTGGCAGGCGAAACCGGTACCCGGTTCCTGGTGGTGACCCACCACCAGCTGACCATGGCGCACATGGACCGCCTTTACGGCGTGACGATGCAGGAGCGGGGCGTGAGCCGGGTGCTCTCGGTCGACCTCGCGCGCGCCGCCGAGATGGCTGGGTAACGGTCGGTCTTCACCCTGACAGCTGGTTCACGGCAAGTGAAAGCTTTCCCGGCGCTCTGCGTCGATGGCCGCCGGACCAGCAGCGAGGAGCAGATCTCTCCACTCAGGCGTCAGCTTTGCCCTCACCTGTTCGGCGGAGACAATGTGTCGCTCGAACTCCGCCATGAGCGCCGCAGCAAGCAGCGGCATGATGTTGCCATCCGTACCCCGGCTCGCCACCTCGAGGCGAGCGGGGCTCTGTACGATCATCACCGAGGCCCACTCGGAGAGGTCGAGGTCAGCTGACAGCACCCTCAGTTCTTCATGAAGACGCATCACCCGCAGGATCGTCTCCTGTTCGTCCGGGAGTGCCGCGAGTGGCTCAGACTTCCCGCGGGGGCTCAGCTGGAACGGGTTCATCTACAGGCCCTGTCTGGAACGTCTGAAGACTGCCAGGAAATCCTTACCGAGCGATTGAAGGCGTAGCCCTGAGCGTGCAAATGACGCGGCCGTGCTGCGGGATGCCGACCGGCACTCGCACTCGGGTTCTTGTGGAACAGCGTCGAATACTGGCTCTGACGCAATTTCGCTTAGAGTCCATCCAAGATCATATCGAGTTCTGGCAGAGCTTTCGGACCATCAGCCTGACCGACGCCCAGCGGAGAAAGGCGAGTGCATTTTGGTTCATGCGCTCCCAGTCCTTTGCTAGCCTGCGGCATCGGTTCAGCCACGCGATGGTTCGTTCGACAATCCAGCGCTTGGGCAATATCACGAACTTTCCTGCGTCGGAGCGTTTGACGATCTCGACGTTCACCTGACG
>CAXTVX010000111.1:0-7834 GCA_964247755.1 uncultured Acetobacteraceae bacterium | reverse complement strand
TCGACGGCGACCACGACATGGGCAGCGCCGGCACCCTGCCGGCGGTGGCGGGCTACCCGCACCTCACCGTGCCGATGGCGCTGGTCTCCGGCCTGCCGGTGGGCCTGTCCTTCATCGGCCCGGCCTGGTCGGAGGCGCGGCTGCTGGCGTTCGGCTACGCGTTCGAGCAGGCCAACCACCTGACCCTCCGGCCCGGCTACCACCCGTCGCTCGGCAGCGATCCGGCGAGCCAGGCGCTGCTGCGCCCGGTGCACGACAAATGAACTCGTCCCCCGACAGCGAACAGCTGGCGGTATCTTGCCCCGACGTGCCGGCCCGGGACCCTCGCCTGCTCCCGGACATGGCGACGGTCGCGCCGACCGCAGCCTGGCGCGCCGGGCCCACGCCGGTCAGCAGCCGGGCCTGCTGACCAGGACACTTCGCTGCAACTCGCCGGACCGCCACGAACGCCCACCGCCCGGACGCGTTCCCGCCTCGGACCATCCAGGACACGCCCATGCAGCAGAGCCTCACCTACCGCGACTGCCGCTACGTGATCGGCCCCGAGAGCGACCGCGGCCGCAGCTGGACGATCTTTCCCGAGGATGGTCCGGAAGCCGGCGCTGCCCGCGGCACTGCGCGCAGCGAGGGGCTGCGCGGCTCGTTCAAGGTCGCCGTGCACACCGCGCAACAGGCGATCGACCGCTGGATCGCCACCGACGGCGCATGACCGGCCACCCGCAGCCCTGATCGCTCCGCACACGGCAGCCACGACGCGGTTTTCCTGGCTTTTGCCGGTGCGGCCTCCTATGTGCGCGTCATAACCCGATCGCATCCGTCCGTACCGGCCCCTCGCTTGCAGCGTCGGCAGCCGGGCAGCCGGCCGCGCGCGCCGATGGACGGTTCCCGATGCCCTTTCCCGCCACCCACCCCTCCCTGGCCCGCGCCCTCGCCGCGCGCGGCTACGAGGAGCCGACCCCGGTCCAGCTCGCGGTGCTGCAGCCGGACACCGACGGGCGTGACCTGCTGGTGTCGGCGCAGACCGGGTCCGGCAAGACCGTCGCCTACGGCCTCGCCGCCGCCCCCACCCTGCTCGGCGACGCCGAGCGCTTCGGCCGCGCCACCGCGCCCCTGGCGCTGGTGATCGCGCCGACCCGCGAGCTCGCGGTGCAGGTGCACAAGGAGCTGTCCTGGCTCTACGCCGAGGCGGGTGCCCGCATCGTCGCCTGCATCGGCGGCATGGACGTGCGCCGCGAGGCACGTGCCCTGGAGGGCGGCTGCCACATCGTGGTCGGCACCCCTGGCCGGCTGTGCGACCACCTGTCCCGCGGCCGCCTCGACACCTCCGCGATCCGCGTCGTCGTGCTCGACGAGGCCGACGAGATGCTCGACCTCGGCTTCAAGGACGAGCTCGACCAGATCCTCGACACCCTGCCGGCGGTGCGGCGCACCCTGCTGTTCTCCGCCACCATCGCCCGCGAGATCGCCTCCCTCGCCCGCAAGTACCAGCGCGACGCGCTGCGCATCGACACCCAGTCCGGCACCCGCCAGCACGCCGACATCGAGTACCGCGCCGTGCTGGCCGCCCCGCACGAGGCCGAGCATGCGGTGGTGAACGTGCTGCGCTGGTTCGAAAGCCCGACCGCGATGGTGTTCTGCTCCACCCGCGAGATGGTGCGGCACATGCACGGCTCCCTGCTGGAGCGCGGTTTCAGCTCCGTGGCGCTGTCCGGCGAGCTCAGCCAGACCGAGCGCACCCGCGCGCTGGACGCGCTGCGGTCCGGCGGCGCCCGCGTCTGCGTCGCCACCGACGTGGCGGCGCGCGGCATCGACCTGCCCGACCTTGGCCTGGTGATCCACGCCGCCCTGCCCACCGACAGCGCCACCCTGCTGCACCGCTCCGGCCGCACCGGACGCGCCGGGCGGAAGGGCACCTGCGTGCTGGTGGTGCCGCAGATCCGCCGGCGCAAGGCGGAGCAGCTGCTGTCCGGCGCCCGGGTGCAGGCGCACTGGAGCGGCGCTCCCACCGCCGACGAGATACGCGCCCGCGACGGCGAGCGCCTGCTGGCCGACCCGATCCTCCTCGAGGAGCCGACCCCGGAGGACCAGGCGCTGGCGCAGTCGCTGCTCGCCGGCCGCACCCCCGACGACATCGCCGCCGCCCTGGTGCGCCTGTATCGCGCCCGCCTGCCCGACCCCGAGGAGATACGGACCGTGCAGCCCGGCCCAGAGCGGCGCAGCCCTTACGAGGAGAGGCGCAGCTCTTCAAACGAGGAGCGGCGCAGCCCCTACGAGGAGCGCGCCGAGCGCACGCCGCGCGCGCCGCGTCCCGCGGACGACCGCGCCAGCGGACCGGGCGTCTGGTTCGGCATGCCGATCGGCCGGCAGGACAAGGCCGACCCGAAATGGCTGGTGCCGCTGATCTGCCGCCTAGGTGCCGTGACCAAGCGCGACATCGGCCTGATCCGGATCCTCGACACCGAGACCCGCTTCGAGATCAGCCCCGCGATGGCGGCGCGCTTCACCGAGGCGGTGTCGGCGGCCGACGACGACGAGGTGCGGATCGTGCCGGCCACGGCACCGTCGCCCGGACAGGGCTCGCGCATCCACGCCGCCCCCCCGTCGGCCGGACCGCCGACGCGTCGCGCCGCCGCTCCCGCGCCCCGCTCCCGCACCGCGCCGAAGCTGCACTCATCGCGCAAGCGCGCCTCCTGAGGGAATCCGGTCGGGCGTTTCGGCGCCCGAGAAACGAGGGCAGGAACCGCTCCACCGTCTGGCAGACCCCGAAATCAGCCCGGCGCCTCACGCTCGTCCCGTTGTGACGTATCCTTTCCGGAGCCGCACCTGCGGCCTTGTGACGAGCGCGGATGTCGGCCCATCCCACACGCCAGTCTGGACCATCGGATAGCTGTCCGAACGGCGGTCCAGCAAGGTTCCAGCACCTCCGGCACCACCCGCCCATCGTCTGGCGCAGGTTCTGCGGCACTGCGTTCGCCGGCGGCCGGCACGCCTCGATCACCGGCCAAGGCCCGTCCCCTGCTCATCCGTCGGTATCCAGGTCCGTTCCCCAGAGCCGGCGGAACGCCGGACAGCGACAAACAGGTTCGAATTCCAGCAGGCCCTGGCCTTGTCGGCGTGCAGGAGGCAAGGTCGACTGATGCGGCAGGTCGTGGCCGGGTTCGTCCTGCTCCGCGCAGACCGTGGCGGAGCAGGGACATCGACGTCGGAGCCATGGTGTCGTCCAGCAGGATCCTCATCGGCTCGATCGCCCTGGGCATGATCGCGTTGGCTCCGGCACGGGCAGACACATTCGTTTCGGTGCGGCCAGGTGTCGCCTGCACGTCCGCAGACGCGCTGGCGCGGCTCACGCGGCCGGACGGCAGCAGCCGCAGCACGCCGGCGAATGCCACGGCCGATGCCCGGGAGATCGCGCGCCGCGGTGGATGCTTTCCGTTCGGGCCGGGCATGATGGTCTTTCCGCACTCGATCCGGCGCCAGACCAGCATCGTTACCGCCTATGCGGTGGGCCGCACGGGTCCGCTGACGGTGTATGTGGCGAACATCGATTTCGACCGGATCGCGGCGCCGGGCGGTCGTGGCGCCGGCCCGGTCGGGTCCCGGCCGCCGCCGGTCTCGCAAGACGCGGCTGCAGCACCGTCGGCGGATCGGCCGGCTGCCGTGGCCGGGCCGGGCGGCACGCGCCGGAGCCTGTCCACCGGACTCCTGTCGCTGGGGATGACGACGCGCGACGCCAGGCACAGAGTCGCCGGCGCCTATGTCGTCTTCGACCTTGCCGGATCGAGAGAAGGTCGGGACGCCGGGTTCGTCGCGGAGAAGCGGGACCGGAGCGAGCGATACGAGGTGCGCAGCCGTGCCGGCACGGTCTTCCTCGTGCTGCATACCGTCCGGTTCGCGCGCGGCCACCAGCAGGTCCTGTCGGCGCTGGTCGATCGCCTGCTGACACAGTATGGAACCGGTCCCACCCTCGTCACCCTGCCGGGCGCCGCCGCCGGCGCAGCCGCACCGTCGATACCGCCGCAGCCCGGCTGGCAGCACGACTGGACCAGCCATCCGGTCGTCATGGCACCGCGCGACAACCTGGAGGACGCCACCAGGAACGCCGACGGTCTGGCCCGCTGCGCACAGCAGATGGCGCTGCTCGACCCGTCCGACACCGGCGACACGCCGGCCGCGGACGGACGGCCGGACGCCCCATCCTGCGGCAGGGAGGTGCTGGTCCGGCTGGAGCCGGGCACCATACCCGGCGTCGTCGGACGGCTGCTGGTCATCCTGGCCGACCAGCCGGATGAGCCTTCGATCGAGCCGGATGCGGCACGGGCGGAGACATCGGTGCGTTAGGATCACCGGCTCGACGACAGACGGAAGGGCTTCCCGCGAGTGGAGGAAGCTGTCCACGCCGGACGAGCCGGACTTCTGGAACGAGGAGGTCCGCCGCAACTCGGCGCAAGCTCCGGCGTGCAACGACGTCCTCCGCCGGCAGCGTCACTGCATCCAGAACGCACTCGGCAGCTTCAAGGACCGGCGTCCTGTCGGCACACGCTGCAACGGATGGGACGCTTGAGCCCGATTACCGCATTCCGCGCGCGCCATCTTCGATTGACGACGGGTCCGTAATGACCTAACATGTGTATAGTCTTGCCGCATACGCATTCGGCGAGAACGGGCAGATGCCGGCGTTCGCCGATCGCCCATGCACCGCTCATCTGGAACATCCCGCCGACTGCAAGTTCCGCGAGGATGGCACACTCAGGGCTTGGCCGTCTTCATGAAGCAGGCGCCAGATGAGGTTTCGACTTGCAGCTTCTGCATGCCGATCACCACTGCAATTGCCAGGCTTCAGCTCCCTGGTATTCGATAAAGCAGACAAGGATCGGCACCAGCAATGTGCATGCCGACTTGATCCAGGTCGCGAAGCTCGGCATGTCGACCCCGACACGCAACCGCGTCCCGGTGGCGGGAGAGGACATCCCCTGAACGACACGCGACAACAGCGTCGTTTCTTGATCTACGCAATCCTGTTCGATGAAGCCATCGGTGTCGACTGCATCCCGGGCAGCAAGGCAAGCGTCACGGGATCACGATACACTGTCATCATACAGGACAGACACTCCGGCCGCATCCTCATGAAGTAGCCTACCCCGTGAACACCAGGATCCGATCGATCGGCTGTTCGTATCGATGCCAGCGCTCTTCGAACTCGGGATGCGCATACGCATCCCGCACAGAACAGCCGCCGAACCTGACCGTTTTCCAGATCATGAACGAGGCGAAAGCCTTCTTCATGCTCGTGTCCCGTCACACCGTCCTGACCACCAGCATCATTCTTTTCGTTCGATAAAGGAGAATACCTTCATCATGAAGGATGTCGCCCTTTCCACGCTCACGTTGACGATCCTCATGCTTGGCAGCGCCCAGGCGCAGAACGCTCCGGTGACCGGCACCTCCACCTTCACCAAGACCGGCAACTCGAATACGGCAAACGATGCCGTGGTCAGCTACCTGCCGCTCGCCGCTGGCGCCACCGTGCCGCTCACCGGCCCGCTCTACCTAGAGACCGGGCACGGCTCAACGCCGGTAGTTCTGCCCGATCCGGACGGCGGCAGCACGACGATCGGCTGGAACTCCAACACGCACGAGCTGGCGGTCACCAACAACGCCGGGAATGCAAACACCTTCTCGGTCCAGAACAACAGCACCTCCGGTTTTGCCGCCCTGACCGCGCGCGGTGCGGACCTCGCCTACAACGTCGGCGCCGCCTACGAGCATGCCGCGTTCGGTTGGGCAACGCGATGCAACCTGCGCGGTGGCATGGGATGCGACTTCGTGGAAGCATCGCGCTACGACGGCTCGTCCAACGCGCACGAACTTGCGCCTCCGTTCGAACTTCTGCAGACCGGCGGAGAATTCACCGCCCCTCCGACCACGATCGTGATCTCGACCACGGCGGGCAGCACCACGGCAACCGTCGTGCAGGGCACTGCTCCGGTTTCTGCAAATGCCGGGCAGAACATCACGTCGGAGGAGTTCCCGAACTACATCGCAGAGGGTGCGGTGATCAGTTCGGTCAGTGGCAGCACCATCACCATGTCCAAGCCGGCGGTGGTCACCAATGGCTACCTGACGGTGGAGTACGGCCCGACCGCCTATGGCCAGTACAACTGGTTCGAGGCAACCGAGACCGGGCCGGTCAACGTGTATACCTTCGTCAATTCGCTTGGTGGCGCAATGCATGATCCCTTCATGGTCTGGGATCGCGTCAACGGGCGGGTGGGACTGGACAGCGGCAACTCGCCGTCGTCGCTCCTCGATGCCTACACGCCTGTCGGCGCCCAGGGCATTTCCAGCGGCATCTACGACGGAGGGCGTCAGTCCTATGGCTACGGCTCCGTCGCCTACAACGCCACCGTCACGCCGGGCACCGTGCCCACATCGGCCGACACGGTCCTGCACACCTTTCTCGTCGGCACCAACCAGGCGAACATCTGGACCTACGGTGGATCCGGCCTGACCCCCAAGATGGTTTTCGGGGAGGTCAACTCCGGCACCAATCCTTTCGAGGTCTACCTCGATGGATCATGGCAGTCGCGCCAGGTCGCCTCGCCGGTGACCGCCCAGACTGCCTCCTACACCTTCACCAGGAGCGACTGCGGAACGACGATCCGGGATACCGGAACAACTGCTCATAACGACACGGTGCCGACAGGACTTCCGATCGGTTGCAGCATCTATGTGATCCAGGCAGGCACCGGGACGGGCATCGTCAAGTTCGTCGGTGCAGCCGGCGAAACGGTCGAGCAGAACGGCTCCGGCACCCTGCTCCATGCAACCACGACGCAGTTTGCCAAGGCGACCCTGATGATCGACAGTTCGTCCACCGTCCTGCTTGGCGGCAACGTGCAGTAGCTCGACCTCGAGGATGTTGTCACGCCGAGGACCTGTGGCTCGAGGTCCACGGCGGGCCGGGGGCTGGCAGCACGAGCCAGCCATCCGACGGACTCGGCGACCACTTCGCCTTTTCGGCTGCCTGCATGATCGTGACGACCGTTCCTGGTCGCCCTGTGAGGCTTGAGCCTGGGCTTGTGGCCAACCCCGGGATCATCGCGGCGGCCTCAGCCGTTCGGCAAACCGGAGGCCGCGGCGACTTCGATGCCGCGGTCGATCCTCGCGATCTTCTCCCACCGGTTTGAAGGGACGGGTCGGCCGGAGACGGGAAGTCGACTGCCGCCTGATCGGTAGCGCGACAGCTGCTGCGTCTGGTCGTCCAGGTGGATGGACCTGCCCGTTGACAGCGGCCCTGGAGGCGTGTCGGCTATCGTGATGCGAAACCAAGCCGATGGCGCAACGATGCCGGGATGTCCTGTCACGCGTGCTCGTTGCAGACCCTGATGCTTACACCAGTCGTCGAGCTCGATCTCTGTAGATAGCTGGCAGCAACTCTCCATGGACGTGCCTGGTGGCCTTTTCTCGCATGTCGTTCGGTACCGCGGCAGCTCCCAGGCGGGCACCACGCATCAATCGCGTCCGTTCCGGTCGGCGCGCCGCAAGGTGATCCCCCGCCTCCCGCTCGCTGTCCTCGCCACCGCGTTGCGGGCCTGTCCCGCGCTAGCCATACCGCCGCCCGCGCCCATCTTGCCGACACCCGTCCTGCCGACGCCGCGCCTGCCGCCTAACGGCGTCGTCCCGCCGCTCCAGCTCGCCCAGGCGATCGCCAAGGCCAAGGCGGGCCGGACGGTGCAGGTCTGCATCGCCGGCGACAGCACCTCCAGCACCGCAACGGTAGGCACCCCGAACGGCGTGCACCTCACCGACGGCCTGTGGTACTCGCTGATGCGCG
>CAXTVX010000110.1:0-7966 GCA_964247755.1 uncultured Acetobacteraceae bacterium | reverse complement strand
CGCCAGCCGCCAGCCGCCAGCCGCCAGCCGCCAGCCGCCAGCCGCCAGCCGCCAGCCCTAAGCCTCGCGGCAATACTACCCGTCCCACGCCTGAGACCTCCCAATTCCCACCGACCGCAGCCCCGTCTCCAATCCCAGAGCCAATCCGTGACACCACTTCACGACACCAAGACCACCTCCTTCCCGCCCACGCGAGCCCCCCGAAACGAACCTGCTCGGTCTTGGGACAGGCTAGCCTTCAATCTTGCCCATCCCTTCCCCTCCACCCCCATCCGCCGCACACTCCACTCCGCCATGCCCGCTTTCCGCTTCACCGCCATCACCCCCACCGGCGACACCGTCCGCGGCGTCACAGAGGCCGCTTCCGAGGCGGAGGTGGTGGCGTTTGTCCGCCGCCAGGGCAACATCCCGATGCGCGCCGAGCCCGCCGGCGCCGGCCTGTCCTCCGGCCTGCGCATCGAGCTCCCCGGCTTCCGCCGCCGCGGCCTGCGCCGCCAGGAGGTCACCAACCTCACCCGCGAGCTCGCGGTCATGCTCAACGCCGGCCAGGACCTCGACCGCGCCCTCCGCTTCCTGGTCGAGACCGCCCCCAACCCGCGCCAGCGCGCTGTGCTGGAAGGCCTGCGCGCCTCCGTCCGCGACGGCTCCACCCTGCACGCCGCCATGGCTCGCTACCCCGACAGCTTCCCCCGTCTCAACGTCGGCCTGGTCCGCGCCGCCGAGGCCGGCGGCGACCTCGCCGCCACCCTGGACCGCCTCGCCACCCTGATGGAGCGCGAGCGCGCCCTGGTCTCCACCCTGCAATCGGCCATGATCTACCCGACCATGCTGATGCTGGCCGCGATCGGCTCCATCGTCCTGCTGCTGACCAAGGTCCTCCCCCAGTTCGTCCCCCTGTTCGAGCAGAACGGCGCCGCCCTGCCGCGCTCCACCCGCATCTTGATCGCCATCGGCGACACCCTCAGCGGCTACGGCCTGTTCCTCCTGCTCGGCCTCATCCTCCTCGCCGTCCTCGCCCGCCAGCTCCTCCAGGGCGAGCGCGCCCGCCTCGCCCGCGACCGCCTCCTGCTCCGCCTGCCCATCATCGGCCTGCTCATGCGCGAGGTCCTAGCCGCCCGCTTCACCCGCACGCTAGGCACCCTGATCGGCAACGGCGTCCCCCTGATCGGCGCCATGGGCATCGTCCGCGAGGTGATCGGCAACCAGGCCGTGCTCGGCGCCCTCGACCGCGCCACCGAGGCCGCCAAGGGCGGCGCCGGCCTGTCCCGCACCCTGGACCAGGCCGGCATCTTCCCCGTCCGCGCCATCCACCTGCTCCGCCTCGGCGAGGAGACCGCCCAGCTCGGCCCCCTGTCGCTGCGCGCCGCCGAGATCCACGAGGAGCAGGTCCGCATCCGCGTCGAGCGCCTGGTCGCCCTCCTGGTCCCGGTGATTACCGTGGTGATGGGCGCCGCCGTCGCCGGCATCGTTTCTTCGTTGTTGCTGGCCATGCTGAGCCTGAACGACCTGGCGCAGTAAGCGTCCGCCGAACCTCCTGCCGGTGTCTGGAACCGCGGGCCGGCGGTGACGGGGCAGGGCGCACCCACGAACGGTGTACCGCATGACCTTCCATCGCACGACGCTGCCCGCGATCGCCGCCTTCACCCTGCTCGCCGCCGGCCCGGCGACGGCCTAGCCCGCACCTGACGCCGCCTGCAGCTACAAGCGGCCGTCCCCCACCACCATCACCACCTCCGGCAGCCTGTTCGATCTGTGCGCCATCACGACCGGTTCGCTGCGCTACGACCAGGAACACGGCATCTGCGTCGGCTACCTCAGCGGCTTCGTGGACCTCTACCTCGCCGAAACCCCGCCCGCATCCCGTGTCATCTGCCTGCCCGACCCGCCGATCATCCGGCAGCAGGCCCACGACCGGTTCCTGACCTGGGCGTCGACCCATCCCGCGTTCACCGAGCAGCCCGCCGCGGTCGGCCTCTACCGGTTCATGACCTCGACCTACCCCTGCACCCCCGCCGCCTCGACTGCCCCGGTTCCGGCACCCCTGGCAGGCCCCGCCACCCGCTGAGCGCACCGGCCGGCCCGTCGCCTCACCGGCGCACGAACATGCTCTCGTGCACCCAGCCCCAGGGCTCGGTGTCGCCGACCTGGTACCAGCCGCCGGGTGCCGCGCCGAAGATGCGCAGCGCCGTTCCCTGCGGCACCACCCGGACCGACGCCCCGTGCGGACCGTCATGCAGGTTCGCGTTCTGCCGCATGGTGATGTCCCCCGACGCGGGCTGCGCCGATGCCGCGTCCGCCGCCGGCCGAGGCGCCAGCTGTGCCGCCGACAACGGCCCCCGGGGCGACGCCGCCACCGGCGCGTCGCCGGCCAGCGAGGGCGACGGCACCGTGTTCGGCAGCGGCGGGATCGGTGGCACGCTCGCCATCGGACCGTCGGTCGGACCGCCGCCCTCGTAGCAGTGCGTGACCAGCGCCAGGTAGGTCCGGTCCGCCTCGGACACGCTCGTGCCGACGAAGGCCGCATCGGGCACCGTCGCCGTGCCGTTGTCTGCGACCGACACCACCGACACGAACGGCACGAACAGCGCCGGGTCGTCGGCGAACGGCGAGGCCTGGCCGCACACCGCCCAGCGATGCGGCACCGCCTGGCTGTACACCTGCACGCCGCGGAACTGCATTCCCTTCACCGCCGGCATGGCCGCCCGGACCGTCCGCTCCGCCGCCGCCACCGCCACCCGGCCCGGCGCACCGGCGGCCTGTCCCGCCGCCGGCCTGCGCTCCCTGCACCCCGGCAGCAGCAGCGGCGCGAGCAGCGCCAGCGGGAGCAGCCTCCATCCGGCCGGTCGTCGTGCTCGATCCTCCATCCTGCCCTCCGCCGGTCGAGAACCGTCCGGACGGCTCCCGGTTCGCCCGCGCCCGGCATCCGCCCTTGACGTCCCGGCCCGGTTCGCGGTCAGCAACCGTTCATGAGGTTCCCGCCCGACCACCGACCGGTCTGTCCCGCCGCGGTCCGCCTGACGCCGCGGTCCGTCGCCGACGGGTTCACCCTGATCGAGATGATCGTGGTGCTGGTGGTGCTGGGACTGGTCGGCAGCATCGTGCTGTCGCGCGGCCCGCTGCGGTCGCCGACGCTGGACCTCCGCGCCGCCGCCCGCGTGCTCGCGGCCGAGATGCGCAGCGCACGGACACGGGCGATCGACGCCGACCACGACGTGGTGTTCACGATCGACGTCGACCGTCGCGACTACGGGGTGCGCGGCGGCGCCCGTCGCCCGTTGCCGGCCGGGCTGGAGCTGGCGACCAGGCCGCCGCCGGTGGTGTTCCACCCCGACGGCAGCGCCTCGGGCGGCGCGGTGACGCTGGCGGAGGGTGGGCGGCAGCTCGCCATCCGGGTGGACTGGCTGACCGGCGCGGTCACCCTGCCTTAGCTTCCCGGTCCTGTGTCCGGCCGGAACACCCCCCCTCGCGCTGCGCCCCGACGCGCAACGTGGCCCCTGCAGCACCCGATGAACGCCCATCCCCGATCCGTTGCCGGCATCCGCACGCTCAGGCCGGCCCGCCGGTCGCGACGCCCAGGTGGGGCAGGGCCGCCTCGATCGATCCGTCCGGGAAGGCCTCGACGAGGTGCCTCACGAAGGCCCGGACCTTGCTGCTGGCGAGCCGCGTCGACGCGTGCAGCGCCCAGATCTCCACCTCCTGCCCACGCGCGACGCCCCACGCCGTGAGCCGCCCCGACGCCAGATGGTCCTGCACCAGGAAGCGGGGCAGGAGGGCAGCCCCCGCCCCCGCGAGCACCGCGTCGCGCATCATGCCCAAGGCAGAGACGCGAAGCACCGGGTCGGGCTGCACGGTGAAGCAGGCGGTGCCGTCCTCCACCGTCCAGGGACGTTCGTCGTTGCCGCTCAGCCGCACCACCGCCGGGACCTTCGGCCTGTCCCCTTCCTGCCGCACGACCGGCCGGGGCAGCGACGCATGGGCCACCACGAGCAGCGGGACGGTGAGGAAGCGGCGCCCGACCAGATCCTCGTCCGGCTGCGGGTTGGCCCTGATGGCGATGTCGTAGCCTTCCTGGACCAGGTCCACGTAGCGGTCCTCGGCCAGGATCTCCAGCCGCACCAGGGGATGCGCCGCCAGGAACCGCGCGGCGATCGCGCCCATGGCGTACTGCCCGAGCAGGAGCGGCGTGCTGACCCGCAACCGGCCCCTGGGTTCCGCGCTGCGGCCGCGCAACGCATCCGCGGTCGCGTCGAGCTCGCCGAGCGGCCCCCGGGTGCCGGCGAGCAGGGACCGGCCGTCCTCGGTCAGCGCCAGAGAGCCGCCGCGCTCGAACAGGCGCAGCCCGAGGCTCGTCTCCAGCTCCGCCACGCGCCGCGACAGGGTCGCCTTCGAGCGGCCGGTGGCCCGCGCGGCGCGGCCATAGCCGCCATGGGCAGCCACCAGGTGGAAGTCCGCCAAGGCCATGAGGTCCATGAGCCGTCTCATAGCTGGAACGGGCATCCCGAAACCAGCCCCGCTAGAGCGGCAACTGGAACACTACCTTGAGCATCGTCGCCATGCCGACGATCGCGTCACCACCCGACCTCGCGAACGGCGCGGCAGCAGATGTTCAGCACGCAGAAGGTCCTCCCTCATGATCGTCGTCACCGCACCCACCGGCAACATCGGTCGCCACGTCGTCGGGCACCTGCTCGATGCCGGCGAGCCGGTCCGCGTCGTCGTCCGTGATCCGGACAGGCTCGCGGCGGCGGTTCGCGACCGCGTGGACGTGGTCGCCGGATCGCATGGCGACGCCGCGATCGTCGATCGTGCCCTTGCCGGTGCGGACGCCGTGTTCTGGCTCTCGCCCGCCGATTTGCAGCTCACGCTGCAGCAGGCCTATCCCGACTTCACCCGCCCCGCCGCCGAGGCGTTCCGTCGCCACGGGGTCCGACAGGTGGTCTCGATCACCGCACTCGGGCGAGGCACGCCGTGGCAGGACAGGGCCGGGCTGGTCACCAGTTCGATCGCGATGGACGACCTCGTCATGGCCTCCGGCGTCGCGTTCCGCGGCCTCGCCATGCCGTCCTTCATGGACAACGCGCTCCAGCAGGCAGGCCCGATCAAGGCGCAGGGCATGATGTTCGGCCCATACGATCCCGACAGGAGGATGCCCACCACGGCCACGCGCGACGTCGGCGCCATCGCAGCGAGGCTGCTGCGCGACCGCTCGTGGACCGGCCAGCGGGAGCTGCCGGTGCTCGGCCCGGAGGATCTGTCCTTCAACGAGATGGCCGCGATCGTTTCCGAGGTGCTGGGCCGCGAGATCCGCTACCGGCAGATCCCGTTCGACGCGTTCAAGGCGCGGCTGCGCGATCGCGGCGTGTCGGACTCCTTTGCGCAGGCCTATGTCGAGATGATGCAGGCCAAGAACGAGGGCATGGACAACGTCGCCGGGCGCGATCCCGCCGCCGCCGCGCCGACCACCTTCCGGCAATGGTGCGAGGACGTCCTGAAGCCGGCGATGGCGCACTGATCCGTGGCATGCTGTCGGATCGCGACACATGCGGCATTTGGCAGGAGCAGACGGGATGAACGACGAAGCAAGAGCCACGCTGCCCCGCGCCGCCAAGGGACCGGTGGGGCCGCCGCCGGTCCTGGACGGAGCGTTGCAGCTCGTCGTCGACGTCGTTTCCGGCTGGCCGGACATCAGCACGACGGTCCACTGGCATCTGTTCGACCAGTCGCGGGTGGACGGCGTCGACTTCTACCTGGGGGAGGAGGAGCTCGGCCACCTCCATCTCGACGGCTCGATCCATCTCGCCACCCCGTCCGGTCTGGGACGGGCCCTGGTCGCGGAAGGGGCGGCACGACCCTTCCGGTGGCAGCCGGGCTGGGTTGAGGCGCAGGTCCGGCGCATCGGCACGGACGCCGCCATCGCGCTGTTCCGCCGCAACTACGAGCACCTGCGGGCCTGAGGCGGGAACGCCCGAAGCGGCACTGCCAGCCGTTGACCGGATCATCTCCCACAGCCGGAGCCGGTAGAAGCTCGGCCCGGATGTCCCGGACGCCGACCTGATCCTGAGGATGCTGACGGCGGCGTGCCCGGACCACTCCAGCGGGCCGGAGTGGCACGCGATCAGGTCGCGCTCCTGGCAGGGTCCCGGTTGCCCGTGAGCGCGCGCTGGTGACGGGTTGCCGCAGACGATGGCCGACAGGAGGAGAGCCGATCCCGGACACGATGCGGAACCCTGCGGCGCGGGCCGCCCTGTATCCTGGCAGCCCGCCCGCGACGACCGGTATCCCCCAAGGGCCGGCATCCGGGAGCCGCCGTGACGCAACGCCGCCGGAGCCCGCGATCCATGCCCAACCTGGTCCAGTCCGCCCTGCGCGCGGTTGTCGAGAACGCGGTCCAGCGCGTGGCCGCCTTCAACCGCAGGCGGCTGCCCCGGACCGACCAGCCGTTCCTGGTCGGCATCCACGCGCCGATGCGCTCGGAGCTGACGCTCGACGACCTTCCCGTCACCGGATCGATCCCGCCCGGGCTCGACGGCCGCTACCTCAGGATGGGCGCGAACCCGGTCGATCCCGACCCCGCCGGCCGCCACTGGTTCCTCGGCGACGGCATGGTGCACGGCATCGCCCTCGAGAACGGCAGGGCCCTATGGTACCGCAACCGCTGGATCCGCTCGCGCCTGGCCGCGTCGGTACTCGGCCAGCCCCCGGCCCCTGGTCCCAGGCGGGGCCACAACGACACCGTGAACACCAACGTCGTCGCCATCGGCGGCCGCACTTTCGCGGTGGTGGAAGCCGGCAGCTTTCCCGTCGAGCTGTCCCCCGACCTGGAACAGCAGCGCTACAACCCGTTCGACGGCACGCTTGGCGGCTCCTTCACCGGCCACCCGCACCGCGACCCCCTCACCGGCGAGCACCATGCGATCGCCTATGACGGCGCCATCTGGGATGCCGTCCGTCACGTGGTCATCTCGGACGCCGGCCAGGTGATCCGCGACGTGCCGGTCGCGGTGCGGCACGGTCCCTGCATCCACGACTGCGCCCTCACCGCGCGCTTCGTCGTGGTGCTCGACCTTCCGGTCACCTTTTCCATGCGCGCCGTGCTCGCCGGCCACGAGTTCCCGTATCGCTGGAACCCGTCGCACCCCGCCCGCGTCGGCCTGCTGCCGCGGCAGGGCGGCGACGCCGACGTGATGTGGTGCGAGGTGGACACCTGCTTCGTGTTCCACGTCGCCAACGCCTTCGACGACGGGGACGGCCGCGTGGTGCTCGACGTCGTCGCCTACCCGACCATGTTCGCAACCGGCGGCAGCGGCCTCGACGCCCTGGGCCGCCTGGAACGCTGGACGATCGACCCCGCCGCGCGGCGCGTCGAGCGACGCGTGCTCGACCCCACCCCGCAGGAGTTCCCGCGCGTCGACGAGCGCCGCTTCGGCCGGCGCCACCGCTACATCTACACCGTGTCCGTGCCGCCCGACGGCAACACCCAGTTCGCCGGCGCCACCAGGCTGCACAAGCACGACCTCGAAACCGGCAACCGCCTCCTGCACGAGTTCGGCGACGGCCACGTGCCCGGCGAGTTCGTGTTCGTGCCGGCGCACGACGCGGCGGCCGAGGACGAAGGCTGGCTGCTCGGCCTCGTCATCGACACCGTGAACGACACCACCGTCCTCGCCATCCTCGACGCGCAACGCTTCGAGGCCCCGCCGGTGGCCACGATCCGGCTGCCGCACCGGATACCCCCGGGCTTCCACGGCAACTGGTTCCCCGCTGCCTCGCCAGGACGCTGAACGACACGGCCTCCCCCGGCGACGGCCAGCCCCAGGTCGAGCCAGCCTCAAGTCTAGCCAGCTTTGGGTTGGGCTAGCCTCAGGTCCGGGCCCCGTCGGCCACCGCCCCGCCTGCCGCCGCCCCGCCTGCCGCCGCCATCGATGGCCGCCTCCCCACGATGGCCGGGTCGGCCACGACCTCGACG
>CAXTVX010000109.1:0-8054 GCA_964247755.1 uncultured Acetobacteraceae bacterium | reverse complement strand
ACCAGCAGCGTCGAATCAGAACCAGCGAGTCTGCGCAACCTCAAAGTGGTCTAGTCGAAGCCGCCATCATGGACTTGGCCCGTAGTCCGACCGGGACCGCGGACTGGCCTGCTCCCGTTTCGGCACCGTGTCAGAGCTGGACGTCGGCCGCGTCGGCTCCTGGTGGGCTGTCCGGTCCGCGATGGACGTGGCCTGCCGCTCGGGCGAAGCCAGTCGGTCCCGTTGCTGGTATCGAGCAAGAGCCTCCATGGCGAGATCAGAGATGCTCCTCTGTGCGCCACTGGCAGGACCTGCGGCGGTGGCGACGTGAGGGGCTGACGGAAGAGGAGTGAGGCCATCGCGGATGATCGCTTCCAGGGAGGAGCCGCGGCGGCGGAGCCCTGGAAGTGCCAGTGACGCCTCATACTCGGCCCGGTCGTTGGTCTCCATCCCGCGCTGCGGGGTCAGCCCGGGGAACGCGCGTTCGAGAACGGCGACGTCACGGGCGACGTAGAGGCTGTTTCGCTGCTCGGCGGCGACGTTGGTCTTGGCCCAGTCGAGCTCGAAGCCGGAGGCGAGAGCAAGGCTGCGCGTGAACTCGCGCAGGGTCCGGCTGTTCCCCTCGTGGAAGCCGTGGGCATGATCGAGGTCGCCGTAGAAGCGAGCCATCCTGGATGCGGCCGCGTCCCTGTCGAGGCCGGTGAACGCGGCGGGTCCCCGAAGATCACGCAGGACCTGATCTATCCGCCCGGCGACATTCTCGTGTGCGTAGTGCACCTCGTGAACACCGGGCTGGCCTTCCAGCATGCGGTACTTGCTCCAACCCGTCGTGTCGGCGCGAACCTGCCCTGGCCGATGATAGGCAAGGTCCTGGAAGATGTAGGCGTGTGTCGCCTTGAGGTGATCGAGATCGAATTGGCCCTGGATCGGACGTTCGTAGAGCTCCTTGATCCGCGCGAAGACGAGCTTGCCTTCACGGGCCTCGCGTTGCACCCGTTCGTCCGACGTCTCGCTCACAGCCCGGCGCTCTTCCGGATCGCGGCGGAGTGCTCGTCGCTGGTGATCTCGCCCTCGATGTAGCGCCGGTTCAGCTCTTCTGTCTCCGTATCGAGCACGAAGCCCTCGAGCCGTACGCTTGCACGAGCGTATTCCACGGCTTTCGTCCGGCGCACTTTCTCGTCGATGGAAATGGATGGGCTTGTCGTCATTCTCTCCTCCAAAAGGGTGTCAACGATACCACCGTCGATATCGCCTGTCTGGCCATTTTCTAGTTCAGTGGCGGTGAAAGCGGCCGCACCACCTGTGCTGCATCGTCAAGCAGAAGGTAAGTTGCGACGACGGCGACGACCTCGTGTGGATCGAGGTAGCGCGCCTGGCCATCGGGCAGAGTGACGAGGTGGCTCTTGGCCGCAAGGGCCGCGCGGTAGGCTTCTGCCACGACGGCGGCGGCTTCGTTCTCCGAAGCAGCGTCGACCGTGAAGTCGCCGGTTCCTTGCTGGGTTATCTGTTCGGCAAGTCGGATGCGATAGGCTGGCATGGGTGTGACCTCGTTTGGCAGGTTGCTTTCAGCAGGGCTGCTTGCGGTCGCTCGAAGCCCGTATCCGTTGTCAGTCTGGCCTTGGTGTCATAGATCTCGTGCGGCCCCTGCATCTTATTACTTGCAGCGGCCAGTACAAGTGTATTGTTGTCTAAGGCACGACTTTCTTGCACACAGGCGCGTGTTCTTTGTTATGACTTTCGCGCAACCAGTCTTTACTTGTTCGCGTCGATTCGCTGGCTTGGAACAGTCATCGGCTTATCGACTAGGCGGGACGAGTTCGCACCGGAGCTGCGTAGCTAAAGCCTGCTGGTAGATAGGCAGGGCGGCTCGAACTGCTGTACCCGAGGTCCCATTACGATGCCGAGGCTGCAAGACAGGCATCCGAGGCTGGCAAGGGTTCCGCGTGCTGCTCCTACGCTGCCACAGCCACGCAAGGCTGGGGTCTGGAGCGGTAGAGCCTGATGTCGGGCATGGACGGGTACACGGTGAGCTGCATGGTCAGCCCATGGTCGTCGTGGACCTGCAGGTAGTTGACCGTCACCACCCGATGCCGGCCATCGCGTAGGGACCGAACCACGGCCGTATCGGAGCGCCCGCTGAGATAGACGTCTTCCCAATGTCCGGTCACTCGGTTTCGCCGAGAGGCAGCGCAGGTGCCGTTGAGGAAGGCTTCGACAATCCAGGGGTTTCGACAAATCGCGTCACCGCCGCAGCGGCTGTCGAAGAACGATCTGTCCTGCAGGTAGTAGATCGAGCCGACAGCGATCACGCCGACGCCAAGCGGATTGGCGCCGCCACGGCGGCGCTGTGCCTTGTACTGCCGGATCATGCCGCCTCCCGTTCGCGGAAGGTCAGGAAGTCGTCCTGACCAAGCTCGTCATTGCGGCTCGCGTTGTCGAACCCGCGCGGCTTGCGGTCGCCCTTGCGCACGGAGACACTGAGGTAGAACGAGGTATCCGGATGCTCGGACTTGATCCGGGCACCGAAGGCGGCGATCACCTCGCGCACATCGGCGACGGTGCCGATGATCTTGCTCTCGCGCCCGTACACACGGCCGAGGATTTCGATGACCTTGCTGGTATAGCCCAAAGTCTTCTCAAGGTGACCAGGGACGGCAGTCATGTTCAGGATGGCAGGCATCGTGTGTGCTCCTAGGAAAAGCAAACGCCGCGCGGATGCCGCCCGGCGTTTTGGGGATCGGAATGAATGATTGGGTCGGAGAACCCGAGCGGGGCGCCTTAAAACGGTACCTCGTCATCAAGGTCACTGCCGCTTGGCGGCGCGTAGCTGCCCGAGTTGTCGGAATGGCCGCCGTTGCCGTTGCGGCCCTGGCCGCCGTTGCCGTCCAGCATGAGGAGCGTGCCCTTGTAGGGCTTCAGAACGATCTCGGTCGTGTAGCGCTCCTGGCCGGACTGATCGGCCCACTTACGCGTCTGTAGCGCGCCCTCGACGTAGACCTTGCTGCCCTTCTTCAGGTACTGCTCGACCACACCGCAGAGCCCGTCGCCGAAGATCGTGATGCGGTGCCACTCGGTGCGCTCCTGGCGCTCGCCACTGGTGCGGTCCTTCCAGCTCTCGCTCGTGGCTAGGGTGAAGCTCGCGATCTTGTCGCCGGCCTGCGAGTTGCGGATTTCCGGGTCCTTGCCGAGGTTGCCGATCAGCGTGACCTTGTTGAGGCTTCCAGCCATGATCCAATCTCTCTTCTCATCGAGAGGAGGCTTCTGGCCGATGCCGTCAGCGTCCGCTCGTGTGCGGCCGAGAGGAACCGGCAGGGTGAGTGGGACCACGGTGTGCGCAGCACGGGACCGGAGCCACGCGCAGGCGCCCTTCGCGCCGAGCATGGCGAGGACCCACCCGTTGTCGCGATCAGCCGGACGGTTCAGGACGCATCAAGCACGAGAGGGCGCGACGGCATCGGCGCGGAGGACACCAACCTTTCTCTTTTCCATCCCCCTCATCCATTCTGTTCATCACGTTGGCCCCGCATATTCCGAGGTGAACCACGCCCCGTTGATCCAGGCGTGCAGCGGACCGGCGCCGGCCACCTGCAGCGCATCCCGGAACATCGGCAGGTACGTGATCTCGTCTTCGGCCGACCGTACGGCATAGCGCGTGCCTTCCGGCGGCGGCCCGGTCAGGTCGGGATCGACGCAGGCCTGCAGGCAGGTCGAGACGACGTCAGCCGGGGCCGGGGCAGCACTTGGCAGGCGCGCCGCAGCATAGGCAAGCCAGGAGCCGGGGCGTGCGGCGGTGCTCCGCCGCCAGAGCCCGTCGAAGCGGCGCAGGGTCGGCAGCGCAGCCGCCTCCACCGCCAGCGCGGCGCCCAGGTTTGCCGGGGCCTGCTCCGCCATCGCATCCACCTCGCACGGGTGCGTGCTCGGGCAGCAGACGCAGGCCGACTTTGGCGGGACCGGCAGGACCCCCTGGCGGGCCGCGAGATCGCGCAGATCAGCGTCGGCCCCGATCTCGGCCTCGCATCGTGCCCGGTCCCAGCCCCAGTCGCGCAGCGGATACACGAACCGCTCCAGTGCCGTGTCTGCGCCGTCGCCGCCGCGCCGCATGTCCTTGGGGCCGGCATCGTAGCCGATGGCATGATCGAGCCGCTGGCCGTGCGACCACGCGGCCAGTGCGGGTCGCCACGTACGCAGGTAGGCGTCCTGCGGCCCGACCTTCCACTTCTGGCTGCACGCCTTGGAGCCGTAGGCCAGGCTGGGCAGCACACCTTTGATGAGGCAGTCCTCGACCAGAGTGGTGTAGCGGCCGTGCCGCGGCCGGTAGCGCACCGCCGTCAGCGGCGGAAAGCCGATCCGGTGGAGCCATGCCTCGATCACCGCCCGATATCTGTAGGTGGCGCGATGCTCGGAGCCGGTATCGGCGAACATGATGAGGTCGGGCCGGATCGTACGCTGGCGCCACCCGACCAGGACCGCGGTGCTGTCCACGCCCATCCCGTACGAAAGGACGAGGGGCGCCGGCACGCGATCGGCCGCTCTCTCGAACAGCGGCAATGCGGTCACAAGAAGCCTCGGTGCCGCTGCCGCAGCAGGTCTGGATCCGCGGCCGGGACGTCCCAGCCGAACATGCAGCCTGCAAGCATGGCCTCAGCCTGCAGTACGGTCGGCACCTCGGACAGCACGCTGTTGAGCTGCTCAGGCGCAAGTGCGGTATCGACCGGGTGGTAGCCGGGCTCGTTGCGGACGATCAGGATGGTCCGGCCGTTCTCCGGGTGGCGGGCGTAGCAGAGGGGCGGGAGCGTGCTCATCGCTGCTCGCCTCAGTGGGTCTGGGGCGCGTCGTCGCGCTCCATCGCGCCGATCTCGGCGAGCAGGCGACGGCGGCGTGTCGCTAGCAGGTGGTCCTGGGCACGGGCCTCGGTGAGGTAGCGGTGCCAGGTCGACCGGTCCCACCGGGCCGGGTCAGGCGGTGGCAGCCGCCCCCGCCTGCCCTGACCGGCCGCCCGCTCGCAGGCGGTGACTAGGTTGATGTCGAGGGTAGCCAACTCTGCGCGGCGCGCGGCGAGGCGCGCCGCGTGGGGGTCGCGGTGCATGGTCCTTCTCCGGGGATGGAAGCGCCCGCCCGGCCGGGGGCCGGGCGGGTGAGGGGATGGTCAGGCGGCCTGGTGCTGCTCGGGCAGCTTGCCGGACCCGTGCTGGACGGCGTCGCGAAGCAGCTGAGCGTCCTCCCCGGGCTCGTCGTCCGGGTCAGGCGGATCGCCCGCGTCAGCCTCGTCCTCGTCGGAGGGCTGTGCCGACGCCCCGGCATCGTCGGCCGTGCGCTCCTGCAGCTGCGCCACTTCCTCGGCCGTGAGGCCGAAGCACGCGGCCGGCAGGACGTAGGTGCCCTGGCCGACGTGCTGGATCAGGGCAGCGCGCATCTCCTTGCCGGTGTTGCGCGGCTGGATGCCGAGCGCCCGGTTGGCCTGCTCGATGCCGCCCTTGCTGAGGGTCTTGAGGAACTCGTCCTCGGCCATGTTGGCGATGAGGGTGTCGGCGCCGATCGCATCGCCGGCGATGCGCGCCACCACGCCGCTCTGGCTCACGCCCTCGCGGCAGGACAGCACCTGCACCAGCATGTCCCGTGCGGCACCCCGCAGCAGGTCGAGGTCGGAGGTGAGGTGGCCACCCTCGATCAGCCGGCGGGCGATGCCGCCGCGGACGTCGGAGTGGCGCCACACTGGGCCCTCGGGCGTGCCCGCCGCCGTCTGGACGGAGACGTTCTGGCCGGCCAGCGCCAGCACCAGCAGCCCGAGCAGGGCGGTGTCGTCGATCGGCGCCTCGCGCAGGCCCTGGTGCAGGGCATCGGTGCGCAGGTCGCCGATGCGCTCGATGCCCTTGCGGCTGATCGGCGGCCGCGGCGCACGTGGCACCTCGTCCACCTCACCGCTCCCGCCATAGCCCCCGCCGGCCGACGTCGCGCGGAGGATCTCCCGGAACGGGACCTCGCTGATTCGGCCGGTCCGCTGGTCGATGAAGAAGCCGATCTTGTCGCCCTCGCGCGGCTGGCCGTAGCAGCGCTCGCTGCGCGGCGGCAGCTTGGCGCCGCCATACTGCTCCGCCTCCAGGATCACGCCGTTCTCCGGCAGGGTGTTCTCCAGCCAGTGCCGCTGGGCGGCGAAGAACTCCTCGATGTTGGCGGTGGTACGGTTGTCCTGGTCGGCCGGACCGAACAGGTCGTCCTGCCACGTCACGCCGAAGGTGCGGGCGGTCTCCTCGTCGAAGCGGGCATGCTCGGCCGGAAGGCGGTCCTTGTGCAGGGCGCGGGCGACGTCGAACCACTGGACGACCTGACCGCGCTTGGGCTTCAGCGTCTTCCAGGCCGCCTCCTGGTCCTCGAGCGAGGCGGCGGCGATCCGGCGCAGGTGCTCCTCGCTGGGCAGGTCGTAGGCCATCCGGTCCAGCATCGCCGGGTGGATGCTGGCGAGCAGGCGCAGCTTGCGGATGGTCCGCACCGGCATGGAGAAGGCGGTGCCGATGGCGTCTTCCGACCAGCCGCCGCCGCACAGCCCCTCGATCGCGCGCCACTGGTCGACCGGGCCCATCTGGGCACGCTGGACGTTCTCGGCCAGCGAGCGCAGCGGGTCGGCCTCGTCCTCTCCAGGGGCGACGATGACGTGGATCTCGGTCAGGCCGGCGGCGATCGACGCCTTGACCCGGCGCTCGCCGGCCTTGACCAGCAGCTTGCCGTCCACCTCGCGCACGAAGGGCGGCTGGATCAGGCCGATCGCCTTGATGTTGGCAGCCAGCGCGGCGTCCGCCTCTGGCGACGCCTTGGTGCGGCGGGGATTGTCCGGGTTGAGCTTCAGCTTCTTCGGGTTGACGGCCCTGAGTTCCATCGGGAGGCTCCGGTTGAGGGTTCTTCGTCCTCCCCATTCCTGGTGAAGACCCCTCCCGGCAGCCGCACCCGCGCGACCGGGGCAAAGGCGCCGCGAGACGCGGCGGGATCGCAGCCGGACCAGCGCAGCGGCCGGCGAAGACCCACCCTTTGCCGCGGGCGCAGGGTGTGCGGCATTCCCTTTTTTCGCAGTTGTCAAACATGATATAGAAACTGTTGATTCAGTTCTTGAACATCCTCTTTAAGACAAGCATTCCAGGTCGAAACTGACACGGTCGTCAGTTAGCCTCCCCCGCGTGCAGTCTTCAGCGCGTCGTTGATGATCTCCTGAATGGTCTGTCCGGTCTCGTGCGACCGCCGGTGCAACCAGCGGTGCATCGGCACGCTGGCGCGGTAGGTCATGGCGATTGTCGGCTCCGGCCTGACGAAGGCAAAGCTCTCCTGCTTCGGCCTGGGTTGGCTTTCATCGGGAGGCGCTCCGGGGAAGAAGCTGCTTTGCCCCGGAGTCTCAGCTTGCGGCGTCCGCTCACGCTCCAGGCTCGGCAGGCTGCGGTCGAGTGCCGTCTGCATGATGCTCTGCCCGGTGGTGGACAGCCGCAGCACGAGCCGCTTCAGCCGGTCGTAGCGCGGCGGATCCAGACGGACGGTGACCGGGATGGTGCCGGTCCGGCGGGGGAGCAGCGGCTCGGCGGAAGTTCGCTGCTTTGCCTGCGGACGATCCGTGTCTTCTGCGACCTGCATCCCGATTCCTGCTCCAACCTGATCCGGCGAGTCTAGGCCGATCGCAGCCTTCCGCGCCAAGCAAAGCCTCAAGGGATCAGGCGGTCGTCTCCTCCGTTGGGGTTCCAGAGTCTTCCTGGCCACAATGCGGCACGCCAGGCGAACCTGGACGTCCCCCTAGTTCGGCCGCCAGCCTGGCGTCGAGGCGCCGGCGAGCCTCATCGCCGTCGATCTCGCCCCGCGCCCAGGTGTCGAGAATCGCCGCGCCGACCGGTTCCTGGCGCAACCCGCTAATCAGAGCGTCGGCACGAGCCTGATGCAGGGCTTCCACCCGCGTCAGCCTGCCGCTGGTATTGGACATGAACGCCTCCTCCTTATGCGTAAGCGATGGTTATTCCGAGCGTCCGAGATGGGCGCTAAAATTACTTGATCTGTACTGCCCTCAGTTGGAGAGACATCTATCAGGAGCCTACGCGGCGATCGCG
>CAXTVX010000108.1:0-8202 GCA_964247755.1 uncultured Acetobacteraceae bacterium | reverse complement strand
TCTGTATCGCCGCCGCCGTCATCTTCTGGCTGTGATCAATGAGTCCTGAGCCTAGATAAGCCGCCAATCGCTTCCGAAAGCGCTCACTATCCGCCTTCGGCTTACCTCGATCTAAGTAAAGCTGGCTGTAGCGTGACATCTGACGATTCGGGGCTCCGGAGGAGCGTTTCGGTAGCATCCGAGCGCGTCAACATCCACTACCGGTCGGGAGGGGTAAAACGAGAGGGGTAACTTGAGGGGTAGGCAGCGAAACGACTTCTTGTAAGCTGCTGTAATCAATGTGCATTTAGGAATATTGCAACGCTGGCGGAGGGGATGGGATTCGAACCCACGGTACACCTTTACAATGTACAACGGTTTAGCAAACCGCCGCCTTCAGCCACTCGGCCACCCCTCCGCCGAAGAGCGTGCTCATCACACGGCGTTTGCATCACCGGTTCTAGGGTGTCCCGGGAGGCCCGTCAATCAGGCGCCAGGAGCCAGGCGCCGTTGCAGGGCCTCGTTGACCAGGGCTGGGTTGCCCTTGCCGGCCATGGCCTTCATCACCTGGCCGACGAAGAAGCCGAACAGCTTGTCCTTGCCGGAGTGGTACTCGGCGAGCTTGTCGGCGTGGGCGGCCAGCACGGAGTCGATGGCGGTGTCGATCGCGCCCAGGTTGACCACCTGGCGCAGACCCTTGCACTCGACGATGGCAGAGGCCCCCTCCCCCGTCTCGACCATGGCCTCGAACACCTCCTTGGCGATCTTGCCGTTGATGGTGTTGTCGGCCATCAGGTCGAGCAGGCCGCCCAGGGCGTCGGCGGTGACGGGGCTGTCGGCGATCGTGCGGCCGGTGCGGTTGAGGGCGGCGAACAGCTCGCCGATCACCCAGTTCGACGCAAGGCGGGCGTCGCGGCCGGTGGCGACGGTCTCGTAGAACCGGGCGGTGTCGCGCTCGGCGACCAGGACGGCGGCGTCGTAGGCGGGGATGCCGTACTGGGACACGAAGCGCAGGCGCTTGGCGTCGGGAAGCTCGGGGAGTGCCGCCTTGAGTGAGGCGACCCAGTCCTCGTCCAGGACCAGAGGCAGCAGGTCGGGGTCGGGGAAGTAGCGGTAGTCGTGCGCGTCCTCCTTGGTGCGAAGCGAGCGGGTCTCGCCGCGCTGCGAGTCGAACAGGCGGGTTTCCTGGTCGACAATGCCGCCGGCCTCCCAGATCGCGACCTGTCGGCGGGCCTCGACCTCGACGGCCTGCGTCACGTAGCGGATCGAGTTGACGTTCTTGATCTCGCACCGGGTGCGGAACGGCTCGCCGTGGCGGCGCACCGACACGTTGACGTCGGCGCGCATGGAACCCTCCTCCATGTTGCCGTCGCAGGTGCCGAGGTAGCGCAGGATGGTGCGCAGCTTGCGCAGGTAGGCGCCGGCCTCCTCGGGGCTGCGCAGGTCGGGCTCGCTGACGATCTCCATCAGGGCGACGCCGGAGCGGTTGAGGTCGATGAAGGAGCGGGCGGGGTCCTGGTCGTGCAGGGACTTGCCGGCGTCCTGCTCCAGATGGAGGCGGGTGATGCCGATGTCGCGCCGGGTGCCGTCGGCGAGCTCGATCTCGATGCGGCCGGCGCCGATGATCGGGTGGGTGAACTGGCTGATCTGATAGCCGGCGGGAAGGTCGGCGTAGAAGTAGTTCTTGCGGTCGAAGCGGCTGAGCAGATTGACGCGTGCGTCGAGGCCGAGGCCGGTGCGGACAGCCTGGGCGACGCAGTGCTCGTTCAGCACCGGGAGCATGCCGGGGAACGCGGCGTCGACCAGGCTGACCTGGGCGTTGGGCTCGCCGCCGTAGGTGGCGGAGGCACCGGAGAACAGCTTGGCTTGGCTGATCACCTGGGCATGCACCTCCAGGCCGATCACCAGCTCCCAGGGGCCGGTGCGGCCGTCGACCGTGTAGCTCACGAGGCGGCTCCGGCGCGGATGGAGGGACGGTGGGAGAACGCGGCGGCCTGTTCCAGGGCGGTGCCCAATGCGAACAGGGTTTCCTCGTCGAACGGGCGAGCGAGGAGCTGCAGGCCGAGGGGGAGGCCATCGCGGTCGAGGCCGGCGGGGACCGAGAGGCCGGGGATGCCGGCCATGCTGGCGGGGACGGTGAAGATGTCGTTGAGATACATCGTGACGGGATCGGTCATCTTCTCGCCCTGGGCGAAGGCGGCGGAGGGGGCGGTCGGGGTCAGGAGGGCGTCGACCTCGGTGAAGGCGTCGGTGAAGTCGCGCAGGAGGAGGCTACGGACCTTCTGGGCGCGCAGGTAGTAGGCGTCGTAGTAGCCGGCGGAGAGCACGTAGGTGCCGATCAGGATGCGTCGCTTGACCTCGGTGCCGAAGCCGGCGGCGCGGGAGCGTTCGTAGAGCTGGTCCAGGGCGTCGGCGTCGACGCGCTCGCCGAAGCGGATGCCGTCGTAGCGGGCGAGGTTGGAGGAACACTCGGCGGGGGCGACGATGTAGTAGGTGGCGAGGCCGTACTTCGTGTGCGGCAGCGACACGTCGACGATCTCGCAGCCGGCGTCGCGCAGCCAGGCGATGCCCTGTTGCCAGATGGTTTCGATCTCCGCGGACATGCCGGGCAGGCGGTACTCGGCGGGGATGCCGATGCGCAGGCCCTTGGGGCTGCGACGGCAGGCAGCGCGGTAGTCGGGAACGGGGCGGTCGACGCTGGTGCTGTCCTTGGGGTCGTAGCCGGCCATGGAGCCGAGCAAGCGGGCGCAGTCCTCCACCGTGCGGGCCATCGGGCCGGCTTGGTCGAGGGAGCTCGCGAACGCCACCACGCCCCAGCGGCTGCAGCGACCGTAGGTGGGCTTGAGGCCGGTGATGCCGCAGAAGGCGGCGGGCTGGCGGATCGAGCCGCCGGTGTCGGTGCCGGTGGCGCCGAGTGCGATGCGGGCAGCGACGGCGGAAGCGGAACCGCCGGAGGAGCCGCCGGGGACGAGCGGCGCGGACGGGTCGTCGCGCCGGGTCCAGGGGTTGAGCACCGGGCCGAAGGCGGAGGTCATGTTGGACGAGCCCATGGCGAACTCGTCGAGGTTGGTCTTGCCAAGGCACACCGCGCCGTCGCGGTGGAGCTGGGCGGTGACGGTGCTCTCGTAGGGGGGGATGAAGTTGGCGAGGATGCGGCTGGCGGCGGTGGTGCGCACGCCTTCGGTGCAGAACAGGTCCTTGATCGCGATCGGTGCTCCGGCGAGCGGGCCGGCGGTGCCGTTCGCGCGCGCGGCGTCGGCGGCGCGGGCCCCGTCGAGGGCGCGGTCGGCGGTCACGGTGATGAAGGCGTTGAGACGGAGGTTCAGCTGGTGCACGGCGTCGAGATGCGCTTGCGTCAGCTCGACCGCGGAGAAGCGGCGGCGGTCGAGGCCGTCCAGCGCCTCGGTCAGGGATAGGTCGGTGAGCATCACTCGATCACCTTCGGCACGGCGTAGAACGGGCCGGACCGGTCGGGGGCGTTGGACAGCACGGCCTCGGCCTTGTCGCCGTCGGTGACCAGGTCAGGGCGGAGGCGGAGGGCTGCCTGGCCGACGCCGGCGATCGGCTCGATGCCCTCGACGTCGAGCTCGGACAGCTGCTCGATCCAGCCGAGGATGGCGTTCAGCTCGCCCTGCAGGCGGGAGATCTCATCGTCGTCGACGCCCAGCCGCGCCAGCCTGGCGATGCGACGGACGGTCGCGGGTTCAAGCGCCATGAGCGAAGCCTTCGATGGTTGCCGGAGTCGGGGTTGCCGGAACGGTCGCGCCGCGCCGGGACCGAGCGGCAAAACGACGTTCGTCCGGCGTGGACCCTGGCAGCGCGGGTGCGGGCGGACCATAACCGCTCCCCATGGCGCTGTTCAACATGCCGCAGCTGCGGGCTGCCCTGCCGTCCGGAGCTCGGCTGCTCGGGATCGACCTCGGCACGCGCACGATCGGCCTGGCGCTGTCGGACGTGTCGCTGATGCTGGCCTCGCCTTACGGGACGCTCAGGCGCGGCAGGCTGGGTGCGACGGCCGAGGAGATCGGGGTGATCGTGGCGCGCGAGGGTGTGGGCGGGATGGTGGGCGGGCTGCCGCTGTCGCTGGACGGCAGCTTCGGGCCGGCGGCGCAGGCGGCGCGGGACTGGATGCGCAGCCTGTCGGAGGCGGTCGGGCTGCCGGCGGCGCTGTGGGACGAGCGGCTGTCGTCGAGTGCGGTGAACCGGATGCTGATCGGGGATCTGGACATGACCCGGCAGCGGCGGGCCGAGGTAGTGGACAAGGTGGCGGCGGCGTACATCCTGCAGGCGGCGCTGGATGCCAGCCGGGAGGCGTCGGCGTGAGCGGGCCGGGCCTGCGCGATCGGTTGCGGGCGGAAACGCGGGCGGCGCACGAGGCGCTGGACGGCACGCTGGACCTGCTCGGGAGCCCGCTCGGTCTGATCCAGTACCGGCGGCTGCTGGGCCGGTTCCACGGCTTCCACCGTGCCCTTGAGCCGGCGCTGGCGGCGGTGCTCGATCCGGTGCTGCTGGAGGGACGTGGCAAGGTGGCGGCGCTCGAGCACGACCTGCGGGTCTGCGGGATGGGGCCAGACGAGATGGCGGCGCTGCCGGTCGCGGTGCTGCCGCTGCTCGGCGACCAGGGTGCGGCGCTGGGCGCGTTCTATGTCGCGGAGGGCAGCACGCTGGGCGGGCGGCTGATCGGCCGGCACCTGGGGGAGAACCCGGCAGTGCCGGCGGAGGCGCACCACTACTTCGACGTGTATGGCGAGCAGACGGGGGAGCGTTGGCGGGCGGTGTGTGCGGCGCTCGATGCGCACGGCGACGACGACCGAGCCGTCAAGGCCGCCAACGCGGTGTTCCGGACGCTACTCGGCTGGCTGTCGCCGGCGAGCTGGAGGGGGTGCGGGGAACGGATGGTGGGCGCGACAGGGATTGAACCTGTGACCCCTACCATGTCAAGGTAGTGCTACTACCGCTGAGCTACGCGCCCATCCGTCGGGGCGTTTTCTACAAGCGCACGGTTGGTTCCGCAAGCGGTGCCAACTGCGTTTTCCGCGGTGTGCCAGGGAGCCCTATGACAGGGCGGCTCGTGCGGGCGAGAATGCGGTCATGACGAGGCAGGGCCAGCCGCGGGGCGCAGACGCGCTCGCCGACACACCGTTCCGCATCGTCCGGCCGTATGACCGGAACAGCCCGGTGCTGGTGGCGTCGCCGCATTCCGGACGGATCTATCCGCCTGCGTTCCTGGCCGCGTCCAGGCTGGATCCGCATACCCTGCGTCGCAGCGAGGACTGCTTCGTCGACGAGCTGTTCGCGGGCGCTCCGGCGTGCGGGGTGCCGCTGCTGGCGGCGGACTTCCCGCGCGCGTATTGCGACGTGAACCGGGAGCCGTGGGAGCTCGATCCGGCGATGTTCTCCGACAAGCTGCCGCCGTGGTGCAACACCCGCACGCCCCGGATCAACGCCGGCTTCGGCACCATCGCCCGCTTGGTGGGGTCGGGGCAGCCGATCTATGCCGAGAAGCTGTCGTTCGCCGAGGCGGAGGCACGCATCCGGTCGTGCTGGCAGCCGTACCACAACGCGCTCGCGTCGCTGATCGCGGAGACGCGGGGCGGCTTCAGTCGCTGCATCCTGCTCGACTGCCATTCCATGCCGACCGAGGAGCCGGCTCCGGGTGCGCGGCACGATCCGGACTTCGTGCTGGGCGACGCGCACGGCACCTCCTGCGATCCGGTGCTGTCCGGGCTCGCGCACCGCTTCCTGGAGGGGGCGGGGTATCGGGTGCGTCGTAACGATCCCTATGCAGGCGGCTACGTCACCCGGCATTACGGCCGCCCGCGGCAGGGCGTGCACGCGCTGCAGATCGAGGTGAGCCGGAGCCTGTATCTGGACCAGACGCGATACCTCAAGCTTCCCCGCTTCGACCAGCTGCGCGACCTGATGTCAGGACTGCTGCGGACCCTGTCCGGCGCGATGGCGCAGCCGGGCTGAGGACCAGGGCGAAAAAAAAGGCGGTGCCGAAGCACCGCCAAGTTTAGGGAGGAAACGTCCAAGAAGCGGCGCGCCAAGGCAGCGCCGCCGCTTTCGATATAGCGGCGCCCATCGGGCCGGTCAAGATGTTTTTGCGTCGCACAATGCGAGCGGCTCGCAACTGTCGTCTTAACGGTTCGGGAACCTCCTCCGTCCTAGTGTCCGCGCCATGGTGTGTCCCGTTGCCTTGCGGTTCCTCGTCCTGGGCCTGCTGCTCGTGGTCTCGGTGGGGAGCGCTGCGCACGCGCAGGGCCCGTCCGGCCAGGGATTCCTGTGCCAGGAGGCCACCGCGGCGGCGGAAAACGGCACCGGGGTGCCGAACCAGCTGCTGGGGGCGATCAGCCGGGTCGAGACCGGGCGCTACGACCCGGCGGCCGGCGGGGTGCGGGCCTGGCCGTGGACCATCAACGCGCAGGGGGTCGGTCACTTCTACGACAGCAAGGAGGAGGCGGTCGCGGCGGCGCGGGCATTCCAGGCGCAGGGCATCCGGTCGATCGACGTCGGCTGCATGCAGATCAACCTGATGTATCATCCCGACGGTTTCGCCAGCCTGGAGCAGGCGTTCGACCCGCATGCCAACGCCCTGTTCGCGGCGCGCTTCCTGACCGACCTGTTCCACCAGACCGGGAGCTGGCCGCACGCGGCGGCGGCCTACCATTCGCAGACGCCCGATCTCGGCATCGACTACCAGAGAAAGGTGCTGGAGGCCTGGGCGGAGCCGATCGACCGGCCGGAAGATGGTGACAGGCAGCATGCGGCCCATGCGCACGCGGCGGTGGCGGTGGCGAGCCTGGGCGGGGGGTCGGGAGGCGGCGGTGCGCCGGTGTCGGCGCCGATGAGCCGGCCGCTGGGCGGGTTCGGGCACATCATACGCAGCACGCCGGCCGGGTCCGGGCTCGGCACAATGGGGATGCCGATGGGCAGCCTCGCCGGCTATCGCGCCCGGCCGGTGGCGCTGGCATCGTTGCCGATGCGGCCGATGCGCGACTGAGACGAGCCGAGGACGGAACGAGCGTTGGGGGGCTCCGCGCTGCCGACATGTTGAACTGGGAGGGTTCTCCGCGCATATCGCCGCCACGGGCAGCACGCGCGCGTTCCAGTCAACCAGTGAGGGCACGAGATGAGCGACCAGGACACCATGCAGCAACCCGCCGCCGGCGAGGAGCGCCACGAGTTCGGCGCCGAGGTCGGACGGCTGCTCGACCTGGTGGTGCACGCGCTGTACTCCGAGCGCGAGATCTTCCTGCGCGAGCTGGTCGCTAACGCCGCCGACGCGTCCGACCGCAGGCGGTTCGAGGCGCTGACCGACCCGTCGCGGGCGCTGCCGGATGGCGCCAAGATCCGCATCGTGCCGGACAAGGAGGCGCGGCTGCTCACGGTGTCCGACGACGGCACCGGCATGAGCCGCGAGGAGCTGGCGCAGAACCTCGGCACCATCGCGCGGTCGGGCACGCGGGCGTTCGGGCAGGACATCACGAAGAGCCTGGCGGAGGCGAAGCCGGACGAGCGGCCGAGCCTGATCGGGCAGTTCGGCGTCGGCTTCTATGCGGCGTTCATGGTCGCGGACCGGGTGGAGGTGGTGTCGCGCCGGGTCGGCGACGACGGAGCGTGGCGCTGGTCGTCGGAGGGACAGGGCACCTACACCCTGGCGCCGGCGACGCGGGAGCTGCCGGGCACCGACATCGTGCTGCACGTAAAGTCCGACGCGGACGAGTTCCTCGAGCCGTACCGGCTGGAGGCGATCGTGCGCAAGTGGGCGGACCACATCACCTGGCCGATCAGCATCACGCGCGACGGCAACGAGGTCGCCGCCAACGAGGGCACGGCGCTGTGGCGCAAGTCCCGGAGCGAGGTCACCGAGGAACAGTACACCGAGTTCTACCAGCATCTCGGCCACATGTTCGACAAGCCGTGGGCGACGCTGCACTGGCGCGCCGAGGGCACGCTGGAGTTCAACGCCCTGCTGTTCGTGCCGGGGATGAAGCCGTTCGAGCCGGTGGAAACCACGCGGGAAAGCCGGGTGCGGCTGCACGTCAGGCGCATGTTCATCACCGACGAGGCCAACCTGCTGCCGTCCTGGCTGCGCTTCGTGCAGGGGGTGGTGGACACCGAGGACCTGCCGCTGAACGTGTCGCGCGAGATGCTGCAGGCGACGCCGGTGCTGGCGCGCATACGCAAGGCGGTCACCAACCGGGTGATCAGCGAGCTGCG
>CAXTVX010000107.1:0-8232 GCA_964247755.1 uncultured Acetobacteraceae bacterium | reverse complement strand
CGCAACTACCTCACCAACTCAGGCTATGAGTTCACGTAAAATGAAAATGCTCTAAACGACGGCTCGTGCCTGCGGCTGCGGCCAGACCGGCCGAACCACGTTTGCGCCTACGACTTCGTCGAGGACCGCACGCGCGAGGGCCGCAAGTTCCGCGCCCTCAACGTGGTGGACGAGTTCAGCCGCGAATGCTTGGCGATCCGTATCGCCCGCAAGCTTGGCTCGACGGAGGTGATCGACGTGCTGACGGACCTGTTCATCAGCCGGGGCACGCCCGCCTACATCCGCTCTGACAACGGACCGGAGTTCGTGGCCACGGCGGTCAAGGCGTGGATCACCATGCTCGGCGCCAAGCCGGCGTACATCGAGCCGGGTAGTCCGTGGGGTGAGACCCGGCCGTGATCGACCATAAATGTCGATCACAGGGTCGAACGGGAATGTGGAGAGCTTCAACGGCAAGTTCCGCGACGAGCTTCTGGCATGCGAGGCGTTCAACACGTTGGCCTAAGCCAAGGTGCTGATCGAGCAATGGCGCAAACACTACAACACGGTGCGTCCGTACAGCTCGCTGGGCTACCGGCCACCAGCACCCGAGGCCGTCCTGTCGAGAACGCCACCGATCGCAGTTCCATCAGGTCCAACCGGATCAGCCACGGCGCTCGGCATCACGCTGAACTAAGATTTCATCCGGATCACCCGGTGGGGGCTGGTCAGGGGTAGCGACGCCGTGTTGGTGATCGACGACACCGCCCTGCCCAAGAAGGGCACCCATTTGGTCGGCGTGGCCCCGCAATACACCTCCACCCTGGGCAAGAACGCCAACTGCCAGACGCTGGTGTCGGCAACCCTCGCCCGCGGCGAGGTGCCCGGTGTCGCGTCCCTGCGACTGTTCCTGCCCGAGAACTGGACGAGCGATCCGGACCGGATGGCCCGTGCACGGGTGCCGGACGAACAGCAGGTGTTCCGGAGCAAGACCGCCATTGCGATTGAGGAGGTCGACCGGCTGCGCGGTTCGGCTCCGTGCTCGCCGATGCCGGATATGGACTGAGCGCGCCTTTCCGTCAGGCGCTCAGCGAACGCGAGTTTGCCTGGACCGTCGGGATCCCGCGCCACCAGAAGGTCTACTCGGCCGATGTATGCTGGTGTTTCCGATCACCGGGCGTGGACGCCCGCGGCTGCGCCATGTCCCGAACGCCAAATCCGTCGCCGCACACACGGTTCTCGGCGCTGCGACCTGGCGGACGATCAGCTGGCGCCGCGGTACCAAACGACGTCTTGCAGCACGGTTCGCGGCATTGCGCATCCGCTTCGCCGACGGCCTGACGCAACGCATCCGCGACATGAGCAACCAGCACATACCGGGCGAGGAAGTCTGGCTGATCGGCGAGCACCGATCAAACGGGGAGCGGAAGTACTACCTGTCGAACCTGCCTGCGGACGCGGCACTCAAGGTGCTTGCGGCCTCGGTCAAGGCGCGTTGGATTTGCGAGCAGGCGCACCAGCAGATAAAGGAAGAACTCGGCCTAGACCACTTCAAAAGGCGACTCTGGATCGGCCTGCATCGACACGCAGTTATGACGATGATCGCCTACGCGTTCCTGCAATCCTGTCGCCTCGACGAGGCAGGCGGGAGAAAGGATCTCGGGTCCTCCGCCGCAACCGACCCTGCCAGCGGTTAGGAAAGCCGTTTCGCCCTTCTTGCACCGACACCGCAGGTCCGATGTCCTCACTGTCGTAAGCGTCTTGCTCATCGTGTTCTGACAAAGTAGTGCTAAGACGCTCAATAGTCTGGTGAGCGGGCCATGCAACTTCTCATGACGCCTAGGGAGTAGTAAAGATGGACAGCAGCGTCGACGCGCCCGACTGGGCAACAGTTCCTGTTCCCGGGAACGACGGGATGGCCGATCACTTGCCGGGTATGAATGTTCCGTCCGTGCGGCTGCCCGCCACGACCGGTCCTTTGGTTGATCTATCGAAATGCCGTGGTCGGATAATAGTTTACATCTTCCCTAGAACAGGCCGTCCCGGAACTCCAAATCCTGACGGTTGGGACATGATCCCTGGCGCTCGAGGCTGTTCACCGCAATCCTGCGCCTTCAGGGATCACTACGCCGACTTGAAGGGCTTGGGCGTCGACTCCCTTTTCGGCCTGTCGTCACAGGATACAGCTTACCAGCGTGAGGCCGCTGAACGATTGCACTTGCCGTTCCCGTTGTTGTCCGATGAGCGGCTTGAGTTCAGTCGTGCGCTTCGGCTGCCATGCTTCGATGTCGACGGGATGACGCTGCTGAAGCGTTGCACGCTTGTGGTCGACAACGGCCAGATCAAACACGTGTTTTATCCTGTATTTCCACCTGACAGGAATGCTGCGGACGTGATTGATTGGCTTTCCGGCCCAGCGAGCACCACGACATGAAGGTGGCCGAGGCTTTCCTCCGAAGCGAGTGACGACGGAGGACCACCGGTCCTGCACCAGGGTGATCCGCAGCGTGCTAGGCCAAACGGTCTGGCACCGCACCAGCGCCTACTTGAACAACCGGCTGGAGCAGGACCATCGAGGCGTCAAACGCAGGATCCGCCGCATGCGCGGCTTCAAGGATCATGACGCAGCTGGCCGCTTCTGCCGCGGGCATGGCGAACTCCGAGATCTCCTCCGTCATCGTTGCCGTCACAACCAGATCGTCTCCGCTTCCCTCAGCCGCTTCCGCTTTGCAAGAAGCGCCCGGGTTGCGTTTGGGACCACGCAGGACGCTTGATCAGCAACTTCTTATTGAGAGCAGGCGGACCACCGACGCGAGCGCCGACAGAACCCGTTGCCGCAGGACGCCTGCAGCAGCGCCCCGGGATTGTCCGGGCATGACGTGACGCTGGCCCCGACCAAGCCGGCAGTACCGACCGTAATGGCGAGACTCCGGATGAGATTGACCACCGGCAGGTTCATGTTGGTCCACGACCCACGTTCATCGTGTCCTGTCGTCTCATCACGTCGCAAGACGCCAATCCGGTAGAACACCGCCGATCTGCGCCGTCAGGATGTCAGCGGCCTGACGCACTTGAGACCCTAGGTGCGGGATGCGTATGTCGGTGATTCGCACCAAGGGCCCGGACACCGAGATGGCCGCGACCGGGTGACGGTTCTCGTTGAATATGACGGCCGCGACGCAGCGCAGCCCGACCGCATGTTCTTCGTCGTCGACCGCGTATCCCACCTGTCTTGCCAGTGCCAGATCCTTTCGCAAGGCGGCGGTCGTGTTGATCGTCTTTATGGTCAGGCGCGGCATGCCACGCCGGTGCAGCACCCGAGCGAGGTCGCCATCCGGCATCGCCGACAGCAGCGCCTTGCCGACGCTGGAACAATGCAACGGCACCCGGCCACCAGGACGGGCGAAGGCACGCATCATATGGCGGCACTCGACCTGCAACAGGTAGATCGCCTCGAACTCGTCTACCACGGCGAGGTTCACGGTCTCCTCGTTCTGCTCCATCAGCATCCGCATCTGTGAACGCGCCAGCGCCGTCAGGCTGCGCGTCTTGAGGAAGGCACTTCCGGTCGTGAAGGCCTGCACGCCCACCGACCAAAGCCGCCGCTCCAGGTCGAAGTGCACGTAGCGCTCCTGCTCCAAGGTCGTGAGCAGCCGGTGGGTGGTGGACAACGACAAGCCGACTTGTTGCGCCACCTCGGTCAATGCCATTCCCTCGTCGGCAGCCGCGAGGCGGTTCATCAGGGTCAGCGCCCGCACCAGCGACTGGACTTGGTCCGATCGCTCCGGCTTCGCCTGTGCGCCGAAGCCGCTAATCGCCATAGCTCCACGCCTCAAGGTTTTTTGATGTGCCGGCATCGCTCCGCTCCTCGCTTTAGATTGGATCATAGCCGTGGATGCTGATGACGGAAACCGTTATCTTACTGCTAAGGCTTGGCTTTTTGCCCGTGTTTCCACGATACGGAAATACCCCGTCCCGTTCGTTGTAGTTGCAGAGGAAGGGGAGTTCATGGCGTCAACAACGAAGGCGCTCAGGGAGGATCAACGATGGCCCGGATGAAGGCAGTCGAGGCGGCGGTACGTGTGCTGGAGCGCGAAGGCGTCACGATCGCATTCGGTGTCCCTGGTGCTGCCATCAATCCGTTCTACGCGGCGATGCGGGCCAGGGGATCGATCCGCCACATCCTGGCCCGCCATGTCGAGGGCGCCTCGCACATGGCGGACGGCTACAGCCGGGCCAAGGCAGGCAATATCGGTGTCTGTGTCGGCACGTCGGGTCCGGCCGGCACGGACATGATCACCGGCCTGTATACCGCGATCGCCGACTCGATTCCGATGCTGTGCATCACCGGACAGGCGCCGCGCGCTAAGCTACACAAGGAGGACTTCCAGGCAGTCGACATCGAGCTGCTGGCCAAGGGCGTCACCAAGTGGTCGGTCTGCGTTCGCGAGCCGGCCCAGCTGCCGATGACGTTCCAGCAGGCCTTCCACGTGATGCGCTCCGGCCGCCCCGGCCCGGTGCTGATCGACATGCCGATCGACGTGCAGATGGCGGAGATCGAGTTCGACGAGGAGACCTACGCCAGTCTGCCCGTCTACAAGCCCGCCGCGTCGCGGGCGCAGGCGGAAAAGGCGATGGCGATGCTGTGCGCCTCGGAACGGCCGCTGATCGTCGCCGGCGGCGGCATCATCAACGCCGACGCGAGCGAGAGGCTGGTCGAGTTCGCCGAGCTGACCGGCATCCCGGTGATCCCGACGCTGATGGGCTGGGGCACGATCCCGGACGACCACGCCCTGATGGCCGGAATGGTCGGGCTGCAGACCAGCCACCGCTACGGCAACGCGACCCTGCTGGAGTCCGACTTCGTGCTGGGCATCGGCAATCGCTGGGCCAACCGTCATACCGGTTCGATCGACACCTACACACGCGGCCGGACCTTCGTGCACGTCGACATCGAACCGACCCAGATCGGCCGGGTGTTCGGCCCGGATTTCGGCATCGTGTCCGACGCCGGGGCGGCACTCGCCCGTTTCGTCGAGGTGGCGCGTGAGATGCGGGCGGCCGGCACGCTGCCGGACCGTGCCGCCTGGGCGGCATCCTGTCTGCACCGCAAGAACAGCATGCTGCGCCGCACCCACTTCGACGAGGTGCCGTTGAAGCCGCAGCGGGTCTACGAGGAGATGAACCAGGTCCTGGACCGCGACACGTGCTACGTCACCACGATCGGGCTGTCGCAGATCGCAGGCGCGCAGTTCCTTCGGGTTTATCGCCCGCGCAACTGGATCAACTGCGGCCAGGCTGGCCCGCTCGGCTGGACCCTGCCCGCAGCACTCGGCGTGCGCGCGGCCGATCCGGACAGGAAGATCGTGGCGCTGTCCGGCGACTACGACTTCCAGTTCATGATCGAGGAGCTGGCGGTCGGCGCGCAGCACAAGCTGCCCTACCTGCACGTCGTGGTGAACAACTCCTATCTCGGCCTGATCCGGCAGTCGCAGCGCGGTTACCAGATGGACTTCGAGGTCAGCCTCGCATTCGAGAACATCAACGTCGAGCCGGATGGGGATGCGATCGCCGGCTACGGCGTCGATCACGTGGCGGTAGCCGAGGGGCTCGGCTGCAAGGCGATCCGGGTCAAGAGTCCCAACGAGTTCAAGGACGCCTTCGCCCGTGCCGAGGCTCTGATGGCGGAGCACAGGGTTCCGGTGGTGCTCGAGTTCATCCTTGAGCGCGTGACCAACATCTCGATGGGCCTTGAGGTCGACAGCATCAACGAGTTCGAGGAGGTCATCTGCCTCGATCCGGCTCTCTCCATTCGGAAAAGCCAGGAGATGGAGCGCCCGGGCGTCGCGGCCAAGCTGCCCCAGCCGGCCTAGTAGAACGATCTCGCGCAAGGACAGAGAACCCATGCCGAACTTCGCCGCCAACCTGACGATGCTGTTCACCGAAGTGCCGTTCCTCGACCGGTTCGCAGCCGCCGCCGAGGCCGGCTTTGGCGCTGTCGAGTTTCTGTTCCCGTACGAGTTCGACAAGAGCGCGCTGTCAGATGCGCTCGAGGCCAACCGGCTCGAACTTGTCCTGCACAACCTGCCTGCCGGCAACTGGGCCGCGGGCGACCGCGGCATTGCCTGTGATCCGACCAGGGTCAGCGAGTTCCGCGATGGTGTCAGTCGGGCGATCAGCTATGCGACGGCGCTGCGATGCCCCCGCCTGAACTGCCTGGCTGGCATCGTTGCGGCGGCAGACAATGCGATCGCCCGCCGGACGCTGATCGACAACCTGCGCCATGCTGCCGACGCGTTGCAGGACGCCGGCATCGCAATGGTGCTGGAGCCCGTCAACACTCGTGACGTTCCCGGTTTCTTCGTCAACCGCACGCGGCCGGCACTGGAGATCCTGGACAAGGTGGGTTCCGGCAACCTGAAGCTGCAGTTCGACATCTACCATGCACAGGTCATGGACGGAGACCTGGCGACGAGCATCGAGACTCACCTCGATCGGATCGGTCACCTTCAGGTCGCGGACAATCCTGGCCGGCACGAGCCCGGCACCGGAGAGATCAACTACCCCTACCTGTTCGACCGGATCGACGCGCTCGGCTACGACGGGTGGATCGGTTGCGAGTACAAACCGCGCGGCACGACGCAGTCCGGCCTGGACTGGCTGGCACCCTATCGTGCGGCCGCCCGCCATGTTTCCCTGTACGAGGACATTACCACATGAGCACCATCGGCTTCGTTGGCCTGGGCGTCATGGGGCGGCCGATGGCCGGCCACCTGATCAACGGCGGCCACACGCTCTTCCTGAACAGCTTCTCGGACATCCCGCTCGAGCTGCTGGAGGCGGGAGCGACCGCCTGCGACACCGGCCGCGAGGTCGCCGAACGCTCGGAAATCGTCATCACCATGGTGCCCGACACCGGCGACGTGGAAGCGGCACTGTTCGCCCGTAACGGCGTCGCCGAGGGGCTGTCGGCCGGCAAGATCGTGATCGACATGAGCTCGATCTCGCCGATCGCCACCAAGGCGTTCGCGACCCGGATCAACGCGCTCGGCTGCGATTATCTCGATGCCCCCGTTTCGGGCGGCGAGGTCGGCGCAAAGGCGGCGAGCCTGAGCATCATGGTGGGCGGCGCGGCACACGCCTTCGACGCGGTCCGGCCGATCCTGGCCCTGATGGGCAAGAACATCACCCTGGTCGGCGGCAACGGCGACGGCCAGACCACCAAGGTCGCCAACCAGATCATCGTGGCGCTGACCATCGAGGCGGTCGGCGAGGCGCTGCTGTTCGCGTCCAAGGCTGGTGCAGACCCGGCGCGGGTAAGGCAGGCGCTGATGGGCGGCTTCGCGGCGTCGCGCATCCTGGAGGTGCACGGCGAGCGCATGGTGAACCGCAACTTCGAGCCCGGCTTCCGGATCGCGCTGCACCAGAAGGACCTGAACCTGGCCCTCGCCAGCGCCCGCACGCTCGGGGTCAGCCTGCCGAACACCGCGACCTGCCAGGAGCTGTTCAACGCCGCCGCCGCCAGTGGCGGGGCGGCCTGGGATCATTCCGCCATGGTGCGCGTGCTGGAGAAGCTGGCCTGCCACGAGATCGGCGGGGCGGCGGCCTAGCGGGCGCAGCGCGCGGGAGGACGGGCGATGGCCGGGCAGGAGACGGCGCTGCTGATGCGGATGTTCCAGGCGGCGGTCGCCTCGGTGTCGGCGGACCTGTGCCTGCCGCCGCACCTGCCGCCGCCGCCGCACGGACGGACGGTCGTGGTGGGCGCGGGCAAGGCGGCGGCCGCCATGGCGGCGACGGTGGAAGCGCACTGGCCTGCGGACAGTCCCCTGGACGGGCTGGTGGTCACCCGCTACGGCCACGGCATCGGCTCGCCCGCCCGCATCGCGGTGGTCGAGGCGGGGCATCCGGTGCCCGACGCGGCCGGCGAGGAGGCCGCCCGGCGCATGCTGGAGCTGGTGCGCGGGCTTGGGCCCGACGACCTCGTGCTGTGCCTGATGTCCGGCGGCGCCTCGTCTCTGCTGGGGCTGCCGGCCGACGGGATCGATCTCGCCGACAAGCAGGCGGTCAACCGCGCCTTGCTGCGCAGCGGGGCGCCGATCCACGAGATGAACGCGGTGCGCAAGCACCTGTCGGCGATCAAGGGCGGCCGGCTGGCCGAGGCGGCTGCACCGGCGGCGCTGCTCACGCTGGTGGTGTCGGACGTGCCGGGGGACGACCCGTCGGTGATCGGCTCCGGGCCCACGGTTCCGGACC
>CAXTVX010000106.1:0-8269 GCA_964247755.1 uncultured Acetobacteraceae bacterium | reverse complement strand
CGCTGTCGTAGCGCAGCAGGTGGGCGTTGTCGGCGACCGAGCCGAGGTCGTTGATCGCGACCACTTCGACGTCGGTGCGGCCGCTTTCGATGATGCCGCGCAGGACCAGGCGGCCGATCCGTCCGAAGCCGTTGATGGCGAGCTTGACTGCCATGGGAATGCTGTTCCTTCTCAAACGAAACCTGTGTCGCGACCGATCGGTCCCGGACGAACCGACCCCAGCCGCCGGTGCACGCGCGCCGCCACCTGCTCCGGCGTGATGCCGGTCCGGCGGGGCGGGCCGTCGGGCCCGGTGTCGAAGCCGTCCATGCCGATGAAGATGCCGTCGGCGCCGAGCCAGCGTTCCCAGCCGAAGCCGGACGCCGCCTCGATGCCGATCCGCAGCACCTCGCCCAGGATCTCCGCACGATAGGCTGCCGGCTGCGCCGCGAACAGTTCCCAGCACGGCAGCGATACCACCGCAACAGAAATTCCCGCTTGCGCCAGCAGCGCGCGCGCATCGAGCGCCACCGCCACCTCCGGTCCGGTGGCGATCAGCGTCGCCAGGCGCGGCCCGTCCGCGGCAGCGCGCAGGTAGCCGCCGCGGGCGCAGGATCGTTGCGGCAGCGGCGCCGCGGGATCATCTCCAGACAGGGCGGAGGACACCGCGATCAGGCTCGGGCCGGCGTCGCGGTGCAGCGCCAGCTCCCAGCAGGCGACCATCTCGGCGTGGTCGGCGGGGCGGAACAGCGCCACCTCGGGCATCGCGCGCAGGCTGGCGAGCTGCTCCACCGGCTGCCAGCCGGCACCGTCGGCGCCGGGCTGCAGCCCGTCGTCGCCGAGCAGGTAGATCACCGGCTGGCCCATCAGCGCCGCCAGGCGCAGCGCCGGACGCATCCGGTCGATCGACACCACGGAGGCGCCCAGCACCGGACGCGCGCCGCCGTGCAGGGACAGCCCGTTGGTCAGCGCCGCCATGCCGTGCTCCTGCACGCCGCAGGCGAGGTGCCGGACCGCCCGTGCCGTGGCGGACTGGCCGTCGGCCTGCGGCAGGGCGGCGGCGAAGCGGGTGCCGGCGCGGGAATGCAGCGTCATCATCTCCGGCAGCAGCCCGCACAGCAGCGCCAGGCCGGTGCGGGCGGTGCCGAGCGTTCCGTCGGGGAAGGGCGAGGTGGCGGACCCGTCCTGGTCCCGATGCCGGCTCCAGCCGCCGGTCCAGCCCTGGCGCCAGTCGGTGGGCAGGCGGCCGGCCACGGCGCGAGCGAACTCGTCGTGCAGCCGGTGGCGGGCCAGGCGGCGCAGCCAGGCGCGGCGCGTGCCGGTCCCGCGCTGCCCGCAGGCGGCCCAGCCGGCCTCCGCGTCCGGGTCCGCAAGGGATGGGCTCCAGTGCGGACCAGGCGGGCGTCCGGGCTGGCGGGTGCCGGCTCCGGCAGCGACCGGCTGGCAGGCGAGCAGGGTCGGGCGGCGGTTCCGCATCGCGCGCAGCATGGCGGCGGCAAGGGCCTCGGGGTCGTCCCGGTCCACCTGGCGCACCGCCCATCCGGAGGCGGCGAACCGGGTCATCGCCTCGGCTCCGCCGTCGGGCCCGCCGGCCGCGTCCGACAGCACGACCAGCTTGTCCAGCTCCATGCGGCCCGCCAGGAACGCCGCTTCCAGCGACACGCCGGCGGCCAGGTCGGTCTCGCAGGCCAGCACCCAGGTGCGGTGGTCGACCAGGGTGCGGCCGAAGCGCCCGGCCAGCGCCCGCTCCGCCATCGCCATGCCTACCGCGGCGGCGAAGCCCTGCCCGGGCGGGCCGGACGCGGTCTCGATCGCCGGATGGCGGCCGAAGGCGCAGCCGGAGGGCACCGCGTCGTGGCCGGTAAGCCGCAGCAGGGCGCGCAGCAGCGGCAGGAACCGGCTGGAGGACAGCACGAAGCGGTCGCGGTCGGGCCAGGACGGGTCGGCGACGTCGTAGCGGAGGAACCGGCTCCACAGCACGGTCGCCGCGGGCGCCATGCCGGTATCCGGCGGCTCACCCGGCCCTTCGGCCGCGACCGCATGGCACAGCCGGGCGGCGAGAAGGTTGGCCGAGGGCGCACCGGTGCCTGGTCGCGAGGAGCGGCGGGGCCCATGGCGGGGGTCCGGCTCGTCCTGCTGGGCGGGGCGCTCCATTCGCGGGTCTTCCTCCCTTTCCGGCAACAGCTGTCCGGGCGGCAGTCGGGCGGTCATAGGAGGGAAGGGCAGCCCGCGGCAACCCGGCACCTGGGGGAACCGGCGGCGGCCGCGCTTGCGAGGCTCAGGGCTTCCTGCGAGGCTTTGTGCATCATGCACGCCATCGCCCTGACGCACCGCATCCCGATCGCCGCGTCGGGGCAGGCGGCTTCCGGCCGGACGCGGGCGCTGCTGCTGCTGGCCGTGCTGGGAGTGCTGGGGGGCTGCAAGCTGGTCGACCAGCGCACCTTCGACGCCCGCGCCGACCGCAAGCCGGTGCCGCACGTCCCGCCGCCGCCACCGGGACGGCCGCTCCCGCCGCCGCTGGCGCTGGTGCGGTTCGGCACCGGTCCGGAGGACTGGCAACCCGCCTTGTCCACCATCGTCCGGCAGGCGCTGGCGAGAAAGCCGCTGGCGCTGTTCCGGGTGGAAACGGTGGTGCCGGCGAAGGGCACGCCGCAGGCGCAGGCCCTGGTTCTCGCCGACGCGGCCAGGCATCGCGGGCGGATGGTGGCGGATACGATCGTGGCCGCCGGCGCGTCGTCGTCGCAGGTCGAGATGACCGCCTCCAGCGACGCCGCGGTGACGCAGCCCGAGGTCCGGGTCACGGTGCGCTAGGCGTCCGGTCCGGACAGGTCGGGAAGGGGAGCTGGCGGCGAGGCCGTAGCTGCCGGGCGATGCGGCGGCCCGAGCCGCTATCGCACCGTGCGCCGCTCGGCCGCCACCGCCTGGCGCAGGTCGGGAAGCTCGACCGCGCCCGGGATCTCCTGGTCGCCGATGACGAAGGTGGGGGTGCCGGTCAGGTGCAGCGCCTGGGCGAGCTGGACGTTGCGGCTCAGCACCCCCGTCACCGCGGGCGAGTTCATGTCGCGAAGCAGCCGCGGCACGTCCAGCCCGGCCGACGCCGCCAGGGTGCGGATGCGCTCCGGGCCCGGGGCCCCGCTGTCGGTCATCAGCGCGCGCTGCATCGCGCCGTAGCGGCCCTGCAGCGAGGCGGCCTGGATCGCCTGGGCGTCCAGCACGCTGTTCGGGCCCAGGATCGGGATCAGCTTCTCCACCAGGCGCACCCGGTGGTCGCCGTCGAGCAGCGCCTGCAGGTCGGGCAGCACCTTGCGGCAGTAGGGGCAGCGCGGGTCGTAGAACTCGACCACCGTGACGTCGCCGGCGGCGTCGCCCAGGATCGCGTCGCCCGGCTGGCCGGACAGGGCCTGGCGGTTGGCCTGCAGCGCGCCGGTCGCCTCAACCTGCTGCTTCTGCTGCTCCGATGCGCGCAGGGCGGTGATCGCGTCGCCGAGGATGGTGGGGTCGGTCCGCAGCGCGTTCCGCAGGATCGCGACGATCTCGCTCCGCTGCGCCGGGGTGAAGGAGGTCGGCACCGACTGGACCGGCACCGACCGGGGCGCATCCTGTGCCCACGCCGCGCCTCCTGCCAGGAGGCCGAGGCCGAGATGCAGCGCCACGGCGGCCGCCAGGACGCAGGCCGGGCGACGCGGGTGGAACGGGAGGGTGATGGGGGGCAACGCGCTCTCCGGCCTGGTGCGGGGACGAGGGATGTAGCATCGCCGCCCGGGTGCTGCGAGGCGGCGGCGGTTGCCGCGCTGCCGGAAGCCGGTTATGGGCTGCGGCGGCAGAAACGGTCCGCCCGGACGATGTCCTGCCGGTGATGATTGCGTGTGGAGAGCGGCGTGCCCAACCCCCATCCGGCCTCGGGCAACCGATCGGCACGGTTGATGCCGCAACTGTTCTCCGTGTCGCTGGCGGTGCTGCTCGCTGGCTGCGGCAGCGTGCAGAAGGTGCGCACGCTGGTGGCTGGGCCGCCTTCGCCCTACCTCAGCGGCTATATCGGCCGGGTGGTCGCCGACGAGCCGGTGGCGGCGCTGACCGGGCGCGAGGTGCTGGCGCGCGGCGGCAACGCGGCCGACGCGGCGGCGGCGGTGGGCCTGGCGCTGGCCGTGACGCTGCCCTCGCGCGCCTCGCTCGGCGGCGGCGGCGCGTGCCTCGCCTATCGCGCCGGCAGCGCGGCACCGGACGCGTTCCTGTTCGTGCCGGTTCCCGGAACCGAAGCGCCTGGCGCCGGCGGACGTCCGGCCTCGGTGCCGATGACCGCGCGTGGGCTGTTCCTGATGCAGGCGCGCTACGGCAGCGTCTCGTTCGACGACGTGGCCAAACCGGCGGCGCGTCTGGCGCGCTCCGGCATCACCGTGTCGCAGGCGCTTGCCGACGATCTCGCCGCGGTCAGCGGGCCGTTGCTGGCCGACCCGATGGCGGCGTCGATCTTCAGCCATGACGGCACCACGATCGGCGCCGGCGACCAGCTGCTGCAGCCCGACCTCGCCGGCTCGCTCGACCGCGTGGCGCTGGCGGGGGTGGGCGACCTTTATACCGGCCTGCTGTCACAGGAGTACGTCGAGGGCGGCGAGGTCGCCGGGGCGGGGCTGTCGCGCGCCGACCTGCGCAACGCCGTGCCGGCGCAGTCGCGGCCGCTGGTGGTGCAGGCGGGGCGCGACCGCGTCGCCTTCCTGCCGCCGCCGGCCGATGGCGGGCTGGGCGCCGCGGCGGCGTTCGGTGCAGCGGGTGCTGCCGGTGGCGAGGTCGCGCAGGGCACGGTGGCGGCCTGGCGTGTCGCGCATCCGAGCCAGGGCAACAACGGGGACTATGCCGCGGAAGCGCAGGCGCTGCTGGAACAGCCGGGCGGCGGCACGCTGCGTCGCCTGCCGGCCTCCACCAGCTTCGCCGTGATCGACCGCCATGGCGGCGCGGTGGCGTGCGCGCTGACCATGGACAACCTGTTCGGCACCGGCCGCATCGCCGGGCGCACCGGGATCGTGCTGGGCGCCTCGCCGGCGCGCGTGCCGCTGCCGCTGCTGGCGGCCGCGATCGCCTGGAACCCAGGTGCCGGCAGCGTCCGCGCGGCGGTGGCAGGCTCCGGGCAGAACCAGGCCGCCGACGCGGTGGCGCAGGCCACGGCGAACGCCCTGCACGGGGCGCCCACCGCACCCGTCACCGAGACCGGCCGGGTCAACGCCATCGCCTGCCCGAACGGCCCGGACGACCATGCGAGCTGCACTGCCACCGCCGACCCGCGCGGCAACGGCCTCGCCACACGCAGTGAATGAGCCGGCGCGTCCTCCGACGCCGCGGCTGAAGCAGGGTACGGGCGCCTCGCTGCCGCCGTTCCTGGCGATGGAGGTGGTGGCGCGGGCGAACCGACGCGAGGCAAGGCGCCGGGCCGGCGACCCGCGGGTGATCCGGCTGGAGGTCGGGCAGCCGGCTACCGGCGCGCCGGCAACGGCGGTCGCGGCGGCACAGCGGGCGCTCGGCCGGGGCCTGCCGCTCGGCTACACCGAGGCGCTCGGGCTGCTGTCGCTGCGCGAGCGGATCGCGGCGCACCTCCTCGCCAGCTATGGCGTGACGGTGTCGCCTTCGCGGATCGTGGTCACCACCGGGGCGTCGGGCGGCTTCCTGCTGGCGTTCCTGGCCGCGTTCGATCCCGGCGACCGCATCGCCATGGCAAGCCCGTACTACCCGCCCTACAACAACATCCTGCATGCGCTCGGCATGCGCCCGGTGGTGATCGAGGCGGGGCCGGAGACGCGCTACCAGCCGAGCGTCGCCCTGCTGCAGGCGATGGCCGACACGGCCGAAGGGCTGCCGGACGGGCTGATCGTGGCGAGCCCGTGCAACCCGGCCGGTACCACGCTGGACGCGCCGGAGCTGGCGGCGCTGGCACAGTTCTGCGACGCAAACGGCGTGCGCCTGGTCAGCGACGAGATCTACCATGGGCTGAACTGGGACGGGCCACCCTCCACCGCCAGCGCGTACAGCGACAGTGCGTTGGTGATCAACAGCTTCTCCAAGTACTGGAGCATGACCGGCTGGCGAGTCGGCTGGGCGGTGCTGCCCGACGACCTCGTGGCGCCGGTGCTGCGGCTGAAGCAGAACCTGTTCATCAGCGCCCCGCACATCTCGCAGGTGGCGGCGGAAGCGGCGTTCGAGGGCACGGACGAGATCGAGGCCAACCTCCAGGCCTATCGCCGTTCGCGGGCGCACCTGCTGGACATTCTGCCGCAGGCCGGCCTGCCCCGTCTGCTGCCGGCGCAGGGGGCGTTCTACATCTATGCCGAGCTGCCCGAGGGGACCGGTGACAGCGACGCGTTCTGCGCCCGGCTGCTGGAGGAGGCGGCGATCGCGGCCACGCCGGGTATCGACTTCGACGCGGCGCGTGGCCACCGCTTCGTCCGCTTCAGCTATTGCGGCCCGGAGGCGGACATGATCGAGGCGGCGCATCGTCTCGCCGCCCTGCACGGTGGCTGACGGGAGCCGGATGCGGCCCTCCGTCGTGGTGGTCGGCGGCGGGGCGGCCGGATTGGCGGCGGCCGAGATGCTGGGCGCGGAGGCGTCGGTCACGCTGATCGAGCGCATGCCGAGCCCGGGGCGCAAGTTCCTGCTCGCCGGCCGCGGCGGCCTCAACCTGACCCATTCGGAACCGATCGAGCGGTTCCTGTCGCGTTACGGCGCGGCCGAGCCCTGGCTGCGTCCGGCAGTCGAGGCGTTCGGGCCGGACGCGCTGCGCTCGTGGTGCGAGGAGCTCGGGCAGCCCTGCTTCACCGGGACCAGCGGGCGGGTGTTCCCGCAAGCGATGAAGGCGTCGCCGCTGCTGCGCGCCTGGCTCCGGCGCCTGGACCGACTCGGCGTCGGGATCCGCACGCGCTGCCGGATGGTGGGACTGGAGCCGGACGCGCTGCTGGTCGAGGGTCCGGACGGAACCGAGCGGCTGCAACCGGACGCCCTCCTGCTGGCGCTGGGCGGGGCGAGCTGGGCCAGGCTTGGCTCCGATGGCGGTTGGGCGCCGCTGCTTGAGGCGGCGGGGGTGGCGGTGTCGCCGTTCCGGCCGAGCAATTGCGGGTTCAGCACCACCTGGTCGGCGAGCTTCCGCGACCGGCACGCCGGCGTGCCGCTGAAGTCGGTGGGACTGCATTTCGGCGGGGTCGTGGCGCGCGGCGACGTGGTGGTCACGCGAGACGGGCTGGAGGGCGGTGCGGTCTATCCGCTGTCGGCGGCGCTGCGCGACGCGATCGCCACCGACGGCAGCGCCGGGATGCTGCTCGACCTGCGGCCGGACCTCGATCGCGACGCGCTGGCCGCGCGGCTGGCGCGGGTGCGCAGCCGGGAAAGCCTGTCCAACACGCTGCGCAAGGCGCTGTCCCTGAGCCCGGTTGCCACTGCGCTGCTGCGCGAGGGAGGCGACGTGCCCCCGCCACGTGATCCGGCTGCCCTCGCATCGCTGGTCAAGGCGGTGCCGGTGGTCCTGACCGCGCCGGCGCCGATCGACCGGGCGATCTCGACCGCGGGTGGCGTGCGGCGCGAGGCGGTCGACCATCGCTTCATGCTGCGCGCACGCCCCGGCACCTTCGTCGCCGGTGAGATGCTGGACTGGGAGGCGCCGACCGGCGGCTACCTGCTGCAGGCCTCGATCGCCACCGGGCGGGCGGCGGCCCGGGGGACGCTGGACTGGCTTCGGAGGCAGACCGACGAGGCGGCATCTTTTTAATGAGACATTAACGTTTCCTATTTTGCATTGTATTTGTCAGACATGTCGGATTACCTGCCGCGGCGCGCACAGACGCGCCGGGCGAAGCCGCAGGGCAGCGTCCGCGCAGGCAGGAGGAAACCATGACTCTCTTCAACAGACGGTCGGTAATGGCGATGACGGCCGCGAGCCTGATCGCCAGTCGCGTCAGGAACGCGGCAGCGCAGGAGGCAGGAGGTGCCGCGCTGTCGACGGATACGAGCAGCACCGTTGCCGGCCGCTGGACCGCGGCGCGGGCCAAGGCATGGTACAAGCAGCAGCCCTGGCGGGTCGGGCCGGTCTACGTGACCTCCACCGCCGTCAACCAGCTCGAGATGTGGCAGGCCGCCACCTTCGACCCGACGACAATCGACCGCGAGCTCGGCTACGCCGAGGCGATCGGCATGAACACCGTTCGCGTGTTCCTGCACGACGCGCTGTATGCCCAGGATCCGGACGGCTTCCTCGGGCGGATCCACCAGTTCCTCGACATCGCCGCCACCCACCACATCAGCACCTTCTTCGTGC
>CAXTVX010000105.1:0-8502 GCA_964247755.1 uncultured Acetobacteraceae bacterium | reverse complement strand
GCCTCGTACCAGCTGACGTGTCGCACCGGCTGCTCCGGATCCACCGGCTCCAGCCCGGCCGGCGTCACCGTCAGCCAGCCGCCCTCGCCGTCCGGGCGCCAGTGCATCGGCGCGTCCCAGCCCTCCCGGTGGGCCAGCGCCCAGCCATCCGACATCCACAGCGAGGCGGTGCGGTAGCCGCCCTCCTCCATGAACGCCCGCCATTCCACGTTGCGCACCAGCCGGCTGGCCAGCGCGTGCGGCTGCAGCAGCGCCCGGTGGCGGGGGAACTCGTTGTCGAACCCGAACCCCTGCCCGTCATGGCCGACCTCGACCAGCCCGCCCGGCCGATCCAGGAACCGCGTCGGCCCGGTTGCCCCCGGTGACGACGTCCAGCCCGGCAGCACCGCCAGACCCCCGTCGCGCCAGGCAAGCGGGTTCTGCGCAAAGGCGTGCAGCATGTCGGTCACCAGCAGTTCCTGGTGCTGCTGCTCGTGATGCAGACCCAGCGTCACCAGTCGGTCGAGCCCGGCCGAGCGGTCCGCCCGCAGCAGCGCCCGCATGCCGTCATCCACGAAGGCGCGGTAGGCGCCGACCTCCGCCGCACCCGGTCGGGTCACCAGCCCGCGGGTCGCCCGCGGATACCGTGCGCCCAGCGTCTCGTAATAGGAGTTGAACAGGAAGGAGAAGCCGTCGTCGTAGGCGCGATAGTGCGGATCGCGCGGCAGCAACACGAACTGCTCGAAGAACCAGGTGGTGTGCGCTCTGTGCCACTTCACCGGACTGGCGTCCGGCATCGACTGGATCGCCTGGTCCTCGGGCTGCAAGGCGGCGCTCAGCGTCTCGGTATGGGCCCGCACCGCATCGAAGGCGTGGACCACCGCGCGGCCCGGTTCGACCTGCCCCGACGAATACGACATCAACCACGGATCCCCGCTTCCCGCGCCGATGGTAGCCCCACCGCGGCGATCCTTCCAGGGCCGCGTGACACCCCGCCCCGGCAGTCTCGCGATGCGGGTGTGCCTGGAGCCCTGCGGCAAGCCGCCCGCCGCGCCTGCTCTACGGCGCGCATGTCGGGATGCGTCGCAGCACCTGCGGTGCGGGACCAGGAGCGCCTTTCGAAACCTGTTCTGCGGCTTGCTGAAGCTGGTGAAGGCGTGGCGGACATCGACTCCGCACTTGGCCCTCGCAAGACGATCTCCCGGCGGGATGCCGTCGAGCAGCTCCTCGAACGGCATGCTGTCGTCGATGTCGGCGCCCAGGACAAAGGCGAGCAGGCTGCCCATGGTCCGCCTGGCGGGGCGGATCGGAGGAGGGATGTGGAAGAAGCAGCATCGGGCACGCCGCGAGGCAGGCCTGAAGCAGGTGGTGTCACGTTGTGCGGTCGAGGGGTGGCGCACTGGTTGGAGCGCTTCGGGGTGGCCTGCTGCGTGACCGGGCCGGGCGCCTCGACGTCGCCGTCGGACACCCTGCCTGTGTCGCCGTCCTGTCTGGCGTCGAAGCGCTGCTCAACCACAGGCCAGCCTGTCACGCTCCAAGCTGATCCCGCTCAAATTACCCATTCAACGTCAATAGCCGCATGAAGTATTCGGTAATCCCGCCATGACAGTCGCGGCTGTCGACCGCCTCGTATACCATTCAATTATCGTCGAGCTACCGACCGCGCTCCGCGACCAGACGGAAGGGACATCTGACGGCCGCGAAGGCAGCGACACCGACCGGCACGAAGGCTGAAACGCAGCCCTCCCGATCCCCGTCTGCCCTGACCACTTGCCAGCGACATCCTGGCGCGACATTCATCACCCAAGCGCGATCGCGACAAACCATCCTGATTGCCGCGCACTCATCATCCTGATCGCCGCGCCACAGAACAGATAAAGGTGAATGCCCTCCCAGCCCATCGCGACCTGGATGACGCCGTGCGACTCGTGCAGGGTAGAAGTGCCCGGCACTGGCAGGCGCCGCCATACCATAGGGCTGATCCCAGGCAGCCAGACCTTGAGCTGCAGGGCGCTGCCCGCCTACGGCCTCGGCAAGGGAGCGTGTCTTTCCAGGATGGCTGCTTCGGACCGCGTGTCATCCGGCGATCTTGCCGACGCCGCCAGCTCCGTCCCGGGCACCCCACGGACCCTCGTGGTCCCCAATCCGGTCCAGCAGCGGGTCCGGTATCGAAGGCTCTTTGCATCGGGCCGTGTCAGGGGTTCTCCTGTTCCATCAGGTCCACCCACACACGAGATCCCCGACAGTCCAGAAACACCTCATCCGCCCGTCGCGCGGGCAGGTGTGGTAATCCTTCCGGTCAATCGCAAGCTGGGCGTTGTCGCGGCGGAAGGACCTATACTGCAAAGCCTCGCAAACCCATGTCTCGGTCAGGCCTTCATGCTCGGAAGCCCACAGGCGGACGCATTTGCGTTATTACTCTCTTGCGCCGATAAATCTCAGGAATCCTCCAGAAGTCACGCACATCGCGTGACAAACAACGGAACCAAGCGATCTGTGCTTGTGAATGGGTAGAAGTGTATGCCGGCCTATCTGACCGTCTTGAGAACTCACGTTTGGGACGAGCACGTCGCCGAAGTTGCCGAGATCGCTCGGAAATCAAGTCGTTCGGGTGCATTCTTCGTCGCGGTTGATGAAACGAGAGGTCCGATCGACGTTTCCCCCTATTTCAAGATCCCCCACACAGATGATTTCACGAGTTTATCTCTGCCAAGCGTGCCGAATGACAGAAGCCTTTGGTGGAATGCAGATTATCTGCTGTATTATTTGAGAAAATCTTATCCAGGTTTCGAGTATTACCTGATGATCGAGTACGATGCGTTAATCAAGTGTGACTTGGATGTCATCGTTGCTGATTGTGCCTCTCGACAGATTGATATGGTCGTACATGATCTACAAAAGATTCGAGAGGATAATCATTGGGCATTTCCGTCGGTAGGTGAAATTGCGGAGCAAGGCGAGGCTTGGCAGGCCCTGATCCCGGCAATAATCGCGTCAGGCCGATTGATCGACGCTCTATACGACTATCGCGTTCTGTTGGCCGGAGAGTTTGCGGACGGAAAGCTCAAGCAGTGGCCCTATTGTGAAGCCTTCCTACCTACGGTAGCTCACAGACTCGGTTTCAACATGGAGGAGTTTTCCCAGTTCGCCGATACGTCACTGCTGCGCTTCCGTCCGTTCCTGAATATCAGCGACGAGCGGTTGGGCGCGGATCGGCTGCTCGCTCATCCCGTGTTGGGCGGCAGTCGCTACATCAAGGCATTCGTCGCGTCCAATGGTGGCGCTTTCCTCATGACGGATGGATTTTTGTGTCCCCAACTTGAGCATGAGAGCGCAGCCGATCTGGCCGCCGCGCTAGGGACTGATGCCTCGAAACTGCCTCCAAGAGATCAGGGTGCCTCGCCCGAATTCGTTGACCGGGCATTCGGCAAACCTGCAACCCAAAGCAGCTTGTCACGATGGTCTGAGGGCAAGACGCCGGAGGCGGATGCCAGCAATGCAACGGCCAAGAGTTTGGCGGGCGACTACGCGTTCCACACTGGCACCGAAGAACATCCCTGGTGGAAAATCGATCTGCTTGAGCTGTGCCCGATCACAGCCGTCGAGATTCTCAATCGCGTTGCAGTTGATCGTTTCCATCGGTTTGTGATCGAAACGTCTGTAGACGATATTGACTGGAATGTTCAAGTAGAGAAGTCCGATAACACTATCGTTTCGAGTGACCCGGCAAGGCCTGCGTGTTTCGTCTTTGCCGAGGAAGTCGTTGCGCGTTACGTAAGGATCACCCTGAAGCAGAACAGTCCTCTGCACCTGCGGCGGGTCAGGGTCCTACAACCTGTCTGAGCGGCCCTCTGCTGCCTGCCCCATCTCTCCGGTGAGGTCACCATGGTCCGTCTGGCGGGGCGGATCGGAGGCGAGATGTGGAAGAAGCAGCATCGGGCACGCCGCGAGGCGGGCCTGAAGCAGGTGGTGTCACGTTGTGCGGTCGAGGGGTGGCGCACTGGTTGGAGCGCTTCGGGGTGGCCTGCTGCGTGACCGGGCCGGGCGCCTCGACGTCGCCGCCGGACACCCTGCCTGCGTCGCTGTCCTGTCTGGCGTCGAAGCGCCGCAGGAACCGCACGACATCGTCGAGGACGTCGTCGCGAGCGTCGCGACACGTTTTCCTTCGAGCCGGAAGGACGACGACGAATGACGAGATCGATGCGTCGGAGCGATGCACCGGTGGCCACATACGTCGCCCGCCCGGCGGCGGGTCATACCGCCCCCGACGATCGATACGATGTCGTCACTTCCGAGCTGCCGGGCTGCGATCGCCTGGCAAACCCCGGAAATGGTTTCGACAAGAGGACGACCTTTCGGCGCCTCCGGTCGGACATGACCTGGGCGAACACGTCGTCCCGGCGAACGAACCTGAACCGGTCGCAGCTCAGTCGATCCGGATCACGATCTTCCCCACGTGATCCGCCTGGCTCAGCGCCCGGTATGCGTCCTTCGCCTCGTCGAACGGGAACACCCGGTCGATCACCGGCCGGATCCGGTTGACGTCGACCAGCCGGTTCATAGCCTCGAACATCGCCCGCGAGCCGACATACACGCCGCGCAGGGTCGCCGAGCGGTGCAGCAGCGCGGTCGGGTCGATCTGCCCGCTGGTGAGCACGCCGATCAGGCTCACCGCACCCCCGCTCCGTGTGGCTGCGATGGAGCGCGGCAGGGTGCCGGCACCCCCCACTTCCACCACGTGGTCCACCCCCTGCCGGTCCGTGCGGCGCCACACCTCCCGCTCCCAGTCCGGGAGGGTGCGGTAGTTGATGCAGTCCGCCGCCTCGACCCCCAGCGCCTGCAGCCGCTCCAGCTTCGCGTCCGACGAGGAGGTGGCGATCACCCGCGCGCCGGCCGCCCGTGCGAACTGCACCGCGAACATCGACACCCCGCCAGTGCCCAGGGTCAGCACGGTCTGTCCCGCCAGCAGCGGCGTTCCCGCGAACAGGGCGTTCCAGGCGGTGACCCCGGCACAGGGCAGGGTGGCCGCTTCCTCGAAACCGAGATGCGTCGGCACCCGCACCACCGCCTCCCCATCGAACAGCCGGTATTCCGCCAGCACCCCGTCCACCGAGCCGCCGAGGGCATGCCTGTGATGCTCCGGCAGCGGCGGCCCGTCCCGCCAGGTGGCGAAGAAGCTGCCGGCGACGCGGTCCCCGACCGCGACCCGCGACACCCCCTCGCCCACCGCCTCGACCTCGCCTGCGCCGTCCGACAACGGCACCAGCCCGGGCGCCGGCGGACCGCCGCCATAGCGCCCGGTCGCCACCATGAGGTCGCGGTAGTTCAGCGAGCAGGCCCGCATCCGCACCAGGATCTGCCCGGGCCCGGGCTCCGGGCGCTCGCGCTCCGTCAGCACGAGGTCGTCGATCGCGGTCGCGCGCGGCAGCTGATAGCACTTCATGATAGCGGCTTCCCCGGCTCAGACCGGCGGCGGGTTGCGCTCGGAAAACCCGTCCTGGTGCCAGTACGGGTAGGGCTTCGGCCGCGCGCTCGCCTTGTCCAGCGTTCCCACCTGCTCAGGCGTCAGGTTCCAGCCGACCGCGCACAGGTTCTGCCGCAGCTGCTCCTCGTTGCGCGCGCCGATGATGACGTTCGCCACCGTGGGCCGCTGCAGCAGCCAGTTCAGCGCCACCTGCGGCACGGTCTTCTCCACCTCGGCGGCCACCGCCTCCAGCGCGTCGACCACCTGGTACAGGTACTCGTCGGACACCTGTGGCCCGGCCTCGGTCACCATCGCCGTGTTCAGCCGCGACCCGGCGGGGATCGGCTTGTTGCGTCCGATCCTGCCGGTCAGACGGCCCCAGCCGAGCGGGCTCCACACCACCGCGCCCACGCCCTGGTCGATCCCGAGCGGCATCAGCTCCTGCTCGTAGTCGCGGCCGATCAGCGAATAGTACGCCTGGTGCGCCACGTAGCGCGGCAGGTTGTAGCGTTCCGCCGTGGCCAGCGACTTCATCAGATGCCAGCCGGAGAAGTTCGAGCAGCCGACGTAGCGGATCTTGCCCGCACGCACGAGGTCGTCCAGCGCCGACAGCGTCTCCTCCACCGGCGTCTTGGCGTCGAACCCGTGCAGCTGGAACAGGTCGATGTGCTCGGTGCCGAGCCGCCGCAGCGACTTCTCCACCGAGTCGATCAGGTGGTAGCGCGACGAGCCCACCGCGTTCGGGTCGTCGCCCGAGCGGAAGGTGGCCTTGGTCGAGATCAGCACCTGGTTACGCCGGCCCTTGATCGCCTGCCCCAGCACCTCCTCCGCGGCACCCGCTGAATAGATGTCGGCGCTGTCGAACAGGGTCAGCCCCGCTTCGAGGCAGATGTCGACCAGACGGGACGCCTCGTCCACGTCCGACGAGCCCCAGGCCTGGAAGAACTCGCCCTTGCCGCCGAAGGTGCCGGTGCCGAAGCTCAGCACCGGCACCTGGAAGCCGGAGCGTCCGAGCCGCCTGTGTTCCATGGTCATGTTCCACTCCTGTCGCGGTGTGTCGGCTCGAACGCGCCGAAGCGTGATCGGCTCCCGTCACACCGAACGGCGTCTGCCGGCGTTGCGGCGGCACTGCACTGGAACGGAGTTTTCCCATGCGCGCCCTATGCTGGAACGGACGGAACGACATCCGCTGCGAGACGGTGCCCGATCCGGCGATCGAGGACCGGCGCGACGTCATCCTGCGCGTGACCGCCTGCGCCATCTGCGGCTCCGACCTGCACCTGATGGACGGGCAGATGCCGACCATGGAGAAGGGCGACATCCTCGGCCACGAGTTCATGGGCGAGGTGGTCGAGGTCGGCAGCCCCGACCACGTGCTCAAGAAGGGCGACCGGGTCGTGGTGCCGTTCAACATCAACTGCGGCGAGTGCCGCATGTGCCGCCTGGGCAACTGGTCCTGCTGCCTGAAGTCGAACCGCAACGGCGAGATGGCGGCCAAGGTGCAGGGCTACCCGACTGCGGGCATGTTCGGCTACTCGCACCTCACCGGCGGCTATGCCGGCGGGCAGGCCGAGTACGTCCGGGTGCCGATGGCCGACGTGGGCCCGATGAAGGTGCCGGAAGGCATGTCCGACGAGCAGGCGCTGTTCCTGACCGACATCCTGCCGACCGGCTGGCAGGCGATCGACCATTGCGGTCTCCAGGGCGGGGAGACGGTGGCGATCTGGGGCGCCGGCCCGGTCGGGCTGTTCGCCATCAAGTCGGCGGTGCTGATGAAGGCGGGGCGGATCATCTCCATCGAGAGCGTGCCGGAGCGCATCGAGCTGGCCCGCATCGCCGGCGCCACCGACTTCATCAACCCCACCGACGAGAGCGTGCAGGACCGGATCCGCGAGATCACCGGCGGCCAGGGCGCGGACGCGGTGGTCGACTGCGTCGGCATGGAGGCGTCCGGCCATGGCGGCGTGCTCGGCGTGCTGTCCAAGGTGCAGGAAACGCTGACCGCGACCCAGCGGCCTTACGCGCTGGAGCAGATGGTCCAGGCGGTGCGGCCGTGCGGCGTCATCTCGGTGCCCGGCGTGTATTCGGGCCCGGTGCCGATCAACATGGCCGCGGTGGTGCAGAAGGGCCTGACCATGAAGACCGGCCAGACCCACGTGAAGCGCTACCTCGAGCCGCTGGCCAAGCTGATCCAGGACGGCAGCATCGACCCGACCTTCCTGATCACCCACCGCTCGAGCAACCTCGAAGACGGGCCGGAGCTGTACAAGACGTTCCGCGACAAGAAGGACAAGTGCGTGAAGGTGGTGTTCCATCTTTGAGCGCATTGTAGCGCCTCCGTTTCGCGTCCAGAACACGGGCCGGGGAGCGCATCCCCGGCCTTTTCCTTGTCCGGAGCGTGCCCTTGTCCCGATCCTTCCTGCTGCGCGGCGCCGCGCTGGCCGCGCTGATGCTGGCCCTGGTCCCGGCCGGCCGGGCCGACGAGGCGCCGGGCGAGGCCAAGCCGCCCCTGCCCGTGCCGCACTTCCTGCCGCAGCAGAAGCTGTCGGACGGCAGCGTCACGGTGCGCGGACGGAAGATCGACTACCAGGCGAGCGCCGGCACGCTGGTCATCCACCCGAAGGGCTGGGACGACTCCGACCCGGCCGACGGGAAGCGCGACGACAAGAACCCGACCGCGGAAGCGTCGATGTTCTACGTCGCCTACCTCATGAAGGGCGCCCGTCCGGAGAACCGGCCGATCACCTTCGTCTACAACGGCGGGCCCGGCTCGGCCACGATCTGGCTGCACATGGGCGCGTTCGGGCCGCGGCGGATCGTCACCGCCGACGACACCCATACCGATGCCGCGCCCTACCGTCTGGTCGACAACGACGACAGCCTGCTGGACGCCTCCGACCTCGTGTTCGTCGACGCGCCCGGCACCGGGTTCGGCCGCATCGAGGGCAAGGACAAGGAGGCGGCGTTCTACGGCACCGACCCGGACGCCTACGCCTTTTCCTCTTTCATCGCCCAGTTCCTCGGCCGCTACGGCCGGTTCAACTCGCCCAAGTACCTGT
>CAXTVX010000104.1:0-8599 GCA_964247755.1 uncultured Acetobacteraceae bacterium | reverse complement strand
GCGGCGCCTCGTCCAGCGCGCCGATCGCGGCGATCCGCGGCAGCAGCATCACCCGTCCGTCGGACAAGCGCAGGAACGCCTCCGACAGCGCCCGCGCCGCGCGCCGGGTCGGCAGCAGGATCAGCCCGCGTGCCGATGCGAGCGGGTCGCCGGTCCCGGCCTGCCGGACCCAGGCCCCCGCCAGCACGTCCAGGAACGGCAGGTGATGCGGGATCGCCGCCAGGTTGAGGCTCATGTGGTGGTGGGTCCGAGCAGCGGGTCGCGCAGGGCGCGCTCGGTCTCGGCGATGTCGGACGGCCGGGTCAGGTGGAACCACGGACCGTCATGCACGATCGCCCGCGCCCGGTCGGCGGCGATCGCCGCGTCCCACAGCCCGTTCATGCTGAACGCGCCGTGATTGATGCCGTCGAACAGCGCCGGCGACAGCACCTGCACGCCCCCGAACACGTAGGGCACGATCTCGTTCTCCCGACGTCGGCGCAGGTGGCCGAACTCGTCGATCGCGAAGTCGCCGCCGCCGACCTCGCCCACCACCGCGGCGGTGCGCGCCACCAGCAGCAGCGCATCGATCGACCGCGCGTCGAACCCGTCGGCCAGGCGACGCAGCGCCGGGATCGGCCCGTCGAGCCAGAAGCTGTCGCCGTTCACCACCACGAACGGCTCTCCCGCCGGCAGGGAGCCGGAGCGCAGCGCCGCCAGCACCGCGCCGCCGGTGTCCAGCAGCTCGTCCTCGGCCTGCAGCACCGTGCGCGGCCGCGCCGAGGCCCGCAGGGCCCGTGCCCGCAGCCGGTCCGCCACCTGGCCGCCGTGCCAGTGGGCGTTGACCACGGCGGTGTCGATCCCGGCGGCATGGAGCCGGTCGAGCGCGTGGTCGAGCAGGGTGCGGCCGCCCACCGACAGCAGCGGCTTCGGCGTGTGGCCGGTCAGCGGCTGCATGCGCGTGCCGAGCCCGGCCGCCAGCACCATGCCGGTGCGCAGGACCACGCTCACGGCTCGTCGAGCCCGGCCGGCAGGCGGTCCGCCCAGCCCGTCAGGGTCGCCAGCCGCGGAGCGTCGGCGTCCGGATCGGCCGGTGCGTCGCCCGGCTGCAGCACCACGCGCAGCGCGTCCGCGGGTGCCAGGGGCCCGAGCCGGTCCGGCCATTCCACCAGCACCACCCCGTCCCGCGCCTCTTCCCAGCCCAGCTCCGCGACCGCGCCCGGCCTGTCGAGACGCCACAGGTCGAAATGCGCGATCGGCAGGATCGTGCCGTCCGCGGCGGTCGCCTCGTAGACCTGCACCAGGGTGTAGCTCGGGCTCGGCACCTCCATGTGCGGCAGGCCGCAGGCCTCGCGCAGCAGGGCGCGGGCCAGCGCCGTCTTGCCGGCGCCCAGCGGGCCGTCGAGCAGCACCGAGTCGCCCGGGCGAAGCAGCCGGGCCAGGCGCCGCCCGAGCGCCTCGGTGGCGCCCAGATCCGGCAGGTGGCGGGACAGGCAGGGCGTCATCCCGGCATCTTGCCGTAGCCCTGCCATGCTTCACAATGCGGCCGCATCGACGGGGGGAACGATGGCCTTGGATGGCGGGGGACAAGGCCAGGCGGATCTCGCCGTCGACGTGGCGATCGTCGGCGCCGGTCCGGCCGGGCTGTTCGCCGCCTTCCAGTGCGGCATGCTGCGCTTGCGTGCCGTGCTGATCGACGCGCTGACGGAGACCGGCGGGCAGTGCACCGCGCTTTATCCGGAGAAGCCGATCTACGACATCCCGGCGCATCCGGGGATCGAGGCCGGCGCGCTGATCGCCGAGTTGGAGCGCCAGGTGGCTCCCTTCGACGTGCCGCGCCTGCTCGGCCGCCGGGTGGACGCGCTGTCCGGCCGTCGCGGCGCGTTCCGGCTGCGCACCGACCGTGGCGAGGTGGTGGCGGCGCGCGCGGTGCTGATCGCCGCCGGCGCCGGGGCATTCGGCCCGAACCGGCCGCCGCTGGAGGGCCTCGCCGCCTACGAGGCCAGCGGCGCGGTGCAGTATTTCGTGCGCTCACGCGACGCGTTCCGCGGCCGCACGGTGGCGATCGCCGGCGGCGGCGACAGCGCGGTGGACTGGGCGCTGTCGCTCCGGGAGGTGGCGGCCCGCGTGTGGCTGATCCACCGCCGGCCCCGCTTCCGCGCCGCACCCGACAGCCTGTCGCGGCTGGAAGCCGCCGCCGCGCGCGGCGAGGTCGAGCTGGTGGTGCCCTACCAGCTGCACGGGCTGCACGGCGAGAACGGCGTGCTGTCCGGGGTATCGGTGGCGACCCTCGACGGCGCGGTGCGGGTGCTGGACGCCGACCGGCTGCTGCCGTTCTTCGGGCTGTCGACCGATCTCGGCCCGATCGCCACCTGGGGCATGCAGACCGGCCTGCACGGGCTGATCCCGGTCACCCCCTCGACGCTGGAGACCAGCCTGCCCGGCGTGTTCGCGATCGGCGACGTCGCCAGCTACCCCGGCAAGCTCAAGCTGATCCTGCAGGGCTTCAGCGAGGCGGCGATGGCGGCACACGCGATCCACGGCGTCGCCCGCCCGGACGAGACGCTCCGCTTCGAGCACTCCACCAGCCGCGGCCTGCCAGGGTGAGTCCGGACGGCGTGATCCCCGCCGGCCGGGCCGGCGGCTCCCTGTTCATCGACCTGGGCGCCGTCGCCGCCAACTGGCGCACCCTGGCCGCCATCGCCCATCCGGCGGAGTGCGCCGCGGTGGTCAAGGCGGATGCCTACGGGCTCGGCGTCGCGGCCGTGGCGCCGGTGCTGGCGGCGGCGGGCTGCCGCTCCTTCTTCGTCGCCCACCTGGACGAGGGCATCATCCTGCGCGACCTGCTCGGACCCGAGCCGTCGATCCTGGTGCTGAACGGCATCCCGCCCGGCACCGCGCCGGAGTTCGACGCGCACCGGCTGCTCCCTGTGCTCAACAGCCTGGGCCAGGTCGCCGAGTGGCGGCGTCTCGCCGCAGCCCGCGAGCGTCCGCTGCCCGCCGCGCTGCAGGTCGACACCGGCATGTCGCGCTTCGGCCTGTCGCCCGAGGAGGTGCACGCGCTGGCGGGCCCGGACGGCTATGCCGGCATCGACGTCCGGCTGGTGATGAGCCATCTCGGCTGCGCCGACGAGCCGTTGCATCCGGCCAACGAGTCGCAGCGTGCGGCGTTCGCGCGGCTGCGCCCGCTGCTGCCGGCGGCCCCCGCCAGCCTGGCGGCGTCCTACGGGATCTTCCTCGGCCCGGCATTCCACCTCGACATGGTCCGTCCCGGGGTGGCGCTGTTCGGGGTGCCGCCGGGGTCCGGCCGTCCCAACCCCCTCCGCGCGACGGTGCGGCTGCAGGGCCGCATCGTGCAGACGCGCCGGATACCGGCCGGCGCCTTTGTCGGCTACGGCGCCCGCTTTGTGGCCGGGCGGCCAAGCCGGATCGCCACGGTCGCGGTCGGCTACGCCGACGGCTTCCTGCGCGCCGGCGGCGAACGCGGCGTGGCCTTCCTGCCGGGAGGCGGCCCGCCGCTGCCGATCGTCGGGCGGATCTCGATGGACTGCCTCGGCGTCGACGTGACCGACGCGCCGGATTCGGCGCTGGAAGAAGGGGCGCTGGAAGAAGGCATGGCGCTCGACCTGATCGGGCCGCATCGTCCGGTCGAGGCGGCGGCGGCGGCGGCCGGCACCATCGCCTACGAGATGCTGACCGCGCTGGGCCACCGCTACCACCGCCACTACCTCGGCGCCCCCGGCGGCTGACGCCGCCCTTGCCGCGTGGCCTTGCAGAGGCCACGTCGGATGACGAACGGGCGGGAGCCATCGGGACATGAAGGTGGCGGTGCTCGGCGGTGGCGTGATCGGGGTGAGCTCGGCCTGGTACCTGGCGCGGCTCGGCCACGAGGTCGAGCTGATCGAGCGCCAGCCGGGCGTGGCGCTGGAAACCAGCTTCGCCAACGCCGGTCAGGTCTCCCCTGGCTACTCGACCCCCTGGGCGGCACCCGGCCTGCCGCGCAAGGCGCTGGGCTGGATGCTGAAGAAGCACAGCCCGCTGCTGATCCGCGCCCGCTTCGACATCGCCATGATGCGCTGGATGGCGGCACTGCTCGCCAACTGCACCGCCGAAGCGTACGACCGCAACAAGGGCCGCATGCTGCGCCTGGCCGAGTACAGCCGCGACTGCCTGGACGACCTGCGCCATGAGACCGGCATCACCTACGACGACCGGCAGGGCGGCCTGATCCAGCTGTTCCGCACGCAGGCACAGCTCGACCACGCCGCCGACGACATGCGCATCCTGACCGAGGGCGGCGTTCCGCACGAGCTGCTCGACCGGGAGGGCGTGGTGCAACGCGAGCCCGGCCTGGCCCATTCCGCCCACCTGCTGAAGGGCGGGCTGCGCCTGCCCGGCGACCAATCCGGCGACGCCCACCTGTTCACCCGCCGGCTGGCGGAAAAGGCGGAAGCCGCCGGGGTGCGGTTCCGCTACGGGCTCGGCATCGAGCGCCTGCTGTTCGAGCCGGACCGGATCACCGGGGTCGAGACCAGCGGCGGGCTCGTCACCGCCGACGCCTACCTCGCCGCCACCGGCGTGCACACCGCGCGCCTGCTGCGCCCGCTCGGCCTGCGCCTGCCGGTGTATCCGGTGAAGGGCTACTCGCTGACCGTCCCGCTGACCGACCCCGCCCGCGCGCCCACCTCGACCGTGAACGACGAGACCTACAAGGTGGCGATGACCCGGCTCGGCGACCGCATCCGCGTCGGCGGCACCGCCGAGCTCGCCGGCTACGACCTGCGCCTGTCGCCGGAGCGGCGCGAAACCCTGGAACTGTCGTTCGGCGAGCTGTTCGGCGGCGGCGACCTCGCGCGCGCCACCTACTGGACCGGCCTTCGCCCCAACACCCCGGACGGCACGCCGATCGTCGGGTCCGCCGGGCGCTACCGCAACCTGTGGATCAACACCGGGCACGGCACGCTCGGCTGGACCATGGCCTGCGGCTCCGGCCGCCTGGTCGCCGACCTGATCTCCGACCGACGGCCCAACATCGAGCACGCCGACCTGTCGCTGTCCCGCTACGCCGCGTGAACGCTGTTCACGTGAACAGCGTTCACAGGGCCGGCTGCAACTCCGTCCGATCGGCACGCGGCCGCACATAGGTCTCGATCAGGCCGCGCACCTGCTCGAACACCATGGCTTGGTCGAGCCGGTAGTTGCTGCGGTCCTGCTCTTCCGAGCCGGCCTCGGTTCCGGCCAGGTCCTCCGCCGCCTCCGGCGCGTTGAACAGCAGCGGGGTCGGGTTCTCCATGGCGCCGGGGTGGTGGTAGATCGACAGGTCGTGGCGGTTCTCGAGGTTCCAGCGCCCGACCGTGGTCAGGCCCGGCGTGTTGCAGACCCAGCGGTACTTGGCGAGTGCCGCACCCCAGGGAGCGACGAAGAAGTCCGCCTGCGCGCACCACAGCACGCTTTCCGGGATCGGCCGGCCGATGTTGTCGACGATCGTCACGGCCGAGCCGGCGAAGGCGCGCCGGAGGAAGGCGGTGATCGCGAGCTCGCGCTGCAGGAAGGTGACGCCGCCGGAGAAGTTGTCGCCGAAGCTGGCATAGGTGGCGCCGGGTGCGTCGCCGGCGCTGTTGTGCCCGTCGATCACGACCGTCAGCGGGCCGACCGCGTCCGCCAGCATGCGGATCAGGGCCTGCGCGAAGCCCTGCATGTCGTCCACCGTGCGGTTGCCGATGCGCAGGCCGACCAGCACCACCGGACCGGCAGCGGCGGCTGCGGCGGCCTGCGCCGTCACGGCGGCCCAGCGCGGCGCGCGTCGCAGCGCCGCGACGATCCGGATGCCGACCTGGGCCGGAACCGAGATGCCGGTGGACTTGATGACGCGCTGCCGCTCCCGGTAGAACGTGCCGACATGGGCGTTCAGGCTGTGGTCGAGCCGCACCACCTTGCCCTCGAGTTCGGGAAATATCTCGTCGATCGGGCCGTACAGCTCGGGATGGTGATGTGTCTCGAACACGTAGAAGCGGGGCAGCTTCTCCGGCGGGAACGCGTCCACCAGGTAGGACACGCCGCTGAGGTCCTGCCACACGAAATGGCCGAGATGGATCGCCGGGAAGCCGCGGAACGCGTGCACCACCTCGCCGTCGGGCTGCAGCAGGGCGGCGATCAGCTCCGGCCCGAACTGCGCCGCGTGCTGCAGCAGCCGGCCGCGGGCCCGTTCGCAATAGGGGCGGGCGCCCTCCATGTGGCCCTCGTCCTGCGCCACCAGGAGGTCGGCGGCGGGGAAGTACACCGCGAAGGTGCGGAAGAAGCCGGCCATGGCGAACACGTAGAAGGTCAGCCCGTGCCGCTCGTCGTAGACCTGGTAGGCGAAGCACTGGTCGTCGAGATAGAGCGTGCGCGCCGGGGTCTCGATCCGGTGCCCGTCCACCGGGGACGGCCACGACATGGTGCCGCGCTCGACCAGCCGGAACAGCTCCGAGCGCAGGAACTGCAGGCACAGCGCCCGTGTGTAGTCGGGATCGAGCACGATCCGCCCGCCGCCCGCCGACGGCCCCGCTCCTGGTACGGTGTAGCGCATCGCCGGCGGCAGGGTGTCGGTCAGGCTCCAGGCGAGCGCTGGCCGGTCCGGCTCGACCGCCAGGTGGTACCCGAGCAGGTCGCCGCGCAGGCCGGGACCGCAATCGAACAGCCAGGCCAGCTCGGGGTCGGGCGGCAGCGTGGGCGCCAGGATCACCCGGTCCCAGAGCTGGTCGAACAAGGCGGCGCAGGCGGAGCGCAGGGCCGCCCGGAACGGGCCCGTGAGCTGCAGGGCGTTGTTGCCGAGGTAGCGGGCGTCGCGGTCGACGTACCAGATGCCGGCGTGCCCGTCCTCGTGCAGCAGCTCCAGCGCGATCACCGGGGCCAGGCGGGTCTGCACCCGGTCGATCCGCCAGCCGGGGCCCAGCGCCATGACGTGGCCGTCCTGCACGATGTCGCGGCCGCGCAGCCAGCCCAGCGCGTCCGGGGTCTCGGGAACGACCCGCTCCAGCACCGCGTCCGGCAGCGGCGGGGCATCCGGCGGCTGCACTACCCGCGCAATCTCGCGGCGGACGTCGAGATGCAGGCCAAGCAGCGCACGCACCGCGCCCGGCGGATCGCAGGGCATGCCGGGGGTGGCGGTCGCCTGCAGCCAGGATAGGGCGGGTGCGGTGCGGCTGCGCACGATGTCGAGCAGCGGCGCCGGCAGGCCGGCGATGTCGTTGCCGATGAACCGGCCGTCACCGTCCAGCAGCCAGAACCCGGCCCGGCCGGAGCCGTGGCGGAACTCCAGCAGCAGCAGCGGCCGGAACAGGGTCAGCAGGGCGCCGGGGATCCAGCCCTCGACGAAGTCGCGCACAGCGGCGTCGTCCTTGACCAGGGCAAGCACGAGCCCAGGCCCGAGACGCAGGCGGTACCCGTCCGGGCCCGGCTCCACCGCGTCGTGAACCAGCGGGGACAGGCCGGCCGACTCGGTCCGGGTCAGCATGGGCGCGTGCCGGCCCCGGTTTCGTGAACGATGTTCACGGCAGGAAGCCGTTCCCGCCGCGCCCCAGCCGCTCCTGCCCGGTCGCGACCGACACGCTCAGGCTGCTGCCGTAGGGCAGCGCGGTCTGCACGCCGACCGCGACGCTGCTGCCGCTGACGGCGGGCAGGTCGTGGAAGCGTGGGCCCTGGCCGCTGGCCGCCTGGAGGAAGGCGCGCGTGCTGCCGCCGAGCAGGCCGCTGTCCAGCTCGATGGCAGTGCTGTGCAGGCCGCCAGAGCCGAAGGACTGCGACACGGCGCCTCCCTGCAGCAGCGGCGGGGAGGCGCCAGGCAGGGCACCGGCGAGCGGTCCCGCCGGGGCTGCGGGCTGGACCGGGGCCAGCGAGAAGTTGCCGGGCGCGCTCAAGGGGCTGTCGTCGCCGGGAGCGCCGGCGCGGGCCGGTGCGCCCCAGACGGAGGCGGAAACGAGTGCGGATGCCAGCAGGGTGCCGGCGTGCCGCATCAGTCGGTCACCTTGGCCACGCGCAGGGTGTTGGTGGTGCCGGCGCGGCCGAACGGCACGCCGGCGGCGATCACCAGCAGGTCGTCCACCTTGGCGATCCCGGCCGCCTTGGCCACGTCCACCGCGGCTTCCACCACGTGGGCCATGGTCTCGTTGGCGCCGTGCTCGCCGGTAACCAGCGCCTGCACCCCCCAGACGGCCGACAGGCGGCGCGCGGCGGGCAGGTTGGCGGCCAATCCCAGGATCGTGCAGGGCGGGCGCTCGCGCGAGATGCGCACCGCGGAACGGCCGGACAGGGTGTAGGCGACGATCGCCACCGCGCCGATCGATTGCGCCACCTGTTGTGCCGCATAGGCGATAGAGTCGGCGGTGGTGCCGTCCGGCGCCGGGCGGGAGGCCTCCTGGCTCGACTGCCAACCCTGGTCCGCCTCGACCTGCTGGGCGATGCGCTTCATGATCGACACCGCCTCGATCGGGTACTGGCCGACCGCGGTCTCGCCCGACAGCATCACCGCATCGGCGCCGTCGAACACGGCGGTGGCCACGTCGGAGGCTTCGGCGCGGGTGGGGGTCGGGGCGGAGATCATGCTTTCCAGCATCTGCGTCGCCACCACCACCGGGCGGCC
>CAXTVX010000103.1:0-8617 GCA_964247755.1 uncultured Acetobacteraceae bacterium | reverse complement strand
GGGTCTGGATCAGCACCGCGGTCTGGATCGTCATGTGCAGGCAGCCGGCGATGCGCGCGCCCTTCAGCGGCTGGCTCGCGCCGAACTCCTCGCGCAGCGCCATGAGCCCGGGCATCTCGCCTTCCGCGATCGAGATCTCCTTGGCACCCCATTCGGCGAGGCTGATGTCCTTGACCTTGTAGTCCTGGCTCATGATCGATCCTTGGGATGTCGTGGGGGCAGTTGGCGTGCGGGATATATCCCGCGCCGGTGCAAAGCGGAACCGCAGGCGGCAGGGCTGGCGGCATCGTGCATCCCGGCTGCCCGATCCGCGTCTTGATCGGGAGGGCGGATCGACCGCCCACCTTCGGAGAAGCGACATGACCACCATGACCCGTCCCACCGCCGGCCGCACCGCCAACGCGCTCGGCTGGCTCAGCATCGGGCTGGGTGCGGCCGAGCTGGCCGGGGCGGGACGGCTGCTCGGGCTGATGGGAGGCCGGCGCACCGGCGTCGCCCGGTTCTATGGCCTGCGCGAGCTTGCAACCGGGATCGGGCTGCTGGCCGCATCCGACCCGACCCCCTGGGTCTGGGGACGGGTCGGCGGAGACGCGCTCGATCTCGCCAGCCTGGTCGGCGGCTACGGGCGCGGCAGGCCGGGCAGGGGCAGCCGCACCCTGGCGCTCATGATGGTGGTGCTGCTCGGCGCACTTGACGTGGCCAGCGCCCGCAGCATTCGGTCGCGCCGCTGAGAAACGGCGGCGGCACCTGCGCCGCCGCCATGCGACGCTACGACAGCAGCGTCGCGTCCAGGCTGATCTCGGCATTCAGCAGCTTGGAGATCGGGCAGCCGGCCTTGGCCTTGGCCGTCAGCTCCTGGAACTGCGCCTGATCGATCTCCGGGATCGTCGCCGACAGCGTCAGGTGCGACTTCGTCACCGCGAAGCCGTCGTCCACCTTGTCCAGCGTGACCACCGCCTTGCTGTCCATGCGGGTGGCCGTGAACCCGGCCTCGCCCAGGATCATCGACAGCGCCATGGCGAAGCAGCCGGCATGCGCCGCCGCGACCAGCTCCTCCGGGTTGGTGCCCTTCTTGCCCTCGAACCGGGTGTTGAAGCCGTAGGGCGACGCGCTGAGCACGCCGCTCTCGGTGGTGATCTGGCCCTTGCCGTCCTTCAGGCCGCCTTCCCAGACGGCGGATGCGTACTTGTCCATGTGCGTGTGCTCCTTGCCCGCGTTGTCCGGTCCCAACGTCCGGCCCGCAGCCTTGTTCATTTCGGTCGCGAGCTCTGCCACCATGACCGCCGGAGCAGGGAGCGGCGATGACAGGCAGCACGTGGACCGCGGCGATGGAGGGCACCGGCGCCGACTCGGTGTCGTCGCCGGTGCCGGCGGCGCAGAAGACCATGCGGCTCGACCGCGTGTTCTGGAGCCACTTCTCGCCGAACCTCGGGCCGGGCGGCTGGGTGACCGGCGTGCTGCTGGTGCATCTCGGGCTCGATGCGCGTTCCGGCGTGGCGGCGATCGTGATTGGCAACCTCCTGGGCGCCGTGCCGGTGGCGCTGGCGGCCGCGATCGGACCGCGGACCGGCCTGCCGCAGATGGAGGCCTCGCGACGGGCGCTCGGACGCGCCGGCCTGCGCCTGCCCGCGTTCCTGAACTGGATCTACTGCATCGGCTGGGACGCGGTGAACAACGTGCCGGCGGCCGCGGCGCTGATCGCGCTGCTGGCCCTGGCCGGGCCCAGGCTGCCGTTCTTCCTGGCGTTGGGCGTGCTGGCGCTGGTGCAGATGGCGGCCAGCATCTACGGGCATCACGTGGTGCAGGCGCTGCAGAAATACCTGGGCGGGCTGCTGCTCGTGGCGCTGGGCGCGATCGGGCTGCTGGTGCTGTCCCGCTCCGGCGGCGTGCCGACGGCAACGCATCCGCCGTCGGTCGCCACCTTCGTGCTGGCGACCGCGATCCTGGCCAGCTTCAACCTGTCCTGGGCGTCCTACTCGTCGGACTACACCCGCTATCTCCCGGCAGACAGCCTGCCCGGGCGGGTGGCGTGGCTGGCGCTGGCCGGCCTGCTCGGCTCCGCGGTGCCGTTCCAGCTGCTCGGGCTGCTGACCGCCGGCGGGATCGGCGAGGCCTCGCCCGTCGCGGTGATCGCCAGCCTGCAGCACGGCGCCGGGCCGCTCGGCCCGGTGGTGCTGGCAGCGATCGCGCTGTCCTCGATCACCGGCAACTCGGTCAACGACAACACCGCCAGCTACAGCCTGATCTCGGCCGGGATCCGGGTGCCGCGCGTCCTCGCCGCGATCGTGACCGCGAGCCTGGGCTACCTCCTGGCCGTGGCCGGCGCAGGACGCTACGCCGACCTCTACACCAGCTACCTGGTGGTGACGCTGTACTGGATCGCCCCGTGGATCGGCATCGTGCTGGCGGACTGGTACCTGGTCGGTCGGCGCGACGAGGCGCGCGATCCGCCGGGATGGACCCTGGGCGCGACCATCTTCCTCCTCACCGCCGTGCTCACGATCGCCCTGTTCTCGGTCAGCGACCTGTACACCGGCCCGGTGGCGCGCCTGCTCGGCGGTGCCGACATCGGCTACTATGTCGGCTTCGCGGTCGCCGGACTGTGGTATGCAGCCGCCGCCCGCATCCGCCGGCCCGTCCTCGCCACCACCGGAACCGCGCCATGACCGCCACCCTGCCCGACCGCCTGGCCATCAACCCCAGGAGCCCGCATTTCGACGAGGCCCTGCTCGCGCGCGGCATCGGCATCCGTTCTAACGGGGTCGAGAAGACCAACGTGGAGGAGTACTGCGTCAGCGAGGGCTGGGTCCGCGTCGCGGTCGGCAAGACCATGGCCCGCGACGGCAGTCCGATGACGATGAAGCTGCAGGGCGTGGTTGAACCCTACCTGCGCGACGAAGCTCCGGCCGACGCCCATCCCGGCAGCGACATCTAGAAGCGTGCCGCAGGCGGCGAGACCCTCACTTTGTCTCGGAGTTGCCGATCACCCCGTTCGGCAGCGTCCCGGTCAGCGGCGGCAGGCCGCTGGTCGCCTGCTGCTTGCTGAGCTGACGCGGCTGGAAGCCATCGTCGCAGCCGGACAGGGTGCCAAGCAGAACCAGGACGGCAAGCGCGGTCGGGGTGGTCATCATCTTCTCCGGCGATCGGGATGGCGCCTTGCACCCTGCCATGGGCGGGCACCGGTCTGCACGTAGACGGTCCGGCGGGAAACGCATGGGGGTCCCCACTCGTTCACGCCTCGGCGTCGACAACGGAGACACGGCCATGGCATCCGACACATCCCCGGTCTGGTTCATCACCGGCTGTTCCACCGGCTTCGGCCTCGAGCTGGCGAAGCTGGTGCTGGCGCGCGGCTGGCGCGCCATCGTGACCGCGCGCGATGCCGGCCGCGTCGCCGGGCTGGTCGAGGGCGTGGGCGAGCGCGGCCTCGCGCTGGGGCTCGACGTTACCGACCAGAAGCAGGTCGAGGCCGGCGTGGCCGCGGCGCTGGAGCAGTTCGGCCGGATCGACGTGCTGGTGAACAACGCCGGCTACGGCTACCAGGCCTCGGCCGAGGAAGGCGTGGAAGAGGAGATACGCGCCCAGTTCGACGCCAACGTGTTCGGCCTGTTCGCGCTCACCCGCGCGGTGCTGCCGACCATGCGGGCGCAGAAGGCGGGCAACATCATCAACATCACCTCGGTGGCCGGCTTGGTCGGCTTCCCCGGCTCAGGCTACTACGCCGCCAGCAAGCACGCGGTGGAAGGCTGGTCCGACGCGCTGGCCACCGAGACCGCGCCGCTCGGCATCAAGGTCACCTGCGTCGAGCCGGGCCCGTTCCGCACCGACTGGGCCGGACGCTCGCTGAAGCAGACCCCGAACCGGATCCCCGAATACGCCGAGACCGCCGGCGCCCGGCTCAAGAGCACCGCGGACATCAGCGGCAAGCAGGCCGGGGACCCGGTGCGTGCGGCCGAAGCGATGATCCACGTCACCGAGATCGACCAGCCGCCGCGCCACCTGGTGCTGGGCGCCTGGGGACACGACGCGGTGTCGAAGCGGCTGAAGCAGCGCCTCGACGAGATCGAGGCCTGGCGCGAGCAGGGACTGGCCACCGACTACCCCGCCGCGTGAACACCGTTCACGCCGGGTGACCGACCGGACCTTCTTCGGTCACCCGCGCGGCCTGGCGGTGCTGGCGGTGACCGAGGGCTGGGTCGGATTCTCGCTCTACGGCATGCAGTCGCTGCTGGTGCTCTACCTGGCCGGGCAGCTGCTCCGCCCTGGCCACGTCGAGCACGTCTGGGGGTTCGCCGGCTTCTGCACGGCACTCGGCTGGCTGATGGGCCCGGCGTCGGGCGCCGCGCTGGCGTCGGCGATCATGGGGCTCTACTCGGCGCTCATCTGGGCCACGCCGTTGCTGGGCGGCCTAGTGGCGGACCGGCTGCTCGGGCGCACCCGCACGATCGTCCTGGGCGCCGTGCTGATGACGGCGGGCCACTTCCTGCTGGCGTTCGACCGGAGCTTTCTCCTGGCGCTCCTCTGTCTGATCGCGGGCCTCGGCTGCGCCGGCAGCCTCAAGGCCCAGGTGGGCGGGCTCTACCGGGCGGACGATCCGCGGCGCGGGGACGCGTTCCAGCTCTACAGCCTAGGGGTGAGCATCGCGGTGGTGGTGTCGCCGCTGGTCTGCGGCACGCTGGGCGAGCGTTACGCCTGGCACTGGGGCTTTGCCGCCGCCGGCGTCGGCATGCTGCTGGGCCTGCTGACCTACCTCGGCGGCCTGCGCGCCCTGCCGCCGGAGCCGGTGCGTGGCGGCCACGTCGCGGCGGCGCCGCTCACCTCCGCGGACCGGCGCATGCTGGCGGTGCTGGTGCTGCTCCTGCCGGTGCTGGCGCTGGCCTCGGTCGGCAACATGGAGGTGTTCAACGGCTACCTCCTGTGGGGGGAGGCGCATTACGCGCTGGAGGTCGCCGGAGACGTCGTGCCGGTGAGCTGGCTGGTCTCCCTCGACGCCGGGTTCGGCATCGTCACGCTGCTGCTGTCGATGCTGTTCTGGCGCTGGTGGGGCCGGCGGCGCCGGTTGCCGGACGAGATCGTGCGCATGACGGGTGCCAGCCTGCTCTTGGCCCTGGCGCCGCTGGTGCTGGTGGCGGCGTCGCTGCACGCGGGCGGGCAGCGCATCGGGCTCGGCTGGGCGCTGGCGTTCCACCTAGTCAACGATGTCGGCTTCTCCAACCTGTATCCGATCGGGCTCGCGCTGTACTCGCGGCTGGCGCCGCAGGCGCTGGGCGCCACCGTGGTCAATGGCTACGTGCTGCACCTGTTCCTGGCCAACCTCGTGGTGGGACGGCTGGCCGGGCTGCTGGGCCAGATGAGCGGCGCCCACTTCTGGCTGCTCCATGCCGAACTGATCGGCGTGGCGACGCTGTTGCTGGCCGGTTCCGCGGTGGCATTCCGCAGGATGCTGGCAATGCCGGTTTCCGAGCCCGCCTGATCCTCCCGCGACACGGGCGTCGAAAGCGTTCGTTAAGCTTTCTGCCTGCATAACGACCTCCCGCTTCTGCCGTCGACGCGCCTGCGGGCTGGCGAGGTAGCCTGTCGTGAATGGAGAGTGTTCCTGAGAATGGAAGCCGAGGCCGTTGCAGATCACGGGAGGGAAGGGGGCTCCGCCTGGGTGCTCCCCGGACTGCTCCTCGCGGCGACCCTGTCCTGCGCAGCCTGGCTCGACCTCGCGCCGCGGCCGGGGCAGCCGGTTCTTGCCGTGTTCCCGCCCTGGTGGAGCCGCGCCGAGGCGCTGGAGGCCATGATTGCCGCGGGCGGCGATCTCGTCAGTCCCGGCAGGTGGCCGGACATGCTGACCGCCGCCTCGTCGAGGGCCGGTCTCGGCAGGCGGCTGCACCAGCAGGGCGCCTGGCTTCTGCTCGATCCACGTGGGCTGGCAGGATGCGCCACTTCATCCGGGGGTGACCTGAAATGACATCCGACACCAGGGCTGCGATCAGCCTCGGCAGCCTGCGTGGATCGGCCAGCAAGGGCCTGCTTTTGCTGCTCTGGCTGCATGTGCCTCTCTTCTTCGCCGTGGCGTCCGCGCTCGGCACCGCCTGGGCGGTTCCGGTCGCGATGGGGATGGTGCTGGCGACCGTCGCCACGCTGTCATGGTGGATGACCGGCAGCGGCCTGAGCACGCGCCTGACCGTCGGCGTCGCCCTGATCGGCATGGCGTCCCTGCTCGTCTACCAGCTGTCCGGCAGGAGCTGGCAGCTGGACGCGCACATGTACTTCTTCGCGGCACTGGCGGTGCTGACCGTCTACTGCGACTGGCGCGTGCTGCTGCTTTCCGCCGGCGCGATCGCGATCCACCACCTCCTGCTGAATTTCATCCTTCCTGCCGCGATCTATCCGGGCGGCGCGGATCTGGGACGCGTGATCCTGCACGCCGTGATGGTGGTGCTGGAGACGGCCGTCCTGGCCTGGCTGACCTGCCAGCTGGCCACCCTGATCGCGGTGTCGGGTTCCGCCCTGCAGGCGGCGGAACGTGCCCGCGCCGGCGAGGCGGCGGCGCATGCGCGACAGGTGGAGCAGGCGGACCTGCAGGCGGCGGAGAAGCGCGAGGCCGCGCACGCGCTGTCGTCCAGCTTCGAGGATGCCGTCGGCGAGCTGGCGGGCCAGGCGGCCGACGCCGCGTATGCCATCCGGGACAGCTCGATGCAGCTGTCGCAGGCCGCTGCCGATGCCGCCGCCGGGACCGCGCAGATCGTGTCGTCCTCGGAGGTCACGGCCAGCAGCGTGCAGCGCGTCGCGTCGGCCGCCGAGCAGCTATCCGCTTCCGTCGGCGAGATCGGCCGCCAGATCATCATGGCCGCCGGGGTGGCCGGCCGCGCGATGCAGGAAACCGACCGGATGAACGTGACCATGCGCCGCCTGACGGACACGGCCGCGCGGATCGACGACGTGGTGCAGCTCATCAGCGCGGTGGCGGGCCAGACCAACCTGCTGGCGTTGAACGCGACCATCGAGGCGGCGCGTGCCGGCGAGGCGGGCAAGGGCTTCGCCGTGGTCGCGAGCGAGGTCAAGAACCTGGCGATCCGGACCTCCGGCGCGACCGGCGACATAAAGGCCCAGATCATGGCGATCCAGCAGGAGAGTGCCGACGCGGCCTCGGCGATCAACGGCATTGCCGGGATCGTGTCCGATCTCGGCGGGATCACGTCCGCGGTTGCCGCCGCGGTCGAGCAGCAGGGAGCGGCGACCCAGGAGATCGCCCAGGCCGCCCAGGACGCGGCGGCCAGCACCGGACAGATCTCCTCGAACCTGACGGCCCTGGCGACTATGGCGAGCGATACCGGCGTTGCCGCGGTCGCCGGACGCGACGCCTCGACGACGCTCGCCGAGCATTGCCGGAAGATGGCGAGCGCCGTCCACGCCTTTACCGGAACCCTGCGTGCGGCGTGAGCCCGTCGAAGACGGCCGGGGCGGCCAGCCCTCCTGTCGGTTCGCCGGGCCTTCAGGCGCGCTTGCGTTTCGCCGCTGCGGTCTTCCGGGTCGGCTCGGTCGCAGGCTCCTTGGCGGATCGCGAGCTCTTCGCCGCTGCCTTCCGCCCCGTGCTCCCCGCTGGGGGTTTCGGCTCGCCAAGGCTGCGGCGTAGCGCGTCCATCAGGTCGACCACGTTGTTCCGGTCCTCCTCCACCTCCGGCACCGAAACCTCCGCACCGTCGATCCTGGCCTTGATCACCTCCCGCAGCCGCGCCTCATAGCGGTCCTCCATGTCCCCGGGCTGGAACGTCGCGGTCTGCCGGTCGATCAGCTGCACCGCCAGCGCCACCATCTCCGTGTCGGGTGCCAAGTCGGGGATGTCCTCGAACAGCTTCGTCGGCGCGGTGATCTCGCGCGTGTCGTGCAGGGTGTGCAGCACGATGCCGCGGTCCATCGGCATCAGCGCCACGGCGCGCTCGCGACGGGCGATCACCAGCCGGGACAGGGCCATGCGCCCGGTCTTCGCGATCGCGTCCCGCAGCACCACGAACACGTCGTCGGCGGCGTCGCGGCCGCTGCCGTCCGGCACCAGATAGTAGCTGTCGTCGTAGTAGATCGGGTCGATGCTGTCGGCGCGGACGAACTTGTCGATGGTCAGCACGGCCGAGCTGTCGATCCGCACCTTGTCGAAGTCCTCGTCGCTCAGCAGGACATAGTGGTCCTTCTTGAACTCGTAGCCGCGCTGCAGGTCCTTCCTTTGCAGCTCCTCGTTGGTCTCGGAGTCCTGCGTCACCATCCGCACCCGGTTGCCGGTGTGCGGGTTGATGAAGTGGAAGTGCAGCTCCTCCTTCGGCTGGCGCACGCTGTAGAGCGCCACCGGGCAGGACACCAGCGCCAGCCGAAGCTGCCCGCGCCAGCTCGGACGATCGGCCATGGTGTTCTATCCTTTGCGGTGGCGTGTCGAAGGCAGGTCGGGCAGCTCGCGTGCGGCATCGGCGAAGCCCGCCCACGGGTCGGTCTTCCGTCGCACGAGGCGGCCGGGCACCGTGCGCACGGTATAGGCGGTCGGGTCGAGCCTCGCCGTCACCTCGCGCCAAGCGAGCGGCATCGCCACCCCGGCGCCGGGCCGGGCGCGCGGCGAGAACGAGGCCACCGCGGTGGAGCC
>CAXTVX010000102.1:0-8630 GCA_964247755.1 uncultured Acetobacteraceae bacterium | reverse complement strand
CTTCGCCATCCACAGAGTCTAGACGAACCCCCAGCCAATCCGACAGCCTGCTAGGCCGGACGGCTTGATCCTGGCTTGCCCACTCCTGGCGGCCCATCTACAACATACGCATGCAATGCGCATGAGGGTGTGATGGGTTACAGCCGGCCCGCGTTGAAGCGTCCGACCAACGTGACCCTCGACGAGGAACTGGTCCGGCAGGCCCGGTTGCTGACCCCGAACCTCAGCGGCACCCTTGAGGACCTACTGCGGGAGTTCGTTGCGCGTGAGCAGAGCCGGCGAGCGGCGGAAGATGCCGCGGTGGCCGACCTGATCGACGGCTTGAACGCCTTCCACCGTGAGAACGGCCTGCTCAGCGACGAGTTCTCGTCGCTCTAGGCATGAGCCAGTTCGACATTCTGAGGAACCCGGGTCGGCAGCGGGACACGATTCCCTACGTCGTCGTGCTGCAGAACAGCCGGTTCGATCGCGCTGCAACGAGATTCGTGGCGCCGCTGATCCTGGCTCGACAAGCCAACGTCCGAGAGCACTACTTGGCCCCACGTTTCACCGTGGAGGGGATCGAGGTGGTGATGGACGTGTTCAACCTGGCTACCTTGCCAGCAGAACGACTGGGACCACCAATTGCCACGCTTGGGGATGAAGAATCCCGAGCGAAGCTGATGCGGGCGATGGATGGACTTATCAGTCAAGCCTGACCCGGCGTACAGGTGTTATCACAACAGCACCAACTTCTGCTTTGCGCCAATTCCGTTGAAAAAGGCGGTTGAGGCTGAGGTCCAAAGCTGATTCAGTTCTCTTGGCGAGGGGAACCGAGCGATGATGGGCGAGCGGCAAGTTCGACAGGAGGCTCTCTTCTATAGGTTCAGCCTGGACGACCATGTGCCGCCCGATCATTTGCTGCGCTCCATCGACCGCTTTGTCGAGCTGAGCGACATCCGGCGGCAGCTGGAGCCGTTCTACAGCGCCTTCGGGCGTCCCTCCGTCGATCCCGAGCTGATGATCCGTATGCTGCTCGTCGGGTATTGCTGCGGCATCCGCTCTGAGCGGCGGCTATGTGATGAGGTCCATCTGAACCTCGCCTACCGATGGTTCTGCCGCCTCGGCCTTGATGGCCGGGTGCCGGATCATTCCACCTTCTCCAAGAACCGGCATGGCCGCTTCCGCGACAGCGACCTGCTGCGACGGCTGTGCGAGGCAACCGTGCAGCGCTGCATGACGGAGGGCATCGTCGTCGGCCAGGGCTTTGCGGTCGACGCCAGCATGATCAGGGCTGATGCCAATCGTGCAAATTTGGTCCGGGGCGACCAGGGTCTGCCGCCCGAGGCAGCCGGCCGCGCCGTGCGCGAGTATCTGAACGTCCTCAATGATGCAGCCTTCGGCACAGCGACGCCGGTCACCCCGAAGTTCATCTCGAACTCCGACCCCGCATCGCGCTGGACCGGTGCTGGCGGTGGCTTGGCGTTCTTTGCCTACTGCACCAACTACCTGATCGATCTCGAGCATGCCGTCATCGTGGACGTCGAGGCGACGACCGCGGTGCGTCAGGCAGAAGTGACCGCGCAACGGGTCATGCTTGACCGCACCCGGGACCGGTTCGGCCTCTGGCCGGAACGGCTCGTAGCCGACACCGGCTACGGTGACGCGAACAACCTGGCTTGGCTGGTGCATGAGCGCGGCATCGAGCCGCACCTCCCGGTGTTCGACAAGGCCAACCGGAGCGACGGCACGTTCTCCCGGTCCGACTTCGCCTACGACCACGCCCGGGACTGCTACATCTGCCCTGCCGGGAAGGAGCTGTCTCAGTTCAGGCGGGACTACGCCACACCCCGCTCTGGCATCCACAACGATGGCTTCATGCGCTACCGGGCAGCCAAGCGCGACTGCGACGTTTGCACCCTCAAGCCGCAATGCTGCCCCGGCCAGCCAGCCCGCAAGATCCCTCGCTCGATCCATGAGGGAGCCCGCGACATGGCGCGTGATTTGTCATTGACTGACGCCTACGCCACTTCGACGCGCGAGCGGAAGAAGGTGGAGATGCTGTTCGCCCACCTCAAGCGCATCCTGAAGCTCGATCGCCTCCGTCTCCGAGGACCGAACGGAGCCAGGGACGAGTTCCTCCTCGCCGCAAGCGCCCAGAACCTCCGCAAGCTCGCCAAACTGATCCCGATGCCGGCGCAGGCGGTGCCCGGTTGAGCGAGGAGGACCAGCAGCTCTCAAAAGCGGCGCCGTGCCCTCCCGCCAACAACCGCCTTTTTCAATGGAATTCGCTCATCTCGATCGTTCAGGCCACGGCCTTACACTCCCGAAAGCGAACGTCAGCCTACGCGGCAAGCTCGGCGGCTATGTACGCCGTTCCAGAACTTTGCCCCTTACGCCTCCAGTCGCCCCGATGGGTGTAGCGCGGCGATCTGGATGGAGAGTACGTGGCGATCTGGATGGTCTATCGCGACCGCGCTTGGCTGATGATTGTCGCGCCAGATTGTCGCTGGCAAATGGTCAGGGCGAACGGGGATCGGAGGACTGCATTGCGGCCTCTGCGCCGGTTGGTGTCGCTGCCTTTGCCGCCGCCATGCGTCCCTTCGTTTGGTCGCGGAGCGCTGTCGGTAGCTCTCGACGTTCATCTCGACGACGGTGGAGTGGTGCACGAGGCGGTCGACGGCCGCGACCGTCATCGCGGGATCGGGGAACACGTTGTTCCACTGGCCAAACGGCTGGTTGGCGGTGATCAGGATCGAGCGCCGCTCGTAGCGCTTGCCGATGAGCTCGAACAGCACCGAGGTCTCGGCCTAATCGCGCCGCGCGTAGGAGAGGTCGTCGAGCACCAGCAGGTCGTAGCGATCCAGCCTGGCGATGGTGGCTTCCAGGGCGAGCTCCTGACGAGCCGCCTGCAGGCGCTGGACGATGTCGGTCGTGCGGGTGAACAGCGCGCGGTAGCCGTTCTCGATCAGGGCGCGCGACAAGGCGGCGATGTGAGTCTTGCCTGATCCCGGTGGCCCGAACAGCAGCAGGTTGCTGCCCTTCTGCAGCCAGGCGTCGCCCGAGGCCATCGCCATCACCCGGGCCTGGCTGAGCATGGGGACGTGGCTCAACTCGAAGCTCTCCAGCGTCTTGTCGGGCGGCAGGTGACCCTCGTTGAGGTGGCGCTCGATGCGGCGCCGGGCGCGCTCGGCCACCTCGAGCTCGGCCAGGCTGGCGAGCAAGCGGGCGGCAGGCCAGCCCTCCCGGTCGGAGCGCTCGGCCATCTCCGGCCACAGCCGGGTGATGGCAGGCAGGCGCAGCTCGCTCAGCAGCAGCGGCAGGCGGGTGGTATCGACCTCGACGCGGCTCATGCCGCTGCTCCGGTGCCTGCGGCCATGCAGGTGCCCGCCGTCAGCAGGGCGTCGTAGCTGGCGACGGTCTGCAGGATCACGGTGACGTCCGGCATGGCGGCATCGGTGGCCGCGAACTGCTGGCGCAGGACGTCGAGCTCAGGCAGGTCGCCGGTGGCCAGGATCCGCTCCAGCTCGACAGCGAGGGTCACCTCACAGCCGCGGTCGTGCGCCAGCTCCAGCAACCCGACCATGACGCGGCAGGCGATGCGCGCGGGATGAGCCGTGGTCAGCGCGTTCCAGGCCTCGCGGTAGGCGTCGCGGGGAAACAGCTGGTCCCGGTAGACCAGGTTGAGGAGCGCGCCCGGCTTGCGGCGCAGGGCGTGGATGACGTGGTGGTAGTCGACGACGTGCACGGTGCGGTTGGCCTGGCCGTGGGTCGGCCGCCCGCGCGGCAGGGTCACGACCAGGGTGGTTCCCAGCAGACACTCCAGCCGGTCGTCGTAGAGTCGCACGTGCAGCCGATGGCCGATCAGGCGCGAGGGCACGGTGTAGAACATCCGGCGCAGCAGGAACCGGCCGCTGCGGGTGACGGTGACCAGCGCCTCGTCATGGTCGGTCGTGCGCCGAGGCAGCAGCGGCTGCAGAGCGGCCCGTTCCACCTCAACCGCACGACGTCGTCCGGCGTTGGCACGGCTGATGATCTCGTCGACGAACCGGCGGTAGCTGGCGAGCGCGTCGAAGTCACGCGTGCTCCGCAGCAGCAGCGCCTGCTCGAGAGCGGCCTGAGGTGGGCGTGCGGCGCCTCGATCGAGCCGTTCTCATGCGCGACGCCGCGGTTGTTCCGGGTCGGCTGCATGCCGTAGTGGGCGCACAGCGCCTCGTAGCGCCGGGTCTGGTCGTTGACGGTCTCGTCCTCGATGTTGCGGAACGCCGCCGACAGGCTATCGCTGCGATGCTCGGCCGGGACGCCGCCGAGGGACCACAGCGCGTTCTGCAGGCCGGTGGCGAGGGCGGTAAAGCTCTCGCCACCCAGCACCACCTCGACATGCTGCCAGCCGGAGAAGGCCAGCCGGAAATGGTAGAGCCGGTGCGCGAGCGGCTCGCTGGCGATCGTCACGCCGAGACCGCTCGCGTCGGTGAAGTCCGACAGCCCCTGGCGGCCAGGCGGGTGCTCCTGGCGGAAGATCACCTCGCGCTCCAGCCCATGCAGCGCCTGCCAGCCGCGGACACGGCGTTCCAGAGTGCGCCGGATGCCAGCCGACAGCTCAGGATGCCGACGTAGCAGCTCCTCGAACACCACGAACGGCTGCAGGCCAGGCGTGGCCCGCAGCATCGGCACGATCTCGGCCTCCCATACCAAAGCCAGCGGATCGGGCCGCCTCCGGCCGCGTGAGAGCTGTTTCTGGGAAGGAAGCCTCGGATCCCCGTCGATCCTGGCGCCGGTGGCGGCGCTGAAGCCGGAACGGGCGGCCGCAACCTCCCGGCTGTGGGTCCTGCGATGGTGCATGTAGAGTCTCGCCTGCTGGTCGGTGATGTGCGTGCCGGGCACGGGGTCATCTCTGCTGGGGAGCCGAGATCCTCGTACTGCGGCACGAGCCTCACGCGATCGCAGGCAGACCCCGAACGGGAGCTGCCGTGCCGGGGCTGACCTATGGCCGGGCTACGCCCACCCTCCGGTCAGCTCCGGCAACATCCATCCTGATCGCCGGGCAAATTGCATTGCCTCACCTAAAATGCTCTTCTGCTGCGACCTGTTGCCTCATCTGATCTGCTCCCGACCGACGGCAGTTGGTGGGGGAGAACATGGGGCGGATCAGCATGGCGACGCGTGACGAGCTGGTGGCAGCGGTGGCGAGACGCTACGCGCTGGGCAACCGGATGGAACGGGGCCGGATCCTCGACGAGTTCGCGGCGGTGACGGGTCACCACCGGAAGCATGCGATGCGCCTGCTGCGAACGGGCCTGGCGAGCAGCAAAGGTGGTCCGCGTCCGGGCCGGCGCCTCTACGGAGAAGCGATCCGTCAGGCGCTGATCGTGATCTGGGAGGCGTCGGACCGCATCTGCGGCAGCGGCTGCGTCCGTTGGTGCCGATCCTGGTCGAGGCGATGGAGCGGCATGGCCATCTCGACCTTGCTCCGGAGGTCAGGTCCGGCCTGCTGGGGATGAGTGCCGCCACCATCGACCGCGCGTTGCGGGAGGCTCGCGGACCCACGGGCGGACGACGCCGCCGCGCACCACCATCGGCTGCGATCCGGCGGAGCGTGGCGGTGCGGACGTTCGATGGGTGGGATGACCCGCCGCCTGGGTTCATGGAAGCGGATCTGGTGGCGCACTGCGGGACGACAGTGAAGGGGAGCTTCGTGCAGACGCTGACCCTGACCGACATCGCGACCGGCTGGACCGAGTGCGCACCCGTGCTGGTGCGTGAGCAGAGGCTGCTGACGGAGGTGCTGAGCGAGATCCGCAAGCTGCTTCCTTTTCCGCTCCTCGGGTTCGACACGGACAACGACAGCGTGTTCATGAACGAGACCGTTCGAGACTACTGCGTCAGGGCGGGCGTGAAGTTCACGCGCTGCCGCCCCTACCGAAAGAACGACCAGGCGTGGGTGGAGCAGAAGAACGGGGCCGTGGTGCGTCACACCGTCGGCTACCGCCGGTTCGAAGGTGTCGAGGCTGCGGCGGCGCTGGCCCGGCTGTATCGATCGCTGCGGTTGTTCGTGAACTTCTTCCAGCCGTCGTTCAAGCTGGCCGAGAAGTCACGCGACGGCGCGAAAATCAGGAAGCGCTACCATGCCCCGGCCACCCCGTATCAGCGGCTGGTTGCGGATCTCCGGACCAGCGAGGCTGTTCGGGCTCGCCTCGGGGTGGAGCATGCCCGCCTCGATCCGGTCCAGCTGCTGAGCGAGATCAGGAACGCTCAGGCACATCTGGTCGAGATCGCCGATCGGCCGGTGCTGGGCGATCCTGCACCTCCGACTGCTCCGACGCTGGAGCAGTTCCTTTGTGGGCTTCGCACGGCGTGGCAGGACGGCGAGACACGTCCGACGCGTCGACCGAAGGAGAAGGCCAAGCGCGGCCGGCGGCGTCCCGACCGATTCGTGGCGGTGACGGTGCGGATGCGGGAGTGGTTCGAGGCGGAACCCTGGCGGACCTCACGCGAGCTGTTCGAGCTGCTCCAGAACGAGCAGCCTGGCTGTTTTCCGCCAGGCCAGATCCGGACGCTGCAGCGGCGTCTGAAGGGATGGCGCAGCGAGGTCGCGCACAAGCTGGTGTTCGGAGCCGCGGCGGCAGACGCGAACCCGGCCGGTAATGCGGTAACAGGAGCAGTCTCGTGAGGCACCGGGTACATTCTGATGCGGCAAGCGATGGCGGCTCAGGAGCATGCTCGAATGAGGCAATATGAAATCCATCCTGATTGCCGCCCTACACTGCCGCGTCGTCGGCCGTCTTGGACACCCTGCGCTGCGTCGAGCGGTGCTGGCCCAGCACCCGGCGGCAAAGCGCTCCGAGACGTCCAGCCGAGTCGTCACGTGCCCCACGCACGCCCGGCGACGAGCAGCGCTCAGTAGTTTCCCGAGGCGGCTTCCTTCAGCACCAGCTTCTCGAGCGTCAGATCTGCCACCGCCCTGCGCAGGCGGCCGTTCTCCTGCTCCAGCAGCTTCAGCCGCTTCACCTGGTCCAGCTTCAGACCGCCATACTCGGCACGCCACCGGTAGTAGGTCGCTTCCGTCACCCCGATCGCCCGGACCCCTTCGATCACCGGCTTGCCTTGAGCTGTCGGCACCTCGACCTGCCGCAGCTTGCCAACGATCTCTTCCGGCTTGTGATGCTTGCGACCCATCCAATTGCTCAGCGAAGTGCTGCCGGACCTCTCATATCCGATGGCCCACTTCTACGGGGGCAGGTCACCACCGCCGCCTCCATCGTGCACCCACACGCCGGCGACTTCCCGCACGGATCGCCGGTCTCGCGGCAGCCATTGTGGCGCTGGCCGAAGCGAGAGGGTACAATTAGGCATCGGGCACGTCGATCCTGTCGCGCATTGCCTCAATTGCGTCTGCGCACCGCTTTGCAACCGCAGCCAGCGCCGCCCGGTCCCGAGACCGTCGGCCGCCGCTCAGGATCTCGGTGCTGATCGCGTCGCAGACGGCCGCGGCGTCCAAGGTACCCGACCGCATGCCGACTCGGTGCTCGCGCTTGGGATACAAACGCAGCGAGATCGCCAGCTGTTCGGCGACAAAGTGTCGGTCGTCGGTCAACCCCCTCGGCTCCTTCCGCTTTCCAAAACGCTCGCGGCGCTTTAGTTCGACTTCGACGGCGGCGCGACCGGTCAGCGTGATGTGGAGAAGCCAGTCGTTGAGGTTCTCGCTGCGGCGATCTGGGCGCTGCCAATCTGTGAGGCGATCCATCTGCATCATCGATCCAAGGCGTCTTGCTGCCATTGTCAGGTCCTCGCCGCGGCAGTAGCCGCCGCTCTCCATCAGCCTGGACAGCAGCCCAAACCGCTGCTCGCTGAGGAGCTTGGTCACGGGCGCCCCGACCTCGGCCCACCACTCTTCATTCGTATCCAATGCATGCTGTCTTCGTCCCACTTGGCGATCGAGGTCAGGATAATCTGCACGCTTGCCAGCACCGGCATCCAGACAAATTATACCAATTCTGCTCTGTCAGAACTCATGTGCCCAGGTGCGCAGGCCGAGTGACATGATCCGCCAGGGCTGCTCGAGGAGGCGCATCCAGGCGTCGCAGCAGAGGTCGACGATCTGGTCGTAGGACTGGAAAATGCGGTTCGACAGCCAGGTGTTGCGCATGAACTGCCAGAGGTTCTCGACCGGGTTTAGTTCTGGCGAGCGGGGTGGGATCGGCATAATGGTGATGTTGGACGGGATCACGAGCCTGGGGCTGGTGTGCCATCCGGCTTGATCTAGCAGCAGCACCGCGTGGGCATCTGGCGCCACCGCCTGCCCGATGGCGGCGAGGTGGTGGTTCATCGCCTCGATGTTGCACAAGGGCAGAACCAGCCCCGCGCCTTTGCCCAAGGCCGGACATATGGCGCCGAACAGGTAGGCCGACGACGTGCGCTGGTCGGCCGGGGCGCGTGGGCGAGTGCCGCGTCGCGCCCAACGGCGCGTCAGCTTGTTTTTCTGGCCGATCCGGGCCTCATCGCCCCACCAGAGCTCGATCGCGGCGTCCGGATGCCGGGCTTGGATGGCCGCAACAGCGGCGGGAAAGCTTTTTTAAAAAGCTCCTGTGTTTCGGGATGGTAGCGTCCGCGCTCGTGGTGGAAATTGGGGTCCCGTGAGGGTGTAGCTGGAG
>CAXTVX010000101.1:0-8666 GCA_964247755.1 uncultured Acetobacteraceae bacterium | reverse complement strand
CCGTCGGACAGGATCTCCAGCGTGCCCTCGCCGTGGATCGCCTGGTCGTTCTCGGCCAGGTTCTTGAGGATGGCGAACATCATGTCCTGCTTGCGCAGGGACGACGCGTTCTCGATCTGCAGAGATTCCGCATAGGACAGCAGGTCGGAGGGTGTCTTTGCCTTGAGTTCGGCGAGGTGCATGGGACGCCTCGAATGGGGTCGATCGTGCGGAGGGGGAGGAACGATCGGCAGGACGCCGACGGTCGATGCTGACGAGGGAGAACCCCGTGCCTGTTCGATCGAAAACCGTTCCGAGTGAGGGAGCCCGTACAGGCAGGAGGTGCCGAGGGACGACGACGAGATAGGTGCGATGGCCCCGGCTTGTCAAGAAGAGGCAGGACCGGCCAGATGGTGCGAGCCGCACGGGCGTCGCAGCGGATGCCGTCCAGATCTGGAGACCGCTTCCCGGTGGCAGCCTCAGCGGCTGCCGAGCCAGCCCTTGCGCCAGAACCAGATCATCGGCAGCACGATCGTCAGGCCCATCAGGCCGAGCGCATACCAGTAGCCGAAGCTCCAGCTCAGCTCCGGAATGTCCTTGAAGTTCATCCCGTAGATGCTGGCGATCAGGGTGGGCGGGATGCCGACGATGCTGACCACGGTCAGGATCTTGATGCCGTTGTTCTGCTCGATGTTGATGAAGCCGAGCGTCGCGTCGAGCAGGAACTGCACCTTGGTGTTCAGCTGGCCGTCATAGTCGTTCAGCGAAGCGATGTCGCGGACCAGCAGGGCCAGCTGCGCCGAAAACCATTCCCTGTTCACGCAAGGGTGGTGCTCGCCGAGATAGGTGATCACCCGTTGCAGCCCGAGCAGGCTGTCGCGCACCCCGGACACCAGATCGGCCTTGCTGCCGACCTCCACCAGAAGGCTGCGCAGCTTGCGGTCGATGTTGTTGCCGCTGCCGTCCTGCGCCTGGAACACCCGCTTGGAAATGCTGTCGAGGTCATGGCCGCACATCTCCAGCAGGTCGGCGATCCGGTCGATGATCGCTTCCAGCAGAAGCACCATGATGTCGCTGCCCGCCTGCGGTGCAGCACTTCCTGCCACCCGCTCGCCCACGGTCTCGAACACCGTGTAGTCGGTGTAGCGGATGGTGACGAGACGGTCGCGGCTCAGCACGAAGCCGACCGAGGCCAGGAGGGAGACCTCGCCGATCCGGCGCACCAGCGGCGTGGACAGGTAGAAGTTGTCCCCTTCGGCGTAGACCCGCGAGGAGCTTTCGATCTCCTCGATCTCCGGCCGGGTCGGCATGCGCAGGCCCGTCAGGCGCTGCGCAAGCAGGCGTTCCTCCTCGGTCGGGTTCAGCAGGTCGAACCAGGCGACACCCGCAACCTCGGTGTCCGTCGAGACAGCGGACGGTGCTCGACCGGACGGACGGGAAACGAACATGGACACTCCTGCGGCGGATGACGCGTGATGGACAGGCGTGACCGGAGCTGTCAACGACGCGTCCCTGCCGCCCGAGGCCGCGGGGTTCGTCCGGGACGCCAGCCGCGCGCAACCGTTCCCGCAGACGGACGCTTCAAGCCCTGTTCTGGAGGCATGACATGGATCCTTCGACCGGACCTCAAGCGGCAACACCCGATGAGGGGTCCCGCGCCCTGGCCAGCCCGCGCCTGCCGGCATCGCGTGTCCCGGACCCGGCAGCGCTTCCGGCACTGAGCGATCCCGGGGAGCGGCGCGGCGAGATGCTGTATCGCCGGTTCGGCCGCAGCGACGAGGTGATCTCCGCCATCGGCCTCGGCGGCTTCCATCTCGGCAAGAACGCGGTTAGCGACGACGAGGCGGTGCGCCTGGTGCACCAAGCGGTCGATCGCGGCATCACCTTCATCGACAATTGCTGGGACTACAACGAGGGTCGGTCGGAGCTGCGCGTCGGGGTGGCGCTGGACCAGGACGGCTACCGCGACCGCGTGTTCCTGATGACCAAGATCGACGGCCGCACGAAGCAGGAGGCGGCCCGCCAGATCGATACCTCGCTCAAGCGGATGCGCACCGACCGGATCGACCTGGTGCAGCACCACGAGATCATCCGCTACGACGATCCGGACCGCATCTTCGCTGAGGGCGGCGCGATGGAGGCCCTCGTCGAGGCGAAGGCGGCCGGCAAGCTGCGTCATATCGGCTTCACCGGCCACAAGGATCCGCGCATCCACCTGCAGATGCTGGCGGTGGCCGCCGAGCGCGGCTTCCTGTTCGACGCGGTGCAGATGCCGCTCAACGTGATGGACGCGCATTTCCGCAGTTTTGCCCATCTCGTGCTGCCCTACCTGGTCGAGCAAGGCATCGCTGCGCTGGGCATGAAGACGTTCGCCGACGGCGTGCTGCTCAAGAGCGGCGCCCTGATCGCGCCGATCGAGTACCTCCACTATTCCCTCAACCTGCCTACTTCCGTGGTCATCACCGGCGTCGAGACCCAGCGCGACCTGGACCAGGCGTTCGAGGCGGCGCGCACCTTCCAGCCAATGGACCGGACCAGGGTCGCTGAGCTGCTGGCTCGCAGCCGTCCGCATGCCCTGGAGGGTAAGTACGAGCTGTTCAAGACCAGCGCCACCTTCGACGGCACCGCCAAAAACCCACAGTGGCTGGGCGACGATGTCGAGGCGGTCAACAAGCTGGCGCCAGTGATGGAGTGAAGCCCGGATCCGGACGATCAGGCCGTTGCCGCTTGTTCGTTCGGACGGCTACCGCGGGACGCCCTAGACTCGTCCGTAGCCGAAGCTGCTCTTCGGGACCGGCTGCAGCGCCTCGATCCGGCTCTCGGGCGAGGTGTCAGGACGGCCTTGCGGCGTGGCCGGAAGCAGTATGCCATTGGGCAGAAGGACGTAGCGCGAGATCTGGCTGCTCGGCAGGTTGTGCAGCACCAGGAGCGGGATCGCATCCGGCCCGGCCGATGGGCTGAGGCTCCAGCGGTCGCCCCAGGTCAATTGGCGCTCGTTCATGTCGCCGAATATCGGCTGCGTGTCGATCGCCTGGATGTCGTATCCGCCTTGGCTATCTCCCGGGTTGCCGTGCAGCACCAAGCTGACGAAGGTGGACGAGTTGCCGCCCCCCAGTGGTTGCCGTCCCTGCCACTCACCGAAGATCGGGCCGCTCCGTTCGGCGCAACCGGCCAGCGCCAGTACTGCCCCGAACACCCACATGGATCGTCCGGATCCCAGGTGGCTGGGTCGCCGATAGTTGGCCATTGCCTGCCCTCTGCCGCGTTGTGCGCCGTCCGCAACAGGAACGCGCATGGCATGGAGAAGGATGCAGAAGGCCACGCGATCGGGACTGCGGGTTTTCGATCCGGACCGGCCGTCCTGCTGGAACCGGCTAGCCTGCGGCTGCACCGGGAACCGGCTCGCTTTTCAGCAGCCGGATGTAGCGCGAGGTCAGCAGGACGGCCGCGCTGACCACGATCGCGCCGGAGCCGATCACCAGGGAGCTTCGCGGCCCGACCAGATGCGCGATCGGGCCGCACAGGGCGAAGCCGATCGGGCCCAGGCCCTGGGACACCACGCTGAACATGGCATTGACCCGGGACAGCACGTCGCTCGGGATGCGCTCCTGGATCGTGGTCTGCACGGTCACGTTCAGGACCGCCAGGGAGGCGCCGAAGATGGCGCTGCCTATGGCCACCGGGAGGACCGGCGCATGGAATGCCAGCAGGACTAGCGGAGTTGCCAGCAAGGCAGCCGCGAGCTCGAAGGCGATGAGCGGGCGGAGGAAGCGGAGGCGGAGGATCAGCAGGCCGCCGACCATGCCCCCGGCGCCGGTCGCGGAAGCGACCAGGCCCCAGAGCCTGGCGCCGTTCGGCAGGGACGCGAACAGGACCGGACCGAGGACGAAGAAGGGCGCGAAGGCAACCAGGTTCAGCAGCCCGTATTGCGCGGTGATGAGCTGAAGCCAGCGGTGCTGGCGGAATTCCTGCCATCCGAGCTTTAGGTCGGTGATGAACGAGGCCGACAACGCGGCCTCGTGCACGGGGATGCGCATCAGCGACAGGCAGGTGGCGCTCAGGGCGTAGGACAGCGCGTCAACGCCGATCGCGAGCGGCGCCTTGCCGGACGCGACCAGCAGCCCGCCGAGCGACGGGCCCAGGATGGCCGACAAGGAGCCGGTGATGCTGAGAACGCTGTTCGCCTCCTTGAGGTGGTCGGCCCCGGCCACCTGCGGGATCAGCCCGCCTTCCGCAGGGGCATAGAAGGCGTTGCCGACCCCGACGGAGGCGGCAAGCACCAGCAGGGCGGCGAGCGGCGGATGGCCGATCGCCAGGAAAGTCGCCAGCACAAGCTGACTGACACAGCGCAGGATGTCCGAACCCATCATCAGCCAGCGCCTCGGCCATCGGTCGCCGACCACGCCGCCTGCCAGCATCAGGACCACCGTCGGCGCCGTCTGCGCCGCCAGGACCAGCCCGATGGTGGTGGCGGAGTACTTCAAGGTGAGCAGGGCGAAGGTCAGCGCCACCGGCACGGCTGCCGAGCCGAGGGTCGAGGCCGTGGTCGCGGTGAAGAACAGGGCGAAGTTGCGCTGGCCGAGAAGCGTCCGGAAGCTGCCGTGAAGGGAGGTGGAGGGACTTTGGAGCACCGGACGGTTCGAGTGGCTTGTCATGGTGGTGATCCCTTGTCCGGTGATACTTGAGCCGACAGCGCTCCACCGGGCTGAACGAGGTTTGGGTGCCCCCGGGCGGAAGCACAAGGCGCGTCAGCCGGCAGACGCGCACGATCGGCAGCTGGGTTCGGGCGGCCACGCGGCAGGACGATCAGGCAAGCAGGAGGACGATCAACGGCCGAGGCCTCCACGGCGATCGAGAACCGACGAGGCGCTGGCTCAGGTTGGTTAGCTTGATCGAATGGCGTTTGTCCCAATAAAACCGACCGGGTTGGGAATCCCTGACACGGGGCGACAGCGGCGCTGCGTCGGGTCCAGACCGGCCGGCTTGACGAGATCCGGGACCTTGCTCTGGAACTTGATCCGGCACGCGTCGTCCTGACTCCTGCCTGTCCCTGGAACTGTCGTCCTCATGCCGATCGCGAGCGGCGGCGTCGCGTGGATGGCTACCTTCATCGTGCTCGCCGCGACCGCGGGAGCTGTGCGGCCTGGGCGGCTGCCTGAGCTGGAGGCCGGCCCGTTCTGGCAACGTCGATCCCGGCTCGGGAGATGCCAGTTGCCGCGTCGCTTCCTGTGACCCGCCGGGCTGCGCAACGGGTTCGAGATTCGCTCCGGCAACGACGCCAGCCAGGCTGCCGGTGCTCGCCGTCCTGCTCCCGCGACAAGGCAAACCGGCGTTCACCAGCGTGCAGGCAGCGGTGCTGCGAGGCAGCCGTCAGCTGCCAGCACGTGACCTGTGCGGTCCCGTGCGCTAGAACCCCAGCTCCCGGAGGACTCCCACCCGTGAATCCGCAGTCCCAGACAATTCTGCCCGCGTCCGCGCCGGATACCGACCCGTCGCCGGTTTCGGTGCGTCTCGCCGCCCGCGCCGAGGTCGACCGCGCCGACGTGCTGCGCCCCAACACCCTGCGCGCCGGTCCCGACGGGCGTGGGCGTTTCGGCATCTTCGGCGGCCGCTTCGTCGCCGAAACCCTGATGCCGCTGATCCTGGAGCTCGACCAGGCCTACGAGGCGGCCAAGGCCGATCCCGCCTTCCGGCAGGAGCTCGACTTCTATCTCAAGGACTATGTCGGCCGGCCCAGCCCGCTCTGGCATGCCAGGCGCCTCGGTGCGGAACTCGGCGGCGCGCAGATCTACCTCAAGCGCGAGGAGCTGAACCATACCGGCTCGCACAAGCTGAACAACGTCATGGGCCAGATCCTGCTGGCCAGGCGGATGGGCCGCACCCGGATCGTCGCGGAGACGGGCGCCGGCAGCCATGGCGTCGCCACGGCCACGGTATGCGCCCTGTTCGGCCTCCAATGCGTGATCTACATGGGGGCCGTCGACGTCGAGCGGCAGAAATCGAACGTGTTCCGGATGCGCCTGCTGGGTGCCGAAGTCCATCCGGTCACGACCGGCGCCGGTACGCTGAAGGACGCGATGAACGACGCCATGCGCGACTGGGTTGCCCATGTCGACGATACCTACTTCCTGGTCGGCACCGTGGCCGGCCCGCATCCCTATCCGGCCATGGTGCGCGACTTCCAGTGCGTGATCGGCGATGAGGCGCGGGTGCAGATGCAGGAAGCCGAGGGCCGCCTGCCGGACGTGGTGGTCGCAGCCGTTGGCGGCGGCTCCAACGCCATGGGCATATTCCATCCCTTTCTCGACGATCCGGAGGTGCAGCTGGTCGGCGTGGAGGCGGCCGGACACGGTCTCGACAGCGGCAAGGCGGCTGCCAGCATCAGCCGTGGCCGTCCCGGCGTGCTGCACGGCAACCGCACCTACCTGCTGCAGGACGACCACGGCCAGATCACCGAGGCGCACTCGATCAGCGCGGGGCTGGACTATCCCGGCATCGGTCCCGAGCACGCCTGGCTGCACGACATCGGCCGTGCCCGGTATGTCGGCATCACCGACGACGAGGCGCTGGCCGCGTTCCAGCTCTGCACGCGCACCGAGGGCATCATCCCGGCGCTGGAATGCGCCCATGCCCTGGCCCATGTCGCCAAGATCGCGCCCGCCATGCGCCCGGACCAGATCATCCTGATGAACCTGTCCGGACGCGGCGACAAGGACATCTTCACCGTCGCGGAGCATCTCGGAGTATCCCTGTGAGCCGGATCGCTGCCCGGTTCGCCGCCCTGCGGGCCGAGAACCGCGGCGCGCTGATCCCATTCCTCGAGGCCGGCGACCCCGACTTCGCCACCGCCGAGGCGATCCTGCGCGGCATGCCGGCCGCGGGGGCCGACCTGATCGAGATCGGTGTTCCCTTCACCGATCCGATGGCGGACGGCCCGATCATCCAGGCGGCGTCGAAGCGCGGCCTGGCCGCAGGCGCCACGCTCGGCCGTACCTTGGAGATGGTCGCGCGGTTCCGTGACGCCGATGCCGACACGCCGGTGGTGCTGATGGGCTACCTCAATCCGATCGACAGCTACGGGCCGGGCCGGTTCTGCGCCGATGCGGCGGCTGCCGGCGTGGACGGGCTGATCGTGGTCGACCTGCCCTCGGAGGAGGCCGACCTGCTGGAAGCGCATGCCCACGCGCACGGCCTCGACATCATCCGGCTGGTGGCGCCGACCACCGCCGGTGCCCGGCTGAAGCTGGTGCTGCGCGGCAGCTCCGGCTTCATCTACTATGTCAGCATCACCGGCGTGACCGGCACCCGCTCCGCCTCCGACGCGGACCTGGCGGCGGCATTGCCGCGCCTGCGTGCGGTGACCGACCTGCCGGTGGCGATCGGCTTCGGCATACGCACCCCGGCCCAGGCAGCGTCCGCGGTGCGGATCGCCGACGCCGCCGTGGTCGCGTCGTCGCTGATCGAGACCCTGGCCCGCAGCCTCGATGGGCAGGGCCGCGCCGGACCGGACACGGTGCGGCTTGTGCTGGACCAGGTCAGGACGCTGGCGGACGGGGTCCGGGACGCGCGCATGGAGATCGTCGCATGAGCTGGCTGACCACCTATGTGCGGCCCAAGGTACGCAACCTGCTCGGCAAGCGTGACGTGCCGGACAACCTTTGGACCCAGTGCGAAGCCTGCAACCAGATGATCTTCTCCCGCGAACTGGAGAAGTCGCTCAACGTGTGCCCGCATTGTGGCCACCACATGCGCGCCCTGGTCGCCGACCGGCTGGCCTGGACCTTCGACAACGGCGAGTGCACCCGGATCGAGCTGCCGCGGGCGGCCTCCGACCCGCTCGGTTTCCGTGACCAGAAGCGCTATGTCGACCGGATCAAGGAACAGCGCGCGAAGTCGCAGCTCGACGAGGCGCTGGTGGTGGCGCATGGCACGGTCGGCGGGGTCAAGGCCGTCGTCGCGGTGATGGCGTATGAGTTCATGGCCGGCACCATGGGTGCCGCCCTCGGCGAGGGCTTCGTCGCCGCCGCCCGCCTGGCGGTGCTGCAGCAGGCGCCGCTGATCGTGTTCACCGCGTCCGGCGGTGCACGCATGCAGGAGGGCATGATCAGCCTGATGCAGATGCCGCGTACCACGGTTGCGGTGCAGATGGTGAAGGACGCCAGCCTGCCCTACGTGGTGGTGATGACCAACCCCACCACCGGTGGCGTCACCGCGTCGTTCGCCATGCTGGGCGACATCCACATCGCCGAGCCGAACGCCCTGATCGGGTTCGCCGGGCCGCGGGTGATCGAGCAGACGGTGCGCGAAACGCTGCCGGACGGGTTCCAGCGCTCGGAGTTCCTGCACGAGCACGGCATGCTCGACATGGTGGTGAAGCGGGCCGAGCTGCGCGACACCCTCGGCCGCCTGCTCCTGCTGCTCAGCGTCAAGGACGCCTTCGCCCACGCGGCCTGAGCGGGCCGCCCCGGCTCCTCGTCGTGGCGTCAACCGTGCCGCCAGGCTTGTCTCCGGAGTTCAGCGGCCGCAGCGGGGTGGTGCTGGAGCGGCTGCAGCGCCTCTACCCGGTGCTGATCGACCTCAGCCTCCACCGGCTGGAGCTGCTGCTGGAAAAGCTCGGCCATCCGGAGCGGCGCCTGCCGCCGGTGATCCACGTCGCCGGCACCAACGGCAAGGGCAGCACCTGCGCC
>CAXTVX010000100.1:0-8823 GCA_964247755.1 uncultured Acetobacteraceae bacterium | reverse complement strand
ACAGCGACGACGACATCACCGGGCCGATCAACCTCGGCAACCCGCACGAGATCACCGTGCGCGAGCTGGCCGAGCGGATCCTGTTCCTGACCGGGTCGCGCAGCCGGATCATCTACCGCCCGCTGCCGCAGGACGACCCGATGCAGCGTTGCCCGGACATTACCCGTGCCCGCAAGCTGCTCGGCTGGGAGCCGACGGTGGCACTCGAGGACGGGCTGCGCCGCAGCATCGAGCACTTCAGGCGGCTGCTCGGCAGCGAGGTTTCCCTGGCGGCGATCACCACCCCGGCCGCCGTCGCCGGCTGAGCGGAACCACATCTCCATGCGCATCGCGATGATCGGCGGCGGCTATGTCGGCCTCGTCTCCGCCGCCTGCTTCGCCGAGTTCGGCAGCCAGGTCTCGGTAGTGGAAACCCATCCGGGCCGGCTCGCCGCCCTGTCACGGGGCGAGATCCCGATCTACGAGCCGGGGCTGGACAAGCTGGTCGCCGACAACATCGAGGCCGGGCGGCTGAGCTTCGGCAGCGACCTCCCCGCCGCGGTCGAGGGGGCGGAAGCGATCTTCATCGCGGTCGGCACGCCGCCGCGCAACGGCGACGGCCATGCCGACCTGACCTACGTGTTCGCCGCCGCCGAGCAGATCGCCGCCGCGATGAGCGGCCATGCGGTGATCGTCACCAAGTCGACCGTGCCGGTCGGCACCGGCCGCCGCATCGCCGAGATCGTCGCCCAGCTGCGGCCCGGGCTCGAGTTCGACGTCGCCTCCAACCCCGAGTTCCTGCGCGAGGGTTCCGCGATCGCCGACTTCATGCGCCCCGACCGGGTGGTGATCGGCACCGACGGCAGCCGTCCCGGCGGGGCGGAGCGGGCGCAGGAGATCATGCGCCGGCTGTACCGCCCGCTCTACCTGATCGAGGCGCCGATCCTGTTCACCAGCCTGGAGAGTGCGGAGCTGATCAAGTACGCCGCCAACTCGTTCCTGGCGATGAAGATCTCCTTCATCAACGAGATGGCCGACCTGTGCGAGCGGGTCGGGGCTGATGTGCACGAGGTGGCGCGCGGCATCGGCATGGACGGCCGCATCGGCTCCAAGTTCCTCCACGCCGGGCCGGGCTACGGCGGCTCGTGCTTCCCCAAGGACACCCTGGCGCTGATGCGGATCGCGCAGGAGGCCGGCGCCTCGTCGCGCCTGGTCGAGGCCACGGTGCAGGTCAACGACGCGCGCAAGGCCAGCATGGCGGCGCGCATCATGTCCGCCTGCGGCGGCACGGTCCGGGCCAAGACGATCGCGGTGTTCGGTCTCACCTTCAAGCCGGAAACCGACGACATGCGCGACGCGCCGTCGATCCCGATCGTGCACCGGCTGGTGGAGAACGGGGCGCAGGTGCGCGCCTTCGACCCGGCCGGCATGGAGGCGGCGCGGCCGCTGCTGCCGGAGCGCGGCCTGACCTATTGCAGCGACGCGCTCGATGCCGCCACCGGCGCCGACGCGATCCTGGTGCTGACCGAGTGGAACGAGTTCCGCGCCTTGTCGCCGGAGCGGCTGCGCGGGCTGATGGCCGGCCGCGTGGTGATCGACCTGCGCAACATCTACGACCCGGCGGCAATGCAGGCGGCCGGGCTGGCCTACAGCTCGATCGGGCGGCCGCAGCACGCGGCACGAGTCGCCTCCTGGCAGCGCGCCGACACCGGCGACTGAGCGGCCGGGCCCGCCCGCGCGCCTCCGCCGAGGCTCATGCCGGCGCCCAGCGATGCGCCAGCGGGCCGATGTCGATCGCGATCCCGCCCTGCGCCTTGATCCGTCCGCAATAGATCACGCCGAGCGGTCCCGGCGCGGAGACGAGAAACACGGCGCCGGGAAACGGCACCGAGAGCTGATCCAGCACGCGCCCGTGCCCCTCCGGCAGGAAGCCGGCCGATCCGATGCCGTCCGCGAGCACAGGCATCGACGCGTCGCGGGGAACCACGATCGTGCGCGTCTCGGCCACCCCGCAGAAGCGGCCGAGCTTCCCGAACAGCTCCGGATAGGCACCGACCACGCCCAGGAACGGCAGCCCGCTCAGCAGCGGGCGCAGGTACGGGACGCGCTCGTGCAGAACGTCGAGCACATGGTTGACGGTGAAAATCGTGCCCGCTTGGCGGGTGCAGACCCGCTGCATCTCGGCCAGGAAGCCGAAATGGTAGGCCTCGTCGCGCAGCCGCTCCGGTTCCGGAAGGCCGATCACGTCGGCGCTGCGCAGGCCGTCGTTGAACGCCCGCTCCAGGCCGGCCAGCACGACCACGCCGAGACCCTCCGCTCCCTCCCCGAACCAGCCCTGCCAGACGCTGTCCAGCATCGCCGACAGCTCGGGCGGCCGCAGCACGCGGTTGGCGTGCCGGCTGATGAAGCAGACGAACCGGGCGAGCGCGATGTCGAGCCGGACCAGGCTGAACGGCTGCCCCTCCGCGATCGCCTGTGCCATGCGCTGCGACACCGCGTCCGGATCGAGCCAGCGCGGCGAGACCCGCAGCGCCGACGCACCGGCGAGCACCGCCCCGCGGTCGACCGCCTGCGCCAGCTTCGCCACCGCCAGGTGGGCATAGGGCGGATAGGGCGAGGGGCCATCCGCCGCCAGCCGGTCCAGCAGGTCCTGGCTGTCGGCCACCTCGCCGTAGCCGGCGGTGATGGCCAGCGCGCTGGTGTAGTTCCACAGCGTGTCGTTGGCATGCCCCAGCCTCGGTACCGCCACGCGCAGGAACGGCACCGCGGCGGCGAAGTCGCCGGCACGGCACAGCGCGGCCCCGAGCTCGCTGTTGAGGTCCGGATCGTCCGGCCTGGCCGCGACCAGGCTGCGCAGCGCGCGCATCGCCAGCCCCGGATCCCGGGTGCGGGCGAGCTCGAGCTGCAGCTGGTAGACGGGTGTCACGTCGGGCCACAGCGCCAGCGCACGCCGGCAGGCTTCGAGGGCGGCCTCCGCATCGCCCTGCCCGGCCAGCAGCTGCGCCTGGCGCAGCCATGCCTCGGGATCGGTCGGGTCCGCCCGAAGCCGGGCCGCCAGCGCGGCCGCCTCCTCGGCGTCGGGTCCGCCCGAAGCCGGTGCCGAAGCCGATCCCGAGGCCGGATCGTCGACCTCGGGCATTGGCGGGACCTCCGGCAGCTGATCCCGACGGGTCCGGTTGCACGACCGGCGGGCGGCGACGAGACTATCCGCCTTCCCGGTCCGAGGCCACCATGCGTCCGACGTCCCGATGACCAGCGGCTATCTCTACGTGGGCGATGCGCTCGCCTGGTCGCTGCCGGGCTTCTCCTGCGAGGAAGCGGCGCCGGTGCAGAAGCACCTGCGTCCGTCGCCGTCGCTTCTGCTCGGGCCGGTGCCGCGCGAGTTCGGCAGCTGGTACTACGGCGACCGGCAGGCCCCGCCGGTCGCCCTGTTCCGGATCGACGACGTCACCCTCGAAGGCGATCGGACCCTGCGCCGGGACGGCAGGACGATCTGCATCGAGCAGAACGGCATGCACCCGCAGGCGATCGAATCCGCGGCGCCGAGATCGGCACCGGCGACCGTCAGCCGGCATGACGAGGTCGTGCTGCTGTGCGGCCCGGCCTACCGCATGTACGGGCACTGGCTGGTCGACTTCCTGCCACGTCTCCACGTGCTGACGCATCTCGGGCTGGACCTGCGCAGGCTCCGCTACCTGCTGCCGGACGACACGGCACCCTTCGCCCGGCAATGGCTGCGCCTGCTCGGGATCGCCGACCACCAGGTCACGACCTACGACGTGCGCACCGAGACCTGCCACGTGGCACGGGCACTGGTGCCGACCGCGTTCCGCGGCGACGGCCGCGCCAGCACCCTGCTGGCGGCGGCGGCCCGGTCGCTCACGGCGGCGGTGCTGAGGGACGCGCGCGCGCAGGTAGCGGCCACGCGCCGCCTGTTCGTGTCGCGCCGGAACTGGGGCAACGACAGCCGCACGCTGACCAACGCCCTCGCCGTCGAGGCGCAGCTGGCGGAGGACGGCTTCGAGATCGTCTACCCGGAGGAGATGGGGATCCCCGAACAGGTCGGGATGTTCTCCGAAGCCAGGATGCTGGTCGGCGAGTACGGCTCCGGCCTGCACAACTCGATCTTCTGCGGTCCCGATGCGACGGTGATCGCCCTGCGCGGCACCGCGGGACACCCGGGCTTCCTGCAATCGGGGCTATGCGCGGCGCTCGGCCAGCGGATGGGCTACGTGTTCTGCGGCACCAGCGACGAGGCGGGACAGCAGCGTCTTTCGGTGGCGGACGAGGACCTGGCACTGCTGCGGTCGCTGCTCGCGGACCAGCCCGGTTGAGCCCCCATCAGCCGATCATGCGCCAGTTGCCTTCCTTGTCGTTCTTGTACTGCATCGGCGGCGCGTCGAAGAGCCGCCGGTACTCGCCCTCCTCCAGCAGCACCGTGCGCCCGAACGTTCGGCCGCCCAGGTGCTCGGCCGGTTCGCAGAACAGGTCCAGGATCGAGAAGCTGAGCACGCCCGGACCGGTCAGCACCCAGACGTTGGTCTTGCGCCCGTGCCTCGCCACGCTCGACAGGTTCGCCATGCAGTTGTCCAGGGTGCGCCCGATGATCCGGGTGCCGCTGGCGGCGCCGATGAACCAGTTGTTCACGCAGCTCGGCAGGCCGCGGCTGAAGGTGAGGACCTGCTCGACCTCGCCGGTGCGGAAGCAGGAGTCGAGCGGCCGGTCGCAGACCTCGTCGGCGTCGATGTAGAAGCCGCCCTGCTTGTGGAGGTAGGCGAGCCTGAAGAGGTCGGCCTTGGCGGCGACGTGGAAGCAGGCGCGGTACAGGTCGACCAGGACGGTGCCGTACTGGGTGGCGAGGAAATCCTGCGCGGTCGCGTCGTCGAACAGCTCGTGGACGTAGCCGGGATTGGCGGTCCTGCAGCGCTGCATGAGCGACACCACTTCGTCCGGCGGGGTCGGCTTGTCCCAGTACTGCATGATCCGGCGCGGGATGCCGTGCGCCTCCGACCGGTTCGGCGCCAGGGAGGCCAGCCCCTCGATCGTGTCCTGCGGCAGCACGCCGGACAGCAGCGCCAGCTCCAGTAGGGTGAGCCAGCCATCCTCGAAGGCAGCACCCTCCCGGACGCGCCGGCGGCGCGACAGGTAAATCGCAACGGACTTGGCTGTCGCATAGGACACGTCCGCGGCGGCGGCGGCCTTGAGCAAGGCAAGCGCCTGTTCCGCCTGTCCCTGCTCCTGGCGCAGCAGGCTCAGGTGCATCAGCCCGACCGGGTCCGCAGGCACGGCCTGCAACAACGCCTCGAACGCCGTCCGGCTCTGGTCGAACGCATGGTAGTTGTAGGCATCGACGCCCGCCTTGCGCGTCGCATCCACATCTGCCGCCGTCATACCGGACATCGAGATCTCCCAGCAGCCCGCGACGATAGCACGCCGATCCGAACTCCTTCAACGCGACGATGGTGCTGAAGCCTCCGCCAAGATCGCGCGGCGGTTCGGGCAGGCAGACGATCGTTCCGATGCGGAGCGGGCGCGGATGACGCACGCCACCGCTCGCAGTGACGCCAGGACGGCGCGTGCGCCGGAGTTCAGGCTCCCCTTCCGGCCTCCACGCCACGCGGTGACGGCACCACCTCCTTCTCGAACACGACCATGCTGTCGAAGAAGGAGACGCCGAACGTATTGCGGAAGAAGGAACCGAAGCGATCGCGATGCTGGTCGATATGGAAGCCGTTCAGCTCGTCGAGCTTCTGCTTGGCGAACTCCATGAACGTGCCCTCGCGCCGGAAGCCGCCCTCGAACGGCTCGTGGTAGCTCGTATGCACGTCCTCGGTCAGGAAGATGCCGCCCGGCCGCACCATGCCGTAGAGCTCCTCGAACGTCGCCACCTGCTGCGCCATGGTGTGGCCGCCATCGTCGATGATGACGTCGAAGGTCTGGAACTCCCTGGCCAGGCCGCGCAGGAAGTCGCGATCCTCCTGCGAGCCGATCCGGACCAGCGTCTTGCCCTGCTCGTGGGCCTTGCACTGGGGGTTGATGTCCATGCCGACGATCAGGGCGGCCGGCCCGAAATACTGCCGCCAGATGTCGAGGGAGCCGCCCTGCGACACCCCGATCTCCAGCATCCGGAAATCCTCCCTGTCCCGGAACTTGGACAGGAACCGCTCGTACACCCGGAAGTAGTGCTCCCATTTCTGGCAGACCTTGTGGGGCCGGTTGTAGAAGATGTCCTGAAGCTCGCTCATGTTCCAGTCCCCGGGAGCGTCCGCCGCCCATGCGTCCCACCAGCTTCGCGCCGAACAGTTTCGAGGAATCCGCCTGTCCCGGACGTCTTCAACGATGCGATCTGCAAAGATCGGGTCTGGATCAGGCTAAAGCGCCTCCGCTTCCTCTGCAACCATTACTCGCTCCGGCGACCTGATGACTTCGAAGCCATCTGATCGGACAGCTCAAGAGCCGAGCCGTAGCTCGTTTTTTTAACGTAACGACCGCGGAAAGGCCGCAGCCGTCCACAGAAGAAGACAAACTTGGCTCTGCGTCCTTTTTTACCGACATGGCCTCGCGTCATGAGGCCCCGCGCCGGAAACCTGCGTCTAGTTACCTCAGCCTTTCGATTGCGGACCTGCAACGAACGACTGGTCCGTCATCCTGTCGACGAACTCCTTGCACTTCGACATGCGTCTCGATGCGCTATTGCAGCTGCCCGCTCAACGACGCGCTGGCCGGGCTGTCGACCAGGAGGCTCGCCCGGGCGAACGCCCCGCCGGTGCGGACCTGGCCGTTGAACGCTTCCAGGGTCTCGCCGGACGCCGCCGCGAACGAGACGATCCCGGCGCCGGCCTGGATCACCGAGACGGCGCAACCCGTCTGCAGCCCCGCGGGCACGAGATAGGTGTGCGCGCTGGCGCCGGTGTCGCGGATGGTGCTGCCGCAATCGGACTGCGCCACCGTGTAGGCGCCGGACTGCGTGGACACGATCCCGCCGCCGCTCTGCAGCGAACCGGACACGGCCACGGCGGACAGGCTTGCGCTGCCGCTCACCGACAGGCTGGACGCCGTCACGGACGGGGCGGACAGGTTGCCGTTCGCATCGACCGACAGGCCGGCCGACGGCAGCGCGTCGTTGCTGGCGGGGCCGCCGCCGACGTGCAGGGTCTGGCCGAACAGCGAGCCGTCGGCGCCGAGCCACAGGGTGTCGACATGCGCGTGCACGACGCCGGTGGCGTCCTGTGCGCCCGCGGTCCGCTGCACCAGCAACCGGCGGCCGATCGCGCCCGAGCGGAACACGATCCCGTCATAGGCGCCGGCGCCGGCGGCGGAGGTTCCCTGGATCGTCATGACGTTGGTCGCCGGAGACTGGCCGGTGACGATGTAGTCGACGGCGCCGACATTGTTCCAGCTGTCCATCTCCGGCACGCCGGCGGCCCGGTTGTCGACGATCTGCGTCTCGTTGGCGGTGCTCGGCCCGTCGCTGCCGGCGTCGAGGAAGTTCACCCAGTTGGAGCCGAACAGGCTGCATCGCCCGTTGCTCGCCGGGCAGTGCGCCTGCACCGAAACGCCGACCAGGTCGTGCGTCGCGGTGATGGGGTCGCCGCGGAAGGCATAGGCGGACGGATCGTTCTGGTACAGCACCATGTGCAGGGCGTTCTTCTGGAAGCTGGCGGTGCTGCCGCTCGGCTCGGCGTCGACCGGCATGAACAGCCCCTCCTCGCCGGCGGCGGAGGTCATCCGCTTGACGATCTCGAAGCCGGCGCCGCCGGCCTGCTGCATGATCGACTGGTCCACCTGCTCGGCGATGCCGCCATTCTGGGTGAAGCTGGCGCCCTCCGAGACCCAGGTCACGCCCGGCTTGTTGCCCGGATAGCCGGTCAGCCAGTAGCGCCCCGGCGGCACCACGATCTGCGCCGGGGCGACGGCCGCGGCCAGTGCGGCCGCGAAGGCGGCGGTGTCGTCGTGGCTGGCGAAGTCGAGCGGCGCACCGGCCGCCGCGCCGGCCGAAGTGGGCACGCTGAGGGTCACCGAAACGGTGCCGCCGCCGGACGACACGGAGGCGACAGTGGTGCCGACGGCCAGGAAGGCGCCGACCGCCGCCTGTCCCGCCACCGGCGCAGCCGGCCCCGCGAGCGGCAGCACGGTCGATCCCGCCGGAACCGCCTGGCCCAGGACGGCGCTGCTCGCATCCGCTGTCGCGCCGAAGTCGCGCACGTTCAGCCGGTCGGCCAGGCGGTCCGCCCAGCGTCGCGCGACGGCGCCGGCGGCATTGGCGGTGGCGACCGTGGCGCTGGTGTCGCCGCCCGCCGCCCGCACCGCCCCGGCAGCGCCCAGGCTGGGCCCGCTGCTGAAGCGCTGCTGAAGCGTCAGCGCGGTCGGGCCATCGGCGAGGGCAGGACTGCCGAAGAGGCACAGGGCCAGCAGCAGGAAACGGCGCATCGATCACCTTCGGTCGACATTCCGGCAGCGCAACGGAGCCGGCGAAGGCTGCAAGCCTAGCTGTCCCTATCGCAAAGTCGGCATCCGGCTCGCGAGCCGCGTCGGGTGCCCGGCCTCAGTTCCCGTGCACGGTGTCCAGGTCGGCGAACCGGGTGAACTCGCCCTCGAAGAACAGGTCGATCTTGCCGGTGGGGCCGTGGCGCTGCTTCTCCAGCAGCAGCTCGGCCTTGTTGTGCGCCAGCTCCATCTTGTGCTGCCAGGCGTCCATGGCGACCAGGAACTTGTCGTTGCTGTCGAACATGGTGTCCTTGGGCATGCGCTGCTGCAGGTAGTACTCGTCGCGGTAGATGAACATCACTGCGTCGGCGTCCTGCTCGATCGAGCCGGATTCGCGCAAGTCAGACAGCTGCGGCC
>CAXTVX010000099.1:0-9100 GCA_964247755.1 uncultured Acetobacteraceae bacterium | reverse complement strand
GGCGGCGACGACTACCTGACCAAGCCGTTCGCGTTCTCCGAGCTGCTGGCCCGGATCGAGGCGCTCGGGCGTCGCGGCAAGGGCGAGGGCGGCCCGACCACGCGCCTGGTGGTCGGCGACCTGGAGATGGACCTGCTGTCGCGCCTGGTGCGACGCGGCGGGCAGAAGATCGACCTGCAGCCCAGGGAGTTCCGGCTGCTCGAGTACCTGATGCGCCACGCCGGCCAAGTGGTGACCCGCACCATGCTGCTGGAAGGGGTGTGGGACTACCATTTCGACCCGCAGACCAACGTGATCGACGTGCACGTGTCGCGCCTGCGCCAGAAGATCGACAAGCCGTTCCCTCGACCGCTGATCCACACCGTGCGCAACGCCGGCTACATGCTGCGTGACGAGTAGGGCCGCCACGGCGGCGGCCCCGTCCAGGCCCGGCGGCCGGAACGAGCCGTCCGCCCGGCGGCGCGGGCGTCGCAGCGACATCCTCCGCTCCGCCAGCCTGCGCTTGGCGCTGGTCTACGCGCTGCTGTTCATGCTCAGCGCGGTGGTGTTCATGAGCTTCATCTGGTGGGCGACCATCGGCCTGCTGGAGCGCGAGGTGGACGCGCAGATCGACACCGACGCGCGCGCCCTGTCCGAGCAGTGGACCGCGGGCGGCCTGCCGGCGCTGGCCGAGACCATCCAGCAGCGGCTGGCCGACAACGTGGACGACGACGCGCTCTACCTGATGGTCGACGCCACCGGCGCCCGCATCGCCGGCAACCTGGTCCAATGGCCGCGCGACGTCCGGCGCGCCGACGTCACCTACCAGCTCGCGATCTCGCGCGCCGGCGAGCGGGGCCTGGCCGAGGTGCACGCCTTTTCCCTGCCCGGCGGGTTCCGGCTGCTGGTCGGCCGCGACGTACGGGCGCGCGTAATCCTGCGGCGGCTGCTGACCGACACCCTGGTCTGGGCGATGCTGATGGTCGGCGTGCTGGGCCTGAGCGGCGCGTTCGTGGTGCGCTCCCTGTTCCGGCGCATGGTGCGCAACGTCGCCCGCACCACGCGCTCGATCGCGGCCGGCGACCTGTCGCAGCGGGTGCCGCTGTCGGGCAGCGGCGACGAGTTCGACCGGGTGGCGGAAACCATCAACGACATGCTGGACCGGATCGCCCGGCTGATGGACGGGGTGCGGCAGGTCTCCAACAGCATCGCCCACGACCTGCGCACGCCGATCACCCGCGCCCGCGCCCGTCTGGAGGATGCCGCCCTGCATGCGCCTGGGGCGGGCGAGATGCGGGCGGCGATCGACCGCGCGGTCGCCGACCTGGACGGGGTGACCGCGGTGTTCGAGGCGCTGCTGCGGATCGCCGAGATCGAGGCCGGCGCCCGGCGCTCCGCGTTCGCGCCCCTGGAGCTGTCGGCGCTGCTGGACGACCTGGCCGAGCTCTACGCCGCCCCTGCCGAAGAGCAGGGCCTGCGCCTGCAGCGCCTGCCTTCGCCTCCCATCACCCTCGACGGCGACCGCCAGCTGATGCAGCAGGCGGTGGCCAACCTGCTGGACAACGCGGTCAAGTTCTCGCCCGCAGGCGGGACGGTGCGCTTGTCCGCGTCCAGCGACGGCACGGAAGCGCGGATCGTGGTGCGCGACCACGGCATCGGCATGAGGCCCGCCGAGCTCGCCCGGGCGTCCGAGCGCTTCTTCCGCGCCGAGGCGGCCCGCAACACCCCCGGCTCCGGCCTCGGCCTGTCCCTGGTGCAGGCGGTGGCGCAGCTGCACGGCGGCAGCTTCATCCTCCGGATGCCCGATCCCGACGCCCGTGGCGACGCGGCCGGGCTGGAAGCGGTGCTGCTGCTGCCGCTCGCCGGCGTGGCACGCGCCGCGACGCCCGCGCGGCAGAGCATGGAGCCGCCGTCACCTGTGGACCATGAGCCGGTGAGCCGGGATCAGCTATCCTCTCAGGCATGAACCGTCTGCCCGTGCTCGCCTGCCTCCTGCTGCTGTCGTCCGGTCAGCTGCGGGCACAGGACCGGGACACGGTGGCGCCGATGGTGGTCACCAGCGACACCGGCGCCTACTGCCAGACGCTGCTGGCGGAGATCGGCGCCCATCGCACGCTGCCACCGGCGGTGCGCGAGCTGCAGCAGGACGGCAGCCGCCTGTGCGACGAGGGGCTGGTCCGGAGCGGCATCAACCGGCTGCGTCGCGCGCTGATGGTGCTGCACAGCGGCCACGCGGGTGCGGAGCCAGGCCAGGGGACGCCGCACGGTTGAACCGGGAGCGGCTCGCGTCGTCCAGCCTGCCCGGGTTGGTCCTGCGCTCCCCGCCACACCGTGATGCGGCGGCCCCGGGACGACCATCCCCATCGAGGAACCGGGCCACATCATTGAGGATGTGAAGCAACGCCGTCGCGTCGAACCGGGCAATGCGGCGTTCGTGTGCAGGCCTCCCGTGGCCGGTGCTCCGCAGCCCCGGCGCAGATCGACGAAGGATCGCTCATGTCCGGCAGTCTCCGTGCCTCCCGCTTCCCGTCCGCAGGTGTCGCATCGCCGCGAGCGGGCTGGTTCATCGCGCTCGGCATCCTGTTCATCCTGCTCGGCGTGCTGGCCTGGGTGGACGTGGTGGCGACCACGCTGGCGAGCACGGTAGTCATCGGGCTGATGCTGATCGTGGCCGGGGTGGTGCAGGTCGCGCACGCCATTGCCCATCGCGGCGTCACCGCGTCCGCCGCCATCGTCTCCGGGCTGATCGGCGTCCTCTACGTGCTGGGCGGCGTCACCATCATCGAGGAGCCGGTCGCCGGCTCGGTGCTGCTGACCGCCGTCCTGGCGTTCTGCCTGGTGTTCGCCGGAATCTTCCGGATGGCCTGGGCCGCTGGCCATCGGCGGCGGGGCAGCTGGTGGGTCCTGCTGCTCAGCGGGCTGGTCGCCCTTGTGGTCGGCGTGCTGATCTACCTGTCCCTGCCCTGGTCCGGCCTGTGGGTGCTGGGCACGCTGGTGGCGATCGAGCTGGTGGTCGGCGGCGTGTCGGCGCTGATGTTCGGCCTGTCGTTGCGCCGCCTCGAGATGCCCAGATAGACCACACGCGGTTCGCCCTCAGTCGCCTGCGGCCGTCTTGCGCAGGGGGCGCCGGAACCGCGATCCGGCCTCGGCGAAGCCCGTGGCCCGGCAGAACCCGTCCAGGTCGCCGCATCCAGCCGGCGCCAGGAGCTCCAGCGCATCGCAGCCGGCGACGCGTGCCGCCTGCGACGCCGCCTTGACCAGCAGCCGGCCGATGCCCCTGCGCCGGGCCTGCGGATCCACCAGCAGCATCGTCACCTGCGCCACGGGGTGGGAGGCATCCAGGGTGCGATACCAGTGCAGCGCCACCAGGCCGCTGGGCGGTCCCCATTCCAGCGCGAGCAGCACGGTCCCGGCGTCCTGGCGCAGCGCATCCAGCCGCTCCGACAGCAGGCGCGGTAGGATCGCGACGCCGGCGCTCCGATACAGCTCGGTCAACCCGGGTGCATCGGCACCGGTGGCGGCGCGTATCTCCAGGCCATACCGGCTTTTCACGCGGCATCCCCCGCCCTTGGACCGCGCCCGGAACCTTCCGGCAGCGGAGCCGTTCGAGCCCGGCTCAGCAACGGGAGGAAACGCCATGCCGGCGACAAAAGAACAAGCGGTGGCGCATCACGAGGCCGCCGCCCTGGCGTTCACGCATGCCGCCGAGGCTCATCGCGAGGCGGCGAAGCACGCCGGCTCCGGCAACTTCGAGAAGGCGGAGCGCTACGGCACTGCGTCGATCGACCACAGCGAGGCTGGTACGCGTCACGCGACGGAAGCAGCCATGATCTACACCGGCCTGGCGCGGGAAAAGGCGGATGCCGACCGGACGCTGGCCGAGGAGGCCGCCGCGGCGGAGGCCAGGCACGCCGCGAAGCGTGCCGAAGCGGAGTAGCTCATCCGCCGACCTCCCGCGGCGCGGCGAGCAGCAGCAGCCGCGCCGGACGACGGGGCTGCAGCACCACCACCGCGTTCTGCCGGAACCGGCGCGCCAGCACGATCGCGCGTGCCGGCGCCATCGCCGCCAGCAGCAGCGGCTCCGACCAGCGTCCGAGCCGCCCCTCGCCCACGACGTGGGCGGTCCGTCGCATCGCCTCGCCGAGACGGCGCATCATGCGCCGGTTCCAGCCGTCGGGCAGGCGACGGCCGCCCGGGTTGCAGGCGCTCAGCAGCACCAACGGGACCCGCCTCCCCTCCAGGCCTTGCGGCCGCAATCCGATGCGGGCCACCACCGCGCCGGCGCGGTAGGTGCTGAGGCGGTAGGAGCGCAGCACCGCCGGCGTCGGCGGCAGCAGTCCGGTCAGGGCAGCCTCACAAGGCGTTGTCGCCGAACGCGGCATCGCGGTGCACGTACACCGACAGCAGCAGGCCGAAGCCGAACATCACCGTCAGCATGGCCGAGCCGCCATAGGAGATCAGCGGCAGCGGCACCCCGCCGACCGGGATCGCCCCCATCACCATGGACAAGTTGACCACGCAGTACAGGAAGAAGTTCATCGAGATGCCGAGCCCGAGCAGCCGACCGAACTGGTGCCGGCAGCGCATCGCCATCAGCATGCCGCCCAGGATCACCAGCAGCAGCAGCGCCATCACCGACAGGCCGCCGACCAGCCCCCATTCCTCGGCGATCATGGTGAAGATGAAGTCGGTCTGCTTCTCGGGCAGGAAGTTGAGCTGTCCCTGCGTGCCGTGCAGGTAGCCCTGTCCCCACATCCCGCCGGAACCGAGCGCGATCTTGGACTGGATGATGTTGTAGCCGGCGCCCAGCGGGTCGTTCTCGGGATGCAGGAAGGTGGTGATCCGCGCCTTCTGGTAGTCGTGCAGGTGGGCATAGGCGATCCGGCCCAGGAACGGCAGCGGCGCCAGCAGCAGGACCAGCTGCCACAGCCGCATCCCGGCGGCGAGGAAGATCGCCCCGCCCACCGCCGCGATGATCACCGCGGTGCCGAGGTTCGGCTCCTTCAGCACCAGCGCCACCGGGGCTGCCACCATCAGCGCCGGCGGCAGCAGGAACAGCGGGTTGCCCATCCGGTTCTGCCCGATGCGGTGGAACCAGGCTGCCAGCGCCAGCGCCAGCGCGATCTTGGCCAGCTCCGAGGGCTGCAGCTGCACGCCCCCCAGCACCAGCCAGCGCTCCGCCCCCTTGCCGACATGGCCCATGCGCAGCACGGCCGCCAGAAGCAGCAGCGACACGCCGTAGAGCGGCCAGGCGAGCCGCGCCAGCACGCGCGGGCTGAGCATCGCGACACCCAGCATCATCAGCAGCCCGAAGCCGAAGCGCAGGCTCTGCGGCCCCGCGAACGGACGCGCCGAGCCGCCGCCGGCGGAGTACAGCGCGCCGTAGCCAACCCCGGCCAGCACGCAGATCAGCAGCACGTAGAGCCAGCTCACCCGCCACAGCTTGGCCAGGATCCGGAAGCTCGGCTCCGCCCGGAGCAGGCGCTTGTCGGTGATCATGGCGGCACAGATGCCGTGAGGAGGACGGGCAAGTCCACCCGGTTCACATCAGGGGTGCCACCAGGCGCGCCACCGCCTCGGCCACCTCGCGCGGCTGGGTGGTGACCTGGGGCAGGCCCATCAGCTCGCCATGGGTGCCGCGCGCCAGCGGACCTGCCACGAACAGGTCAGGCCAGGCGGTGCCGGACGCGTCCAGCACCCGGCTTTCCCCGTCCACGTCGATGCCGAGCCGGCACGGGTCGGCGCGAAGGTGGCCGGCCTCGGCCAGGCTGCGCAGCAGCGGATGCGCCGCCACCACCGAGCGGTGCCCCGGCCCGGTACAGTTCACCACCGCACCCACCCGAACCGTGTCGGTCATCCTGCCGCCGCGCCGGCGCAGCGTCACTGCGAACCCGTCCGCGTCGGCATGAACCGCGACCGGCGTCGCCGCCAGCACCGTCAGCCACCCGTCCCGCTGCCCCGACGCCACCACGGCGGCGATCTGCGGCGCGCACTGGAACCGGTGCACGTCCCAGAACGGGCGCAGGTGGCGCAGCAGCCGTCGCCGCTCCCCGACCGGCAGGCTGCCCCAGACGGTGCGCGCCTGGACGCGCAGCGCCGCGATCACCTCCTCCCACGGCCGCCCGTCCGCCTCGACCGCCGCCACCGCCTCGCGCACCCGTCGCAGCAGCGACAGCGCGTCCGTGGCGGGATCGCTGGCGAAATCGCCCCATTCCCCCACCGGCTTCGTGGTGCGCGGTCGCGGCAGCAGGCCACGACGCGACACTGCCAGCATCGTGCCGCGATGCCCCCGCGCCCGCAGGCCCGCGATCACGTCGCAGCCGGTCAGCCCGGTACCCACCACCAGCACCGGATCCCCTTCCCCGATCCGGTCCAGCGCCGCCCGGTCCCACGGGTCGGCCACCACACGAGGGTCGTGCGCCACCGGCGCCAGCACGGCGGGCAGGTCCGGCGCGGTGTGGCCGACCGCCAGCACCAGCACGGGCGCCGCCGCCACGTCCCCGTCCTCCAGCATCACCTCCCAGCCGCCCCCCGGCCGGCGCGCGGCCGACACCGCCCGGGTCCGCAGGTGGCGGATGCTGGCCGGGGAGGCGTCGATCTGCGCCCGCACCGTCTCGTCCACGTAGTCGCCGTAGATCGTGCGACGGGCATGCACCAGCCCGTCGCTGCCGAGCGCCTCCGGATCACGCGACACTTCGGCCCGATCGTCGAGCCAGCGGACGAAGTGCTCCGGCTGCTCCGGGAACAGCGACATCCGCCCAGCGGCGACGTTGGTGCGGTGCGCCGGATCGTCGGTGCCGTAAGCGAGCCCGGCGCCGAGGCGCGCGGCCGGCTCGACCGCCAGCACCCGGCCGCGGAACCACGAATGGTCGCGCAGCAGGTGGGCGAGGAACGCGGCGCCGGACAACCCGGCGCCGACCAGGATCACGTCGAACTCCATCACGCTCCTACTCCGGCGGCAGCGGGGTGCAGGCGACGGACGCGGCACGGCCGAGCACGATCATGCGACGCGCCGCCACCGCACCCCCGGCCATCTCGCCGGCCAGGTGCGTCAGCAGCGGCGTGCTCAGCACCGCATGCGCCGCGGTGTTGATCGCGACCTCGGTCACGGCCGTCGCGGTGGCGGCATAGGCGGTGCGCCGGAGCAGGCCGAGCGTGCCGAACAACCCGGGCCGCAGCCCGTAGAGCGCCGCGATCTGCCGGATCAGCCGCAGCCCGCGCCAACTGACCAGCAGCACCACCAGCGACGGCGCCGGCGTCGCCGCCATGCCCGCCACCACCTGCATCGCCGCCCGTCGTCCGAGCCCGTCCGCCCGCGCCCGCAGCCCCGTCTCCAGCCCGGCACGGAGCAGCGGCAGCACCGCGTCCGGATCGTTCAACCCGTCCAGCGCCGGAAGCAGCGCCACCCCGCCCTCGACCCGGCCGAGCCAGCGACGCGCTGCCGCGACCATCCGCACCGGATCGGCGGAGGCGAGATCGCGACGCAGCCCGTCCACCGCATGCAGCGCCGCCAGCGCCCGCAGCTCGCGCCAGATGCCGAGCCCGATCAGCCCGAAGCCCAGCACCGCCACCAGCAGGGTCAGGCCGCCGAGCACGACCGAGCGCGCGAACTCGGCGGCCACGAAGTTCCCGGTCTGCAGCACCGCCAGCCCCAGCGACAGCACAGCGAAGCCGCCCAGCACCAGCACCGGCATGCTCCAGCGCGGATCGACCGCCGCCGGCGCGTCCGCCTGCACCCCTGGCAGGACGTCCGGCAGCAGCCCGGGCGCGATCTCGATCCGTGCCGCCCGCACCGTCTCGGTCTCGATCCGCGGCATCACCCTCGTCGGCGCCTCGCTCACAGCAGGTCCTCCAGCAGGAAGCCGAGCATCGCCTCGAGCCCGATCTCCGGCACCCCGGCCCGTCCGCCCTGTGGCAGGCGCGCCGGCTCGAACGCCGGCAGCGCCAGGAACGGGTGGCTCCAGAACTCGGGGCCGGGCGGCCGGTCCGGCACCTCGCCCGGGTACGAGCGGGTCAGCCGCTCGTCGCCCAGCAACCGTCCCCGTACCGCGGAGACCGGATGCCCGTCCAGGGTCCAGACGAAATCCTCGGTGCAGCGGGCGGCGGCGACCGCGAAGCTCCGGTCCCGACCACGCGACGATACCCGCGAGTCCGCCTGGCCGGTCAGCGCGCCCATCAGGGCCGCGAGGTTGCCGCGCTGCCGTTCCGACACGTGGTCCGCCTTGCTGGCGGCATAGGCGACCCGGCGGATCACCCGCGGCGGCAGGCGCAGCGCTGCCAGCGACGCGACCGTCTGCAGCCAGTCGCCCTGCCAGCGCAGCGCGGAGGATGCCGCCTGGAGCGCCGCCTGCGCGTCGGCGAACGCGGCCGGGCCGGTATGCAGCGCGCCGAGCAGGTCGGCCAGCACCACCAGCCGGTCGATCTGCCCGAACGACGGCGAAAGAAGGGCCTCCCGCGTCGCGGCGACATAGGCGTCGTAGCGTCGGCGCAGCAGCCCGGCCAGCGGCGAGCTGCCGCGCAGGGGGAAGAACGCCATCCAGGGCGGCGCCGGCCCGGGCGGCGGCATCAGGAACCGGCCCGGCTGCAGCAGCGACATGCCGTGCGCGTCGCGCAGCCGGGTCAGGGTCGCGACGTAGAGCCGGTGGCCGGACGCCGCCAGCGCCTCGTCGCTCCCCACCTGCGCCGGCAGGGCAGCGACGAAGCCGAGAAAGCCGCGCGCGGCGTCGGCCAACTCCGGACGCTCCAGGCGGCGCAGCGCCATCTCCGACCAGTCGGCGAAGGATTGTGCGAGCAGCGGCAGGTCCAGCAGCCACTCGCCCGGATAATCCAGCAGCTCCAGACGCACCCGGCGCGGCGGCAGCGAGCCGGTCGGGAGCCTGAACGGTGCCAGCTCCAGGTCCAGCGCCAGCAGCGACACCGTATCGGTGCGCGCCGGCCAGCGCGGCGGGTCGGCCGCCAGGGCCGCCAGATGTGCGGCCTGGCCGAAGCGCGGCAACGCGTCGGCGCCGGCGGGAGCGAGCGCCGCGCGGCGGACCCGGCCGCCCAGCGCGCCCGGCGCCAGCAGGCTGGCGGCGATCGAGGTCAGCAGCACCGTCTTGCCGGCGCGCGCCAGGCCGGTGAC
>CAXTVX010000098.1:0-9227 GCA_964247755.1 uncultured Acetobacteraceae bacterium | reverse complement strand
AGCTGCCTCGGCGACCTGCAGAAGGCCGGGCAGAACTACGTCCGCGACGGCTTCGCGGCCTCCCGGGCCGGCGCCGAGCCGCATTGTCCCGGCATGGAGCTCGACCAGCTGCAGCAGATCACGGACGTCACGTCGCGGATCGACGACGCCACCAGGAACAAGTCGGGCGCGGAGTTCATCTCGGCCGAGCACGCGGCGGAAAGCGTCATCGAGAAGGACTGCGGCTCCGGCGATCCGAAGAACACGCGCTGCGACGTGATCGCGCTGTATCACGGCGGCCGCTACGACCTGTACAAGTACCGCCGCTACGACGACGTGCGCCTCGCCTTCTCGCCCGACGATGCGATCGCCAACTTCGGCGGCGATCCCGACAACTTCAACTACCCCCGCTACGACCTCGACGTGTCGTTCGTGCGCGCCTTCGTGGACAACAAGCCCGCGCGCACCGACTACTTCCCGTTCGATCCGGCCGGCCCCAAGGCGGGCGAGATGGTGTTCACCTCCGGCAATCCCGGCAGCACCTCGCGCAACGAGACCGCCGACCAGCTCGAGTTCCTGCACGACGTCGAGCTGCCGCTGATCTACGGCTTCTACGAGAGCTTCGACGGCGCAATGTCGCAGTTCGTCTCCGAGACGCCGCAACATGCGAAGGAGGCCGAGAACACGGTCTTCTTCACTGAGAACTCGCTCAAGGTGTTCACCGGCTGGCTCCAGGCGTTCGGCGATCCCGCCCTGATCGCGAAGAAGCGGGCCGACGACCAGTCGCTGCTGGACTGGATCAATGCCGACCCGTCCCGCAAGCAGACCTATGGCGATCCGTTCGCCACCATCAAGTCGATCCTGCCGCAGGAGCGGGCGCTCTACCCGCGCTACACGATGCTGGAAGGACAGCGGCGCGCGCTCGGCATCAGCTCCGACAGCTTCACCATCGCCCGCACCCTGGTTCGTGCGGCGGCCGAGCGGACCAGGCCGGATGCCGACCGGCTGCCGGCGTTCCGCGATGCCAACCTGCCGGCGCTGCAGGCGCAGCTGTTCTCCTCGCGCCCGATCTATCCCGACCTGGAGCGCACCGAGCTCGCCTTCTCGCTGACCAAGCTGCGCCAGGTGCTGGGCGCCGACGACGAGGCGGTCCATCTCGTGCTCGGACGGTCTTCGCCGGACGAGCTTGCGCAACGCCTCCTGTCCGGCACCAAGGTTGCCGACCTCGCCGTGCGTCACCGCCTCTGGGACGGCGGCCAGGCCGCGGTCTCGGCGTCCACCGACCCGATGATCCGCTTTGCCCTTGCGGTCGATCCCGCCTCGCGTGCGGTGCTGAAGCAGTGGCAGGATCGGGTCGAGGCGCCGGAGCGGCAGCAGACCGAGCTGATCGCCAAGGCGCGCTTCGCCCGGGAGGGCAACGCGCTGTATCCGGACGCGACCTTCACCGAGCGCCTGTCCTACGGGAAGGTCGATGGCTGGACCGCCAACGGCCGCACGATTCCGCCCTTCACCGGGTTCGGCGGCCTCTACGACCGTGCCACCGGAGCGGAACCCTTCAAGCTGACCAAGGCGTGGCTCGACGCGAAGCCGCACCTCGATCCCGGCACCCACTACGACTTCGTCAGCACCAACGACATCACCGGAGGCAACTCGGGCAGCCCGATGATCGACCGGGACGCGCACGTGATCGGCGTCGCGTTCGACGGCAACCAGCCCTCGATCGCCGGCGACTTCATCTACGACGCGTCGCAGAACCGCACCGTGGGCGTCGACACCGCCTCCATGATCGCGGCGCTGCGCAACGTCTACCGGCTAGACTGGCTGGCCGACGAGCTGGTCGGCAAGACGACCGCGGCCAGGTAGCGGGCAGGACCATCAGGGCACGCCGGGCCGCGACGGCATGGCGTGCCAGCCGGGGTGGTGAGGCGACACCACCACCGGATGCCGGGCCGGATCTGCCCCGGAGCCCCCGCGCTCAGGCGGGCTGCCGGTCGAGCCAGGCGAGGCCGGGGCGCAGGTCGACCTGATGGGCGTCCGCCCAGCGGGTCGCCTCGTCGCGGGTCATCGTCCCACGCCTGATCCGGCTCAGCGCCCACAGGTTGGCCGAACGGGCTCCGGACGCGCAGTGGGCGTGCACCGGCCCGTCGGCTTCGGCCACCGCCTCGCCGAACCGGTCGACCTCGCCGGCCCCGAGGCTGGCGAACGTCACCGGAATGTGGCGATAGGCGAGCCCGGCCCGTGCTGCCGCACGCGCCGCTTCGGCCGCAGGAGGCTGTCCCGGTGCCTCCCCGTCCGGACGGTTGTTGATCACCAGCCTGACGCCGTGTTGGGCGAGCGCCTCGAAGTCGTCGAGGTTGAGCTGGCCGGACACGGTCAGGCCGTCCGCGAGAACCTTTCGATACATCCGGTCATCCTTCCAGCGTCGGCACCCGGATCATCCGGCGTCGCCCGCCGCAACGCGTGGCAGCAGGATCCCGTCGGCGAGCCGCGCCGGCGTCACCACCGCTGTCGCGGTGCGGGCAGCCGGGTCGGGCTGCCAGTCCGGAGCATCGGACGTCCCAGCGGCGTACACCACGACCTCGACCTCCCGCCACCACGGCTGGAACGCGCCGGCCCGCTCCACCTCGCGGACCACCAGCCCTTCGGTTGTTTCCTCGCACCGGAAGGTGCTGCGCAGGTAGCCGTCGCCGCAATGGGCGAACGAGGTGCCATCGTCCAGGTAGAGCGCGCCATGGCAGTCCGGGCCCGGGTAGACGTGCAGCTGCAGCGGCCCGTCCGGCACCTCCCCGGTGCTCTGGACCAGCGGCTGGCGCGGGATGATCGCGCCGGCGCGCACGAACACCGGCAGCACCTCCAGGACCGGCGTGACCGGCAGCAGCCGCAGGCCGGGACCCGGCGCGTCGGACTCGGTGCGCGCCCGCGCCCTGCCCTCCACGGTGACCACCGCGTCGAGCGCACCCTCCACGCGCAGCCCGGTCCAATAGTCGTACCAGTCGCCCGGCGGCAGCAGCACCTGGTATGGCGACGCCTGCTCGCCGTGCGGCGCCGGCGCCACCAGCAGGTCCGGGCCCCACATGAACTGGCTCGGCGCCGCGTGATCCAGGGTCCAGCGCCCGCCGGCCTCGGGGAACTCGAGAAACATCGGCCGCATCATCGGGATGCCGTCGCGCGAGGCCTCCTCCGCCACCGTGTAGACGTAGGGCAGCAGCCGGTAGCGCGCCTCGATCGCTTCCCGGCGGATCGCCTCGTGCCGGCGGCCATGCACCCACGGCTCCTGCGGCGGCGTGTCCTTGTCGGTGTGGTCGCGGCTGAGCGGGTTGAACATGCCGAGCTGCAGCCAGCGCGTCAGCAGCTCCGGCGATGGGGTGCCCACGAAGCCGCCGAGATCGACGCCGCAGAACGGCATCCCGGACAGGCCGAGGCCGAGCAGCATCGGCGTGCTGAGGCGCAGGTGCGCCCAGGTCGAGGAGTTGTCGCCGGTCCAGGTGACGGCGTAGCGGTGCGTGCCGGCGTAGGCGGCGCGGGTCATCACGAACGGACGCTGGTCGGGGCGGAGCCGGAGCAGCCCGTCATGCGTCGCGCGAACGTTGAGCATGCCGTACACGTTGTGGATCTCGGCCTGCGTCGCCACGCGCGGCGCGACGCCCGGCTCGTCGATCCGGCTCTCGACGTCGAGCGGGATCGTCCGGGTGGGCGTGTCGAATACCGAAGGCTCGTTCATGTCGTCCCAGAACCCGGCGGCGCCGGCCTCCAGGAACGCCCGGTGCAGTCCGCCCCACCAGTCGCGGGCGCCGGCGCGGGTGAAGTCCGGGAACACGCATGGTCCCGGCCAGACCGGGCCGACGTAGAGACTGCCGTCCGGGTTGTGCAGGAAGTGGCCGCCGGTCCGGCCGCTGTCATAGGGCGCATAGGTGCCGTCCGGCTGCACCGGCACGTGCATGTCGGCGATCAGCACGGTGCGGAACTGCTGACGGCGCAGCTCGGCCAGCAGCCCGGGCAGGTCGGGAAAGCTGTGGGGGTTGGTGGTGAACGGCTTGTTGCCGTCCTGGTAGTCGATGTCGAGCCACAGCACGTCGGCCGGGATGCGCTTGCGTCGGAAGGTCGCAGCCACGGTGCGCACCGCGTCCGCGCTCATGTAGCTGTAGCGCGACTGCTGGAAGCCGAACGCCCAGGCCGGCGGCAGCGGCGCGTGCCCGGTCAGCCACGCGTAGCGGCGCAGCACCTCCTTCGGCGTCGGCCCGTTCAGCACGACGTAGTCGAGCGGCCCGCCGGACGCGCCGAAGCGGAGCTCGTTCCCCTGCGTGTGGCCGACGTCGAAACTGGTGCGCCAGGTGTTGTTCAGCAGCAGCCCGTAGGCGGCGCCGCGACGCAGCCCCAGCAGGAACGGGATCGCCTTGTAGAGCGGGTCGCTGCCGCCCTCGAAGCCGTAGGCGTCGGTGTTCCATAGGGTGAAGCTGCCGCCGCGCCGGTCGATCGGCCCGGCCCGGTCGCCGAGGCCGAACACGTGCTCGTCCGCGTGCAGGTGCTTGTGCACGGTGAAGCCGTCGCCGTGGAACACCGGCCCGTCGCCGGGCACGTCCGACGAGATGATGCGCCCGTCGATCGTGCGGATCGTCACCGCGCCGCAGCGCCGGTCGACCCGCAACCGCAATGTGGCGGTGTCGAAGCCGACCACCCGCCCGCGACGCACTGGCAGCACCGGCACGCGCGCCGTGCGCGCGTCCGGCAGGATCGACCAGGACGCGTCCTCCGGCAGGGTGCCGGTGGCGGAGGCGCGCACCCGGATCACGTCGTGGTCGAGCGCCGTGACATGCAGCAGCCCGCGTCGGAGCCGCACCGTCATGCCGCCGTGCTCGAAGGTGCAGCGGCCCGCGTTCCGGGCGATCCCCGCCGCCAGCAGGCCCCCTGCCGCCGCTCCGGACACCAGCTTGATGCGGTGGCGCGCGGCCAGCCGGACGAGAACGGTGGATCTGCTCAAACGGGTTCTCCCGGGGAGGTGGCCCGGCCAGGCGACGGCATTGGTCAGCCGCATGGTGCCGTTCATCACAAAGCACGGCACAGGCCGTTGTTCCGTCAGCCCCGACCGGCGGAGACGTGGTCGGATCGCTTCGGACGGCGCGAACGGCATATTGGGCCGCCTCACAGGCGCAGGCGGCACCCCGCTCCGCAGGCCGCTACCGTGTTCCTGTGGGTGAAGGCATAACCTTACACTGGAGCTTCCGCTAGGTCCTTGTTTTCTCTGGTTTCGGTTTCCAGTGTAGCGTTATCGCATACTGGCCATAACCTTGTTCTCGACCACAATTTCAGGCCAAAACGTTACACTGGTTCTCTCACCGATTTTGGCTATCGGCGTGATATTTCCTACGAGAAATCGGTGATTGCCGCGAAGCGGTCGCCGGGTCGCCTCTACTCGCGAATACATCAACCAGGGGCCTGCCTCCCCTGATAGGCTCCTGGAAGGGTGGGGAGGCGCCCGCGGCGTTTCCTTGAGTGGCCTCAGCTACCCATCCGCCTGATACCTGCAGCCTTGATATCCGGCGGTTACGGAGGGCGGAGTCAGGCTCGCCGCGAGCTTGCCCAGGACACCCCGGACGCTAAGCTTGAAAACGTGATGGCTGACGACAACCCGATCGCGCTGCTGCACGCGACCCCGTCCCGACGCGACACGCCGGAAACAGTCGCCGAACTGATCGGACGCGCCCTGCCGCCGCAGCTGGCACGGCGCATCCGGGCGCCTCTTCAGGTCCGGGCTTGCGGGTCCGGTCAAGCGCCGATCCGACGACGTTTGAGGCGCCGGTCCGACTGGAGAACAGTCGCTCCACCCTATCCGGTTGGGTCGGCGGCGCCGCCTGGTGGCTTGAGGCGCTGCACGAGCGCCTGGCTACCCACGTCATGACAGGCGATCGCGTCTTCACCGATGACACGCCGTTGCCGATGCTGGAGCCAGGGCTGGGCCCGGACCGGCCATGCAGCAACTAGTGCCGTGTCGCCGTAGAGTCCCTCATTGCTTCCGCCGCCCGCGCCTCGGTCGCGCGGCCCAACGACGGATCCCGTCCCAAAGCCAGGTAAGGACCGCCAACATTGAAGAGCGCCATCCCCCCGGCGGGGCGGAACCCCTCCCGCCTTCGTTTATCCGTCGCGGTCCTCACGCTGCTTGTGGCATTCGGTCCGGCGCTGGCCGACACGTCCCCGGCGACGTTCGACGAGGACGCCTCCCATGCCTTGACCGTGAAGCTCTGCGCCAGCCACGTGGCCGACGATCCACCCGCCTCCGACGGCCCTCCCGCGGGTCGACGCGCGGACCTGAAGGACTGCGACGGCGAGGCATTGCTCTACGGTATTGGACGACCCGCCGATCCGAAGAAGGCGCGCTTCTGCGCGTTCGTCCAGCGAGCCGCGTCGTCCGCCGACCAGCAGTCGGGGCTATTCGATGGCAACGGGCTGCTGATGATCATCTACGCCAATGGAATGGGGGTGCCCCGCAACCGAGCGGTCGCCGTGCGTCTCGCGTGCGTCGGCGTCAGCGGCGCGGAGATGGAGGTGGATGGCTGGGTGCCCCATCTCGCTGGCGTCGTTCATAGCAAGCTGTACTCGAAGGTGTTCTCGCCCTGCGAGGACGTGGAGAGCGGATACGGAGCGGGCGTCTGCGCCGTCCACGATGCTCGATTGGCGGACGATGCCCGCGCTAAGCGGATCGCGAAGTTTTCCGCGTCGCTGCCGCAACCCGCGCGCGCGCCGTTCTCCGACCTGATGCGCGCCCAGGCGAGATGGGCGGACAGCCGCGGCATGGAGGAGACCGAGCAGGGCGGCACTAACCACATCGCCGTCTTGACGAACGAGACGGAGACCCAGGACGATGACTTCATGGCGATGTTGGACCGCCTACGCACGCGCACGCCGCCACCGCTCGGCAAAGATCAGCTCAAGACAGCGCAGGCCCGCATCGACTCTAAATTGTCCAAGCTGCTCGCCGTCCACACGGATCCTAGCCAGGTGGGGGCGGTCACGCCGGAGGGCATCAAGCGCGCCCAGGTGGCTTGGATCGGCTACCGGGAGGCTTGGGGGGCCTTCGCGAAGGTAGCCTATCCCGCTTGGGGCGCAGACGGAGCCGAGGCCTGGGTTTCCATGAAGCGCGCCGACATGCTCGGGCACCTGCGCGCGGACATGGACTGATGGCTCGGTCTGAGAGGAACCAGGATGATTGCAAGATGACCCGTCTACTGCCTTGCGGCTTGCGTGTCAGGCGCGACGACACTCCCATCCCCCGAGGAACGACTGGTCGCTAAGGTGACGGCAGCGGTCGGACACGGCGAGTGTCAGCGTGTCAGGTACGGACGCATACGGCCAAGACGCGCGAGCTCGCCCTCCTGTTCCTGGGCAGTACGCTCCCAGCGGGGGACGATCCGGCCGAGGTCGAGCGCCTAGACCGAGACGGCGCTGGCCATTATCGTCCGAACTAGTAAGCTTTCCAAGAATTTAGGGAAGAAACCGTGGCCTGGTTCTGCAAAAACGACCGATTTGAGACCAATCCGGATAAGGGCCATCCTCACGGGGAGGGCAATCCCAAAGGCAGTGTGTTTCGGGAACCGTTGTCTGGGGTAGTCGGCCAGGACTACACGTTGTGGGTGGAGCACATATCACAACAAAAACATTCTGAGTGGGAGGGCTTCTGGATGATGTGGTATGACCGGAGAGGTAACCCGACGCTCCCGGGAAGTGCGGTTTTCGATGCACAAGACCTCCGCAAATTGATTAGCCGGTTGAGCGATTTTAGCACGATAGTTTAATGACGGATCAAACCAGTCGTCGGGATAATTAGGACGGTTTGAATGTGTCTAAGGTAACACCAAAATTGAGGTATGCCCCCTCTTGTTTGGATTAATCTAGGTAGTCATGTGCTCGCCCTCTTCAGCATCGGATGTGATGGTTGGCTCTCTTGTTAGGTTGGCGACATACTCGGTCACCATCGAGTTAAAGTCGCCGAACTGCATTTCTTCGGGTGTTAGGCCAACCCCCGCGCACATAGCAGGGAGGACCGCCTCAAAGGCGTCGTACTCCCGACCGATTGATTGACCCCCTCCGGCGCTTACGCCACCAGGAAGCTGCCGGAGCCACCCCGCAACTTCGGTGATGACCTTCAAGACGCTGCAGCTGTGGGCGTGAATGTCCTGGCCACCTATGTCGGAGATAAATCTTTGGAATCGGTGCGGTTCTGAATCGAACACAATGCACTGCTTACTTACTTGGTCGTCTCGACCAAGGTAATACGCTCCAAGCCACAGGCCGAGTTCAAGGGGCATATTGAAACGAGGAAGCGGCGGTTCCCCGCTGGTTTGTGTGCGAGATATGTCATGGATGCCGTATGGGCACTCACCAATAATCTGGACTATTTTGCTGAGCCTGTTCTGTCCGGCGTTATCAGTTTCCATTGCGCAGCGAGCTCGGTAGCCGGAGCGCACGACCGTGTACACGATAGCGTAGAAGATAGGTTTATATTCCGAGTCAAATGGGCAGTTGATAAAGACATCCAGCCGAGTGTCGGCCTTTCCCTTCGACGTCGTCGCGCGTAGCCTTCTCACGTTTCGCGCCATGTGCCCTTCTTGGCGCCAGGTTGCCTACGAACACGCTTCACGATCGGGCTCTTACCAGGATTAAGTTTACGAGCCTTCGCGATTGCCTCCGTCTGAGTTTTCGTCACTGCACTAGCACGCTTTGCACCCAACTTCTTTACTTCGTATTGACCATCTTCGCGTTGCTTCACACGCAGAGAGTCTGTGCTGCGCAATGGCTTTCCTGTTCTTTTACCAGAAACTTCGTCCAACGCCTTCTTGATTGCACGCCGAACCTCAGCAGCGGTGAACGTCTTCGACTTCGCCTTCGGCGCAAGAACTTTCACGCCATCGTAGGTCTTACCCACGGTTTTATAGGGTGATGGCGACGACGTCCTTGCCTTCGGTGTCTTAGTCAAAGGTCCTACCTAGGTGATTGATCCAAACTGCTGCTGACTTTGTCCATCATGACCTGAAAAAGGCCGCGGAGGCTCTGAGGCGATAAGCCTCGATAGCCAAGCTACTGCAGCCAGGGTGCTGCAAGCGAGCTCGGGTTGTCAAAGGTACTCATGATACGTCCGCATATGGGATGTCAGGAGAGCATCCTCAACGACCGCTGTGCGGCGCCAAACATCTCTTACGGGAGTGACCTTGCCCCCTGAACCGCCCCCGTTTTGAAGTTAGGGTCCGTCGACAGGA
>CAXTVX010000097.1:0-9710 GCA_964247755.1 uncultured Acetobacteraceae bacterium | reverse complement strand
GCGGCGAACCGGGATTTAGGCGCCAATGCCATGCGCGTCAAGGCCAGGAGGTGGAAGACAAGCCGATTTCCACCCTCGGGCTCCGGCGGATCGCCATCAGGAGATGCCGTGATAGGTCCGGAACCAGGACACGAACCGCGGGATCCCGACGTCGAGCGGTGTCCGAGGCAGCCAGCCGGCCAGTTCCTGCACCGCATCCACGGAGGCCCATGTCGCCACCAGGTCGGCTGCCGGTCGCGGCACGATGCGGATCTCGGCCCGGCGTCCCAGCGCCTGCTCGAGCAGCTCGACCATGCGGGACACGCGCTCGCTGCAGTGGTTGCCCAGGTTGAGGATACGCACCCGTTCCACCGCGGGGTCCGGCGGCAGTTCCAGCACGCGCAGCACGCCGTCGACTACGTCGTCGATATAGGTGAAGTCGCGCGACAAGCCCGCACCTTCATACAAAGTCACCGGCCGCCCTTCGACGATCGCGCGGGCGAAGCCGTAATAGGCCATGTCCGGGCGGCCCCACGGCCCGTAGACGGTGAAGAAGCGCAGGCCGGTCTGCGGAATGCCGTAGAGGTGGCCATAGGCGTGCGAGATCAGCTCGCCCGAGCGCTTGGTCGCTGCATAAAGCGAGTTGGGACGGTCGGTGCGATCGGCCTCGCGGAACGGCAGGCTGTCGTTCAGCCCGTAGACCGAGGAGGAGGACGCGAACACCAGGTGCCGGAGCCGGCCCAGACGGCGCACCGCCTCCAGCAGGATCACATGCCCGAGCACGTTGGCCTGCACGTAGACGTAGGGATCGACCATCGAATGCCGCACGCCTGCCTGCGCAGCCAGATGGACGATGCGGGTGATGCCGGGCTCGGCCGCGAACAGGGCGGCCATCGCCTCGCGGTTGGCGATGTCGGCCTCGACGAGCCGGTAGCCGGAACGGCCGGACAGGCGCTCGCACCGCGCCCGCTTCAGTGCGGGGTCATAGTAGTCATTCAGGTTGTCGAGGCCGATCACCTGCTCGCCTGCATCGAGCAGTGCCAGGGTCACGTGGTGTCCGATGAAACCGGCCCCTCCGGTGACCAGAACCGTCATGAACCGTCCTTCGCGCGAGATCCGTCCCTGTCGCTTGTGACGGTCCGGACCCCGGGATGCAAGAACGGCGGCCCGTGCTGAACCATCCCCGGACGGGCGCGTTCTTCCGCAGCCCGATGCCGGGTCACGGCACGACCGGACGACCGGCATCCGTCCCCCGATCAAGCACGAGAGGCTTCATCCATGGCCACCAAGCAGCGGCTGCATCCGACCCGCACGAAGCTCGAATCCAACGCCCGCAGCGTCGCCATCGACGTGCTCAACAAGCGCCTGGCCGATGGGCTGGACCTGTCCCTGATCACCAAGCAGGCGCACTGGAACCTGAAGGGCCCGCAGTTCATCGGCGTCCACCTGATGCTGGACGGGTTCCGCACCGAGCAGGACGACCTGAACGACAAGATGGCCGAGCGGATCACAGCACTCGGCGGCACGGCGCTCGGCACCACCCAGACCATCACCGCGAACAGCCAGCTGGCCCCTTATCCGACCGACATCTACCGCGTCGCCGACCACCTGTCGGCACTGATCGACCGCTATTCGGTGTTTGGCAACGCCGTGCGCGAGAACATCGACGAGACGGACGAGGCCGGCGATCCGGACACCGCCGACCTGTTGACCGAGGTCAGCCGTGCGATCGACAAGCAGCTGTGGTTCCTCGAGGCGCATGTCCAGGAGCCGACCGGCGAGATGCGCGACGGTGACGGCGCGGGCCAGCGCGCGGCCTGAGCAGCCTTACCGCACGGCCGCAAGGCCGGGGCTTAACGCTCCGGCCTTTCGCCCCTCAAGGTCCGATCCCCACCGTCAGGACTTCCCCGGCGCGCCGAGCTCGGGGCTCTGTACCAGATCGCCGACCCGGATGCCCAGACTGGCCGTGACCCCGCCCTGCAGCTCCAGCGTCGCCTTGGCGACACCGTGGCTGTCGACGTTGGCAAGGCTGTAGGGCACCGTATTCTCGGCGATATGCGTGATCCGGTTGTCGGTGCCGATGAACACCATGTCCTCCGGCACCGGACAATGCTTCATCCACATGGCGCTTTGTTGCGGCTCCGGCCAGACGAACAGCATGCCGCTGCCGGCCGGAATCGCGGTGCGGAACATCAGCCCGACCTCCTGCTGCCGTGGGGTCTGGGCGAGCTCGACCAGGAAGTCGTGCCGCGTCCCGCCATCGCCGACCACCAAAAGATGGTCCTGCTTCAGTGTCGGCTGGGCCGCGGCCGGCTCGGCATCCTGGGCGACCGCCGCGTGCAGACAGCATGGCGACAACAGCGCCAGCAGGACCGCCATCGCGGCATCGGGACGAACGGGCATCAACGAGGGTCCTCCGGAACCGTCCGGCCAGCTGCCGGCTCTCGGCCGCACAGAAACCCCCGGCGGCGCCGCGTTGCAAGCCGCCTCCCCTTGCCTTCTCAGGACAGGAAGGGGTTGGTGCGCCGCTCCTGGCCGACGGTGGACCCGGCGCCGTGACCCGGAACGATGGCCAGGTCGTCGCCAAGGCCGAGCAGCTTGGACCGGATCCCGGCCATCAGCGCCGGCCCGTCGCAATACGGGAAGTCGGTCCGGCCGACCGAGCCGCGGAACAGGGTGTCGCCGACCAGGCCGAAGCGCTGCGCCTCCTCGATGAACACGACGTGGCCCGGCGTGTGCCCCGGTACGTGCAGCACGGTGAGCCGGCAGCCGGCGTAGGACAACGTCTCGCCTTCCTCCAGATACCGGTCGGGCGTGACGTCGCGCATGTCGGTGATCCCCATGGCTCCGGCCTGTGCCGCGATGCCGGCGAGCAGGAAGGCGTCGCGCCGGTCCGGACCCATCACAGGAACCGGCGCATCCGACACCGGCGGCAGCGCGTCGCGCAGCGCTGCGGCACCGCCCGCGTGGTCGAGATGACCGTGGGTGAGCAGGATCGCCTCGACCGTCACCTCGAGCTCTGCCAGCCGCGCCAGGATCTGCGGCACGTCGCCGCCGGGGTCCACCACCACGCCGCGTCCGGTGTCGCCGTCCCACAGGATCTGGCAGTTCTGCTGGAACGGGGTGACGACCACGATCTCGAGCTTGGGCGACGGCATCGGTCGGCACTCCTGGAACGGGCTGGGCACCGATCGTTATGGCCTCGCCGGCATCCCCGTTCCAGACTGCATCCCGCCCATCCGGACCAAGGCCATGAATGATCCCTGCCAGACCGACAGCCCACCGGAAACACCGCTCGACGACCCGCTGCTCCACGCCGCCCGCTGGCACGCGGAGGGCGCGGCGGTGGCGCTGGCGACCGTGACCGCGACCTGGGGCAGCTCGCCGCGTCCGGCCGGCAGCCGCATGGCGATCGGCGGCGACGGCAGGATCGCCGGCTCGGTCAGCAGCGGCTGCGTGGAGGCCGACGTGATCGAGGCAGCCTACCAGACGCTGCGCGACGGGCAGCCGCGCCTGCTGTCCTATGGCGTCAGCGACGACAGCGCCTGGTCGGTGGGCCTGACCTGCGGCGGCAGCATCAGCGTGTTCGTGGAGCGGCTGGGCGACAACGGCCGATGACGCCGGACACGCTGGCCCGCCTAATCGAGGCGAAGCGGCACCGGCGGCTCGCGGTGCTGGCGACGCGGCTGCCGGACGGCCTGCAGGTCCTGCTGGGCCCGGACGAGGGGGCGCCGGTTGCGGATCCGGCGGCTCCCCTGCCGGACGGGCTGCCCGCCGCCGCCGCCGCGGCGGCGGCCGACGAGCGCAGCCGGCAGGTCTGCCTCGGGACGGAAACATGGTTCCTGCACGTGCAGGTCCCGCAGCCGCGCCTGCTGGTGATCGGCGCCGTTCACGTGGCGCAGGCCTTGGCCCCGCTGGCGCGAGCCGTCGGCCTGTCGGTGGCGGTGATCGACCCGCGGCAGAGCTTCGCCACCGAGGCACGCTTTCCCGCCACCGATCTGATGACGGTCTGGCCGGACCAGGCGCTGCGGACGCTCGGGCTCGACCGGCACAGCGCGGTGGTCACGCTGACGCACGATCCGAAGCTGGACGATCCGGCGCTGGAGCTCGCCCTGAGGAGCCCGGCCTTCTACATCGGGGCGCTGGGATCCCGGAAGACGCAGGCAGCGAGACGCGAGCGGATGCGCGCGGCGGGCTTCGACGACGACGCGCTGGACCGCGTGCGCGGCCCGGTCGGGCTGGCGATCGGCGCGATCGGCGCGCCGGAGATCGCGCTGTCGATCCTGGCCGAGATCGTCGCCGTGCGACGCAACGCAGCGCTGGCGACGCGGCGCGGCCGGGAGGAATGAGCGCGTGCCGCGTGGGTGCGCTGGTGCTGGCCGGAGGTGCCGGACGACGCGCCAGGCCCTGGGACAAGCTGCTGACCCGCGACCCCTTCGGGCATACGATGATCGCCCGCACGCTCGAGGCGGCCGAGGCGAGCGGTGCCGATCCCGTGCTGCTGGTGCTGGGGCACGACGCGGCCCGTCTACGCAGCGCCTGTCCCGGCGCCGCCTCCCTGCACGCCGCCGACCATGCGGAGGGGCTGGCCGCCAGCCTGCGCTGCGGCATCGCCGAAGCGGAGCGCGACGGGTGGGATGCCGTCCTGGTCTGCCTCGGCGACATGCCGCTGGTCCTGCCGGCCACGCTCCGCCGCCTGATCGGGAGCTGGCAGGAGGCCAGTCCACGACGCGACGCGGTGCTGCCGCTGTGGAACGGCCGGCGCGGCAACCCGGTGCTATGGGACCGTCGCATGTTCCCGTCCCTGCTCGGCCTGCGTGGCGACGCCGGCGCGCGAGCGCTGCTGGACCGGTCATCGACCGCCGTGCTGGCGGTGGAGGTGGAGGATGAGGCCGTGCTGGAGGATTTCGATACCCCGGAGCGCCTGGCCTCGTTCCGTGCCGGCGCGCACTGAACCCGCTGCGCCCGGTTGACCGCCGATGCCGGCAGCGCCAGGAAGTGCCGCGGCATGCACCACGCGCCTCGCGTTGCCGCCGATGCCAGGACGGACCGCCGGATGACCCTTCGCACCACCCGTTTCGCCAAGCGCCGGCACGCCTCCATCCTCCTGGCCGGTGCCTTGCCGGGGTTTCTGGCCGGCTGCACGCCACAGCGCACGGGCGCCGAGATGGAGCAGCAGCAGGCATGCGGGCAGCAGGCCGACCGGCAGTTCGAGAAGCAGAACCGCTACCTGCTGTCGGAGCGCGACCAGACCGATACCCCGTTTTCCTCCAGCGGCCTGCCGGGCAACACCACGGCGGGCCTGAACGACCAGTACAGCCGGGACCGCATGGTCGACGACTGCATGCACAGCCTGTCCGGCACCGAGCCGACGGTCCGGCCCGCCACCCCTTGAGTCACACCAGGAGCAAGTTCCATGGCCAGGATCATCCGCACCGAGCCGAACGCGATCATGTCACGTGCCGTGGAGTATCACGGCTTCGTCTTCACCCAGGGCATGGTGTCGCGGGACCTCGACCTCGATTTCGACGGCCAGACCCGGGACGTGCTGGCCCAGCTCGACGCACTGCTGGAGGAGCACGGCACCGACAGCACGCGCATCCTGCAGGCGCAGATCTGGCTGAAGGACATCAACGACCGGGCTGCCTTCAACACGAGCTGGCAGGCCTGGGTGCCGCAAGGCGAGGCGCCGGCGCGCGCCTGCGTGCAGGCCGTGCTGGCGGATCCACGCATGCTGGTCGAGGTCATGCTCATTACGATTAAGTGAGGATTATGATGCATTTCCGCAACACGCACACAGCTCAAGTGGCATTAGAGCAACAAAGAGCGTGTCCCGCCTGACCATCCTGTGCCATGACTATCGGATGTATCCGTTCTTTCGGAGTCGTAGGACTCCAGTCCTAGAAACGGCCGGTGGACCAAGGTGTTTTCGACGGAATGACGGTTCCGCTGCTGTAGCTCGGTGCGTCGGCTTGCCCGGCCTCCCTCCCGTTGTTACCCATCACCTCACAAAATGGTGAGGCGGGAAACCGGGATGACGATCGCGATGGGGAGCTTTGCTCGGGCGGCCGTTCTGGCCGTGTCCTGCCTGGCGATGTCGACGGCGGCCAGCGCCCGCACCCATCATCAGCATGGCCGCGCCGCCGGCTTCCACCACGGTGGCCGCCGGTATGCGTCCGCCGGCGTGCACGTGATCCAGTGCGTCGCCTTCGCCCGGGCCGACACCGACATCGCGCTGTCCGGCAACGCCGACGACTGGTGGCAGAACGCCAACGGGGTCTACGCCCGCGGCACCGCCCCGGAAGTCGGCAGCGTCCTCAACTTCCGTGCCAACGGCCGCATGCGGCTCGGCCACGTCGCGGTGGTGACGGATGTGGTGGACAGCCGCACCATCCAGATCGACCAGTCGCACTGGAACGGCAACGGCATCAGCCGCAACGTGTCGGTGGTCGACGTGTCGGAGAACAACGACTGGACCGCGGTGCGCGTCGAGCTCGGTCGGCCCGGCACCTATGGCAGCATCTATCCGACCTACGGCTTCATCTATGCCCGCCCCGATACCACCGGCCGCATCGTCACCGCGCGCAGCGACGTCGAGGCGCCGCGCATCGGTCAGGCGCCCTCCGACCTGCGCGGCAGCACCGAGGTCGCCGAGATGCCGGCGATGGCGCGCGACGTGGTGAACGGGGGCACCGACCTGTCGGGCGCCGTGCTGTCCGACGACGCGCCCAACCGCGCCCTGCGCTGAGCCTCCGCACCGTCCAACTGCCGCCGCAATCGGGCGTTACCACGATCGCTTGCGCAACGGACGGGGATCATCATGCGACGTGGCAGCCTTGCCGGAGCCTCCGGCGCAGCCCTGCTGGCGCTGGCGGCGCTCGCCGGAACCGCTGACGCGGCACCCGGCTACGTGGTGCAGGGCATCAACATGCGGGCCGGTCCCGGCGTCGACTATCCCTGGATCGCGTCCCTGCCGCCCGGCACGCAGACCGAGATCTTCGGTTGCCTTGACGGCTACACCTGGTGCGATGTGGCGGCCGTCGGCGCGCGCGGCTGGGTCGCCGGCGTCGGGCTGAACGTGCTCTACGGCCAGCAGCCCGAGCCGCTTGTCGCCTATGGCCCGCAGCTCATCCCCTTCATCGGCTTCGACTTCAACAGCTACTGGGGCACCTACTACCGCGGGCGGCCCTGGTTCAGCGGCGTCGACCGCTGGCATGGCGGGCCAGGCGGCCGGTTCGACCGTGGCCCGGGCGGCTTCGACCGCGGTCCCGGATACGGCCGCGGTCCCGGCTTCGATCGGGGCCCAGGCTTCGCGGGACGTGGCCCGGGCGGGGTCGATCGTCCCGGCGGCGGCTATGGCGGTCCGGGCGGACGGCCCGGCGGCGGGCCGGGACCCGGTGCGGCCGGACCAGGCCGCGGTGGACCGCCGGGTGGCGGCGCGCGTCCAGCGCCCGTCGGCCATGGTGGACCGGTGCAGGGCCCGCATGAAGGCGGCCACGGCGGGCCGGACGACCATCGCCCCGGCTAGAACAGATCCCGATCAGGTGGATCACCTGATCCGGTGAAGATGCTCGTCAAGACAACAAGCTGAAGCGTTTGAAGTGAACCCGGGTGAACGGAACATGCCCTAAAGGCCGAACCGGATCGGTCGGTCGGACGAGAAAGCTTTCCACCCGCGGAGCGGCATCGGTCAGGGACGACTGCCACGGTGATACGGATGGCCGGTACTGATGGTGCGGGCGCGATACAGCTGCTCGGCCAGCAGCCCACGCACCAGCATGTGCGGCCACGTCATCGCGCCCAGAGACAGCGCCGCATCCGCCCGGGCCAGCACCGACGCGTCAAGCCCGTCCGCGCCGCCGACCAGGAAGCACAGCGGCCGGCCGCTGCCGAGCCAGCCCTCCAGCCGCATGGAGAACTGCAGGCTGTCAGGACGCTCGCCGCCCTCGTCCAGCGCCACCGCCAGGGCGCCAGGGGGCAGGCAGCCCAGCAGCGACTGCGCCTCCCGGCGCCTGGCCTCGACCGGCGCGCCGCGCGCATCCGGCACCTCGACCAGCTCCAGCCGCGGCACCAGCCGCTGCACATAGCGCTCCAGCAGCGCCCGCTCCGGCCCGTCCTTGAGGCGCCCGACCGCGATCAGCCGCATCGACCGGAGCGTCCGGCTTAGGCGGGACCGCCTGCCTCGGCGGTCGCGGCAGGCTCATCGAGCTCGGCGCCCCACATCCGCTCTAGCGCATACAGCGCCCGCGCGTCCGGCTTGAACAGGTGCACCACGATGTCGCCGGCATCGATCAGCACCCAGTCCGAGCCGCCGGCGCCTTCGATGCGGATCCGCTTCAGCCCGGCCTCCCCCAGCTTAGTCTCGAGATGCGTCGCCATGGCGGTGATCTGCCGGTCGGCGAAGCCGGTCGCGATCACCATGCGGTCGGCGAACGAGGAGCGTCCCACCAGGTCGAGCACGACGATGTCCTCGCCCTTGTCGTCGGCGAGGCTTTCGGTGATCAGCCCGAGATAGCGGTCCAGCACGTCCGGCTCCAGCACCACCCGCTCTGCCCGGCGCGCACGACGCACGGCCGCATTGTCCTGCGGCCCGGCCACCGCCGCCTTCTTGCGCGGCGTGCCGGGCGCCTTGGCCGCCTCGGCAAGCGACGCCACCGGATGGGGCGCCCGCCGCTTCGTGTCCGTGGCGGTAGCGCGACCGGTCTTGCCCGAGTCGGCGGTTGGCTTCCTGGCGATGGTCCATCTCCCGTAACGGCGCGGACGTGGCACCCTGCTCCACCTCGACGCACCTAAACGCGCAGCTTATCGGCTGCTCCCGCCGTTCGGCCAAGGCCCGCGTGCAGCCGAACGCAACGCAGTCGCGGAGATGGCGGTTTCCGGCGCAGGCAGGAACACCCAGGCTGGTGCCGCGCTGCCGGCCAGCAAGGAGGCCGCATCGCCCGGACGGCGGGCATGGGCGAGGCGCCGCGCCGCCGCACTCCCCAGCGCCCGGTGGTTGTAGCCGGGCCGCGGCAGCACCGCGATCGGCACCGTGCGCACGATGTCGCGCCAGCGCCGCCAGCGCGTCAGCTCGGCCAGGCCGTCCGCGCCCATCAGCCACACGAAGCGCACGCGCGGGAACAGCCGCCGCAGACGCAGCAGGGTGTCGCGGGTGTAGGAGGTGCCGAGCCGGCGCTCGATGTCGGTGGCGACGATCCGTCGCCCGTCCGAGATCGCGCGCGCGCTGCCGAGGCGATCGGCCAGCGACGCCATCCCGTCGCGCGGCTTCAGCGGGTTGCCGGGCGAGACCAGCAGCCACACCTGGTCGAGCCGGAGCCGCGCCAGCGCCAGGCGCGCCACCTGCAGGTGTCCGGCATGGGCCGGGTTGAACGAGCCGCCGAGCAGGCCGACGCGCAGCCGGCGCCGATCGCCCCAGGTCGGCACCCCGTCGTCGCCGCGCGGGGACCGCGCGGTCACGGCCTGGTCTGGCCGGTCCCGATCACCTCGTAGCGGAAGCTGGTGAGCTGCTCGAGCCCGACCGGCCCGCGCGCATGCACGCGTCCGGTGCTGATGCCGATCTCGGCGCCGAAGCCGAACTCGCCCCCGTCGCAGAACTGCGTGGACGCGTTCCACATCACCACCGCGCTGTCGGTGCCGGACAGGAACGCCGCCGCCGCTGCCTCGTCGGCGGCGACGATCGCTTCCGTGTGGCCGCTGCCGTGCCGGGCGACGTGCGCGAGTGCCGCGTCGAG
>CAXTVX010000096.1:0-10724 GCA_964247755.1 uncultured Acetobacteraceae bacterium | reverse complement strand
TGCCCTGGATGCGCAACGACATGGCCGCCCGCGCCGCGCGCGAGCTGCGCGACGGGTACACGGTGAATCTCGGCATCGGCATCCCGACGCTGGTCGCCAACAACATTCCCGCCGGCGTGTCGGTGACGCTGCAGAGCGAGAACGGCATGCTGGGCATCGGCCCGTTCCCCTACGAGGATGAGGTGGACCCGGACCTGATCAATGCCGGCAAGCAGACGATCAGCGAGCTGCCGTCCTCGTCCTACTTCTCGTCCGCAGACAGCTTCGCCATGATCCGCGGCGGCCACATCGACCTCACCGTGCTGGGTGCCATGGAGGTGTCGGAGCGTGGCGACATCGCGAACTGGATGATCCCCGGCAAGATGGTCAAGGGCATGGGCGGCGCCATGGATCTCGTCGCCGGCGTCAGGAAGGTGATCGTGACGATGGAGCATGCGTCGAAGACCGGCGAGCCGAAGTTCATCCCGGCCTGCACCCTGCCGCTGACTGGGCTGAACGTGGTCGACATGGTCGTCACGGATCTCTGCGTGTTCCGGCGCGACGACCACGCGAGCCTCTTCCGTCTCGTCGAGATCGCTCCTGGTGTCGGCGCCGACGAGATCGCGGCAAGGACGACGGCCCGCTACCTCATGTGACGTTTCATATGTCCGGCATCGCTCGCTGCCCTGTGTCCGGGTTCCGCTTCCAGGCGAGGTGATCCCTTCGGGCCGTTCGGCGCGTGCGTCGTCCACGTCGAAGATGCGGTTGCCGGACGATCGGATGATGGCACGTGCCCGGGCGCTGCGCCCGGGCGAACGGCTCGGCTCAGCCGGGAGCGGCGGCCCCCGCGATCGGCAGCAGCACGGCGCTGCGGCCTCCGGCGCCGCGCTCGACGGTCATGGTGGCGGCACGGTAGTCCGCGGGCTTGGCGAACAGGATGTTGGGCACGAAGGTCTGCGGGTTGCGGTCGTAGAGCGGGAACAGGGTGCTCTGCACCTGCACCATCAGGCGGTGGCCGGGCTGCAGCGTATAGTTCAGGGTGGGGAGGCGGAATCGGTATTCCTGCACCTGCCCAGCCGGGATCGCGCTCGGGTGCTCGAAGCTCTGGCGGTAGCGGCCGCGGAAGATGTCGAGGCTGATGGGAAGCTGGTAGCCGCCCATCTCGGGCTGCGCCGGGTCGGTGGACGGGTAGACGTCGATGATCTTGACCGCGAAGTCGGCGTCGGTGCCGGTGGTGCGGACGAACAGGTCGGCCACGGGCGCGCCGGCGAACCGGACGCTGTGGTCGAGCACCGGGGTGCGGTACACCAGCACGTCGGGGCGGGTGGCGGTGGTGCGCTGGTCCTGCACCAGCCAGGTGGCCCAGGACGGATGGTCGCCGAAGCGGGCCGGGAGCGGCTCGAACGGGATCGGCTTGGCGGGATCGGAGGTGTAGCTGTCCTCGCCGTTCCCCGCATCGGCGGTGGAAAGGCCGCCATCGGCCTGGAAGTAGTACGGGGTCAGCGCAGCCGGGGCGACCAGCGGCCAGTCGGAGAAGCTGTCCCAGTGGTTCTCGCCCGGGTCGTAGATCAGCACCCTGGGCGTTGGTCGGGCGGGGGCGCGGTCTTTCAGGTAGGTGTCGAAGAAGGGGACCAGCACGTCGCGGCGGAAGTCGGCGGCGGTATCGCCCTTCCACTTCAGCGGGCCGAGCGAGTCGGCGCTGCGGTTGACCTGGCTGTGATACCAGGGGCCCATCACCAGGTGGGCGTTCGCGCTAGCATTCGCCGCACGGAGCGCATCCCAGGTGTGGATGGCGCCATACATGTCCTCCTGGTCCCACAGGCCCTGCAGCCACATGGTCGGGATGGCGGGGGGATGGGCGGCGACCAGCCTGTCCAGCGCCTGCGCCTGCCAGAAGGCGTCGTAGGCCGGGTGGGCAGCGAGACGGCGCCAGAACGGGAGCTGGTCGAAGCCGTGCGCGACCGCGTAGCCGCCGGCGGAGCCGGCGTCGAGGAAGGCCTGGTAGTCGTCGTAGGCGGTGCGCGGCACCGGGTCGCCCTTGCCCTTCACGCTGGTCTGGCCGGACAGGTAGTCGAGGTTGGTCTGGCGGAAGGCGCCGTAGTGGAACCAGTCGTCGCCCATCCAGCCGTCGACCATCGGGCTTTCGGGGGCGGCCACCTTCAGCGCCGGGTTGGGACCGAGCAGGGCCATTGTGACGGTCCAGCCGTCATAGGAGGAGCCGATCTCGCCGACGCGGCCGTTGGATTCCGGGACGTTCTTCGACAGCCAGCCGGTGGTGTCGTACGCGTCGGTGGTGTCGTCGGTGTTCGACGGGTTGAAGCGGCCGATCGGCGGACGGGTCATGGTATACGCGCCCTCCGAGCCGTACTTGCCGCGCACGTCCTGGAACACGAGGATGTAGCCGTCGTCGATCCACGCGCGGTCGGCGGACCAGGCGGCGTCACGCAGGTGGGGGATCTCCTTCTTGACGAAGAAGTTCGCGTCGTAGGGGGTGCGCTCCAGCAGCATCGGCAGGCCATGCGCGCCGTGCGGCACGACGATGACGGTGTGCAGCTTCACGCCGTCGCGCATGGGGATCATGACCTCGCGGCGGTCATAGTCGTAGTCGGCGCGAGGTGCTGCCCAGTGGGTCGCGATGTCGCCGGCCGGCGGAGGCTGATCGTCGAGCTGGGTCGGCGATGGCCCGGGGGACTGCATCGTGGTCTGGGCCGCACCCGCGATGGGAGCGGCAAGGATGGCGGCGGCCAGCGAAGCGGCAGGGACCCACGATGTCATCAAGGAAAGGTTCCGGGTGCAGTGGAGTGGCGTGCCATCCTGGCCTGCCGGCACGACCATACCAGCCGCCGCGGCCGCTGTGCAGGGCGGCGAATGGGTCGGTAGTGTCTCAGTTTGAAATAGAGCTGCTTAGCTGTCTCACGTTCCGTTTGCGCCATCCGCATCATCGGATTTGCTCGACGCAAAGCGAGCGTATTGTGTTCTGATCCAACCAGATGGCACGCCTTGCGGAAGTAGTCTTGCCATTATCTGCTCAAGACCCAACCCGGCGTCTATATAATTCTTAATCGACTTTCGAGCATCATCCGGCGGCAAGGTGAAGTCTTGTCCAAACCTTCGCGACGACCCGCCTGCTGCAATCATTTGATTCCGTAAGAGCTCTACTTCCCTTCTGAGCTCTAAAAATTGTCTTTCCGATTCTGTTAAAGTCTTTGCGGCAGCAACGGGCGGTTTGATGGCAAGAAAAGCCGGTAAAATAGCGTCTTGTGGCGTGGAAAGTGTCTGAGCGATAGAACTGATAAGTTTTTCCTTTAGAACTTCTCCCCAATTGGTCTTGTTTTTATCATAGACAATGACTCTCAGCGCTCTAAGATCAAAGGGTATATCATCCATCGATTGAGTAATGAGAATTGCAGGCTTTGCCAAAGCGTGAGCTAGACCAAGCTCGTAAAACACATTTGCGTTCTTATCCGAAAGGTCGGCCAGTATAATCTTTGCTTGATGGGTGTAAATCCAGATATCGTTCGTGATCGTGCTCGGTCGAAAAAGATCATCTGCCCTTCTCGGTACTAGGCCGGCACTTTCAATGGCAGGACGATAAATTTCTTCGTAATACTCATCAAAATATCCGCCAAACGGCATTATGGTGAAGCACACATTTTGCTGGACTTGTTCACTTGGTGTTTCATCAACCGTCTTACTACCGGAACGCTTTCTAGAAGAGTTGGGTTTTGCCGCCGCCATGTGTGCCTCCAGACGATGCAATCATACTACGCCAACTTGACGTGGCTTATAAGGTCCCCGCTTCTTTGCTGGCCCCTCCGCCGCGTCGATCAGCGCCACCACGTCCTCCATGCTCCAGAGCCGGTCGGACAGGCCCGCCGCCATCGCCAGGCTGCACCGCAGGGTCTTATGCACCCGGACGAAGTTGTAGAACGTGAAATACAGCGCCAGCGCGGCGGCGTGGTTCTCGGCCTTCTTCGAGACTGCGTTCGTCAGCCGGGTGAACCGGCGCATGGACATGCGCATGGTGAGGTTCTGGCGCTCGACGTAGGAGGTCGAGACGTGCTTCGCGTCCGGGTGCCCCTCGACGCGGCGCATGACCGCTCCGGTGCAGATGCCAGGGCTGTAGCGGCCAGCAGGGGCGGGCGCCTCGCCGTAGATCTTCACTAGCTGGGCGAAGTCCACGTCGGCGCCGAACGCCCCCTCTACCGCGTCCAGGTAGGCTTTCAGACCATACGTGGTGAGCTGCACACGGGTGGCCAGGCGGCTGACCACGTCCTGCATGAACTCGTTCGCATACTCGGCATCCCGGCCGCCAACAAGGTAGGAAACGATGAGCTTGCTGTCCGCGTCGAGCGCGGTCCAGGTCCACACGTCGCCGGCATCCTCGGGGGCAGCCTTGGCGGTCGCGACGTTGCTCCTTGGCGTAGCAGAACGATCAGATCTCGTCGCACTGCACCCGCTTGGCCCTCACGCCGACAACGGTACCCTCGTGATGGACGGCGCAGGCCCGGCCGGCGTCCTCAAGCAGCTTGGTGACGGTGTTGATCGACACGTCGGCGACGCGGGAGATCGACCGCATGGACGACCCCTCGCAAAGCATCGACAGGATCATGACACGCTTCGCGAGGGGGAGCTTGTTGGCCATGACGCGCATGGTATGAACTCTTATACTTAGCATCAAGCAGTGTTCTTATTTCAGGGTTGGGCCAATCGCGCTTAGCTCCGTCTCCGGAATGGCCAGCGTGCCAAGCTCCAGGTTGCACAAACCTTCAATAACCTGGCTTGAGAGAGACAGGTCGGCACGGACATCGGCAACGCTCTTTCGCCCGGCAGCGATCAACATCTCCACGGCGTTCCGGAGCATCTTTGGTTGTTCGATCGGGAGGATACCCGGATCGTCAAGCGGCTCCTTGGTTCGCCATCTTCTTGCAGAAATCTGCTTGTACAAATTTGTCACTTGGAATTCGTCGAATATACCGAGGTTCTTGCAACGATAAACCATCGCCTGAATAGCAACTTTCCAGCGGGCCTTCAGCTCGATGAAAGCATCCAATCGAGTAGTGAAGACTTCGGACGGAAAGGATTCGCGCGGAAGCAGTAGCGCCCCAGCAAAACGATTAGCCTCAGTCTCGATCCTCTTGAGGATCTTAGGGTCTGCAATATCCTCCGGGCCAATCCCGCGATGTAGAACCAGATGCCCAATCTCGTGTGCAACATCAAACCGAGCACGCACAGCCGAGTCTTTCTCGGACGCTAGGAAGATGAATGCGCGTGGGCCGTTCCAGAACGAAAAAGCTTCGACCTTTTCGCCTTCCATGATGAGGCGAGAGGTAATCACGCCCTTACTCTCTATCAAGGACAAAATATTGGAGAGTGGCCCATATCCCAGACCCCACATCTTCCGACACATTGTAGCAGCAGCCTCGATCTCCTCATCTTCGTAACCCTGATCACCGTGTTTAGGAGCGAACGATGGAAGAACAAGAGCAGGGTAGTTGATGATTCCATCTACATACTTTGAGATTTGGACCTGCCAGTCCGCATACACATCACACATCAGGTTTCGTCGCTTCGTCTCTGGCCCAATCGCCCTATAGAAGCGCGTACCGAACGGCCCGAACCCTTCGGGCTCAGGGGTTGTGAAATAAGCCATCGGCTGCGCAAGCAGCTCTGCAATGGCCGTCATCGTCGCGCCTTCCGGCGTTTTCTCACCCTGTTCATATGCGGAGATGATCTGACGGGTCTTGCCAAGAGCCGAACCAAGCTCGGCTTGATTGAGACGCTTCGCAATTCGCGCAGCTCGGAGCCGGGCTGGAATCAAACGCCGCCCGGAGGTCACCCCGCGGGCGGCGCCTGGGAATGCGACAACATTGCTAGTCGTTGCCATTGTCCTGCCGCCATTTCTCAATCTCTTCTTTGATCGTCAGAACTGCCTCCGCGTCTGTATCTTCCACGGGAGGAAATTCGCTTTCGACAGTTTGCACCAAACCCATGATATTCCTGGTCTGGTAAATCCAGTCGCGTTTATGCTCCGGGTGCGGCACCCCTATGTGAGCAAACTCACTCTCCATTTCAAACCGCTCAACGCGACCGTGAATAAGTATAAAGGCCGGAACTCCAGCGGAAGACCGGCTGTCATTCATCCCGGGAAAGTCGAACGAGCGCTGATTATTGAGCCGAGCATTCTCCCGAAACTTGACATCTCTCGGCTGCACTAAGGGGTCAGCAACTTGGCTAATACTCATTACCGAATGAGAAAGACGTACTTCGAGATAACGACCAGTCGGCTGGGCAAACCAACGCCATCTGTAGTCCACTGGCCAACGCCCAGAATTGATCAGTTTCTCGATCCCCAGGTCAGTGGCCCAGGATATTAATCGACCGAAATTATCCTTCGCGCTCTGAACCTGTAGAATTGGTTCTGACTTCGCTAGCGTCGCTGCTGACGCGCGCGCGTTCCGGAGAACCGCAGGAATGAGGGCGCGATGTCTGACCGGAAACTGATTTAGGAGGAACCGTTCGGCTAAACTCGAGTCCATCGGGGTCATTCTGGTTGCTCCGCACCCAGGGCAACCATACCCGAAAATATCCCCTATTTGTCAACCGAGGTTCGCCAAAGCCCCGCCGCTGCCTTCCTCGCGATGTCTGCCCGCTGCTCCGGGCTGAGGTTCCGCGCCCGTGCTGCCCCTCCAAGTTTTCCCAGCTGGGCCGCCGCACTCGACGCCGTCTCCCGCTCGTCCTGCTCCTCGCCAGTCGCGATCTTCGTCACCTTGATCGCCGCGCCGATCACATCGGCGGGGCGGTGCTCGCCTCTGGGGCCTTTAGGCATCTTTCACAAACCAAATCATGCCGGCCTCCATCTTGTTCTCAATCCTGCACCCGAGCCCCTTGGCAAAGTCGTGACAGACGGCTCGGGCGCCCTCATTCGGCTCACCAGGAGGAAAGGCTAGCCCATAAGCCTTGTAGTTGATCTCGGCGCATTCCCCTGGCCGTAGCGCCTGAAGGGTTGATCGCAGCTCGTCGATGAACACGTTCGCCTCCATGCCTATCGCTAAGCATGGCACCAACCGGCGGCGGGGGCCAAGGTCAGACTTTCGAGCGGGCAATTTCAGACTGAGACACTACCCATGGGTCGGCGGCGTTTACAGGGCTGAAAGCCAGGTCGATGATCCGCGGCAGCGGCCCACGCCGACCATCCGGGTGACAGGCAGCAGGTCGTCCTTGTTAAACGCTGCGCCACGCGTATGGCGGCAGTGCCGGGCAGCGGAAAACCGGATCGGTCCGGTCATTCCCCGTCCGCTTCCGGGCCGCGCGAGCGCATCGAGCTCAGCCGCTTCTTCATCGCCGCCAGGCGCTGCTGGTGGTCGCTGCCGCGCCGCATCGCCACCCCCACCGCAAGGATGTCGATCAGCACCAGCGCCGCCAGCCGGGAGATGGTGGGGGTGTAGATGTCGGTGTTCTCCAGCGTCTCGATCACCAGCAGCAGGTCGCACAGCCGGCCCATCCGGCCGCCGGCGCGCCCGGAGATGCCGATCACCTGCGCGCCACGGTCCCGCGCCGCCCGCATCACCTCGAGCAGGGCCGTGGTCTGCCCGGTGTTGGAGATCGCCACCGCCACGTCGCCCGGCTGCATCATCGCGGCGGCGATGAACTGCTGGTGCGAGTCGGAATGGACGTGGCACGGCACGCCGAACAGCGGGAACTTCTGCTGCGCGTCGGCGGCGACGATCCACGACGCGCCGAAGCCGAAGAACTCGATCCGCCTGGCGCCCACCAGGGTCTCGATCGCCTGCGCCACCGCCTCGTGGTCGAGCTGGCTGCGCGCCCAGTCGAGGCTGGTCATGGTGTAGTCGAACACCTTGTCGGTCAGCGCCTGCGGCGTGTCGGTCACGTCCAGCACCGACTGCGTCGCCGGCACCCCCAGCGCCACGCTGTGCGCCAGCTTGAGCTTGAAGTCCTGGAAGCCCTCGAAGCCAAGTGCGGCGCAGAACCGCATCACCGTGGGCTCGCTCACCCCGGCACGGCGCGCGGTCTCGGCGACGGTGGCGGCCAGTGCCGCCTGGGGATCGGACAGCACGTGTTCGGCGACCCGGCGGTCGGATTTCCGCAAGCTCGGCAGGCGCACCAGGATCAGCTCAAGCACGTTCCGGCCGGACGAGGCCGTCATCCGCTCCGCGCTCCGGCCGGTCCTATCATCCGCGCTCGACATCGTGCTCCTGCGGCCCGGCGGGCGCGTGGCGGCCCGCACTCGGGGCCAGAAGCAACGCGTGTCGCAAGTCGGGCCGCAGAAGTCCAGGTCGCCGCCCGGACGCCGCCTGGCGCGCGGCGGCAGCGTCGATCAGCGCCGGATCGAGGGTGTTGAAGGCGAACATCCCCCAGTGGCACGGCACCAGAAGCGGGATGGCGGCCACCTCGCACAGCGCGACCGCCTCGTCGAGGGTGAAGTTGCCGGGCACGTTCGCCTCCGCCCGCTCTGCATCGCGCCCGTTCACCGGCAGCAGCGCGAGGTCCGGCGCCAGTCTGCGCACGGCGTCGTCTAGACCTGGATACGGGATGCAGTCGCCGCTGTGGTAGAGGCGCACCCCCGCTGCCTTCATGCCGTAGCCGAGAAACCGGTGCCGGCCCTCCCCGTCCCGTTCCAGCCGCTCGTGCGCCGCCGCGACCGGCTCCAGGGTCAGGTCGAGCTGTGCGAGCGGCCGCAGCGTCTGCCCGGCATCGGCCGGAACCAGCCGCGCGGGGTCGAGGCCCAGCGCCTCGGCATGCCCCTGCTCTGACGCCGGCACCACGAACCGGCAGCCGGGATGCCGCGCCGACAGCACCGGCAGCGTGCCCGGATCCATGTGGTCGGAATGGCGGTGCGTGCACAGCACCAGGTCGACCCGGGGAAACCCGTCCGGCGCGATGGGTGCGGCCATCATGCGCGCATGCGGGAACCGGGTGCCGCGATACTTCGTCGCCAGGTGGTCCGACAAATAGGGGTCCATCAGCACCACCGCCTCGCCGATCCGCAGCACGAAGCCGGCCTGTCCCAGCCAGGCCAGGCCCACGCCCGTGAAGGGCCGGGCCAGCCAGGCGGCTAGCCCGTCCTCCGGCAACGCCGACCGGACGACGTCGATCACGTCGGCGGTTCGGATCGCAACGCGCGCCGGAGGTTGTCCACCGCCGCCACGGTGGCGCGCCCGACGCTTTCGGCGGTGAGCCCGCCGACATGCGGGGTGGCGATCACCCTGGGATGGGACAGCAGCGCGGACGGCGACGGCGGCTCGGTCGCGAACACGTCGGTCGCGTAGGTCCGCGCCTGGTCGCGCTCCAGCGCCGCCAGCATCGCCGCCTCGTCCACCAGCGCCGCGCGGGCCGTGTTCACCACGTGGCAGCCGGCGGGCAGCCGGTCGATCGCGGGCGCGTCCAGCAGCGCGTGCCCGTCGGCCGGCATCGGGCAGTGCAGCGACAGCATCTCCGCCTCCGCCAGCACCTGCTCCAGCGGCGCCCAGGCGAAGTCGCCTTCGGGCGCGAAGCCGGCATCGGGATAGGGGTCGAACACGCGCACCCGTGCGCCGAACGCCAGCGCGAAGCGTGCCACCAGCCGGCCAACCGCGCCGCAGCCGACCAGCCCCAGCGTGCGGCCTTCGATCTCGATCCCCGGTCGCCTGTGCCACGACCCCGCCTTGAGGGCTGCGCTCTGTTCCGGGATGTGGCGCAGCGATGCCAGCAGCAGCCCGAAGGCGAGCTCCGCCACGCCGCGCGCGTTGGCGCCGCCGGCACGCAGCACCTGGATGCCCAGCCGTTCCGCCACGTCGAGCGGCAGGTTGTCGGTGCCGGTGCCGTTGCGGCTGATCGCCCGCAGCCCGGTCGCGGCTTCCAGCACGCGCGCGCTGACCGGCTCGACCCCGGCCAGCCAGCCGACGCAGCCGGGCAGCAGCGCCAGCAGGGCCGCCTCGTCCGGGGTTTCGCCGGCCCGGCTGAACACCAGCCGGTAGCCGTCGTCGACCAGGGCCTGGAGCGCCGGATCGGGGTTCCGGGTGAGCGAGCGCGGCGTGACCAGGATGCGGTTCATGCCGGCCTGCCCACCGACTGGCGCGGCGGCCCCCCGGCCAGCGAGGACAGACGCTCGAAAGCCGGCCCGGAGGACGGGATCTCGACTGCGAACACCTCGGCGATCACCTGGGTCCAACCGTGCAGGAAGTAGTTCCAGCCATCGAAGGTCAGGAGGCCTGCCTCCGCCGCCTGCACCTCGGCGCGGTCGAGGAACAGCAGGTCGCCGCGATAGTTGAGCTCCCATGCCAGGCCGCCGCGCGGGAACCGGGCCTCGGCTCCGAGCGGCGAGCCGGGACGGTCCTTGCCCAGCCCGGTCGCGTTGACCACCAGCGAGCCGGGCGGCAGCCGGTGCAGGATCTCGTCGTTCTCTGCCGTCGAGCCGGACAGCACGTACTCGACCGCGACGGCGCTGCCGAGGCCGTCATGGAACCGGCGCAGGTTGTCGAGACGGTCGGCGTTCACGTCCGACACCACGATCCGGCGCGGCCGGTCGGCGCCGTGATGCGGCCGCATCAGGTTCCAGGTGATGGCAGTGGCGGCGCCGCCGGCACCGATCAGGAACGCGTCCGTGCCCCCATCCTCGCCGTAACGCCGCCAGTGCCCTTCCGGCAGGATCGCCTCCAGCGCCAGACGGGCGGAGATCGGGTCCTTGGCGTGGCCGATCAGCCGGCCGTCGCGCTTGGACAGGCAGCTCACCTCGTGCAGCGACT
>CAXTVX010000095.1:0-10800 GCA_964247755.1 uncultured Acetobacteraceae bacterium | reverse complement strand
GGCATACGGAGAACGGATTCTGCTTATGAACGAGGGCACGTTGGGGGCAGGGTCACCAGCTTTCTGAGCCAGGAGGCCCAAGCGGCTTCGGGCCCGGCACCCGACTGGGTGCCGCCACCATCGAAGGTGGGCCGGTTCACGGGGCGATCTCCGATGGAGTGTCGGCAGGCGTGGCAATTCCGGTCACTGGCGTGAAGGGGCTCGATTTCACCGCGTCACTGGCCGGAACCCGCGACAGCCTGTCGCCATCAGGGACCGTTGGCGCAGCAGCGGCAATCGTAGGGTTCCGCCTGAAGTGGTAGCGGCCTCGCTCGGCTGAAGTCGACATGAACGGGCCGGAAGTCGGAGGACGAACCAGGCTTCCGGCCCTTTCTTGATTCCAGCCCGACTCAGGCCGCCTCGAGCGTATCCAAAGCCGCCGATACCAGCGCCGCCATCGACACGCCCCTGGAATCACGCATCCAGTGCAACCTCTCCGCTCTGCTCCAGAAATCGCTAGCCTGTAGCCATGGGTTCGTCGGGACGCCGCACCCATGGCAGCGAAAACAGACTAGCGACAATCAGGCAGGCTCCGCCGACGAAGGGGTGGTTTCCTGCGGCAGTCGTCCCTGCCAAGAACATCCCGCAACACCCAGCGCTTACGTAACGGGATAGGCTGGCGTAACGATAGTGGCCGACACGAGGAGCGATCGCTGCGGTTATGCGCGCCGCGACGATGCCCCCTGTCGCGAAAGCCGTCAGAGCGCCGGTTCGCATTCCGCCCATTGCTGTCCAGGGCTTTGCAAGGCTGTCGACGCGGCCCCATTCTGGTAATCTGTGACCCACTAGGTTGCCTATGCCGCTACAGGCCGTGAGGAGCAACAGGACGCTAAAGAATCCTCCGACAATGCCTAGCGGCACGGCTACGATCACCGCTATCACGCTGTCGACGATCCGGCGGAATGCCTGTGCAAATCTTCCCGCACGAGCTGAAATCAGAAGTGGGACTGCATGAGGCAGCCAGCAAAGTTCCGCTGCGGCCAGCATGAAGGACGCCAACCCGACGGTGCCCCGATCGTGCTGTGCGTGCAGAAGGCTGAGGTCGCGATGCACCGAGACCTCGAACACGCACCACAGCCCCCAGATCACCATCAGGGCAATAGCAATCGGCGATGAACACAGGCTTCTGGTAGAGGCCATCTTCAACGGCATCTTGCTGCCTGCTCTGCTTCCGGAAACTCAGAAATCGCGAAAGTACCACGCCTGCGTTATCCCAGGTAGTCGACAGCCTGGGCTAATAAGATTACCGCGGGACGCGGATAGCGGCGAAGTAGACACAGACGGAGTCCAGGCGTCGGAGCATACTGCGTCCGGGGCGTGAGGCCGGGAAGCCGACGGAGAGGGCGGGGACGGGTAAACCCCGCTTCGCGGCCGCTTTTGCTTTTGAGCCCGGGGTTCCCGTGGTCGGTCCGGCGTGCGACCTTCGCCAAACCAGTCGACGAGCGCTCAACCATGTAAGCTACCGTGCCTCGGCAGGCGGCATGTGGAGCAAGCTACAATGTCGGATCGCGAACATGACATCGCCACGTATCTGACTCTGGACGGGCATGTCTTTCTCGCCCCGCAGTATGCTGTGGCCTACGATCGCGATTTGAAGGAGGGCGGAGCATGCCCCGATTTCGTTGCACTTGACCTCAAGCTACGCGAAGTAATCATTGTTGAAGTAACTACCGCGGCTAACATAAAGCCGCTCATCGGTCGAATAGAGCAGCGAGAAACACGGTGGTATAGCCCGATACGGCGCAAGATGAAGGAGGTTGGCGTTGTAGATGACGCCTGGAAGCCGACGCGCTTCCTTGGCTTTGTCCGAAGCGATAATCTCGGTTTTCTTAGAACGAGGTTTGGCTCGGATCCTGATGTTTCCTTCTGGGCAATCGAGGACGCCACTTTCCCATGGATATACTGGGATGAGAGGATGACGAACGGCTTGCCCCGCTAGTCAGGAAAAGGGCCGGAAGCCGGGTTCGCGCCCAGCTTCCGGCCCTTCTTGATCCCGGCTACGACTCACGCCGTTTCGAGCGCATCCAAAGCCGCCGATACCAGCGCGGCCGTCGAAACGCCCCTGGCATCACGCATCCATCGCAGCCGCTCCGCCACGGGCTCCGGCAGTTCGACGGCCACCACCGGTGCCGCAGCCCGCCGTCGCCTGGTGCGCTCTGCGGCCGAGAGGGCTTCGGCACCGAGCCGGGGGCGGCCGGGTTCCCTGCGGACCGGTTGCGGAGGAGGCGGCTCGTCGCGGAGGGCGGCCGCGAGGAGGTCGGCTGGGAGCCGGTCAGCGTGCCGTCCCAGGATTTTTCGCAGCGAGGTAGCCTGACCAGGTGTCAGCGCCTCTTTCCCGGCTTGGTGCCGGACGAACGCCGTGTCCATGCCGAGGTCGCCTGCCTGCGCGAGCACCCGCAGGCACTCGAGAGCGGCCTGGATGGCCTGCGAGGAGATGGGGAAGTGGGTCATGCAGCCCTCCTGCGACTGAAGGCGGCGAACTCGTCGAGCGCGTCGGCCAGGCTCACCCGGGGTGCTGGCGGCGGAGGCGGTGGCGGCGGCAATGCGGCGCGCACCAGGCTGGACGAGAGCTGCCCGCTGTAGCGCGCCACAAGCACACGGCCTTCCGCCAGTTCGCGGTCGTCCAGGGCGGGGAGGGCGGCGAGCTGGTGGCCTCGGCGGCTGTCACTGGCAGAGAAGCCCCGGCCGTTGCGGTAGTCGGCTCGATCGGGGTCGAGGGCGGCCAGGATTCTCAGAGCTTCGAGGGTCGCGTCGTGGATGGTATCAGTGGCGGTCATCGTGGGTCTCCGTGGCCGGGAGGGGGCCGTTGGAGACGATGGTGACGGAACGGCTGGCCGAAAGCTAGAATATCGTGACGTGAAACTTATTTGCTAGCTACCGGGTCAGGGCGATCGGCCGCGTTCTCTGCACACCTTCATATCGAAAACCAGGAATCCGTCTCAGCCAAACGAGTTCCAAGCATGTAAAGGCCACTGTGAATGTCGGTCATGTTCCAGTTTGGCAGGCCCTTCAGCATTTCCGCCATAAGCTGGTTGTTCAGGAAGACGGCGCCAGGTTCATATGCCTGGTCGTCGAGCTCTGTCCCCTCGGGAGATTGGCTTAGAAGCTGGGCTGTGTGCAGGATGGAAAGGCCTTTGAAGATGGGACCCCCTGGGGGGAGGAGAACCGCAGTATCGAGGAGCTGCTTCGACAACATGTCGTTCGAGAACAGCGCTACCATGAACAAGGCACACGCATTCCAGCTTCCGATGTAGCGCGGCCGCGCATTGCTAAGGATCGGGTTGAACCACCGGTTCTGGGCAGCATGATACTCCCGGATGGTCGAGGGCAGCGAGGAGGGTAACCGCACCTGCTTGAACATCTGCCAACCGCCGAGGAGGCTATCCTCGATCACCATCGGCCCGCGATCGAGCGGGAACTTCTTTGCCACCTTCAGATCGTCGTCGTTCCAATGCGCAAGGAGGTTTGTAGCCGCTTCTATGAACTTGTCGTTCAGCTGCGCCAGATGCCCCCATGATAATCCGACGGCAAAGCAGACGTGCCAAGGATTGGCATGCGGAAGATTGGAAAGCTGGTCGCAGATAAACTTGCGAGCCCCGACATTGAGTAGCTTCCCGCTTTCACGAAGCAGTTCCTGAACCCCCCCTCGAGTAGGACCGCCGCCCCGACCTCCGCCTTTCGCGCAGAGCTCGTTGAACCGACGCTGGGTGCCGTTCAACGGCTTGGAGATGTCGAACTTCGACGGCATTCCTAGGAGCTGGATTTCTGCCAAGCCAAGACCCGCCGAGTGCCTTGCCCGCGAACCTTGGCGTAGCACTCCCCGATGCCGAGGTTGGACAAGCTCGCGCCCTTGCCCAGGATGCGTGTCGCGGCGGCGGGCTTGGCGTTGGTCGCGAACGCTACAGTCAGGCCCATCTCGTTGAGAAAGTCGTCGTCCTCGCCGACGAAATCGTCCGGCGACTGGCTGATGAGCATGACCATGCCGCCCTTGGAGCGGGACTGCCTCACGAGGCCTGAAAGAGACGGCAGTTTAGAGCCCAGGATCCGGTGAGCCTCGTCGATCATACACAGAACCCTGAGCGCTCTGTTGCCGCTGGCATCCTTCTCGGAATCAGCTTGGCCGTTCAAATGTCGGTCCAGCGCGTCGAGGAGGAGGTTCACCGTCATCATCTGCGTCGCCTCCGGCACCGTCGGGGGCAGGTTGATGATCCAGCCGGACCGGAAGAACTCGTCCGGGGTCATCATCGGCTCGAAGATGGGAAACCGGCAGAGGTCGTTCAGGGCCGAGACCGCCCCATCGTGCTTCATCGCCTGCTTCTGGTATTCGCGTCCTAGCGCGTCACGGATGTCCGAGAGCCGCGCCGGACGGCGGGCGCGCAATGCCTGCTCGGCGGCGGTGGCTACCGTGTCCCTCTGCTTATCCCCGAGGCGTGTGCCCTTGAGACGACCAAACGAGTCCCGGAAACGGTCGGCGGCGATCTTCACGTCGTATGGGTCGGTGGAATCCAGATGCAGGACGTCGAGCGGTATCGGCTCCTTCGGCGGGCTCACCACGCGAGCGTCGAACAGCTCGTTCAGCTTGTAGTCGCCCGCCAGGTCGCCTTTGAAGTCGAAGGCGAGGATGGGAACCTGGACAGCCGCTCGTAGTTGCCGAAGCATCGCCATCGCCGTCCTGGTCTTGCCGGAGCCGACGCCACCCATGACCGCCAGGTGAGGACTGCCACCCTCGCCAGTGGCAGCCCAGACTATGGGTTCGCCGCTGTCCACGTCCGTGCCGATCTCCCCGACCAGAAGCTCAAGGGAGGTCGGCGCCGGTCCGGGTTCGTCGACATCCCGGCCGGACGACCCGCTCATCATCCCGGCGGCCTCAGTCAGGCGCCGGGTGAACCGGGCGAGATCTCCGTCCGCCGCGCTCCAGTGGCTGTCCAGGAGTTCAAGTCCGCGGGCCCAATGGTCGGCGACTAGACCCTGCAGTTCCTTCAGGGACACCCCGTCCTTGCCCGAGCGCTCGATGATCAGGGAGATCCAGGCCGACAAGTTGGCACCTTGTCCGAAAAGGGTGTCTCCTTTGATGCTGAGACCAGGCTCTCCGTCGATCCGCCCGGGTGGCTCGGCGAGCGCCAGGCTGCAAGCGATGGCGAGACGCGCCGGGGCGAAGCGCGCTTTCATGCCGAGCCGTTCCATGAACTTCTTGTTCAGGCCGTCCTTGCCCTCGTCGGTCCTGAAGTTGGCGCTGACGATGTCGATGAGCGTCACGCTCATGAACGGAGCTCCTTGAAGTAACCCTCGACTGCCCAGCTCTGCCCGAACTCGACGTCCTGCTCGTGCTGGATGACGTAGGTCTTCAGAACGCGGGACTGGATAACGTCGAGATACTCGCCGACGACTTCGCTGTCCGTCGAGAGAAGGATGACTTGACCGTTGTTCTTGGCGAGATGCTTGAGGACGTTCTTGCGATGCTCCTCGTCCAAGCGTCCCATCGGCGTGTCGACGATCATCGGGAACACGCGTTCGGAGACCTGGACGACCGCACTGATGAGCGCCTGGGTGAAGATCTGCTTCTCGCCAGCGGACGGAAGCACCTCGCGGACATCGCGGCCCGTTTTGGAGAGCATCCGGACGTTGCACTCCTTGTCGATCTCTATGCGGTCGACGCGCTGACCCTTGTGCGCAATGGACCGGTAGGCTTCGGTCATCGCTCCCGCGACTGCGCCGATCTGGGTCGGGACCGCATCGGCGGCGATCAGGTCCAGCACCCCAGCGATCTTCTCGGCCGTGGCGGCTCGCCGTAGGCTCGGTGCCGCGCTTCCGAGTTCGGCTCTTATGCGCCCTAACTCCTTGCGCTTGTTGTCCAACTGACCCTGCGCGGCTTGAGTGTGGTTGCGCAGCCCGCCCAGGTCGCGCTGCTTGGTGCCCAACGTGGAGGAGAGATCGCTCAATCTTTGCCGCTTGAGGTCCAGATCGGGACCGACGGTCTGCGTCCGGTTCAGCTCCTCTTGAAGCCGGTCGATCTGCTTCTCGTGCTCCGCCGCCTCGTCGAGCACGGACACGACCCGATTGGCAGCCATACCATCGAGCGAAAGGAGGCGTTCCCGAGCGCGCGAACGCTCGTTCCCGGTCAGGTGCTGGTGACGGAACGAGGCCGCGGTGTCCTCGTCCGGCGGGTTCCACAGCCGGTCCCAGACGAGACGCACCTTCTCCATGACGGCAGCCTGCTGGACGTCATGCAGCGGGGGATCGACCTCCTCGACGGTCTGGCCCAAGGCGGAGACGAAGCTATCGAGGCGGCTGTCACCTTGCGCCTTCCCGGCGACCCACTGCTCCCGTCGCTCTTCCTGTCGGAGCCGCTCGCTTGCCAGGGCGCGGAGTTCCCGGCCGCACAAGGCCAGCGCGAGGTCGCCGATCAGCATCTCTTGAAGCCGTGCGCGTGCGCTGTCGAGGTCGTTGCGATGTTGCTGCAGGCGCTGGAGCAGCTCCGCCAAATTCGCCTGCGTTCCCGCCCCGTAGCTCATCAATTCACGGGACAGCTTGTCCTGCTCGGCCTCGGTCGAGGCGAGATCCGCCTCGACGAGAGCGGCCTTCTCGTCCGACTCCGCGATGTCCTTCGAAAGCTCCTCGATCTCGCGCTCCAGGCGCTCGACTGTCTCGCCCGAGCTGCCGGATGGCTTGCCCTTCGATCGAGCATAGTCGCGTAGGTCGCTGGATAGGTCGCGGAGGACCGGCAGTCCCAGAAGACCCTCCACTCCGACCTTGACCTGCGTCGCCATCTCGCGTTCGGCGAAGCTTCCGACCATCTCTCCGTCGAACAGAAAGAACCAGCCGAGGTAGTAGGGTAGGAACGTCCGGGCGACGTAGTCCTTGAACCAGTCGATCCTCTCGACGCCGGTGAGCTTGCTCCCCGACGCGCCGCCGACCGGCTTTCGGGTGACCCCGGCGAGCGCCCGTGGCTCCTCGTCGTATGCCTTGAACTGCCCCGAGGCGGTGAAGCTCCAAAGCCGCTGCAGAACCAGCGGCTGACCCTCGTCGTCGTCGAACACCAGCTCGACCGAGCAGGACGTCCTTCCCTCCGACAGGGCCCGCCGGTTCAGGACGCCACTCATGAACTGCGCGTAGCTGATGCTGAGCCGCTCGGTCGAGGTGCCGCCGAAGCTCGCCGTTGCGATGAGCGGCATTCCGTCCTGGCCGAACAGACCCAGGATGATGGCGTGGAAGAGTGACGTCTTGCCGAAGCCATTCTTGGCGCCAATGAGGACGACGTTCTTCCGCTCCGTAGGCGGTGGAAAGTCGAAGCGGACCTGACCGTAGTACGCCCGCCAGTCGCGGAGCGCGATCGAACGCAGGTGCATCAGGCGTCCTCGCCCATGCGGTCTATGACCTCCTGGAACTGGTCCCAGAGGCCCGCCTTGCGCTTCCGGCCCACTTGGTCCGCCTCGATCTCAACTAGTTCCTTCAGGTCGGCGAGCCGGATCCCGGCGGCACGACAATGCTTGCGAACGAGGGCTTCCCCCTCCTTTGTAGAAAAGAGGACGACTGCGTCACGAGGCATCTATAAAGTCCAATGTCTAGGCTTCCGCCGGTTCTACCACTAACGCTTTAGAAGCAAACAGCGCGTCTTGTCGCCAGATGTCCCGAATGCGAGCAATCTCGTCGGGTGAGATGAGCTCGCGTCCTACTAATGCCTGTAGTGACAGAAGCCGGTCCAGGATCTCCGCACGAGCATCCGATGTAAACGGTCCTGGAACGAAAGTCCCACCCTCCGTGATCGTGTACTTTCCGCTGCGTCGCTTTGCAGATCTTCGGGTGGGATCGTTCCGGATGACCGACAGCCAGTCCCTGAACTCGAGGAGGGGGCCGAACTCCGCGAAGCCAGCCTCCACGAAACCCTCCAGGCTCCGGTCCTTGACGACGACGGTGCACGTCCAGCAGCCGAACCTGGACGACGAGGTGCCGCATGACGGAGCGTCTGATTTGCCCATGACCACCGGGCATTCGCCGCCCAGCGAGTTCCTGTAGAGGGTGATGAGGTCTTTGTGGCTCCCGCCCCAGGGCGGGGGCGTGGTCCCGAGGAACTCCCAGACATCGTCAGTCGTCAGTTCGACGATAGGTCGGAAGACCATGCAGCCGACCATGTCGTTGTGACGGTTGAGCCGTTCTCCGTTGTCGTATTTGGCAACCGACTGGGCCCGCTTCGCCGACTCGTCTCGCCGAACTCCCAGGAGGAGGACCGCGCGGCCGGTCGTGTCGACCTGCTCGCGGATGTAGCGCCCCGTCGGCTTGATCTTCATCCGGTCGGTGCACCAGCGGAAGCTGCGGTTCGGGGACGGATACCCTCGGCCGATCAGGTTGACCCAGAAGGTGTCGTCGGTCGTCGGCTGGGTGGTGACCACCTTGACCGGGAGGTTGAACGCTTCCGCGGCCTCCCGCATCTGCGCCTGGACCGTGCGGATGTGGCCGATGACTAAGGGCGACTCGACCAAGGTATCGTTCGCCACGATATGGACGGTCCGCCGCCGCCTGCTCGGCGGGACGTCGAGGAGCATCTCGAAGACTAGGTGGGAGACGAGGGTGCTGTCCTTGCCGCCCGAGAACCCGACGATCCAGGGAAATGGCTCGTCAGAAAAATATTCTTCATGGATCTCGTTCCGGATCGTCGCCAACTTGGTCTCGAGGTCGTCCTCCTCGTCGCCGAGTCCGCGGAAGAGGAGCTGACCGCTCATGGACTGACGCCGTCGTTCGGACTGACGCCTTCGTTCGAGTAGGGCATGAGCTAGACTCCGTTCTCGCGCGTCGGTCGCCGGAGGGTGAGAAGGTGCGGCATCATCCTGCCTTGCCATCATCCACGACCGCCGTCGACACCTTCCGGCTCCGAGGTGCTGGCTGGCCTGAAGACGCTACAGAAGGGTGAAGGCGACCGGCACTGCTCTGAGAGGCATCCATATACAGATGGGCTAGATCCAGGTCTGGATACCGTAGCAGGGCCATCGTATCGGCCGCGGCCTTCAGCCCTGGCCCTTTGTCGTAACGCTTGCTGCCTTCCGAGCCGCCATTGGCGTGGCCCATCATGAAGTCCCGGTGCCGTCGTTGCTGCTCGTCGACAATCGCGTCTGTCAGGCGGGTGATGGCGGTGTGTCGGAAGGCGTGCATGCCTACGTTATTCCGGTAGACCCCGACTGCACGGCGATATTCGACGAACCAGCGCGTGATCCTCGGGCCTCGCTTGCCGTCCAACCCCTGCGGCTTGATGTCGGGGAACAGGGGGTCATCCCTTCCGGGGGCGATCGTCTCCAGATGGCGCAGGAAGCCCATCCGTAGGATCTCGGGGTGCAGCGGGACGACGCGGGCCGCGTTGGCAGTCTTCAGGCGCCTCTGGGCCTTGCCCTCCTCGGCCTTGCTCTCGACGAGCCTCACGGCCCAGGTGCCGTGGTCGCAGTAGACGTCGCGCCGGTAGAGGTCGGCAAACTCCTCAAGCCGAGCTCCGTGGAAGAGGGCGAGGAGCGGGAGCCAAAACTTCGCGTCGCGCAGGATCTCCGCGCCCGGCTTGCTGCGGAAGATGGCCTGGGATCCGGTCCATACCGGCGACGAGAACAGGGTCTCGAGTTCGTCCATCTCCCATGCGTCGCGCTGGTCCCGGGCACTCCGGTCCGTCCGGAAGCGGTGGTCCTCGACCAGCTCCGCCCGGGCGGCGACCGTCAGGTGTCCCATGTCGACGGCGAACTTGAAGACCTGGGAGAGCGTGCTGAGGTGCCGTTTGACCGTCTTGTCGGTCAGACGTTCCGCCTGGGTCGCATCCGCCCGGGCGATGAGGACCTCGAGCGTGATCTCCTTGTCTCTGGGAGACTTGCCGTACGTCGCGGGCAGCCGCCGCAGGAGGCCGAGGAAATTGCTGATGTCTACCCGGCCGTAGTCCGCCGCCGGACGATCGCCGCAAGCCTCGATGAAACGCCTGACTGTGCTCCGTTCCTGCCCGACGACCTGATGCGTGGTGCCGTCGGTCCCGAGCCGCCGCTCGAAGAAGGGGCCGACAAGCGTCGACAAGGCCGCCCGCGGCTCCTCCGTGCTTCTGGCCTCTGGTCCAATTGCGGGCCGGGGCAGGTTCTCGATGAGCTTCGTGAGCTCGGTGACGAGGTGCCTGGCCTCCTGGCCGCCGCGCCGCGCCGCCTTGACCTCCCCCACGAGCTCATGGATGCGAGGCAGGACCTTGTCGAGGTTGGCGTGCGCACTCCCGATGTTCCTCGTCAGGCCACGTAGGTGGTCGGCCTCCTCGGCGAGAAGGCGCATCTCCAGGATGTCCTCGCGCATCTTCGCGGCCCTGCGCTCAAGCTCGAGGGTCGTCTTAAGATCCTCGACGGCGGCCTCCATGAGGCGCTGAGCCTCGGCGTCCGGATCGGGATGCGTCGGTGCCATTCTTGACTTCGCGATGCGGTTGGCCAAGCTCAGGATCTCCTCCGTCCGGGCATATAGCCGACCAGCCCGGGCACGCGCCACGGTTGCGGAGGAGGTGCCCAGGCTCGCCCAGAACTCGCGCTGGCCGACGAGCGGGCGGAGGGGTGCCGGGACGATGCGCCTGAAGTGAAAATTGCGGCCTTGACGCTTGAGCACGGGGCACCTGTGGAGTGCCTCTGTGGAGCGATACTCCACTCGGGCGATGGTGCCCGACGAAAACCCAATGTCGTCAACGTTTTGGCTGGGGGACCTGGATTCGAACCAGGGCTGGCCGGGTCAGAGCCGGCAGTTCTACCGCTAAACTATCCCCCAAGCGGC
>CAXTVX010000094.1:0-11180 GCA_964247755.1 uncultured Acetobacteraceae bacterium | reverse complement strand
CAGCCCGGCCTGACACTCGTCACGCTATAGCTGCGGCCTTGGCCGGACGCTTACATCAAGATCAGGCTGGGCATCGAACCAGTCCCGCCTGAGCCTGGCGACGTCGGGCCGCTCCTGCTCGCTAGCGTGCGCCGTTTTTTTGACGGTCATGTCGTGCCGGTCGAGGAAGCGCCAGATCGTGCTGGGTGCGACGGACACGCCATGCTGGTCGCGCAGCAGCGTCGCCAGCTCGACGAGGGTGATGTCCACCTGTGCATTCACCGCGGCCAGGATGACGTCCCGATGGCGCTCGATGCGCTGCGACCGCAGGTCACCGCCCTTGGGGCGGCAGTGGCCACTCCGTCCATCCGCCAAGTGCGCAGCCACCGGACCGCCGTGGACACCGCCACCCCGAACCGCTCCGCGGCGGCATTGCGGGACATGCCGCCATCTACGGCAGCGATCACTCGGTCCCGCAGATCCTGGGAAAGCGTCCGTGCCATCCATGCTGGCCTCCCGCCCAGCCAGCATGATGAATCAGATCAGCCCCACGTCGGGCAAGAGCTTCTGAGTCGGGTCGCTCGGATTGCGCTCTAGCCTTCCCATCGCAACGGAGATTAGAGCGTCCGTGTTTGCCTTCTCATCTTATGGACGTCTTGCTCGGTTAAGCGAGGCAGGGGAATGTGGGCTGACTTCCTCAAGCACGACGGAATGTGCATCTCACTGAAAGGCCAGAAAGCCAGCGGCGGGGCTAGCCTGTTCATCGATCGTTGCGACGCCGCCTCCAATAACCAAGCATCTGCCTGGACGTGTTCGAGACCGGCCCGCGCTGCGGTTAGGCTGACCTGACTGTACAGCACCCGGCGGCTCCATCCAACTCGGATGAGTCATACCAATCCTGGATGACGCTGACTCTCCGGGGGATTCCCATTAGCCTGAACTCTGACACCATACCGCAGGAGTGCGATTCGCGGGCGGGGGTTGTGGCCATGGGCGCGGCGATGAGGGTGACACGGGCCGACTTCACGGCGGCGGAACTGCGCGCGGCGTCGGCGAGGTGCACGGATGGGGCGCAGGTTCGCCATATCCCGGCTCTTGCACTGGTGCTGGAAGGTCGGGCCCGGAGCGAGGCGGCGGCGCTCAACGGCATGGACTGGCAAACGTTGAGTGACTGGGTGCACCGCTCTAACGCCGACGGGCTTGATGAGCCAATGTCCCGCAAAAGCCCCGGCCGCGAACCCATTCTGACTGCGGCGCAAAAGGCGGAGTTGCGCAAGCTGGTGATCCAGGGACCCGATCCTGCGGTGCATAAAGTCGTGCACCATCGGGTTCGGCTCACTGTTGATCGGCCGAAAGGGCGATGCCGACTCAGGACGAAGCCCCCGAGGTCGATCGGGCTGCCTCCTCAACGAGACCACTAAAGACACCCTCATAGAGATCGCAGAGCGCCTCCATGCTAAAGCATCGGAAGGTCATTTCGGCTTGTTTTCGCATGGTATCGAAGGTGGCCGCGTTTCCGATGACCTCGGCTGCTGCATCTACCATATCAGCGACTATCTGATCGCGACCTTGCCGATGGTCTACCACAAGGCCCGGGGATGTTTCCGCAGACTTACCGAGAATATAAGGCACCTCACCGATATCAGTACTTATGACCGGCAATCCTGCTTGAAAACACTCCAGTAAGAAGAGTGGAAAGGTTTCCCCAGAAAAAAGGCTTGGGAATATACCCATGTCGAAACAGGGCAGCAGTCGGCTCGGATGGTCGACATGACCAAGGAAGGTTACGAAGGGAAGCTCTTCGTTCCTTCGACGCAACTCTTCGGCATCAGGACCGTCGCCAATTAGAACAAGATGCGTCTGGTATCCCCGTATGTTGAGCTCTCTGACGACGTCGACAGCAATCTGCCATCCCTTATCCTCGCTCGCACGGGAGCAGATCACAAACATAAGTGCGTCGGCGGCCACGTTGTAGGTTGATCGGAAACTGCCACGGTCCACGTTACTAGGGGCGGCCTCCGGAAGGGCGTTGAAGCTCCGCGCGAACCGGCTCTCCGGCACTCCGGCTGCAACAAGGGGCCCCTTGTTCTTTTCGCCTAGGTAGAACCACTTGTCGACGTTCCGACCGGCATAAGCGAGGAGCTCCATGGTAGCGTGCTGCGGCGACGCCTCATACCCGCCGTGCAACGAGCCTACGTAGGGAACCTCGATGTCCTGAGAAGCAGCGCAGAGGCGGCTCTCAACAGAGATATTATGGGAATTGAATATTTGAAGGCCGTATCGCACGAAGAAACTGGGTAAGTCCGCGCAGACATCCCGCCAATAAACCACAGCGATTCCGGCTTCTAGCCGGTGCCGAAGAGTTGCTTGAGCGCCAGCGATATGCTGTTCCATAACCAAGTACGTTATATGGTGGCCCCGCTGCTTCAACGCGTTCGCGAGTTCAATTGGCATCAGCTCGCCTCCCCCGATGGCAAAACTATGGGCGGCAATGCAGATCCGTAGCTTCCGAGGAGGTACTGCTTTCGAGGTCCCGCCGGAAAGCCTCTTAACCAAATCCGGATAAGCCAAATCAGGGAAGTGAATAGCTAAGGAACGTACGTGGTCTGCCAGGGCTTCTGCGTCTGGCTCATACAGAGACTCTAGATCCCTTAATATCATAGCATGTTCATGAATATGCTGCAGGCTGGAGAAGGCGTTGCGGGAGACACTCGCTTCCCCGACCCGAAAGAACGAGCGCGCGCGGTGCCTGTAAGCGATTTGTCCACCTCGCGACATTAGGGCGTAGAAGTACCAGTCACCAGCAAAGCGGTAATCGCAGAGCCGAGAGATCTCGGCGGTTGTTAGGCGCGGTCTACGGAAGACGGCGCCTGAGACATTAGGTATGACATTCTTGATCGCGAAATCATGCCCGAAGGCCGTGAACGCCGGTACTGAAGCCGATCGGTCCCAGCGGAACGTTTTAAGGTCGTCGAAATAGCCCCTTAGGTCGGCTCTTGCTCCACCATTAGGGCCGATGCACTCAATCCGACCAAATGCGAGCAGGGTTTCCTGGCGCTCAAAGGCAGGCAGAAGACGTTCGAGAAACTTCGGCTCAGCGGTATCATCACTTTCCGCGATCCAGATCAGGTCGTTCCGAGCGCGTTCAATCCCCTTCATCCACTGCTTGAACACGCTGCCTGAGTTTTGCGCACTCACGATCACCTTATAGTCGATCTGGTGCTTTTCCAAAAACCCTACCGCCAGGTCTAAGCTATTGTCGGAAGAGCAATCATCCAGAAGCAGTATTTCATCCGGTATCCGGGTCTGTGCCACAATACTCTGCAGTCGCTCGACGATATAAAGCTCGTGATTGTAATTTGGCACAACCACCGAAACCTTAGGACTTGCAGACTGATGATGATCTGGACTCGCGGATGCAGACTGACGGGTCATCGCGCGTAGCGCGCGGGCGGTAGCATTGAGATAGGCCGCCCCGTAGTGGACATCGGGCTCTAGGTAAGCACACTCGGCCCACTCATTCCACGCATTGACCGCCACAATAGGGGTTCCATTTATCGGATAGTCAAGCGCCCTTTCCAACAGGTCGTGAAGCCAAGCCTCGTACCTGCGGGGCGAACTACCCTCGACCGAGAAGCCTCTGTTCGGTCTCCGTGGATCATTATCCCAGCTTGGAATGACTGTCTTTATCAGCGGATAGTCCGGTTGAAGCTCAGCTAACGACGCCGAAACAAAGTCCTCGTATGAAAAGATTTGTCCCCGATAATCCGGGGAATAGGCGTCCACCGGTGGCCTCGGGGCGACACGTTCTGCAAGCTTATGCGGTGGAAATTCCATCGCGCCGTCCAGCCCGAACAGGCGTGGATCCCGGCTACCGAAGGTCTGGCACATAAAGAACAATGGCTCAACGTTATAGCGGTCTTGGAGAATTCTACGCCACCTTTGAAGCGTCTCCCTAGTGTCGGGTATAGCCTGTGGGTTATAAATGCAGAACAGTGGCCTGTTCGCGATACGGAGGTAGCGCCGGTCTGCAAAATGCCTTGCCCAGTCCTCGAGGAGAGCAGCCTCGTCCTCGGGACGATAATCCTGATGAAGAAGAACCTCGGAGTCCGAACCGTCCCATGTACGAGTCCAGTTCTCGTTCGCCCATATCGCTATGAACGGCATCTCCACATCGGAGTCTAGCAACCGTTCTAGCGGTCGCTCCAAGACCCGCCGGCCATTAAACCAATAGTAATAGAAGGCAAACGCGGATATGCCCGACACTCTTGCGATAGCTGCCTGTGCCTGCAGATGCTGTGAGTTGGTCGGATCATAAAAGCCCAGATCACGCGGGATTCGGGGTTGATAATGTCCCGGAAAGCGCGACATAGCCCGAGGGAGTTGTCTCCACTCGGTGAATCCCTTTCCCCAGAAGGTGTCGTTTTCTGGTATGGAGTGAAACTGGGGGAGATAGAAGGCGATAATGACCGGTGCGCATAGACCTTCACTGGGGCAGCCTGCCAGGATCGTCGGATCGTGCTCCTCGAACTCTGGACCCTCAGACGTGAAGTACGTGTGATCGGCAAGCAACCTGGACAGACGGGCCTCAGGTGCCATGGGACGCAGGGATGGCGGAAGATGCGGCAGATTTGCCAAGTCGGAATTCGGGAGTAGATCCCGACCGGGGACGAGGAGACGGAGATGTGGTGCAGTGTTTCCCAGAAGCGGTTGCAGGAACCTGATCTCAAAACCATATAGTCCTGTTCCGATCCCGTGCCGTAGAAGGTCGGCGCGCATGTTATTAGCCGTTCCGCGTCCTATGACTAGTCCGTCTAGCACGGCTTCAATTTGTAGAGCCCGATCTGGCAAGCCAGGAGCCCAGGCCCAGCCCGCCGCGTCTAAGCGAGAGAGCCTGTCGATATGGGCCTCAACGGGGATGGGCTGTCGATGAAAGCTGGCCTCAACAGCCGGCTCATTGTTGTCCGATCCATGTTCCTTCTGTTCCATTTGAAGCGCAGCTGGTAGAACCGGCAGCAGAGTTGTGCGATCCTCCTGAAGCACCTCGACCGTCAGGCGTTCGAGTTCGCTTATCGTCTCTCTGAACGTTAGCTCGAACCCGTAACGCCCGGTCCCTCGTCTTGAAGCGAAGAGGTCGCTCCTCATGATGTCGGCTACACCTTGGCCTACGACCCGCCCATCTAGGACGACTCTCACATCCACAGGGACCTCAGGCTGATCCGGAAGCCAAACCCAGCCTTTGGCACCGCTTGGCGAGAGTTGCTCCAGACAGCCCTCTACCGCGCCGATCCTGTCCGTTGAAGGGCAACCTGCGTCGAACGGAGGCTCGACGAGGTCGGCATGTTCCGAAGCACTGTAGGCGCGCAACGTGGGTCGTCCATGCCCTGCGAATGGCTGATCAAAGACGAGGCGAAACCCGTAAAGGCCTGTTCCCTTGCCTGCGGCCTCCAAATCAGGTCGTAGGATGTTGGCCGTCGTCCTGCCTAAGCTCTGATCGCCAAAAACGGCCTCGACTTCTACGGAGGTCGCGGGAGAACCAGGAACCCATGCCCAACCCGAAGCTCCTAGCAAGGTCATCTCGTCAACGAAGCCGTGGAGACCTGAGGCGCCGCCTGCGTTCGAGACGCGGGCCTTTTTCAGGGAAAGCGGATTATGGTCTGCCTTGTAGCTGGTGTGTATGCCGGATGCCTCCGGTTGCGGCGCTAGTCTCCGTTTAACATTTAGAGCCTTTGTAGCCTTCGGCTCAAACTTGCTGTATAATTTCTCCGTCAAACTATTGTCTTCGGCGGTGAGGAGAGGCTGGTCGTCCCGTCTTTGAAGCGCAGCTGGTAGAACCGGCAGCAGAGTTGTGCGATCCTCCTGAAGCACCTCGACCGTCAGGCGTTCGAGTTCGCTTATCGTCTCTCTGAACGTTAGCTCGAACCCGTAACGCCCGGTCCCTCGTCTTGAAGCGAAGAGGTCGCTCCTCATGATGTCGGCTACACCTTGGCCTACGACCCGCCCATCTAGGACGACTCTCACATCCACAGGGACCTCAGGCTGATCCGGAAGCCAAACCCAGCCTTTGGCACCGCTTGGCGAGAGTTGCTCCAGACAGCCCTCTACCGCGCCGATCCTGTCCGTTGAAGGGCAACCTGCGTCGAACGGAGGCTCGACGAGGTCGGCATGTTCCGAAGCACTGTAGGCGCGCAACGTGGGTCGTCCATGCCCTGCGAATGGCTGATCAAAGACGAGGCGAAACCCGTAAAGGCCTGTTCCCTTGCCTGCGGCCTCCAAATCAGGTCGTAGGATGTTGGCCGTCGTCCTGCCTAAGCTCTGATCGCCAAAAACGGCCTCGACTTCTACGGAGGTCGCGGGAGAACCAGGAACCCATGCCCAACCCGAAGCTCCTAGCAAGGTCATCTCGTCAACGAAGCCGTCGACGACAAGGCTGTCACCTGAAGCGATATTCGAAACACCTGTAATTTCCGGAGGTAGTACGAGTTCTAGATCTTTCGTATGAAGCCTACCCTTTAGACGCCGGATGGTCCGGAGCCTGGGCCGATCACCGCTAACCAAGTTACGGATGAACTTTAGCTTAAACCCGTACCGCCCGGTTCCCCGCCCGCTTGCTGCAACATCTGGACGAGCTAAGTTTGCGTTCCCTCGGCCGATAATCTCGGTATCTACAAGTACCTCAACGGTTAGCGAGCTCGCAGGTTCCTCAGGTATCCACGTCCACCCACTAATCCATCGTTTGTCTAGAACATCGATCTGCACTTCTATTTCGTTGCTTGGGGCCGGTGAAGGTGCGTTCGCGCGGTCGTTTCCGGCTGATGTGGTCGTAGGCCGTGAGCGAGTTCTCAACATGTACGACTCTCTGGTCCAGTCCGCTGTTGTCACTGCATCAGGAAGGTCTAGGTAACTTGACGTCGACAGGTCCGGATGGAGGCGGGTTCCCTACAATGCAGCGCCTGGCGACGCCGCGCAATATGCTGCGGTTTTACATGGGAGAGCTCCGTTGTTCTGCCCAAAAAACTTGCGGTAGAGCCACTTGAAAAAGACAAGGGCACATTCTTGAGACGATTCCCTCGTTGACCGCTCGGTGAAGGCGGCCGATGGGCTCGCGCGGAACGACAGGACGAGATTGGTCAGCCAGACGCCATGATGTCGAGCGCGATGCGAGGAACTTGGGCGAAGCGGGCACGGCAGGACGACGCTGAGACGATCTGGTTGGGACTGCCAGGGTAACGGAGGAGATCTCCGAGTCCGTCGCGCTCGCGGCGGAACCGGCAGGCCGGGTCGTGGCCTTTGAAGGCGCGCCGACATCGGATCCTGCCCTTGATACCGCAATGGTGCTCGTCAAAACGACTGTTCAGGTAGGCACTGGTCCGGCGGCGGACCGCGTTGCCCGGTACGGTACGGATCGCCATGAGATAGGAGCCATGGCAGACCGTCGTCACCCGATCATGACCGGAGCTCATAATTGCCTTCTGAGCGGAAGAACCTCGTTGACACCTTCATGTCCCGCGTCTCGCTGAGCATGGCGTCGATCAGGTTTCTGTTCTGATTGATCGCCCCGGCTCCTCCGCCGATCTAGGCCCTCGCCGTCTCCTTCTTGGTACTAGTTTGTTGCCGACCAATCGGCGATGAGCTGCCGGTCGGTCTCGAATGTCAGGCCGACCCGCTCTCGCGGTGGCGCCGGATGACGAATTGCGTGCAGTCGTCCGGCGCCCGAGCGCCCAGCTTCTGCCATCGCGATCATCAAACCAAAGCCTTCTAATCACAACCTGTGCCGTCGGCGGCATCAGTTATCAGTATGGCCCAGCATGGACATGACCAGCGCGGCACAGGTCACGATTAGAGAGACCTGGTATTAGCCTGCACTGAAAGATGCGGATCTGTCAGCGCTCGCGCCAGCGCGCGATCTGGCGGTGGTCGGGCAGCCGACGTAGCGTCTTGGGCAGCGGGTTCAGGACTGGACTGACGGGATGAACTGCGTGTGCTGTGGGTCGGATGCGGTGATCGAGCGGCCCGAAGTCACAGCTCGCGGCTACGACGGTTCCGCTGCCGGGACTGTGGGCGGCAGTTCAACGAGCGCAGCGGCGGGGTGCTGAACCGGACCTACCTGCCCAGCGACGTCATCGCGTTCGTGATGTTCTGCCGCCTGCGATACCGGTTGACCCTGCGGAATCTGAGCGAGATCATGGCGCTGCGCGGGATCGGGGTGAGCTACGAGGCCGTGCGCGGGTGGGAGTCGAAGCTCCTGCCGGTCATGGGCGATGAGCTCCGCAAGCGCCGGTTCGCGAAGCGCCGTGGGCCCGGGACCAGCCGGTACGTGGACGAGACCTACCTGAAGGTCCGTGGGGTCATGCCCGTCAACGTGGTGGAAATTGGCGTGTAGCTGAGATGGTCCTGGATCAGGCGGCCACGGTGGCAATCTGTGCAGGCTCGATATTGATGATGGGCGCCATGAGCTCAGCCATCGGTTCGGTCTGCATGTAGCGGTGCTGGGTCTGCCACTCATCGTTGGCCTCGAGCAGCACGGCGCCGATCAGGCGGATGATGGAGCCTTCGTTCGGGAAGATCCCGACGACGTCGGCACGGCGCTTGACCTCCTTGCAGGCCGCGACGCAGCAGGCCCTTCAGGAACGTCGACCAGAAGGTCTCCGCCTCCGATGGCCCGATATGCAGGCCGACGACCTCGTGCTTGCCATCGGTGTTCACCGCTACAGCGACTATGGCCGCCACCGAGACGGTGAAGCGCGGAGCGGTGAACCACGCCCTCGCGCTGCTTGAGGTAGGTCGCATCCAGCCACAGATACGGCCAATCGCCCACGAGCGGGCGGTCGAGGAAGGCGTTCACCCGCTCGTCGATGTCGCGGCACAGCTTGGAGACGGTGCTCTCGGCCAGATCCCCGACAGCCCCATGGCCTGCACCAGGTCATCAACCCGCCGGGTCGAGACGCCACCAATCCAGGCCTCCTGGATCACGGCCACCAGGGCCTTTTCCGTGAGCTTCCGCGGCTCCAGGAACGGCGGGAAGTAGCTGCCCTGGCGGAGCTTCGGGGTTGAGCCGTGAAACGGATCAACGAGCTGCAGCGATCCAAGCCGGGTGTCGAGCGAGCGGTCCCGGTAGCCGTTGCGGTAGGTCGCCCGGTCCAGCGTGCGCTCGTGACGCCCGGCACCGATCACGCCCTCCACGTCGGCTTCCATCAGCAGCTGCACCACAGCCTCCGCCACGTTGCGCAGGAAGTCGCCGTCCCCGGCTTTGGCCAGCAGTTCGGCCAGCGGTAGTCTGTCCTCGGTCATCGGGTTCTCCGGTCAGGTTGAAGCTTCGCAACTCCACCTTAGCTCGACTTTGGCCATCAGGCCGCGTGGCAGAGCGCATCTGCCATGGCACGCTGAAGTGCTGGTCGAGGTTTTATTCTGTCGGTCTGGCGCCGGGACATGAGCAAACCCTGTTCTCGCCAGATGTGGCGGCGTACGGCGGCGAGAGTGTCACTGAACGTCGGGCGTTGTTTTCGATACCATGCCGTTGTTGTCACGTGTTGTCGCTGAGCTGGTTCGAGGCGCGTTGCGAGCAGGGTCACGATGGAGAACAGTCCAAGCAGGCACGGCGTGGTGCGGGCGATGGCCCGGTCCGACCACTGACGTTGGGTCTCGACGCCGAGATGACTTCTGGCTTCTTGAAATGTGACCTCGATCTGCCAGCGCTGCACGAACCAGCGCAGGATCTGCTCCGGCGCGCAGACCAGGCCGGTGCACAGCAGAGCCTGTGGCTCGAACCGGCAAAGTGGATCGCGCACCAGCACCCAGCGGATCGGCACGATCGGCAGGCCAGCGTGACGCCATACGGCGGTGTCCGAGCAGAGCGCGACGATGCGTTCGCCCTCGCCATACTATCCAGGCACCATCACCTGCTGCCAGCCGGTGTCGGGGTGAATCAGAATGTCGGACAGGTTTGGCAGGCGGACTCCCTTGGTCCTGGGCCGGCCATTGGTGCCGGGCAGTCGCGGGGCCGCCCGCTCATAGAGAGCGGCATCGAGACGCAGGCGGGTGATACAGACGATGCCCTGCCGGCCGAGCGCATCCAGCAGTTCCAGGGCGGCAAAGCCGCTGTCGCCGACCAGCACGAGGTCGCGTTCCGGCAACCAGCGGCGTGCCTGCAGCACCAGTTGCCGCGCCCAGTCAGTCAGCCTCCTGTGCCGCCAGCCATGCTCCCGGCAGGCGCGCTCGGATGGGGCAAGGGCCGTCAGGAACGGCAGCGCCCAGATCCTCCCGGCCCAAGGGATCGGCACCAGCAGCATCAGGCTGAGCCAACGCAGGCCGGAGGCTTTCACAAAGTGGCCATGAGATGAGCGCACCGGGTCGCGGTAGATCCCGTTGGCGTTGATATGCTTGCCCCGACGGCGCTCGACGGTGTCGTCGATCCCGAGCACGATCGGCCCGGCCGGAACCAAGGCCACAACCAAGAGGCCGAGCAACAGGCGGGACGCAGCACGCGGGCTCCAGGCGGTACGGTTCAGCACGCGATGGTAGTTCACGAACCGCCGCTCCCGAGCAAGCCCTGAGATCCGCAGCAGGCTCGTCACGGTGCGCTTGCCCGGCGCCAGGATCGCACCCAGCAGCAGCACCTCGGCATGTCGCCAGCTGCGCTGGAAAAACAGCGGCGCAAAGCTCAGGATCACCGGGGCGAAGCGGGATGGCAGACAAAGCATAGCGGCGTCTCTTGGCGGGGACATGCCAGCCTAATCAGCTACCCGCCTCGCCGCCTATGGCTGCCTCAGATGGCCAAAGTCGAGCTAAGACCCTGAAGGGTCTCACGCCCCATGAGCATGTCTGTCGGATCTGGACGGAACAGCCAGACCGGTTCAGGCTCAGTCCGTATCATCACACGCCGGGACTAAACACCTAGCGTGCCCCATTAGCGCTAGCACCTCGGCCTTCGTGCCCGCAACCTCTCCAACGCCGTGCTGCTGGCGCAGCAGGTGGCTTGTGGGCACGGGTTGCTGGTCGAGCTCTTCGCGGAGCTCGGGCGGCGCTATGAGGACACCTGCTAAACCCGGCCAAGGCTCCGGGCACCGGCCTCCGGGTGGTCGAGGGCTCAAGCAAGGCGCCAGGTACGACGCTCAAGGTGATTTAAGGAGGGGCGGACTGATAGCCGGACGCGTCCTTCCACCACCCATCCGGGCCGGCGCCGGCGATGCCTCCGAAGCTGC
>CAXTVX010000093.1:0-11319 GCA_964247755.1 uncultured Acetobacteraceae bacterium | reverse complement strand
GCTCAGAAAGCTGCGGCGGCCTGAGCCAGATCCGCGGTGCTCACCGGATGGATACCAACAACAGACTGGCGATGCCACAACCTCGCTTCAGAAGCTGAGGACGGAGAGGCTGATGGCCGAGACCTTCGTCAGCCCGGGACCGTTGTTCTTCGTCATTGGCGCAATCATGGCGGTGTCGATAATCCTTATCCCGTTCCAGACCTTCGTCCTGAACATCGGGATCTGGATCAACGCGAGGAAGAAGATGGCGGCGGTCAAGGTCGAGGCTGACGAGCGCTTCCGGCGGTTCATCGGTGCTGAAGCCGAACACATCGATGTCGCCGCCGGTTCGTTCGGCGCCCACGTCCGGCAAATCAGCGGCACCGGCATCGCCTACGTCAAGGGACGGCTGTACGTCATGGACGAGGGCGTCGCGGCGGAGATCCCCTGGTCGCAGGTCCGCTCGTGGACCTGGAACGTCGTGGGGTGGAACACTCAGGAGGGACCATCCGCCCACGCGCGTGACGACACACCGATGGTGATGATCCACGACAACGCCCGGGGCAGGATTACCGCTCACCGGGAGAGCGGGTTCACGATCACCACCCGCGACATCCAGAAGTCGACGTGGCGGTTCAACACCATCGACGAGAAGCTGTGCACCAAGTGGATGGAGGTGCTCCATCAGATGGATGAAGGAGCCCTGGCGCGCCGGTAGCCTGCCTAGCTGGAGGAAACGAAACTGGTGCATCCCGCCCACCCTGGGGCCCGGATATGGAAAGGAAACTGGTGCATCCAGGACTACGGCGAGAAGCCAGGGCGACGAGAATGCTTACGACCTAGCAACGTCGAGATTATCGGGTCCTCATGGTCCACGAGTTGTCACGTCCAGTAATCTCGACCGAGTGCCTCTATAAGACGCTGGTGGATAACGTTCAGGCGCTCAAGCGCCGAAGCCGCCTGACTGGCCAGCTCAGCAGGCTCGAAGGCATAACCCTGGCTGGTCGGGATCCGGTCTTCCGCATCCCATTCGACGAGGCAAGTTGCCGCACCTGTGGCTGCGATCAGGACGTGCCAGCCCTGGTCCTGGTCGTCGTGGAGCAGCTGCGGCGGCACCTCGTCAGCTCCGGCGAGCGTTTCGAGGATGGTCCGGGTCTCGTGGACGTCGTCATTCCAGGAGAACTCGGTCAGCACCTGACCCTCGGCGGTGATTTCGGGCTGCGTGCGGAAGTAGGGGAACGGGCTCAGCGACGCCGACTTTCCGTGTATTTCAGCAATCCTGATGATGTGGCGGTAATGGTCGATCAGTGCGTCCTCGTGGTCAATCAACTCCGCCGTCGCCACTCTGCCGACGAACCGACGCGGTAGATCGACCGGGGGCAAGCGAACGTTCGCCATATCCCACTCCACCGAGGTCATGCCATTCGACGGCCCGATGTAGAAGCTTGCCTCGATGTGGAACACCGCATCGCACTCGAAGGAAGTAACTGTCCGAGCATCCGCGATCCAGGCCCCATGCTCGCCGGTTGGCAGAGGCCAAATCCGCGGCGTGTTGCCGGTACGTAAAGCCGTCTTATCCTTGGCTGAAGAGCCAGAACGGTTGGTAAGGCCTCTATAGAAGGAGACTATCCTGGCGAGAAGAGGGGGCACACCACCACCTTTGATGCCATCATGAAGGCATGCTTCTTGCCTATCGCTTAGCTACGCTAGATCCAGTCAATGAGGTCAAGGTTGATTTAGAACCACCATTGAGCCGGATCGGCGCGGACAGAGACGGCTGCTGACGCTACGTTTGAGGCAGTGGCAACCAGACGGCCACGTTTCCGAAGTAGATGTTGCGCTCCATTTCGGTGGGGAGGCTTCAAGGTGTCTTGTCCGAGCGACGATGACGCCTCCGAAATTGTTGCTTGCGCGAAAATAGAAGCTGACAGACGATATGGAACTCCGTCTGCGAGAGGTCGATGTCATACGTCGCCGATATGAAGAAGGCTGTCTCGCTAAAGGGCCAGCTCATCGGGAACGGCCAGTGCGTCACGTTCGTTCATGCTGTCGTGCCGACGCCCCCGGCATCCCTGTGGCGCGGCGGCGCCAAGGTGAGGGGCAACATGACGCTGAAGTCGGGAACCGTGATCGCCACCTTCGACGCCGATGGCCACTACGGCAACCATCTGGATGGTAGAAGCCACGCCGCCATCTACCTTGGTCAGAACAGCATCGGGATCCAGGTCCTCGACCAGTGGAAGGGCCGCCTGACGCAGCCCGTCCACGAGAGGACGATCCGGTTCAAGGCAGGCCACGGGAACAAGGTTGATGACGGAGACCAGTTCAGTGTCGCGGAATAGCCTGCTCTGGCCCTTGCTGTGCCTGGGTGCCGTCGCCTGCGCTGGAGCTGCGCCAGCTACCTGTCCATCCAGCTTATCCGACGGCAGGACCAGACATGCACTCGACAATGCGTCCCTATATGACGGGCCACCAGATCAGATGGCGGACCTGATCCCGGTTTCCACCGGGGACATGGACCGGTGGAACCTGGACGGCGTGGACCCTTACCTTGTGTGCAAATACAGCGGCACGACCAAGGTCGTCACGTTCCACGCCGTCGGTGCCAAGACCTGTGAAGGCGGCGGCAAGCCACTTCGTGCCTACTGCAGGAGGTAGCGTCCTCTCCGGGGAGGAGCGGTAACGCCTCCCGCATCCCCAACTTCTGGAAGCCCGAGCCTGAGCGTGTTGCTCGACAGCCGATGCGGCTTGTTAAGGAATCTAGGGCATCCTCCAGTGCGTTAGGGAGCAGCAGAGGCAGGCTCACCTGCTCGTCATCACCCTGGACTACCCATGGACCGTCCCCGCTCCTCGACACGCGTTGCCCCGCCTGGGGCTGTGACGAACCTTTCGCTCACCCCGGCGCAGTTCACCGAACTGGTCGGGGCGAAGCTCGACGAGGTCCGCGCCAGCTTGGCGGCATGGGCCTTGCCCGTGGTCGTTACCGGCGTCCTGGGCGAGTTCCCGCCCGTTCGCTTCGGGACCATCTACCGCCTGCCGCTGACGGATCCGGATGTCCCGGCCACGGCGGCATACATGAACGTCAAGGAGACGACGTTGGAGCACGCCGGGGTGCGGCCTGGCGACCTGGTGCGGGTCACCGGCGCCGTCACCGCCGAGCTGTTCCGCGGCGACGTGTCGATACGCCTCCAGGTCTTCGCGGTCGAGCATCAGGCGCCTGAGGAGGCGCCACGGCAGCGGGTCGAGAACCTGGCGCTGGACACCATTCGACGGCTGGCGCTGAACAAGCGAGCTTTCCCCGTCGCCACGCAGCCGACGATTTCGTTGATCCACTCCGCTGCCTCGGAGGCGCGGGTGGCCGACGACTTCCTGGGCGCCCTGGGGTCGGCCGTTCCGCCGGAGAACATCCGCCGGATCCCGACCTCGATGCGCGACCCGGTGGCCCTGGCCAAGGCGCTGAGGGACGCCCGCTCGGATGTCGTGGCGCTGATCCGAGGGGGTGGGGACGCACTCGATTTCGAGGTGTTCGAGCGGCCCGAGGTGCTCGAGGCGCTGGCGGCCTGCTCCTGCTACCGCGTGCTCGGACTTGGTCACAGCGCGAACAGAACGCTGGCCGAGCTGGTGGCCGACCATGCGGCGTCGACACCGGCGGCAGCGGGCGAGCACGTCCGCAGGCAGATCGCCGACCGCAAGAAGCGGAGCCGCACGGACGATACTGTCGCTGAACTGCGCGAGGCGCTGGAGCGGGAGCGGAAACTGCGCAAGGCGGATGCCGACGCCGCTCTGGTGGCTTTCGAGCCTAGGGAGCCCGAGTTCCCGGTTGAAGCGTTCAACCGGAAATCGCTCTCGTCCCGCATTATCCCGCTGTTCTGGGCGACCGTGGTGGGGGCGATGGCTGCCTGGGCAGCGCTGCGGTGGCTGTGACCGGCCATGTTGAAAGTTGATGCTTCAGGCGAAACGCTTGAGCCAGGGCATCGCGAGTTCGTTGTCGAGCGCAGACAGCCTTTAGGTCATGTGGACGGGGACAGATTGTCCAGCTGGGCGGCTACGCACTGGTCTTCATGAACTCGCCATCCTGACGGATGCGCCCTCTCGTCAGATGCCAGGGAAAGCAGCCGCATGTATCAACAAGCACTTCTCGTCTGATAGTCATGCTGCATGATTGAGACCCAGCGACTTGTTCTGCGTCCTTATGCCCGTGTTAACCTTGAGGTATGGCACGACCTGCTGACCGACGCCGACCTGTTCCGTTTCGTCGCTGCCCCTCCCCAATCCCGGGAGGAGACCTGGAACAGGCTCCTTCGCTACATCGGTCACTGGGCGCTGCTGCAATACGGTTCCTTCGCGATCTTCGGCAAGGAAGATGATCGGTTTCTTGGTGAAGTCGGGTTGTTCGAGTCGCATCGCGGCCTGGGACCAAACTTCGACGGCCATACCGAGGTAGGCTGGATCCTCAACCGGTCCGCGCAGGGTCAGGGTTTCGCGACCGAGGCGGCACTGGCCGCACTTAAGTGGATGGACCGGACGCACGCTCCAGCGCAGACGGTCTGCATTGTCGGCGCTGCGAACAAGCCGTCGCTGAGATTGGCCGACAAGCTCGGCTACCAGTCTTTCGACTTATGTATGTACAAGGACATCGAGCACGTGATGCTAAGGCGCCCTTTCCAAGCCACAGCAGGATCTAGTCCTGCTCAGTAAGGGATGTATCCGCATCGATGGTGCCCCCTGGCGACGACTGTGCGGCGTCCCGGCGGCCAACATGCTGCGTGAAGATTGGGATGCCGCCGGTCCGTGGAGCCTGCCATAGCGCCAGGAGGACGTTCCTATAGACTCCGTGGCTCGGGTAGAGCTGATCGGGCAGCGTCCCGAACCACCGCAGATCTCCTGCTTGCGGAACCTCATCCCGGTCGCAGACGCGCTTTGCCGGAACCCCAGCCAGTTTGGCCCTGAAGCACAGGGAAACCGAGTGGCCCCGGTCGTCGAATATCTGGACCAACGCGGCCGGTCCGTCCACCACGTCCAGCTCGCAGCCGAACTCGTCCTGCGCGCACATCGCGATCCGGTGGGCGAACCCCTCGCGGTGCCTGATGATGCTTCCCGGAACGTGCCAGCCGGTCCCGAATGGATCGTCGCGCCATGCCAGCAGGACGTTCTTGTCTTCGTCCTCGACCAGCAGGTCGACGTTCGAGGTGGCGGTCACCTCGGTGATGAAGCGGAAAAGGGGCCACGGCAACTCTGCGCCGCGGCCACCGAGCTTGGCCAGGAGACCTTCCAGCGGCTGGAGCTCGTCTTCAGTCAAGGCATCGCCGGGTCGGCCTGTCATCATTCGCTCCGGTTGCCGGATACCCGGTCTTACGCCGCGAACCGCTCCCGGTGTCTGCGGACGAAGGCCGGGTGAGGCCGTAACGAAGGATTCTCCGGCACGATGATCCTCGTCATCTGCTTCTCGAACAGGCTCTGCAGCTCCGTCGGTACCCGGTTGTGAGCGACCAGCAGTCCAAGGTCGTCCGTCAGCGAGATGAGATGCCTGTCGAACAACCAATGAACGGTGCTGGACAGCGAGATGCCGTTCGGCACGATGTCGGGACCGCCCTCGGCCACCGGCCAGATGTGCGCAGCCTGCGCCTCCGCCTTCCCGCCACCGTTGATCAACCTGATGCCCGTGACTGCGCATCTGCCGTCGTATGCACTCATGACTTGGCCGCGGAACGCTGCGTCGCGGATCCGTCGGTTCACCAGGACCTGCTCGATCCGTCGTTCCTGCTCCGCCGGAGCTGCGTCGAGAAGGTCCTGGGTTTCGGGATCGGCCAAGGCGTCCAGTCCGAGGCGACGGCCGTTGGCAGGCGTCAGCGTCTCCTCGAGACCGGCACGAACGATCGCCGCGAAATCCTCGGCCGAGATCGCGCGGACCGATCGTCCCTGCAAAGCCGCGCCCCTCCGGGACGGCTCGTCGACTGCGCGTAGAAGGGCCTCGTAGGGACCGGCCGGTCCGTCGAGAGGAACGACTTGGTCGAGCTCGAGATAGCCGTCCAACCGGGCGTAGCTGCTCTTCGGGTCCAGCGGGTCTGGCTCGACCGCGACGATACGGGCGACCGCGACGTAGCCGGACCGGCCCTGGCCGCGGCGGGGCTCCCTGTAGAGGATCCAGTCGTCCTGGCAGGCGAGAGCGACCTGCAGGTAGCGGTTGGGAAAGTGATACCGCGTGGCGACATCGTCGTCGTAGATCGTGCCAGCCCTCGTATCGAAGACGCCGTTCACTCCACGAACTCCGACCGCTGACCGGCTAGTATGCCGAAGCAACTGATGAGGGTCAGCCTTCGTCCGCCATCTGAGAGCCCTGGCGGTAGAGCTTGCCCCTGAAGAAAGGGAACGTCGAACAACTCCAGCGGGCGGAGAAGGAGGCTCGCCGTCTCCATCATCAAAGCCGGTCGTAGGTCCATAGCAGCCTCTAATCGGCGGAAGGCATGTCGTCCAGATCACAGATTCGAGCTGAACAGACGCCGCCTCCCGCTGGTCCTGTTTCCACCGAATTGCTCGATGATGGGCTTGGCGGATAACCTACTGCCGCGACTGTCCAAGGAAGAACCTGGTTGCAGCTTTACGGTGCACGACAACATGGTTCAGCCATCACCGAAGCCATGCTGGCGCTGGCAGGGCGACGCTACGAGTTCGTCGATGTCGACGGGTTTAAGAAACCGGGACCTGCTCAGGACCGCCTTCGGGCTGTAAGTCCTCTTCAGCAGGTGCCCGTGCTCGTGCTCGACGACGGCACGGTCCTGACGGAGACGGCGGCGATAGCGCTGTATCTGTCGGACCTAGCGCCCGGTCTGGCGCCTGCCGTCGGCACCCCCGGGCGGGTCCGGTTCTACCGCCTGCTCATCTGGCTCGTGGCCAACGTCTATCCGACCTTCACGTATGGCGATTATCCGGAGCGTTGGGCGCCTTCGGCGCCGCAGGAGCTTGACGACACGACGGGGCGCCACCGGGAACGCCTCTACCTGTGGCTCGAGGAGCAGGTGACCGAACCCTTCGTCCTCGGCGAGGACGTCTCCGCTCTCGACGTCTACGTGGCGGTGCTGTTCGCCTGGCGACCCCGTCCGGACTGGTTCCGCCGGAACACGCCGAAGATCGCCAGGATCGCCGAGCGAACGCGACGGTTGCCGCCGGTCGCCGAGGTCATGAAGCTGAACGGCTGGTGACGACGGCCACCGGAAGCGGGTCGGCCTCCCGTAGCCGACGAGCCCACCTCTCCTGGCCGCGGTAGCTGAGCCCGCAGCATAGCTGTCCGACACGTGGACGATGGCGTTCGATCACCACACCCCAGTCACCCCACGCACTGCATGTTCGACCCTGTCGCGGCGCTCGTCCCATTCCGGTCCTTCTTGAGGCAGAGCGCTTCTGGCCGGGTAGAGCACGAGCCACCGAAGGCGCGGTGGCGCCTGGTCGTGTACTTCGACGGACACGTGGCCCGCACCCGGCAGAACTTCCACCGCCTTGCGGACTTCGTCGACGAGTTCGCGTGGGATCGGCCGTGCGATGTCGGCATTCGCACCGGTCAGGTCGATGCAGACATCCCATTTCGAGGTCAGCGGCTCTGGAGCGGAGCGGAGAGCGGACGGCATGCCAGGGTGATACAGCGGGCAAGTTAATGCTGAGTTGACCGCGTCGCCTGACAGGTTCTGATCGCCAGGACTTCTTTGAGGCCGGTCGGTCGTCACGCGGCCAGAGTTCGTCGACGACGAACCCTGTTCACCGATGGTCAGCGGCGTCCCACCGCGACTCGCGGACTTCATCCAGTTGCCAAGCCGTCGTCCGTCTCCTTAATCTGGAGAACCTTGCCCAGCGTCCCGTTGCATCAGCGTCGTTCCTCTCCGCCACTCGGGCGCGACCTGCGAACAACGAGGAAGCTCGCGACATTGACGCAGTCGGAACTCGCTGCCCGGGCGGGTTGCTCCTTGCCGACTCTGCGAGCGGCCGAGCGTGGTGAGGGCGCTCTCAAGACCTTCATGTCCCTGGCGGCCGTGCTCGACATGCAAATCGGGGCTCGCAGCCTGCCACTAGGTACCACCCTAGGGGCACGGCTGGCCACGCTGCGGGGGCGGCGCGAGATGGGTCAGCGCGTCGTAGCCCAGCTTGCCGGTATCAGCCCGACCACGCTGGCGGCCTTGGAACGGAACAGCGGCGGCCACCTGGCGACGGTGATCAGGGTCGGCGAGGCCCTCGGTGCGCAACTGCGGCTCGTTCCGGCAGGTTCGGCCATCCCCTTCTGGACAGGGCCTGCCTCGTCGAGTGTCCATCAGGCGTGGACGACCCCATCGGCGCTGCTCGAGCGCCTCTACGTCGTCGTCGATGGCGCCTTCGGGCTCGATCCATGTTCGCCGGTGCGACGGGGACCGCAGGCGCCGGTGAAGGCGAAGCTCCGCTACGTCGAGGCCGATGACGCACTATCGCTGCCGTGGAAGGCGGCGACGGTGTTCATGAATCCTCCCTATGGGCGGCAGCTACGTCTTTGGGTTGCGAAAGCTCATGCCGAGGCGGCATCCGGTCGAGCCGGGACAGTGTTCGGATTGCTTCCGGCTCGTCCGGATACCGGCTGGTGGCACGAGCACGTGGCGGGCCAAGCCGACGTCTGGCTGCTTCGTGGTCGCCTGTCCTTCGGGACGGGTGCCAACGCGGCACCGTTCCCGTCGGCAATCGTGGTCTGGAGCGCGCGGCCGGAGCACATCGACCGGATGGCCGTGGCGTTTCCGGGTGCGTGGCACGTGCCGTTGGCCGAGAGGCGGCAGCAGGCTGAGCCAGGCTTGGCTGCCGAGTAGATTCCTTCTTCAGCTCCCAGTCCGAACGTCGTTAGGCTGTAGCTCCAGTGGACATGATGGATCACGAACCCGCCAACACCAGGGTGAGGCAGGTCATAGCATCTCGGTAAAGGTTCCGACCAAGGATGGCGCTTCAGTTTCGAGCGGAACCGTCTGGACCTAGAGCAGCTTCCAGAAGCGCCAGAAGTCCAGCGTAGTCATCGCCTTCGGTGAAGCCGAGAAGGACCATAATGGCCGCGACGTGGGTGCTCTGGCTCAGCAGCTGGTCCGAAAGCTCCCCTGCCGTCCAGAACGACAGCACGCCGCGAAAGGCAACGGCGAGTTGATTGGGAAGCGTAGCCATCGCCAGCAAACGTGTCGCCGGAGCGAGGCCAGCACCTGTGCCGAGGGAGAGGTAGGGGGTGGATGAGAAGACGGCGCCGAGGTCGTCGAACTCCTTCCACTTGCCGACGACCTTCGAGCTCCCGGCGAACCTCTGGAACTCCGCAGACACCGCTTCCGCGACAACCTCGAGCGGTCCCTGCACGAGGTCGAGCGAGCGCATGAACGGCCACCACGCCTCCAGCAGGCCATCTTCTGGTGGCATGTTCCGACTCCGGGTCAGGATCGCATCCAGTAGGTCAGTCTAGGCACCAGGAGTCCGCCACCAACAGGTCTGGCGGCAGGGTCGGGCCATCCATCCGTCATCGGGAACCAGCCGTCACGGGTTGTCGTCCTGAACGAGGGCGCCTGCACGACTGGAGGTCCAGTCTTTACAGCCCCTTCAAATCAGGATGACATCGTTCCATGGGCTTCTCGGTCTCCTGGATCGCGTTCAAAGGCGTGCCGAAGCCAGAGGTGCTCGCGGTCCTCAGCCTCCGCGACACCGGCATCGTGAGCGACCTTCCTGAAGAGCCGTTCCAGACCGCCGTCCTACCTGATGGCTGGACGGTGGTGTTCGCCAACGACGTCATGTTCGCCGCTCCTGACAGGCTGCAGGAGCTGTCCCGCGACCACATCGTAGTGGGCTGCATGGTCGAGGAGCATGCGATGGTCAGCATGTCCGCCTGCTACGCTCACGGCCAGGAGGTCTGGCAGGTCGTCTACGACTGTTCGTGGGCTCCATCAGGCCTTGCGTTGTCAGGACATCCCCCGTCGGATCTTGCCGAAATCCGCAGACGGCTGAGCCCTGACGGGGATGAGACCACGGCCGATGCCTTCGACATACCCATCGAGCTAGCCAAGGCCGTCTGCGGCTATCGCCACGACACCAGCCGGTATCCCTGGGGCGAGATCACCTACACGGTTGCGGTGCCCGTCTAGCCGGGAGGCGCTCCCTTTCGGTCCATGATGGCCTTACCTGGCGGCGGGAGACCCGCATGCCCTGGGCAAACCGCGACGGGCGTGTCGGACAACGAGCAGGGGGTCGTGCTTGTCGTAGAGGCAGCCAGACCCGTCCCCGGTTCTAGCCCCGGTGGACGATATAGAACGCGCCCGAGCCAGACGTCATCAGCAGGTCGTCGTGGTCGAGAACAAGGCCATCGGCACACACGGCGTCGATATGACCGGCTTGCTGTCCGAGCTTGAAGTGCCCCAGGTCCAGGTCCTGGCGCGTCGCTTCCCAGCCACCGGCCAGCACGGCATCGACATTCTCGACCTGATACGTGACCGCATGCTTGTCGCACAGGTAGCCTGGCATCCGTATGCCACCTGCCGAGATCACGACCGGCTTCCCGATGCCCTTCCTGGCCTCCCCCTCGCCGGAACCGACATCCGCGTAGCCCGCGATCCCCGTGACCGTCCACTTGCCGAAGAAATCGGATACCCCCTCGGCATGGGCCGCGGGTCTCATGGCGGCCAGCAGGCCTACGATGCTGATGCCATAAAATCGTAACACCTTCAGAATAAACGTCATGCTTTCCCTCTCGCAGTGCCCGGCACACTGCTCACGTGCCCGACTGAGCCTGTGGCGCCCGCTCCGGCATCGGCCACGGATGCCCAGGTCGCTGGCTGGATCGTGAGCCTGCGGTCGGCGGGGGCCGACTGCCGCGGCAAGTTGGCGGCGGTGGCGGGGATTCTGGTGGGGCGGTAGACCAAGCGACGAAACCGGTGCGCTTTGCGTCCAGGATTGCTATCATGTGGTCTTGCAGTCTCCGTCCGGGAGCGCAGGCCGGGAAGCCGACGAAGAGGCCGGGAGGTGGGGGAGACCTCGCTTCCCGGCCTCTTCTGATTCTAGGTCCCAGCTTCCCAGGACCGTTGCAGCATGCAACCTTGTTGGGATGGCTCGGCAACCCAAGGGCGGCCTGTCAAAGGTCGCGTCGATTTTCTCGGCCTGCCTCATCGGGCATGCCTACGCTGCGCCCAGCCCGGCATCCGACACCAAGTCGTCCCTCGCTACGCCCTTCGATACCGACTTCGGCGATCCCCAGGAGCAGGTAACGGTATGGGGTCATCGCCAGAAGTTCTTCGCCGCTCCCAGACCCGATGACCAGTGACCTTGCCCCCTGAACCGCCCCCGTTTTGAAGTTAGGGTCCGTCGACAGGA
>CAXTVX010000092.1:0-11350 GCA_964247755.1 uncultured Acetobacteraceae bacterium | reverse complement strand
CCGCCGGCGACCTGATCGCGGTGCCGACCGGCATCCCGCACTGGTTCGACGCCGGGCCGGAGCCGTTCGTGACCGCGCTGCGCGTGTTCACCGACACCACCGGCTGGGTCGCGCACTATACCGGCGATGCCATCGCCGACCGCTTCCCGGCGCGCTGAAACCGGTTCCTCCTCGTGCCCCCGATCCTGGTGGTGACCGACATCGAGGGCACCACCACGCCAATCGCCTTCGTGCACCAGGTGCTGTTCCCCTATGCCCGCGAGGCGCTGCCGGCGCTGCTCGCCAGGCGCGACGCGGACCCGGCGGTGGCGGAGGCGCTGGACGCGGTCGAAGGTCTGGCTCCCGGTCGCGATCCGCTGGCGCAGCTGCTCGACTGGATGGACACGGACGCCAAGGTCACGCCGCTCAAGACGCTGCAGGGTATCGCCTGGCGTGACGGCTACGTGGCCGGTCGGCTGGTGGGCGCGCTGCATCCCGACGTGGCGCCGGTGCTTCGGGCCTGGCACCGGGCGGGGGTGCGGCTTGCGGTGTATTCCTCCGGTTCGGAGCAGGCGCAGCGGCTGCTGTTTGGCCACAGCATCGCCGGCAACCTGTGCCCGCTGTTCGAGGCCTTCCACGACACCCGGATCGGCGCCAAGCGCGAGCCGGCCGCCTATGCCGCGCTGGTGCGGCGGCACGGGGTCGCGCCGGAGCGGACGCTGTTCCTGTCCGACACCGAGGCCGAGCTCGACGCGGCCGCCTGCTCCGGCCTGCTTGCCTGCCAGCTGGTCCGGGCCGGGGATGGCACCCGGCCCGGCCGCCATCCGGTGGCGGAGGATTTCCCCGCGGTCGCGTCGCTGTTCGGCCTGCCGGACCGGCTCCCGCTCGACAAGCCGGACCCAGCTGCTAATCCCCCGGCATGACCACCCTTCATTCCGACTGGCGACACGTCCCGGCGGCGGCACGCGGCGCGTCCCTGGCACTGGGCAACTTCGACGGGGTGCATCTGGGCCACGCCCACCTGCTGCGCGCGCTGCACGGCGCCCGGCCGGACGTGCCGCTCGGCGTGCTGACCTTCGAGCCGCATCCGCGCGAGCTGTTCCGGCCCGATGACCCGCCCTTCCGGCTCAGCCTGTCCGCCGAGCGGCGCGACGCGCTGGCAGCACTCGGCGTGGTCCACGTGTTCGAGATCCCGTTCGACCGCGTCTTCTCGATGCTCACTGCGGAGCGCTTCGTGCGCGAGGTGCTGCACGGGGCCCTGGGGGCCAGGCACCTCGCCTGCGGCGCCGACTTCGCCTATGGCCACCGCCGCGGCGGCGACGTCGGCACGCTGGCCGTGCAGGCCGAAGGGCTCGGCATCGGCCTGACGGTGGTGCCGGCGTTGTCCGATGCCGGCGGCCCGTTCTCGTCCAGCCGGATCCGTCGCGCCCTGCTGGACGGCTACCCGGAGCGGGCCACCGAGGAGCTCGGCCGCCCCTGGGCGCTGCGCGGCATCGTCGCGCATGGCGACAAGCGCGGCCGGCTGCTCGGCTTCCCCACCGCCAACATCCCGCTCGGCCGCCACCTCGAGCCGGCGCGCGGTGTGTATGCCGTAACCGTGCGCCTGCCCGACGGCAGCACCCGTCCGGGGGTCGCCAACATCGGCCGGCGCCCGACGGTGAACGACACGCCCGAAAGCCGGGTGGAGGCGCACCTGTTCGACTTCGAGGGCGACCTGTACGGCCTGGAGCTGTCGGTGGCGCTGCACACCCTGCTGCGCGCAGAGCGCAAGTTCGACGGGCTCGACGCGCTCCGGGCCCAGATCGCCACCGACGCGGCCTGGGCAAGGGACTACCTGCACGGGCAGCCGGTGCGCTAGGCCGTGCCGCCGGCGTTGCCGGGAGGAGCGCTGGCCGGCTGGACGCCGGACGAGGCTTTCCTCGCCCAGGCGATGCGGCGGGCAGCCGACGCCGACCTGGTCTCCCTGGACGTGTTCGACACCGCCCTGACCCGGCTGGTGGATAGCCCGGCCGACCTGTTCGCGGCCATCGAGCGTGTGCTCGGAACCCGGATCGGCGCGGCGGCCTCGGGCTTCGCGCAGGCGCGCGAGGACGCCGAACGCCTGGCGCGGATGGAGGCGCACCGGCGCGGCGCGGAGGAGATCGGCCTCGACGCCATCGGGGACGCGCTGCCGGGCCTGCTGCCGGCGCTCGGCCCGCACCGGGCGCTGGTCCGCAGCACCGAGCTGGAGGTCGAGGCGGAGCTGCTGGTGCCGGTGCCGGACATCCTGGCGCTGACCCGGCGCCTGACCGGGGCGGGCAGGCGGTTCGTGTTCGTGTCCGACATGTACCTGCCGCCGTGCTTCATCGCCGAGCGCCTCCGTGCCGGCGGCTATGCCGGCTGGGACGCGCTCTACGTGTCGGTCGACACCGGCGCCACCAAGGCGTCCGGGCAGCAATGGGCGGCCGTGCGCGCCCGGCATCCGGAGTGCGTGCGCATCCTGCACATCGGCGACGACCGCCAGGCCGATGGCGAGATCCCCCGCCGCCACGGCATCGACACGCTGTCCTACGACCGCGCGCGGTCGGCCAGGCGGGTGGGTGCCGTGCTCCGGCCAGCGCTGCTGCCGTTCTCGCTGGCGCAGCGCGACGCGGTGCTCCGCTCGCGCACCGTGCCGGATGCAGTGGTCGATCCGGACGGCCCTGCCTTCTGGACCGGGCTCGGGCGGGTGCTGGGCGGGATCGTGCTGGCGGGCTTCGTGCGCTGGCTGGAGGCGCAGCTGCGCCGGCACCGCATCGGGCACGTGTATTTCTGCGCCCGCGACGGCTGGCTGATCCGACAGGCCTGGCACGCGGCCGGTGGGCCCGCCCGCACCGGCATCCCGGACACCTACCTCGCAGTATCCCGGCGCCCGCTTAACCTCGCCCGCGGCTGGCTCGCCAGCACCCCGGACCGGCTCGACCAGGCGCTGCTCGGCTTCCTCGCCGGCAGCGACGGCACCGTCACCGTCGCCGCCGCCCTGGCCCGCGCCGGGCTCGGCAATAAGGCGGCGCTGGCGGCGGAGATGCACGGCCGGTTCGGCAGCCTGGATGCGAAGCTGATGTGGCCGGACGGCACCGGGAGCTTCGAGCAGGGGCTAGCCCGCCATCCGGCGGTGGTACATGCCGCACTCCGGCCCGAGCACGCGGCGCTGGGCGGCTATCTACAGCAGCAGGGCTTCGGCACCGGCCGGATCGGGCTGGTCGACCTCGGCTGGCACGGCAACATGCAGCGCGCGCTCCGCACCGTGGTCGAGGCCGACGCCGGGCCGATCCGGCTGCACGGCTTCTATTACGGGCTGTGGCCGCCGGCGCTCGGCAACCGGTATGCCGCAGGCCCGGCGGAGGCGGCGTTCGCGTCCGATTTCCAGCCGGTGGAGGACAGCGGGGCGTTGCGCAACGCGGTCCCGATCCTGGAGGAGCTGCACGGCGCGCCGCACGGCACCGTGCTGGGCTACCGGGAGGAGGCCGGGCGCTGGGCGCCGGTGTTCGCCGACAACCCGCTCGAGCGCGCGCAGCACGAGCGCACCGCGCAGCCGTTCGGGCAGGGCGCGCTCGAAACGGTGGCCGCCCTGTTCGGCACCGGCCGGGCCGGCACGCTGCGCCTCGACGACATCACCCCGGATGCGGTTCGCGCGGCGGTCGCGGCGGTGTTCCTGTCGCCGGACCCGGACGAGCGCGCGGCGCTGGGCGGCCTCGGCCATTGCGCCACCTTCGACCACGCGACGCTGGATCCGATCGTGCCGGACCGGCCGGCGCCGGAGGACGGCGAGGCGCTGCGCGTGGCGCTGCGCGACTGCGGCTGGCAGGTCGGCAGCGCGCATCGCTGGCTGGCGCGGGCAGCTCCCGAACACCGTCAGGCCCTGGCCGCCCGGCTGCAGCAGCGGCTTTCCGCGCTCGGGCCCCGTACGATGCGGCAGTTCGACTGAGCGACGGGCCGGGTCGCAGGATCCGGCCCGGGTGTCGGCGCCAGGCTTCCTGCGGCGTGGGGACGCGTCCTACCGCACCGACGAGAACCCCGTCGGCAGCAGGAAGGCGTTGCTGAACGAGCTGATCAACGGCCCGTCGCGCTCGCTGTCCGCGCGCTTGCGGAGCCATTCCGGGTCGGCGGAGAACGCCGCCCACTTCTCCTCCCGCTCCGCCATGGATGCCCATTCCAGCAGGTAGATCAGGTCGTGGTTGGAACCGCCGACGAGCACGGTCCAGAACCCGGCCTGACGGATGCCGTGGCGCTGCCAGATCGGCAGGGTGACCGTCTCGAACCGCCGCAGCAGGTCCGGGAGCCGGCCTGGCATGGCGTGGTAGATGCGCTGTTCATGGATCATGGTTCGTGTCGTCCGTCATGGGGTCGGGCCCGGCACCGCAAGGCGGCCTGATCCGGGTCCGACGGCCTCATGATGCCCCGGCATGGGCACGAACCGCCATCCCGGCTTCCCGGCCGGCCGCGATAGGCACGTGCGGCCCGACCGCCTATGCAGGCGCGATGACCTGTCCACCCCATCCGAACAGCATGGCGGGCGTCGCTCCCGGTCCGGCCGGATCGCGCGTGGCGGTGCTGATGCGCACCCGGAACCGTCCGATACTGCTGGCGCGCGCCCTGGGAAGCGTGCTGGCGCAGCAGCACGAGGACTGGCACCTGGTGGTGGTCAACGATGGCGGCGATTCGGCTCCGGTGGACGCCCTGGTGGCGCGCCACGACACCGGCTTCGACGGCAGGGTCAGCGTGCTGCATCACCCGCACGCCCTGGGCATGGAGGCCGCGTCCAACGCCGCGCTGGCGGAAGCCGGCCGGCACGGTGCCTTCGCCCACGTCGCGGTGCATGACGACGACGACACCTGGCACCCGGCCTTCCTCCAACGCACCACCGGCTTCCTCGCCTTGGCCGAAAACGCGGACAAGGCGGCGGTGCTGACGCACTGGACGGTGGTGCGCGAGCGCCTCCAGGCGGACGGGGTGATCGAGGAAGGCCGTGATCCTGGCCCGTTCGACGCTTCCGCGGTCGAGCTCGGCGCGATGCTGGCGCGCAACCGGTTTCCGCCGATCAGCCTGCTGCTGCGACGCGCGGCCGTGGACGCGGCAGGCCCGTTCAACCAAGCGATGCCGGTGCTGGGTGACTGGGACTACAACCTGCGCGTGCTGCTGCTGGGCGACATCGGCGTGGTGCCGGAGCGGCTGGCGTTCTACCACCAGCGCGTGGCGTCGGACGGTCAGCCGCACTACGCCAACACCGATGCGGACCGGCACGCCATCGCCGACGCAGTTTATCGCAACAGTCGGCTTCGCGCCCTGGGTGCCAGAGATCCGGCGGCGCTATCGCTGGTCCAGGTGCTGGGGCTTCAGGCGGAGCGGTACCACGAGCAGGCCGAGCTGCAGCACACGCGCATCCTGGCCAACCTCGACCGCAACGGGCTGTGGGGCCATGCCCGGCACGAGGACCTGCAGGAACGGCTGGTGCGGGTGGAGGCGACGCTGGAGCGGATCGAGGCGCAACTGCTGCGGGCGGAAGGGATGGCGGCACCGCTGTGGCGTCGGATCGCGCGCCGGCTGCGCCGGAGCCTGCGCGACCGGACGCGCCGCGCCGATTGACCGTGGCGCTTGGTGCTCCTCATAACACCGCCTCCGCACGACCGGCGCCGACGCATCCGGCCCCCAGCCCAAGAACGGCATCATGACCGACGACTACCGCGACACCGTGTTCCTGCCGCGCACCGGCTTCCCCATGCGCGGCGACCTGCCGACGCGGGAGCCGGCGACCCTGGCCCGCTGGGAGCGGATCGGGCTCGACGGGATGCTGCAGGGCGCCGCCGCCGGCCGTCCGCCGTTCGTGCTGCATGACGGGCCGCCCTACGCCAACGGCCACCTCCATATAGGCCACGCGCTAAACAAGATCCTGAAGGACGTGGTCAACCGGGCCCGTCGCATGAGCGGATACGCGGTGCGCTACGTGCCCGGCTGGGACTGCCACGGCCTGCCGATCGAGTGGCGGATCGAGGAGGAGTACCGCAAGGACGGGCGCGACAAGGACCAGGTGCCGGTGCTGCAGTTCCGCGCCGAGTGCCGCGCCTACGCGCAGAAATGGCTGGACATCCAGGCGGACGAGTTCCGCCGCCTGGGCGTGCAGGGCGACTGGGCCGGCCGCTACGCCACCATGGACTACGCGTCCGAGGCCGCGATCGCCGGCGAGATCGGCAAGTTCCTGCAGGCAGGCACGCTGTATCGCGGCCTGCGCCCGGTGATGTGGAGCCCGGTCGAGAAGACCGCGCTGGCCGAGGCCGAGATCGAGTACCACGACCACCGGAGCACCACGATCTTCGCCGCCTTCCCGGTGGTGCGCGACCCGACCCCGGCGCAGGCGCTCGCCGGCGTGTCGGCGGTGATCTGGACCACCACTTCCTGGACCATCCCGGCCAACCGCGCGATCGCGTTCGGGCCCGCGATCACCTATGCGGTGATCCGCGTCGACGGGACGGAGGCCGGCGACGGCGCCGGCCTGCAGCCGGGCGCGAAGCTGCTGGTCGCCGAGGCGCTGATCGCCTCCTTCGCCGCGTCTGCCGGCATTGGGCAGCACCACGTGCTCTACACCCTGCCGGGTGAGGCGCTGGAGGGTGCCGTCTGCGCGCATCCGCTGCGCGGCCTGCCCGCCTACGAAGGCGGCTACGACCACGACGTGCCGATGCTGGCGGGCGACTTCGTCACCACCGAGGCTGGCACCGGGCTGGTGCACATGGCACCGGCGCATGGCGAGGACGACTTCACCTTGTGCGTGGCGCACGGCATCCCGGTCGCGGAGATGGTCGAGGGCGACGGGCGCTACGCCGCCTGGGTGCCGGGCTTCGCCGGGCTGCACGTGTTCAAGGCCGCCGACCCGGTCTGCGCCGCGCTGGCCGCGGCGATGGACGCATCGCAGGCGGACGAGGGGCAGGGGGTGGCCGGGCTGATCGCGCGCGGCGAGATCGTGCACGCCTATCCGCACAGCTGGCGATCCCGCGCGCCGGTGATCTTCCGCGCCACGCCGCAATGGTTCATTCGCATGGACGCCGGCCCGGACGAGGATCCCGACGAGGGCCTGCGCACCCAGGCGCTGGCGGCGCTGGAGGACGTCAGCTTCGTGCCGCCCCAGGCGCGCAACCGGTTGACCGCGATGGTGGCCGGCCGTCCGGACTGGTGCATCAGCCGCCAGCGCGCCTGGGGGGTGCCGATCGCGGTGTTCGTCGAGCGGCAGACCGGCGAGGTGCTGCGCGATCCGGCGGTCACGGCGCGCGTGGTGGAGGCGTTCCGTGCCGAGGGAGCCGACGCCTGGTACGCCTCGCCGCCGGGGCGGTTCCTGGGCGAGGGCCGGGATCCGGACGCCTACGAGCAGGTGTTCGACATCGTCGACGTGTGGTTCGAGAGCGGCTCCACCCATGCCTTCGTGCTGGATCGCGATGGCGTGCCGTTCCCGGCCGACCTCTACCTGGAAGGCTCCGACCAGCATCGCGGCTGGTTCCAGTCGAGCCTGCTGGAGTCCGTGGGCACGCGCGGCACGGCGCCGTTCCGGGCGCTGGTCACCAACGGCTTCGTGCTCGACGAGCAGGGCCGCAAGATGAGCAAGTCGCTCGGCAACGTTGTCGCGCCGCAGACGGTCAGCGACACGCTGGGCGCCGACATCCTGCGGCTGTGGGTGATGAACTCCGACACCGACGACGACCTGCGCATCGGGCCGGAGATCCTGAAGCAGCAGGGCGAGCTGTACCGGCGCCTGCGCAACACCCTGCGCTGGCTGCTGGGCGCACTCGACGGCTTCACCGAGGCCGAGCGGGTGCCGCATGCGGAGATGCCGGAGCTCGAGCGCTGGGTGCTGCACCGGCTGTCCGAGTTCGGCACCGCGATCGGCCGGGCGGTCGAGACGCACCAGTGGGTCGGGCTGTATCCGGCGCTGCACGGGTTCTGCGCCGCCGACCTGTCCGCGTTCTATTTCGACGTGCGCAAGGATGCGCTGTACTGCGACGCGCCGGACAGCCTGCGCCGGCGTGCGGCGCGCACCGTGCTGGACCACCTGCACCGCTGCCTCGCCACCTGGCTGGCGCCGGTGCTGGCGTTCACCGCCGAGGAGGCCTGGACCGCGCGGTTCGGCGATGTGGGAAGCGTGCACCTCGAGGCGTTCCCGACGGTGCCGCCGGACTGGCACGATCCGGATCTCGGCGAGCGCTGGGTGCGCCTGCGCGCGGTGCGCCGGCTGGTGACGACCGCGATCGAGGCGGCGCGACGCGACGGGGTGGTCGGCTCGTCGCTGCAGGCTTCGGTGTCGCTGCCGCTGTCGGCGGCCGAGGCGGAGGAATTCGCCGCCGTCGACTGGGAGGAGCTGGCGATCGTGTCGCGGGCGGTGGTGGTCGATCCCGGTTCGCGAACACCGTTCACGGAAGGGGCCGACGCGGCCGTGCCCGGTGCGCCCGCGGTGGCGGCGGCACCCGGCCGGAAATGCCTGCGCTGCTGGCGCGTGCTGGAGGAGGTCGGGCAGGTGCACGCGCATCCCGCCCTGTGCCTGCGCTGCGCCGACGTGGTCGGGCGGGCGGACACGTGAGCGGCGATGGCCTGTCGCTCCGGGACGCGCGCGTCCGGCCGGGCCGGTTCCTGCCGCTCGGGCTGGTGCTGGCGCTGCTGGTGCTGGCGGCCGACCAGGGCAGCAAGTGGTGGATCCTCCACCGGCTCGACCTGCCGGAGCGGCGCTTCGTGACGGTGTTGCCGGTGCTCGACTTCGAGATGGTGTGGAACCACGCGGTCACGTTCGGGCTGCTGGGCGGGGTCGGCGGCGCCGGCCGGTTCGTGTTCAGCGCGGTGGCGATCGTGGTGGTGGCGCTGCTGCTGGGCTGGATGCGCCGCACCGCGAAGCCGTGGGTGGCGGCGGCACTCGGCGCCATCGCCGGAGGGGCGATCGGCAACGTGATCGACCGGCTGCGTTTTGGCGCGGTGGTCGACTTCATCCACGCCCATCTCGGGCAACTGTCGTGGGACTACATCTTCAACGTCGGCGACAGCGCGATCGTGTGCGGGGTGATCGTGCTGCTGGGGGACAGCCTGCTGGACCGGCGGAGCGCTCCGCGTGTCTGATCAGGCGCCAGCGCGGTAGCGGCGCATCTTGTTCCGGCTACCGCAGGTCCGCATCGCGCACCAGGTCCTTGCCGTCGCCTTCGAGCTGTCGAAGAACGAGGCGCGGCAGGTCGGCTCCCGGCACAGCTTGAACCGCCGCCAGGCGTCGGCCTGCATTGCCTCCAGCGCCAGGACCAGGAGCGGTGCCACAGGATCGACGGGGTCGTGGGGGACCAGCCGGAGGGTGCCGTGCCCGTCCAGGCACGGCCGGATGTCGTGCCCGGCCACCAGCCGGTTCAGCGTCGTCCGGGGTTCCTCCAGGTCGGTGGCGATCCCGCTGTTCCACGCCTGGAGCGAACGTAGCGCTGCGTGCAGCCGCTTCGCGTCGGGATAGCCGGCCGCCGCGGCACGATCCGGCATCGTGCGGGCAGCCCACCCGGCCCAGTCCTCCGGATCGTCGAGGTCGTGCCACAGAAACGTCTCCAGCAGCCGCCACCGTTCCGGTGTCGCTTCGCCATGTTCCGGCATGATCGCCCCCTTGCCTGGTCCGCAGTTACCTGTAAAACATTTTATAAGGTAACAGCATCGGAGGCAACGCCATGCCGCCGGACGTCGTCGGACGCAGAACCGTCATGATCGGGCTGCCGGCGCTTCTCGCCGGTGTGCAGGCCGCCACTGCCCGGAGGAGCCCGTCTATGCCCGACGTCCCGTTCTCCATCGCCTTCGACCCTGCGCTGCGCGACGACCTGCATCGCCGCCTGGGCGCCATACGCTGGAGCGATGCCGTCACCTCGGACTGGAGCTACGGCACCGAGAAAGGGTTCCTCCAGGCGCTGATGCGCCGCTGGGTGGCGGGCTACGATCTCGACGAGGCGGAGCGGCGGATGAACGCGTTGCCGCAGTTCCGTGCCACCGTCGACGGCTTCGGGATCCACTACCTCCGGCTGAAGGGCGTCGGCCCGGACCCGAAGCCGCTGCTGCTGATGAATGGCTGGCCGTCGAGCTTCGTCGAGTATCGCCGGCTGGCGCCGATGCTGGCCGATCCGGCTGCCTTCGGCGGCTCGGCCGACGACGCGTTCGAGGTGGTGATGCCGGCCCTGCCCGGGTTCGGGTACTCCGACCGTCCGACGCGGCCGGCGCAGGTGTGGGCCGAGGACGTGTTCCACCGGCTGATGACCGGGCATCTCGGCCACCCGCGCTATCTGGCGTCCGGCACCGACATCGGCGCGGGGGTGGCGACGCGCCTGGCGCTGAAGCACCCCGATTCGGTGCGCGGCATCCACATCTCGGCGGTGGCCGATCCGGTGCCGACCCCTGCCTCGCGGCCCCCAAGCCCGGCCGAGATCGCCTTCAAGGCACGCGCGGCGCAATGGGAGGCGGAGGAGGGAGCCTACGAGCACCTGCACTACACTAGGCCGCAGACCCTGGCCTTCGCGCTCGCCGATTCGCCGGTCGGGCTCGCGAGCTGGATCGTGGAGAAGTTCCATGGCTGGAGCGATCACGGGAACGACCTGCTGAACCTGTTTCCGGCCGACATGCTGCTCGACACGCTGATGGTCTACTGGGCGACCAGGACCATCGGCTCGTCGATGCGCAGCTACTACGAGCACAGCCGCTTCCGGCCGACGCTCGGTCCGGACGACCGGATCGCGGTCCCGACCGCGCTTTGCCTGTGGCCGAAGGACCTGGCGGCGCCGCCCCGGGAATGGGCGGAACGGCTGTACGACGTCCGGCGGTACACCATCCAGGCGCATGGCGGCCACTTCCCGGCCTGGGAGGCGCCCGATGCCTACGCCCAGGATCTGAGGATGTTCGCCCGGTCGCTCGACGCGTGACTGTCCAGCAAACAGTTTCACGGTCCGGTCGAACGGTCGTCGTCCGTCACGGTTGAAGCAGTTGCAGCCGCAGGAGCGTCCGATGGTCCATGTTCCCACCCTGAGCCTGAACCAGGGCGGCGCGATCCCGCAGATCGGCTATGGCGTGTTCAAGGTCGACCCGACGGAGGCGGAACGCGCCGTCGGGTTGGCGATCGAGGCCGGATACCGTTCGATCGACACCGCCCGGATCTACAAGAACGAGGAAGGGGTAGGGGCCGCGATCGCCCGTGCCGAGGTGGACCGCGACTCCCTGTTCGTCACCACCAAGCTGTGGAACGACGACCAGGGCTACGACGAGGCGCTGCGGGCGTTCGACGCGAGCCTCGCGCGGCTCGGGCTCGACAGCGTCGACCTCTACCTGATCCACTGGCCGAAGCCGTCGCAGGACAAGTACGTCGACAGCTGGCGGG
>CAXTVX010000091.1:0-11622 GCA_964247755.1 uncultured Acetobacteraceae bacterium | reverse complement strand
ATCAACGACCTCGGCTCGGTCGCCGACAACGCCCACCTGCTGCGCTACGACAGCGTGCACGGCCGCTTCCCCGGCACGATCACGGTGGACGGCAACGCCATCGCCATCGAGGCCAACGGCCGCTCCTACGCCCCGATCACCGTGTCCGCCGAGCGCGACCCGTCCAAGGTGCCGTACGCCGGCATCGACGTGGCGATGGAATGCACCGGCCTGTTCACCAAGAAGGAGGCCGCCGCCCAGCTGATCACCGCCGGCGCCCGCAAGGTGCTGGTCTCCGCCCCCGCCGACGGCGTGGACGCGACGATCGTGTTCGGCGTCAACCACGACACCATCACCTCCGAGATGACCGTCATCTCCAACGCCTCCTGCACCACCAACTGCCTGGCGCCGATGGCGATGGTGCTGGACCGGGCGTTCGGCATCGAGCGCGGCTACATGGTCACCATCCATTCCTACACCGGCGACCAGCGCACCGTGGACACCCTGCACAAGGACCCGCACCGCGCCCGCGCCGCCGCCCTCAACATGATCCCGACCTCCACCGGCGCCGCCCGCGCGGTCGGCCTGGTGCTGCCGCAGCTCAAGGGCCGCCTCGACGGCACCGCGATCCGCGTGCCCACCCCCAACGTGTCCCTGGTCTCGCTCGACTTCGTGCCGCGCACCGCGCCGGGCTCGGTCGACGAGGTGAACGCCCTGTTCAAGGACGCGGCCGCCGGTGCCTTGAAGAACATCGTGGTCTATTCGTCCGACCCCTGCGTCAGCACCGACTTCAACCACCAGCCCGCGTCCTGCTCGTTCGACAGCACCCAGACCGCGCTGATCGACGGCGGCAAGCTGGTGCGCGTGTGCGGCTGGTATGACAACGAGTGGGGCTTCTCCAACCGCATGGCCGACACCGCCGCCGTGTTCGGAGCACTCTGACCGTGACCGCAGCCGCCTCGTTCCGGACCATCGACGACCTCGACTGCGCCGGCAGGCGGGTGCTGCTGCGGGCCGACCTCAACGTGCCGGTGCGGGACGGCCGGATCACCGACCTGACCCGCATCGAGCGCCTGACCCCCACCATACGCGAGCTCGCCGACAAGGGCGCGCGGGTGATCGTGGTCAGCCATTTCGACCGTCCCAAGGGCAGGCGGGTGCCGGAGATGTCCCTGGCCCCGGTGCGCGAGGCGCTGGCCACCGTGCTCGGCCATCCGGTGTCGTGGGCCCCCGACTGCATCGGCCCGGACGCCGAGGCCGCGGTCGCGTCGCTCCGGAACGGCGAGGTGCTGGTGCTGGAGAACACCCGCTACCATCCCGGCGAGGAGGAGAACGACCCTGTGCTCGCCCGCTCCCTCGCAGCGCTCGCCGACATCTACGTCAACGACGCGTTCTCGGCCGCACACCGCGCCCACGCCTCCACCGAGGGAGTGGCGCAGCACCTGCCCGCCCATGCCGGGCGGCTGATGCAGGCCGAGCTCCAGGCGCTCACCCTGGCGCTGGAGAATCCCGAGCGCCCAGTCGGCGCGGTGGTGGGCGGGGCCAAGATCTCCACCAAGCTCGACCTGCTTGGCAACATCGTCGGCCGGGTGGACGTGCTGATCATCGGCGGCGCCATGGCCAACACCTTTCTCGCCGCCCGTGGCGTGCCCGTCGGCCGCTCGCTGCAGGAAGCCGACATGCACGACACCGCGCGCGCCATCGCCGCACAGGCGGAAGCACGCGGCTGCCGCATCCTGCTGCCGACCGACGCCGTGGTGGCGCGCGAGTTCAAGGCCGGAGCCGCCAACGAGACCGTGCCGATCGACGCCGTGCCGCCCGACGCCATGATCCTCGACGCCGGGCCGCTCACGGTGGCGCACCTGGCCGGGGAGGTGGCGAAGTTGCGCACCCTGGTCTGGAACGGCCCGCTCGGCGCGTTCGAGATCGCCCCCTTCGACGTCGGCACCAGCACCCTGGCCCGCGCCGTCGCCGCCCTGACCAGGTCCGGCAGCCTGCGCTCCGTCGCCGGCGGCGGCGACACCGTGTCGGCGCTGCGCCACGCCGGGGTGGCGGACGAGTTCTCCTACGTGTCGACCGCCGGCGGCGCCTTCCTGGAATGGCTGGAAGGCAGGACCCTACCCGGGATCCAGGCGCTGCAATCCCTGCGCGGCATCGCCCTGCCGGGCTGATCCGGCACCGTTAACCTCCCCTTCATCATGACGCGGCCAATCTCAGCCCGTCATGATCGCCAGCACCTCCTTCGGCGCCTTTTCCGGCACCACGGCCGCGCCCAGGCCGGCCGCCCCCGGCACGTCCGCCACGCCTGCCACTCCCAAAGGCCTCGCCGCGGCACCGTCCCTCGCCACCGCAACTCCGTCGGCGGGCGGCGTGCCGCGGCGCGGCAGCCTGCTCGACATCCAGGCCTGAAGCGCGGTTTCCTCATCACGTCGTGCTTCAATCCGTTACCCGGTCCAAATTTCGATTGAAACAAGAGGCCGTCTCGATCACGGTCTCGTCATGTCGCGCTTTGCCCGCATCCATCCAGACGGCGAGGAACGGGAACGCCTGTCCTGCCTCGACTGCGGCCACGTGTTCTACGAGAACCCGAAGGTGGTCGTGGGCGCCGTGGTCGTGCAGGACGGCCGCGTGCTGCTGTGCCGCCGCGCCATCGAGCCGCAGCGCGGCTTCTGGACGCTTCCCGCCGGCTACCTGGAGCTGGGCGAGACCACCGCCGAGGGTGCGATCCGGGAAACCCGTGAGGAATCTGGCGCCGTCATCGCCCTGGACGGCGTCCTGGCGCTCTACAGCATAAGCCGGATCGACCAGGTCCAGATCATCTACCGCGCCCGCTTCGCCGACCCGGCGCGTCCGCACATCGCCGCCGGAACCGAGAGCCTCGAGGTCGGGCTGTTCCACCCGGCCTCCATCCCCTGGTCCGAGCTCGCGTTCCCGACCGTGCGCTGGGCGCTCGAGGCCTGGCAGCGCGTCGGCAACGGCCCGCTGCTGGCGCCTGCCGGCAACCCGCCTGACGACCCGCGCGGCGACGGGGTGCCCGTTCCCCGTCCCGATGCGCCGCCGGCTTCGCTCGACGTCCTGCCGGGCCAGCAGCTCCCGCCCCATCCCCAGCATCCCATGTCCAGGAGGCCGCGTTGAGGCACAACAGGATGATGTCCGCGTTCCTGACCATCGCCCTGCTCGGGCCGGCAGCGGCGCACGCCGGCAGCGTCGCCGCGGACGGATCGGTGACGCCGCAGCGCCTGGCCGGCCTCGAGTCCGGCCGGCTGCAGACGGTGGACACCACGAGCCTGTCCGCAACCGCGACGATGTCGGCAATCCCGACCGGCTTCGCTCCCGCCGAAACCCTGGTCAAGCAGGCCCACGCGCAGGTGCTGCGCCCGGCACCGCTGCCGGACCAGGACCTCGACGCGCCCGGCCCAGGCCCGGACGCACTGGCCGCCCAGCAGCAGGCCAGCCTGCAGCCGAGCTTCTACACGCCCGCCAGGCACTTCTCCGGCGACGGCTTCTCCGACGGCTCGACCCTCGATGGCGATCACGCCGGCCGGGCCAAGCCCGGCGGCGGCATGAGCCTGTCCATCCCCGTTCAGTAACCGCAACCCGACCCGGCATGATCCTGCGCCGCTGATCGTGATGACGGTTGCAGGACCGGATCGTCTATTTTTGTATCCGCGTATCGTGAAGTGCGATGCGGCCGTCGATGCAGGAGCGGTCCGATCGCAACCTTGTCTTCCACCAGATCCGGCCACGTCCGGACGGCCAGCGCCGACGATGCAGCCGAACTGCTCCAGGGCAGCGAGCCAGGCGTCCTGCTCGTCGGACCAGCGGCCGAGACCCGCCACGCGATCCGCCTGATCCTGGACCGCCTGTCGGACCAGTCCGTGATGCCGGTCGGCTTCGCGGCCTCGGGCGCCACGCCGGCGATGCTGCGTCAGGAGGTGGGCCAGGCGCATGCCGCCCGCCCGTCGCCGGACACTGACCTGCTGCTGGTGGTGGCCCAGGCCGAGCGCCTATCGCCCGACCTGCTGCATGAGCTCGAGATGGCGGCGGAAGCGGCCGCCACGCATGGCGGGTTGAAGTTCCTGTTCGCCGCTCCCCGCGACCTGTCCGCCTCCCTGCAGCGGGCCGAGCTGTGGAGCCTGGCCGCCTGCGTCCGCACTTGCCTGCCTGTCCTGCCGCCCCCGCGACCAGCCGACCCGCTCCCGGAGCAGCCATCCGGACACCAGGCTGGTGCCCAGACTGCCGACCGGACGTCCGTTCGACCCTACCCGTTCGACCTGCTGGTGGAACCGCTGGGCGTCGCCAGGCATGCGCAACCGGCCAGGTCCGGACCGCGGATCATGCTGGGGGTCGGCATCCTGGGTGTGCTGGGCCTCGCCCTGACCGGGGTGCTCCTCGAACACCAGTCGGCCCGGCCGCTACTCCCGGCCGTCCGCGAGCCCGCCATCACGCTGCCCGACGTGCCCGCACCCGCCCCACCGGTGCCCGCACCGCCAGCAGCGACCCAGCCGGCACCGCCGGCGAACTCCGTCACGATGCCGGCCCCTCCGACCGCTGCCCCGGAGGCGTCCAGCCCGCGGCCGCCTTCGCCGTCGGCACTTCCGGCCCCGCTACCCGCGTCCCCGCCGCCCGTCTCCCACGCGCCTGCTCCCCCGATGGCGGCCGCACCCCCGCAGGAGCCGGCCGACACATCCCCGCAGGTGCCAACCGCATCGACCCTCCCACCGGCAAATCCGCCGCCGAGCCGGACCGACACCAGCGGAACCGACACCGGCCGGATCAACACTGGCCGGATCGTTCCGCAGATGGCGCCGGCACGGCATGCCAGCCTGCTGCTCATGGCCGGCCCAGACGACACCCTGTCGTCGCTCTACGCCCAGGTGTATCGCGACACCACGCCACCGCCCTTCGCGCAGGTGATGACGCTCAATCCAGTGGTGCGGTCGGGCGTCCGGCTGGTGTTCCCGGCGCCGCCGACCGGCTGGCCGGCGGCGGCGCCGCCTTAGCACGCGCCGGGTTCCGGACCCCCAGCGCACCCGCCTCCGCCAGGCTGCGAAGCGTCGGGTCACTGGCATACGCAGCGACGTGGACATACAGGGAATAGGCTTCCGAACGGTCCACCGACACGCCGATGCCGTTCTCGTAGCACCAGGCCAGGTCGTAGGCCGCCATCTGCCCGGCCGCGTCGTTCCGCGTCGCGGCCTGCCGGAACAAGGCGGTCGCGCGAGCGGCATCCTCCGGCGCGCGAGACAGCAGGGCGCGTTGCGCGTTCAGGAACAACGCGTCGTCATCGGGAGGCGGCAGCCGCAGCGTCACCTCGCGCGTGACCGGCAGGTGGCTGCGCGCAGCCGCGATCCCGTCCCCCATGGCGGCGCGGAACAGACGGGACGCGGCAGCCGGGTCGCGCCCGACGCCGTCCCCGGCCTCGTACATCAGCGCCAGGTTGTATTCGGCGCGTCCGAAATGTCGCGCCGCGGCGCGGGCATACCAGTGCGCTGCCGCAACGCTGTCACGCGCCACCCCGGTTCCGGAATCGTAGGACACCGCCATGTTGAACATCCCGCCGGCGTCGCCGAGCTCCGCCGCCCGCTGGTACCAATACAGGGCCTGCCTGCGATCCTGGGGCACGCCCTCGCCGCTGTCGTACATCACCCCGAGAAGCCGCGCGGCGCGGCCGTCGCCCGCCTGCACCGCCTGGTTCCAGTCCCGATACGCCTCGGCGAACCGGCCGCTGCGAAACAGGGCTATGCCCTCCGAGTCGGTGGCGTCGTCGGCGGATGCAGGCTGCGCGACGGCACAGGTGCTCCCGATGCAGAGACCCAGGACAGCCAGCAGACCGAGCCGGTTCACGACCATGACACTCCGGATGCAAAAAACGGTTGTATTCGACACAGCAACGGAACCAACGGTCCAAAAAACCGTCATGTGACGACAAAACTCTGCGTGAGTTCCACCTGCGGTTGAGGAGTCTGTCATGAAGCGCATCGCTATTCGGCATGGCCTGATCCTGTCCTCCCTTGGCCTGGCTGCGTTCCTGTCTGCCTGCGCCCATCCCTCGCCTGGTCCGAACCAGGCCGCCGCCGCCGTGCAGGCGCCGCCGACCGTGCCGCTGGCGAGCAAGCCCGGGGTCGGCGAGGAAGCGAAGGCGGTCGCCAACGACAAGATCCAGATCGTGTTCCCCGAGGGTGGCTCCCGCCTGACCCCGGAAGCCAACAAGCAGCTCGACCTGGCGGCGCGGCTGTTCCGCGACGCCAACCCGGTGCTGATGTTCACCACCGGCTATTCCGACAACCGCGGCGACGAGTACCACAACCTCCTGCTGTCGGCGCGCCGCGCCCAGGTGGTCAAGAAGGCGCTGGTCGCCCGCGGCATCCCGGCCGACCGGCTGCTGCTCCAGGCGCTGGGCGCGTCCGACCCGGCCGATTCGAGCGATCCCACCGCGTTGGCCAACCGCCGCGTCGTGGTGACCTGGCGGCTGCTCTAGTGTCCCGAACCTGAAGTCCATCGGTCTTCAGGTCCTCAGCGGACACTAGTCTTTCCGTGGGATAGTGGCCTGCTCATCCCCGAGATTCGCGTATGAATCTCGGGGGCAGGACACCAGGCTGGTCCCGGCCGGCAGCCGGCGGGTTCACTCCGCCCGGGTCCCGGCCGCCAGCCGGATGGTGTCGCCCACCAGTCCGCGCGCGAACTCGGCCGCCGAGAACGGCCGGAGATCCTCCGCCTGTTCCCCCACGCCCACCGCATGCAGCGGCAGCTTGAAGGCTTCCGCCAGCGCCACCACCACCCCGCCGCGCGCGCTGCCGTCGAGCTTGGTGACCACCAGCCCGGTCACCGCCACCAGCTCGCGGAACACCCGTACCTGTTCCAGCGCGTTCTGCCCCGTGGTCGCATCCAGCACCAGCAGCACCGAATGCGGCGCCGTGGGGTCGAACTTGCGCAGCACGCGGATGATCTTGGCCAGCTCCTCCATCAGCGCGCCCTTGTTGTGCAGGCGCCCCGCGGTGTCGATCAGCAGCAGGTCGGCGCCCTCCGCGCGCGCCCGCTTGCAGGCCTCGAACGCCAGCCCCGCCGCGTCCGCCTTCGGCGGCCCGGCGATCACCGGCGCCCCCACCCGCTCGCCCCAGATCTGCAGCTGCTCCACCGCCGCGGCACGGAAGGTGTCTCCCGCCACCAGCACCGGCTTCAGCCCCTGCCGGCCGTACTGCAGCGCCATCTTGCCGATGGTGGTGGTCTTGCCGGTGCCGTTCACCCCCACCACCAGCACCACGTGCGGCTTGAGCGCTGGGTCCGGCACGAACGGGATCGCCACCGGCTCCAGCACCCGCGCGATCTCGGCCGACAGCGCGTCCCGCACGTCCGCGTCGGTGACGTCGTTGCCGAACCGGGTGCGACGGAACTCGTCGATCACCCGTCCGGCCACCGCCGGGCCCAGATCAGCCGCGATCAGCAGCTCCTCCAGCTCCTCCAGCGCCGCCTCGTCCAGCCGGCGATGGGTGAAGGCGCTGGCGAGGTTGCCGCCGAGCTTCTGCGTCGATCGCGACAGCCCTTCCTTGAGCCGGTTGAAGAAGCCCAGCGCCATCGTCAGATCCTCGTCCCGTGCAGCCCGCGCGCATCGGCCGCGACCGCCCGTGCCGCGACCACCTCTCCGGGCCTCCCCGCCTCGACGGCGAACCGCACCGGCGCGAACTGTTCGGAATGCCCGCCGGTCGGCGTTTCCAGCAGCACCTCGAGCGTCCGCCCGACCAGCGCCTGGTGGAACCCCCGGGCCGTCGCCGCTCCCGCCTCGCGCAGCCGCGCTGCGCGCTCGCGGCGCAACGCCACCGGCACCGCCGGCATGCGCGCCGCCGGCGTCCCCGGCCGCTCGCTGTACGGGAACACATGCAGGTAGGGCAGCGCCTGCTCCCGCACGAAGCCGAGCGTCTCCGCGAACGACGCCTCGTCCTCGGTCGGAAACCCCGCGATCAGGTCCGCGCCGAAGCCGATCCCGGGACGCAGGCGCCGCGCCCACTCCACCACCCGCGCCGCGTCCGCCACCCCGTGCCGGCGCTTCATCCGCTTCAGCACCAGGTCCGATCCCGCCTGCAGCGACAGATGCAGGTGCGGCATCAGCCGCGCCTCCTCCGCGATCAGCCGCCACAGCTCCTCGTCGATCTCCACCGGATCCAGGGAAGACAGCCGCAGCCGCCCCAGCTCCGGCACCAGCGCCAGCAGCCGGCGCACCAGCTGCCCCAGCGCCGGGCGTCCCGGCAGATCACCGCCATAGGAGGTGACGTCGACCCCGGTCAGCACCACCTCGCGATACCCCGCGCTTACCAGCGCCCGCACCTGCTCCACCACCGCGCCGACCGGCACCGACCGGCTCGGGCCGCGCCCGAACGGGATGATGCAGAAGGTGCAGCGGTGATCGCACCCCTGCTGCACCTGCACGAACGCCCGCGACCGGCCCACGAACTCGGTGACCAGGTGCGCCGCCGTGTCCCGCGCCGCCATGATGTCCGACACCGCGTCCCCGCTGCCGAGCGCTGCCTCGCTCCAGCTGTCCGGCCGCAGCTTGTCCTCGTTGCCCAGCACCCGCACCACCCCCGGCAGCGCCCCCCAGGCGCCGGGATCGAGTTGCGCCGCGCAGCCGGTGACCACGATCCGCGCCCCCGGCCGCTCGCGATGGGTGCGCCGGATCGCCTGCCGCGCCTGCCGCTCGGCTTCCGCGGTGACGGCGCAGGTGTTGACGATCACCAGCTCCTCCATCCCCCCCGCATGCGCGCGCATCACCTCGCTCTCAACCGTGTTCAGTCGGCAGCCGAAGGTGAGGATGTCCGGCCCGCTCACCGAACGCCGTCCAGCGCCACGCTGCCGGTGAACGCCAGCACCGCCGGCCCGGTCAGGCGCACCGGCCCGTCCGCGCGCCAGTCGACCTCCAGCACGCCTCCCGGCATCTCGACCGCCACCCGCCGTCCGGTCAGCCCGCGCCTGGCCGCGTTGACCGCGGCGGCACAGGCGCCGGAGCCGCAGGCACGGGTCAGCCCGGCGCCGCGCTCCCACACCACCAGGCGCAGCCGCTCCGGCGACAACACGGTGGCGAAGCCGATATTGGCCCGCTCCGGGAACAGCGGGTGGCACTCCAGCGCCGGCCCGGCCAGCCCGGGATCGCCTCCATGATCGAAGAAGGTCGCGTGCGGGTTGCCCATTGAGCATCCGGCCGGGTCGCCCCCGAGCGGCAGGTGCAGCGTGTCGGCCTCCCGTGCCAGCGGGAGCTCGCGCCAGCCGAACGCCGGCACGCCCATCTCCACCTCCACCAGCCCATCCTCCAGCACCCGTGCCGGCAGCCGCCCGGACCGGGTCCGCACCGCCACCGCGCAGCCCGGCACCGCCTCCGTCACCAGCAGCGCCACGCAGCGCGTGGCATTGCCGCAAGCGCCCGCCTCGCTGCCATCGGGGTTGAAGAAGCGCGCGCCCACCTCGTCCGGCGCCTCGCCCGCCCCCAGCAGCACCAGCTGGTCGCAGCCGATCCCGGTGCGCCGGTCGGCCAGCCGCACGACCGTTTCCGGCGACAGGTCGAGCGGGCGCACGCGCCCGTCGAGCACGACGAAATCGTTCCCGGCCCCGTGCATCTTGTGGAAGGCGAGCTGCATCGGCGCTCCTATACGGGATCGCGGCCCCAGGCGCGAAGCAGGACGTGGGACGCGAAGCGGGACATGGGTTGCGACCGGCCGCGGCGCGATGGCAGCCTTGGCACCGTCCCGATCCCGAAGGGACATGTCGCCACCAGGGGAGCCAGAATGATCGACCAGCGCCGCACACCCGTCCGCAGGATCCTCCTGTGCGCCCTGCTCGCCGGGATGTCGCTTCCCCTGGCGCGGGCCGCCGAGATGACCATGGCCGCTCCGGCCGGCGCCGGCAGCGCCGCGGACCGGGCGATGATGTCGGGGATGAGGTCCATGCAGCAGGCGATGGACCACGCACCTGTCACCGGCGACCCGGACCACGACTTCGTGTCGATGATGACGCCGCACCACCAGGGCGCGATCGACATGGCCGAGGTCGAGCTGCACTACGGCCGCGATCCCGAACTGCGCCGCCTGGCCCGGGACGTCATCACCGCGCAGAAGCGCGAGATCGCCGAGATGGACCGCTGGACCGCCGTTCATCCCTCGCCGGCACCCTGACCGTGTCCAACCCGAAAGCGACCATGCCACACCGCGCCTCCGCCCCGTTCACGCCATCCGCCTGGCCGCGCCGCATCGCGGCGGCGGCCCTGTGCAGCTTTTCCTGGGGAAGCCTCGCCATGTCCGCCGACCAGCCCCACCATCCCGCCTCCCCTTATCCCGTCGAAGGACGCAGCATGAGCGAGGTCGAGGCCGACCTCGCCGCCGGCCGTGTGACCGCGGCAGCGCTGGTCCGCGCCTACACCGCGCGGATCGCCGCGATCGACCACGCCGGCCCATCGCTGCACGCGGTGCTGGCGCTGAACCCGGACGCGCTCGCCGAGGCAGAGGCCAGCGACCGCCGACGCGCCGCCGGCCATCCCCTGCCGCTCGACGGGGTCCCGGTGCTGGTCAAGGACAACATCGAGACCAGGGACAGGATGCCGACCACCGCCGGCTCCCTGGCGCTCCAGCACAACCTCACGGGCCGCGACTCGCCACTGGTAGCGCGTCTGCGCGCCGCCGGTGCGGTGATCCTGGGCAAGACCAACCTGTCGGAATGGGCCAACATGCGCGGCTCGCGCTCGGTCAGCGGCTGGAGCGGCGTCGGCGGCCTGACGCGCAACGCGTTCGCGCTGGACCGCTCCGCCTGCGGCTCCTCCTCGGGCAGCGGCGTCGCGGTATCCGCCTCGCTCGCCGCCGCCGCGATCGGCACCGAGACCGACGGCTCCGTCACCTGCCCGGCTTCCATCAGCGGCCTGGTCGGCCTGAAGCCCACCGTCGGGCTGATCCCGCGCACCCACATCATCCCGATCTCGGCGACCCAGGACACCGCCGGGCCGATGACGCGCACCGTCGCCGACACCGCCCGGCTGCTCGACGTGATTGCCGGCAGCGACCCGTCCGACCCCGCCACCCGGGACGCCGACACCCGTCGCACCGACTACCTGGCCGCCCTCGACGCCGGCGCGCTCAAGAACCGACGCATCGGGGTGATGCGCTTCGCCGCCGGCTACCATCCCGAGCTCGACCAAGCGTTCGACGCCGCCCTCGCCGTGCTCCGGCAGGGGGGCGCCACGCTGGTGGAGATCCCGAGCTTCCCCGACCTCGACGCGATCGGCAACGACGAGCAGACCGTGCTGCTGTGCGAGCTCAAGGACGGGCTGAACACCTACCTCGCCGGCACCCCGGCGAAGGGCCAGCCGGCCACGCTGGCCGCCCTGATCGCCTTCAACCAGGCGCACCACGACCGCGAGCTCGGCCTGTTCGGCCAGGAGCTGTTCCTGAAGGCGGAAGCCACCAAGGGCCTCGACGATCCCGCCTACCGCACCGCGCGCGACAACGCCCACCGCCGCGCCGGCCCGGAGGGGATCGACCGGCTGCTGGCGACCAGCCACCTCGACGCTCTGGTGGCGCCGACCGGGGCCCCCGCCTGGCTGATCGACACGGTCGACGGCGACCACGACATGGGCAGCGCCGGCACCCTGCCGGCGGTGGCGGGCTA
>CAXTVX010000090.1:0-11831 GCA_964247755.1 uncultured Acetobacteraceae bacterium | reverse complement strand
CCAGCATGTCGTTGACCTGCTTGAACCGGTCCAGGTCGATCATGAACAGCCCGGCATGCCCGGTGCCGACCTCCGGCGACACGCATTCGCGCAGCCTGCGGTCGAACAGCACGCGGTTGGGCAGCCCGGTCAGCGAGTCGTGCTCGGCCAGGTGCCGGACGTTGGCCTCGTTCTCCAGCAGCTCGCGCACCGACCGCTCCTGGGCCAGGCTGATCCTCCAGAACGAGCGCAGCAGCAGGCTCACGGCCGCGAACAGGATGATCGCGAGGAGCAGCGCCATCGGCACCAGCAGGCCCAGGATCCGGCGTCCCGGAAGCTCGGGCCGCCACATGACCCAGCCGACCGGACGGCCCAGCGGGTCGTGCAGCGCCAGGGCGTGCTCCTTCGGACGCAGCGCGCCGATGCCGGAGAAGCGCACGCCGTCGAGCGCGTAGCGGTGGAAGATGCCGGCGAGGTAGGCGCCATCGAACCGCTTCATGTCGACCAGCACGTCGTCGGGGGTGCCCGGCCGCGGCACGCGGACGATCACGACGCTGACCGCCATCGGCTGGCCTCCGACGAGCATGATCCCGCCGAGATGGGGCATGTCGGCGGCACCATTGGGATCCGGCTCCGGTCCGGCCTCGCGCCTGAGCAGCCGGACCAGCGGCAGCACGTCGGTCGCGATGGCGTCGAAGGCGTCGCTGCCGGCACGCCGCCCCGACACGCTGGCATAGACCGGCTGGTCGGTGCTGCCGAGGACGAAGACCATCTGGTGGTCGAACATCATGTAGAGCCAGACGCCGGTGAACCGGTCGAGCCATCCAGGATCGTGCACCGGCCGGGCCAGTTCCTCGGCGAAGGCGGGCCAGGCGGCGACGCTGCGCTGCTGCAGGGCGAGGTCCTCGAGGGTGTCGGCGATCGAGCTGCGGGCGATGCGCGTCTGCCGCCCGGCCGACACCTCGTTCGCCTGGTGCGCCGTCCAGTAGAGCCCGAAGCCGCCTGCGACCAGGACGAACAGGATGACGATCAGCGTCGGCGCCACGACATGGCGGATGAAGTGGGCCCGGACGTCGGAGGGTTGCACGGCTGGCTCGGACATCGGGACGACCATATCCCGTTCCGGCCGGCGCACGACTAACAAAATGTAGTCTGATGCGTCATCGACACGGTCGGATCCTGTGACGCATCTCAATTCCTGTATTCGTCGCCAGCGGGGATCCTGTCGGCCCTGCTGGCCAGCCGGCGGGTTGTCCCGTAATCCGGCGGTTCCGGCGACCGCCGGATGGAGGTGTCCATGTCGACGTCGCCTGTTCCCCGCCGGCGCTGGAGCATCGGCCTGCTGCTCGGCTCCGGGGTGCTGATCAACTATTTCGACCGGATCAGCCTGTCGGTCGCAGCCCCCCAGCTGCATGAAAGCTTCGGCCTGACGACCGTCCAGCAGGGCTGGCTGCTGAGCGGGTTCTTCTGGTCGTACGCGCTGCTGCAGATCCCGACCGGGCTGGTGCTCGACCGGTTCGGGGTGACGCGGGTGAACCGGATCAGCACCCTGCTCTGGGGCATCGCCTCGATCGGCACCGCCTTCGTCAGCGGCTTCGCCGGCATCATGATCGCGCGGATCGTGCTCGGCATCGCCGAGGCGCCCGGATTCCCGGCGAGCGCCAAGGCGACCGGCTACTGGTTCCCGCGCCAGGAGCGGGCGCTGGCGACGGCGCTGTTCGACGCGGCCGCCAAGTTCTCCAACGTGATCGGCGTGCCGCTGGTCGGGCTGGCGGTGGTCACGCTGGGCTGGCGCTGGGGCTTCGGCATCACCGGCGTGCTCAGCCTGTGCTACTTCGCGGCCTTCGTGCTGATCTACCGCGACCCGAGCCAGGACAGGCGGCTGAGCCGTGTGGAACACGAGTACATCGTCGCCGGCGGCGCCACCCCGGAGGGCCCGGCGCCCGTCGGCGGCTCCCGGCTGCTCGGCGACCTGCTGCGCAACCGCAAGGTGTGGGGACTGTCGATCGGCTTCGCCGCCTACGGCTACTCGTTCTACCTGTTTCTGACCTGGCTGCCGAACTACCTGGTGCAGAGCATGCACATGAGCATCCTGAAGTCGGCGGGATTCGCCGCGATCCCGTGGGCCTGCGCCACCGTGTCCGACCTCGTAGTGGGCGGCTGGCTGATCGACCACCTGATCGGGCGCGGCGGCGACGAGACGGTCGTGCGCAAGACGGTGCTGGTGGTGGGGATGCTGTTCGGCCTGGCGGTGTTCGGCGCCACCCTGACCCGCGATCCCGGCTGGGCGATCGCCTGGATCTCGGTCGCGCTGTCCGGCCTCGCGGCGGCGGCGCCGGTGGGCTGGTCGATCCCGTCGCTGATCGCGCCGCAGGGCGGCACCGCCACCATCGGCAGCATCATGAACTTCGGCAACAACATGATGGGCGTGGTGGCCCCGGTGGCCACCGGCTACGCGATCTCGTTGTCCGGTTCCTACACGCTGAGCTTCTTGATCGCCGGAATCGTGCTGCTGGCCGGGATCGTGTCCTACGTGTTCGTGCTGGGCCGCCTCGAGCCGATCGTGCTGCCGAAACGCTGAAGCGTTCTCCGTTCACGCGGGTACACTGCAGATACCCTAGCTTGTTGTCTCGACGAGCATCTTCACCCGATCAGGTGGTCCACGTGATCGGGATCTCCCTTGACGACTACAGCAGGCCGCGCCCGGCCAGGTTGCGCATCAGCGCGCCGATGCCGAAGCGCCAGGGCGGGGCGTCCTGGGAATGCGTCACCCGGTTGACCAGGCGGCCGAGCCCTGGTGCCGCGATCTCCACCTGGTCGCCGAGCTTGTGAGTGAAGCCGCCGCCCGGCGTGTCGCGGTCCTGCACCGGCGCAAACAGCGTGCCGAGGAACAGCATGAACCCGTCGGGATACTGGTGATGCGCGCCGATCGTCTGCGCCACCAGATCCTCCGGGTCGCGGCTGATCTCGCGCATCGAGCTGTGGCCGTGCAGTACGAAGCCGTCGTCGGCACCGGTCACGGTCAGGTCCAGTGCCAGGCCGCGCACTTGGTCGAGCCCGAAGCTGGCGTCGAACAGGCGCAGGAACGGGCCGATGGCGCAGGACGCGTTGTTGTCCTTCGCCTTGCCCAGCAGCAGCGCGCTGCGGCCCTCGATGTCGCGCAGGTTGACGTCGTTGCCGAGCGTGGCGCCGCGGATCCGCCCCTGGCTGTCCACCGCCAGCACCACCTCCGGCTCCGGGTTGTTCCAGGACGACGAGGCCAGGATGCCGATCGCGGCGCCGGCGCCCACCGCCGACAGCACCGGGGCCTTGGTGAATACCTCCGCGTCCGGGCCAATGCCGACCTCCAGATACTGCGACCAGATGCCTTCCCTGATCAGCACCCGCTTGGCCTGCATCGCTTCCGGCGAGCCGGGGCGGAGGGCGTCGAGCCGGCTGCCGATGGCGTCGGCCAGCTGGGTGCGCAGCAGGGCCGCCTGGGCGGGATCGCCCTTGGCGCGCTCCTCGATCACCCGCTCGACCATGCTGCCGGCGAAGGTCACGCCGCAGGCCTTGATCGCCTGCAGGTCACAGGGCGCAAGCAGATAAGGGCCGCTGCCGGCCGCCGTGCCGAGGCCCGTGCCGAGGCTGCGGGCGATCACCTCGTCGGCGTCCCAGGAGCGGGTGTCGGGCACGGCGGAGGCGGCGCCGGCCGGATCGTCGCGCTCCAGTAGCGCCGACAGGGTGGGACCGGCCGCGGTCACGTCCACCAGGCGGCTGCCACGCAGCTGCACCAGGCAGGGGCCGCCGACCTCCGGGTCCTGGACCCGGCCGATCAGGGCGGCGGAACCGGCATCGTCGGGAAGCAGCGTCATGATGGGAGGGCCTTCGGCAGTCGAACGCCCTTCTCCTACCATCGCGCCAGCACGGGCAGAAGCAGGCGCGAGGACACGGCGATGCACAGGCAAGCCAGCATGTACCAGGAGGCGATGTAGAGCGGGTCGTCCGACGGACAGGCGAACACGAATACGAACGCTCCCCAGGCCGCGGCAGCGATTCCCACGCTCCAGGCGGTGCCGGAACGGTCGGTGGGCGCGCCGCGACGCATGAGGACCGCAAGCCCAGTCACCGCCGGCAGCGCCAGCAGCACCATCTTGGTGAGGCATTGCACGCCGTGCGGCCAGTCGAGCCGCGTTGCCAGCGAGGCCCAGCCGGCGCGGCCCGCATCGAGCCCCCAGCCGACGGCGAGGCAGGCGACCACGATCGCCAGCACCCAGCGGATCCCCCGCCGCGGCGATCCGGCCGGGTGGAACGAGATCACCGAGGCCGTCCCGCTGACGGCGGCGATCAGCCCGAGGCTGGTCAGCTTCCACCAGAAGCTCGGGTGGTGCATCGCCGCCGGCATGTCGGGCCGCATCGCGCCCATCAGCAGGAACAGCGCCAGCTCCAGCAGGCAGACGCCGCCGACGAGCAGGCCGTCACGCCCGTCGGTGCGCGGCCGCACCGGCCTGAGGTCTGCGGCCAGGCGGTCGATCAGGGATTCATCCGGCATCTTTGCGGTCCTGGATCATCGCGCTCAGCCGGCCGAGGCCGCGATGGATGTTGACCTTCACCAGCGACATGGTCTGCCCGGTCCGGCGGGACGCTTCCAGAATGCTGAAACCCTGCAGCTTGACCAGGCGGATGACGTCGGCCTGGGACGGTTTCAGCTCGGCCAGAAGGCGTTCGAGCGACACGGCGCTGGACACTGCGTCCTCGTGGCCGGCGACGGAAAGGTTCTCGTCCAGCTCCTCGGTGGGATGGGACTTCATGGCGCGCAACCGGTCGATCCACTTGTAGCGGGCGATGGCACCCAGCCAGGCGCCGAACGGCCGGGCCGGATCGAAAGTGTGCCGCTTCTCGTGCACGGCAAGCAGCGTGTCCTGCACCGCATCGTCGACCATCGCCGGCGGCAGCCGACGGAGGTAGTAGCGGCGCAGCCAGACGCCGACCTCGGCGAGCAGGCGGCGGTAGCTGTCGGCATCGCCGGCCTGGGCCGCCTGCATCATCCTGTCCCAGTCGGGCTCGGCCACGCGGATCCCCGTCGATGCTGCTCCTGCCGGTCACGAGCCGCCCTGCCGCGCCAGGATAGGCCGCCCGGCTGCCGGGCGCGAGCGTTCGGACCTAAGTCCCGCTTCCATGCTGCGCACATGTCCCGACCCATCGCGGCTGCATGATCCTGTTCGGCCGTGCCGTATGAACGGTTACAGCGGAACGGAGGGCGGCGATGTAACCGCGGGCCTGCCTCCCGCGAACGAGCCACCGAACGGGGATGGCCTTCATGACGAGAACGAAACCGAGCACGGCACCGAAGGCGCATCCGGCAGCGGTGCGCCTAACGCACTGGATCGCTGCCGCCTCGGTGATCTGCATGATCATGAGCGGCTGGCAGATCTACAACGCGTCGCCGATCCTGTTCTTCACCTTTCCGGCCTGGGCGACGCTCGGCGGCTGGCTCGGCGGCGCGCTCGCCTGGCACTTCGCCGCCATGTGGACCCTGTTCGGCGCCGGCCTGGTCTACCTGGTCTATGGCGTCGGCAGCGGGCATTTTCGACGCGACATCCGCCCACCCGGACCGCGCGCGGTGCTGCGCGACGCCGGCGCCGCCCTGCGGCTGCGCCTTCCCCATCGCGAAGGACACTACAACGCGGTGCAGCGCCTGCTCTACGCCGGGGTGCTGGTGGTGGCGGTGCTGGTGGTCGCCACCGGGCTGTCGATCTGGAAGCCGGTGCAGCTCGGATGGCTGACCTGGTGCTTCGGCGGCTACGATCTGGCACGCCGGATCCACTTCGCCCTGATGACGGCGATCGTGGGCTTCCTGGCAGTGCATCTGCTGCTGGTGGCGCTCGTGCCCTCGACGTTGCGCAGCATGATCACCGGCGGACGCCTCGCATCGCGCGAGGCCGGAGACCGGGCATGAGCGCGACCAGGCGGCGTCCGGGATACGAGGCGGTGCGCCCGGAGCTTCTCAGGATCGAGCGGCGCCTGATGCTCCGCGGCGCGTTGTCGCTGGGCGCGCTGTCGATGCTGACCGGATGCAACCTCGACGATGGGGATGCGGTGGACAAGGCGCTGGCCGCGGTAGGGCGCTTCAACGACCGGGTGCAGGCGGCCCTGTTCGACACCAGCCGGCTGGCCGCCACGTTCCCGCCGAGCGCCATCACCCGGCCGTTCCCGTTCAACGCGTATTACGGCATGGACGACATACGCAGGGTCGACGCGTCGGCCTGGCGGCTGGAGCTGTCCGGCCTGATCGCCGACCGAAGGCCGTGGTCGCTCGCCATGCTGCGGCAGCTGCCGCAGCAGAGCCAGATCACCCGGCACATCTGCGTGGAAGGCTGGAGCGCGATCGGGCAATGGTCGGGCGTGCCGTTCTCGATCTTCCTGCGCCGGATTGGTGCGGATCTGCGCGCCCGCTATGTCGGCTTCAGGTGCTTCGACGACTACTTCACCAGCATCGACATGGCGACGGCGCTGCATCCGCAGACGATCATGGCGTTGGACTACGGCGACGAACCGCTCCCCGCAGCTTATGGCGCGCCGATGAAGCTGCGCATGCCGACCAAGCTCGGCTACAAGAACCCGAAATACATCGCCGCCATCACCGTCACCAACCGCAACCCGGGGGGCTACTGGGAGAACCAGGGCTACAACTGGTTCGGCGGGTCGTGAGCACCGATCGACGACCGCATGCGCAGCCTGCGCGCAACGATGTGCGCCCGGACAGGCAACCGCGTGCCTGATCCGACGCAGATTGGCGGGCATGGAAGCCAACGTCGGACGCACGGTGGCGGAGCCATGGGTGACCACGATCAGGTCGGCAGCCGGCCGCACGAAATACGGCCGCACTGCACCTCCGTTCGGCCGTCACGTGGGCTGCCGTCGGAGGTGGCAGGACGCTGGCGATCGTCAACACGCTGAGGCAGGCACTTCTCGCCGGCAAGGATGTCCGTCGTGGGTTGCGACCGGACGACCGAGACGGCAGCATCCAGTCGCGTAACGACAGGACGGGATGCGCTGGATGCGGAAACGAACCCTGATCGGCGCCGCGTTGGCCTGGTGCGCCGCCAGTTCCTCAGCCACGGCTGCCTCGCCCGCAACCGCAATGGCCGTTGCCGCACCATCCCCGGCTGCACAGACCCGACTGATCGACGTCGGCGGCCGCCGTGTCGCGTTCCACGTCATTCCCGGTCGCCGACCAGCGGTGGTGTTCGAGGCCGGCGGTGGCCTGGACGGATCAGCCTGGGGCCCGTGCTCGGCACCATCCACCGCGACACCGGCGCCGAGCTGATCACCTTCGACCGTGCCGGCTTCGGCGACAGCGACGAGGACACGCGCCCGGTGCGGCTGCAACACGAGGTGGACGACCTCAAGGCGGGTCTCTCGGCTCTTGGCGCCAACCGCAACATCGCCCTAGTGGCCCACTCCTTTGGTGGTGAGGTTGCGCTTCCCTTCGTCAACCAGAACCCGGACTGGGTCGCCCGCGCCGTCCTGGTGGACAGCACCGTCCCGTCTTTCTGCACCGACGAGGAAATGGGGCGGATGGCGACAACCTTCCCGAAGGACATGGAATGAACCGACAAGCAGGGCCACACATGGAACGCGTTCTTCGCGGCGCCCCCGCCATGCAGCACGGCTTCCACACGATGCACTGGCCGGACAGCGTGCCGGACAGCGTGATCGTGTCCGAGCACCCGCCGTTCGTGACGCCGGCGGAGAACGCGGCCTGGACCCGGGATCACGTGGATTTCGCGCACGCTGCCGCGAACCGCGCCGTGGTGATCGCGAAAGGGAGCGGGCACATCATAATGACCGACCGGCCGGACCTGGTTTCGCAGGCCGTGGTCGCTGCGATCGAGCAGGCACGGCAGACAGCCCGACGTTAGGACCTGCCATCCCTTGATCCAGTCGCGCGTGGCAGCGAGGCAGAGGATGACCATGAAGGAGCATGCGGTCGTTGGTCCGTCCTGCGGCTCAAGCGCGGCGCATGACGACCGCACGCCATTCCCCCACTCCGGCCCACAGCCGCTCGAGCTGGGTGCGGTTGGTATAATTGAGGATAGGACAGCATCTCTTCGTTGCGGCGGGGGGCACTGCCCTCCGTACCCGGACAGGCGTTGCCATCCCTCGGCTGTCATCCTGCGTCGTCGACGATCTGCTGCGCGTCCGTTCCGCCGATCAGGCGTCGGTCTCAGTGAATGTGCGCCGGCCGCTGCCATCCGTTCCGGCGGATTTGCGTCGGGACAGACCATCTGTTGCGGGTCCGGTCGCCTGTCGGTGCGCGCCGCTACACCTGTAACCGCGAGAGCATCGCCGGCGAATGAGCAGGCAGGGAACGGCGACGATGCCGACTGCCCGTGCAGCATGAGGATACACAGGATGAACCGCTTGTTCGTTGTTCCGGCCGCCGCCCTGCTGGCGTTGCCGCTGTCCGCCGGCGCGTTCGCGCAGGATGCGACCCGGACGCCGACGACGCATGACAGCATGTCCCATCCCACCGCGACGAGCCACGGCGGCGCGATGGCGCATGACAGCATGGGGCACAACACCATGTCCCACGACACGATGGGACACGGCGCCATGGCGCATGCGATGCCGGACAGGATGTCCGCTCCGGACCAGCCGAAGTAGCCGGCCCCATCGACGGTGGAGCAATCGGGCAGCCGGGGCGGGTGGAACCGCCACGGCTGCCCGTTCTCATGCGCGGGCGGCAGCGAGAATGGGGCCGCCCCGGCCGGCCTGCACCAGGATGGCGGTGTCGAGCCCGGTCTGGCCCGCTGCTGGAAGAACAAAGGTCCGGGTCGGACCGGTCGCCTCCCCCAGCGGCACCACCTCTCGCACCACGTTGCGATGCGGGAGGGTGCGGCCACCGTTCTCGCCGCGCTGGATTGGCACCTGCAGGATCCTGGGGTCGTAGCGCACCAGGAGCACGACGGCACCCGGTCCGGCGCCGGTCACGGTGGCGCGGTCGCCGGCAACGGCGATGACCGGTCCACTCCCGCCGCGATCGGCTTGCCGGATCAGCCCTTCGAGCTGCGCGCGGTCGTCGCCGACCACGTCGCTGCGTCCGTTGACGACAACCTCCGGGGTGAACACCTCGTGACGCCCGAAGGCGTCGGCGTAGTCCTGTTGGCGCCGGGTGAAGGCCGCGTCGCCGAACGTGTCCTTCCAGCCGAGGTCGTCCCAATAGGTGACCTGCCAGGACAGGACCAGCAGATCGGGACGGTCGGCGATCGCCAGGACGTTGGCGTTGGCCGGAGGACAGGACGAGCAGCCCTGGCTCTGGAACAGTTCCACTACCGCGGGATGGGTGGCGTCGGCTGCCCGGACAGGCCCGGACAGCGGCGACGCTGCTCCGGCCAGGATGGTGAATGCTGCGGCAGTGAATCGTCTCGGGACGCGTAGGGCCATGACCGGATTTCCTTCATCAGCCTGTCGCCCGGATCGTGGGCGGGTTCGGCTGACCAGGAATTCGATGCAGGCGCCGTCGGGTTACAGGATCGGATGGGTCCCCACGCGTCAGGCGGAGCCGGGCTTCTGTCGGACCAGGGTGCGGATGCTGCGGAACGAGACCAGCTTGCGCCGCTGCGTATCCCACAGCGCCAGCCGGGTGCAGCGGATGCTTTGGCGCAGCGACAGGCGCGGCGCCGTCTGCAGCTCCGGATTCGCCTCGTGACAGGCGCGCAGCCGGTAGTTCGGGATCCGGCTGGACAGGTGGTGGATGTGGTGGAAGCCGATGTTGCCGGTCAGCCAGTGCAACGGCCACGGCAGATCATAGAAGGACGAGCCCTGCACCGCCGCGGCGGCAAAGTCCCAGGACGGCTTCGGCTGCCAGTAGGCGTCCTCGAACTGGTGCTGCACGTAGAACAGCCAGATGCCGATGGTCGCCGCCATCAGCACGACCGGAAGCCAGCCGAGCAACAAAGGCAGCGGCCCGAGCAGCACCACCAGCAGGGTGGCGCCGCCCAGCAGCGCCACGTCGGTGCCGAGCACGCTGAGCCAGTCGCGCCAGCGCCGTCGCGGGTTGCCGACCGGGATGCGCTGGCTGATCAGGAACAGCCAGGTCGGGCCAATGCCGAACATCACCAGCGGATGCCGGTAGAGGCGGTAGCCGAGCCGGCGCCGGGGCGTCAGCGCCAGGTACTCCTCCAGGGTCAGCGTGGTCACGTCGCCGATGCCGCGCCGGTCGAGGTTGCCGGCGCTGGCATGGTGGATCGCGTGGTCGCCGCGCCAGGACGCGTAGGGGGTCAGGGTGAACACGCCCAGCACGCCGCCGAGTAGGTTGTTCATCCAGCGCGACGGGAAGAAGGAGCCGTGGCCGCAATCGTGCTGGAACATGAACAGCCGCACCACGAGAAAGGCCGCCGCCGGCACCAGCAGGAGGACCCACCAGACGCCGCGGTCGATGCCGAACAGGATGGCGGCCATTGCGGCGAGGAACGGCAGCCCGGTGTTCAGGAGCTGTATCGACGCCCGCCGGCCGTCGGGCTTCAGGTAGGGCGCCACCATCGTCCGCCAGGTGCCGGAGGTCGGGCTGGAGGGGCTGGGCGAGTTGGCGCGGTCGGGCATGCGTGTTCCGGTTCGGGATCGAGGGAGGAAGATGGGGTGGAGGGAAGCTGTTCTCAAGCGATGCGACAACCCTGTGCTCGCCTGCTCACGGACCGGCAGGCAGCGGAGGACGGTGAGGGGCTCGGGCGGGCTTCCGCCCCCGGACCCCGGCGTGACGATCGGGGCATGCCGCCGGACTCGCGGATACGTCCAGACGCTGCGGCGGCTCTGGCCCGCAACGGTGTGGTCGGGCGGCCGGCAGCGAGCGAAACTGGCGGTTGACGTTGAACAGGGCGCCCTGCATGGCAGCAGCATCGCTGCCTGACAGCAGGCCGGCTGGGTCGGGTGGATATCCCGGCGGCGATCAGCATCGACTCGCATTCCGCCCTGGGCAGGTCGGTGTAGCCGATCAACCGTCCAGGTCGATGCCGGAACGGGCAGTGTCCAGCGTGTCCGATCGGTCGTAGTCGGCCAGCCGGACCTCGACGCCCAGGGCCGACAGACGGATGGCGGCATCGCTGCCCGGCCGGTGCGCACGGAAGGTGGCGAAAACGTCCGCGGCAGGCACGGTCTCGAGCAGCCGGGTCAGGATCTGCCGCCGAGCTGCCGGCGGCGCTGGCGACCAGAAGGCGGGGCGACAGGAAGACATCGAGCAGACCTCATCTGAATGTGAAAAGAGACCAGGCCTTGATCAGGAATCTTCTTCTCCCAAGGCTGAGGGGGCAGTTCCGCCTGCCCAGGTGAGCCGGAGACAACCGTCATGTCTGACGACCTGCCGCTGGCGGCCGCCCTGTTCCGCTGGCAGCGCAACGGCCTCGTCGCCCGGCACGTGTTCCCGACCAGGCCGCCTCAGGTGGAATTACGGCTGTCGGCGCTGGGAGGCTCGGTGCTGCAGCCGCTCGACGGCCTGATCGCGTGGGCGAAGCACAACTATCCATCGATCCGGCAGGCCCGCTACGGGTTCGGTGCCCTGCCGAAGGAGGTGGCGGCGCGTCCGCAGGGTTGAGCGGGCGATGCGGCGGGTCCGGATGACGGACGCGGCGATGACCGACGCGCCGGGCCTCGGCGTCGGTTCCGACGGCACGCCCGCGATCGCCTGCGCAGTCGCGGCCAAGGCGGCGGAGCAGAGCACGCCCTGTGATCCCGAGCGATCCCTTCGCCTTCACGCGGCCTAAACCATCATTAAACGCTCGTTAAGAGCTTTGGGCTAGTCGGGATGCCCCGGCCATGACCGCAACGACCTGCGGACCGCCACCATCGCGATGAGGTTAACCGTGCGTTCCATC
>CAXTVX010000089.1:0-12252 GCA_964247755.1 uncultured Acetobacteraceae bacterium | reverse complement strand
CCTGCCGCCGGTGATCCACGTCGCCGGCACCAACGGCAAGGGCAGCACCTGCGCCAACCTCCGAGCGATCGCCGAGGCTGCGGGACTCACGGTGCACGCCACCACCAGCCCGCATCTCGTGTCCGTGACCGAGCGGTTCCGGATCGCTGGACGCCTGGTGGACGAGGCGGTGCTGATCGCAGCACTGGAACGCATCGAGGCGGTCAACGCCGGCGCGCCGATCACCGTGTTCGAGGTGCTGACGGCCTGTGCCTTCCTCCTGTTCGCCGAGACGCCTGCCGACCTCGCGATCATCGAGGTCGGGCTCGGCGGTCGGTTCGACGCCACCAACGTGCTGCAGGCGCCCGCCTCGTGCGCCATCGCCGCCTTGTCGATGGACCACGAGGCGTTCCTCGGCGACACCCTGGCAGCGATCGCTGGCGAGAAGGCCGGCATCATCAAGCCGGGCCGTCCGGTCGTCACCGGGCGCCAGCCCGACGAGGCGCTGGCCGTGATCGAGGCCGAGGCTGGCCGACTGGGTGCGCCGCTGCTGCTGCGCGACCGCGACTGGCGCCTCGATCCCGGTCCGGAGGGTCTGCGCTACCAGGATGCTGCCGGCACCCTCGACCTGCCGTGTCCCGGCCTGCTCGGGCCGCACCAGCACGACAATGCCGGGCTCGCGATCGCCGCCCTGCGCGCCGCCGGCCTCGCCCTGCCGGATGCCGCGTATGCCGGGATTGCTCACACCCATTGGCCGGCCCGGCTGCAGCGCCTGCGCGGCCGCCTGGCCGATACCCTGCCGGCAGGCTGGGAGCTGTGGCTCGACGGCGGCCACAACCCCGGTGCCGGCGTGGCTCTGGCCGGCGTCCTGGAGGGCTGGGTCGACCGTCCGGTCCACCTGCTGGTCGGCATGAAGCAGACCAAGGATCCGGCCGGCTTCCTTCAGCCCCTGCTGCCGCTGGCCACCACCGTCTGGGCGGTTGCCGAACCGGGCCAGCACCTCGCCCTGCCGGTGGAGGCGATCGTCGCCGCGTCGCACGGCCGCGCCCGGCCGGGGCCAACGGTTGCCGCCGTGCTGCCTCGTCTGGCGGGTCCCGATGTCCCGCCCGGGCGGGTGCTGATCTGCGGCAGCCTCTACCTCGCCGGCGAGGTGCTGAAGGCGGATGGCTGGATTCCTGCCTGAAGCAGCGGTTGCGTTTCCTCCCGCCGAGGTCTTTGCTTGGTTGGACGACGACCGGCGGAGCCCTCGATGCGCAAGGTGATCTTCGACACCGACCCCGGGGTAGACGATGCGATGGCGCTCTGCCTGCTGGTCCGCAGCCCGCAACTCGAGCTGCTCGGCGTCACTACCGTGCACGGCAATGCCGACATCGACACCGTCACCCGCAACGCGCTGTTCCTGAAGGACCGGCTTGGCTTTGCCGCCCCGGTGGCGCAGGGCTCCGGGGTGACCTTGACCCATAGGCAGGGCGAGCCGGCCCGGCACGTGCACGGACAGAACGGGCTGGGCGACGTCGACGTTCCGGACGGAGCCGATGCCGTGCTGGATGGTCGGCGCGGCCATCGCATGATGATCGACCTGATCCGCGAGAACCCGCACGAGGTGACGATCATCGCTGTCGGCCCGTTGACCAACCTGGCCCGTGCGCTGGACAAGGACCCGGAGATCGCGCGGCTGGCGCAGGGCGTGGTGGTGATGGGCGGCGCGTTCGGCAGCCACGGCCACACCGGCAACGTCAGTCCGGTCGCCGAGGCCAACATCGCCAACGATCCCGAGGCGGCCGACAAGGTGTTCACCGCATCCTGGCCGGTGACGGTGATTGGCCTCGACGTGACCCAGCAGGTGGTGATGGACGGGGAATACCTGGATCGCCTGCGCCGCGATGGCGGCGACGACGGCCGGTTCCTGCATGAGGTGTCGCGCGGCTATCACGCCTTCCACCAGCGCACGCGCCGGCTGGACGGCATCTTCGCCCATGACTGCCTGGCCGTGATCTACGCGCTGCGTCCCGACCTGTTCACCCTGCGCCGTGGGCCGGTCCGGGTGGTGTGCGGTGGCCTGGCCGCCGGCCAGACCATCCAGAAGCCGAAGGACTCGCCGTTCCCGCTGGGCGCCTGGGATGCGCACTCGGCGCAGGCGGTGGCGGTCGACGTCGATGCCGAGGCGGTGCTGGCGGTCTTTGCCGCCAGCTTCGTCGGCCGCTAGACCGCAACCGGTTCACGTTCGGTCACCGATTGCGGTCCAGCTCTCTGTTTTGACGCGCATCCTTGCCGGTCAGGTGACCACACCTGATCCGGTGATGCTCTAGCGTTTTGCGTCCGGGCCGCCGGTCAGCAGGTAGCAGGCGCATCCGGCGCTGCGCGACGCGTCCTGGTCCGGCTCGAGCAGCGACTCCACCGCGATCCGGCGCAGCCGCAGCACGACCGTGTCCGCAGGGCCGTCCATGATCACGTCGAAGTCCTCCGCCACCACCGACAGCCAATAGGCGACGCCCTGCCGCTCGGTCAGGATGATCGGCTCCTGCGCACTGACCGTCAGCCCGTTCTCCAGCGCGGTCGCCGCCTCGGTGCCGTTGGTGATGTGGTACAGGTAGGAATCGTTGCGATCGGTCGGACGAAGGTTGCGCGGGTCGACCTGCTGCAGAAGCATGGCATGCGGGTCGAGATGATGGGGGCCGGAAGAGGCCTCCGGTTCCCGCGGCGGATCAGGGTCCGGTACCGGCACCAGGACGGATGCGGGCTCGGGTTCCGTTGCTGCCGCGACGGGGTCCGGTTCGGCCGGGCCGAACAGGTCGGGCTCCGCACGGTCTGGAACCCTTGCCCGACGCGGGCGCGAGATTGGGCGAGGCATCGGAGCCTGATGGTCACCGGGATCGGGCAGCGGCAGCTCGTGGGTCTGCATGTCCCCGTGCGGCACGCTGCGGCCGCGGGAACGCGCCGCCTCGATCCGGCGGCGCAATCGTGCGTCGGAAGGCGGTTCGGCCATGGCAGGCGCGAACTTGGCATCGCAACCGACCGCGCGCCAGTAGTGTGCCACCGCTTCGGCCGCACAGCGCGCGGTGCCGATCCGGCGCAGGACGCGCCCGGCCCCGTCCTCGATCTTGAACACCGGCCGGCGGCTGACCGGGTTGACGAGGCCGGTCTGCTTTGCCCGGATCCTGGAACTGTTCGACACTGCGGGTTCGATCATGTGCTGCTGCAGCCGGCCGGATCGGCCCGCCGCCTCGCGGGCGCGGTCCTCACCTTCCAGGCTACGCTGTCATACAGCTTTCTTCTATGGGCGCCCAAGTTGGGGCGTCAATCGGCACGAGGCTCAAGTCGATCGCGCCGTCCGGTGTGACCTCAGCGGCGGGTCCCGACTCTGCCCGATGGCGCGGGAGCTGCCTCGGCGGCTGGCGCCAGGTCCTCCTCCAGCACGGTGATGTGGATCGAGTAGGACACCTCGCCCTCGTCCTCGTCGCGATGCACGGTGCCGATCACCTCGCGCCCGACCGCGATCTCGGTGGTGGCGCCCTTGCGTGGCGGTGCCACCACGTTGACCTGCTCGTTGCCAAGCAGCTTGCGCAGGTAGGACTGCACCCGCGTTATATCCGTTCCGTTCATGGTCGACCTTTCAAGGGAAGCCGGGCGTCGAGCGTCCGCAGGCCGCGTGGGATAGGCCGGATTCGGGCGCGCTGGAAATCGTTTATTCGCGCGCAAGGCGGTGGATGCCGCCGATCAGCCGGGATCGGGCCGGCTCGGGAGCTCCGGAGGGTCGAGGGCCGCGAACAGGCTGGTGGCGAGGGCCGCACGGGAGAAGTGCCGCGACACGTAGGCGCGCTGGGCGGCCGAGCAGGCGCTCCAGGCGCGATCGTCGCGCAATAGGAACACCACCATGTCGGCCAGGGCGGACGCGGTGTCGGCGACCCGTGCCGCCTGCTCCAGGCCAGGCAGCCCTTCGGCGCCGATCGTCGTAGTGACCAGCGGCAGGCCCTGCTGCATCGCCTCCACCACCTTGCCCTTCACACCGGCACCGACGCGGAGCGGCACGATCCCGACCCGGGCGGCGCGGTACCGCGCGTCGAGCTCCTCCTGGTCGAGGCTGCCGGTGACGACCACGCCGTCGCCGCCAAGCGCTCGCACCGCATCCGTCGGATGCGAGCCGGCCAGCACCAGGGTTGCCTGCGGGAGGGCGGCGCGCACCAGCGGCAGGATCTCGCGCACCAGCCAGATGGCGGCGTCGACGTTGGGCGGGTGGGCGAAGCCGGCGACGAACAGGATCGCCGGCGCCGGGGGTGGGGTGGTCCGGGTGCGGAAGCGGTCGAAGCTGAAGGGCACGATCCCGTAGGCCGCCGCACCAGGCAGCGACCGTCGCACCAGGGCGGCCTCGACCTCGGACGGGTAGAGCAGTACGTCGAACACGCCCCAGAGCCGGCGCTCCAGCCGCTCCATCTCGTCGGCTTCGCGCGCCAGCGACGGGTCGTGCTGCAGGGTGGCCTGACGACGCATGCGCAGGTGGTGCACGTCGACGCCGTAGAAGCCGAGCCGCGCCCGGGTGTGGCGGAGCAGGTCGGAGACGAACTCGGCCGCCACGGTCGGTCGCATGACCAGCACGTGGCCGAACACGTGGCCGTTGCGCGCGATCCAGTCGCCGAACCCAATCGGCAGGCGGCGGTCGAGCACCTCGATCCCCATGGTTTCCAGCAGGAGGGTATAATGGTTGTGGGCGCGGTTCTGCGGCCAGAACTTGACCAGCCAGCCGGCCTCCTTCAGTGCCGCCAGGATCGCGGTCGTCGAGCGCGAGCCTGCGTCGCGGTCTGGCTCCGGCACGTAGTGGTCGATCACTAGAATGGCAGGACGTCCGCGCGCGTGCTCGCAGGCGCGGATCGGGTCGGTGCCCGGGGTCATGTGCCGGTCGGCCAGCAGGCGCGGCCAGCGGGCCAGCAGGCGGTAGCGGTTCACCTCCTGCTGCGCCTTGATGCCGGTGGTGAGGTCGGTGCCGTGCGACAGGCCCTCGTGGTGGATCACCACGCTCGCCGGCTGGTAGATCACGCGCAGGCCGCGGGCGCGCAGGCGGAAGGCGAGGTCGACATCCTCGTAGTAGGCCGGTGCGAAGGCGGGATCGAAGCCGTGCAGCGCCTCGAACAGGTCGCGCCGGAGCAGGATGGAGGCGCCTGACACGTAGTCGGTGTCGCGCAGGGTGTTGTACTGCGGCAGGGCCGGATCGTCGCCGCGCCCGTAGTTCCAGCCGGTGCCGTCCTGCCAGATGATGCCGCCCGCTTCCTGCAGCCGCCCGTCCGGGAACAACAGCCTGGAGCCGACCAGGCCGGCATCCGGCAGCGCCTCCGCCGCCCGCAGGAGCGCGTCGAGGAAGCCCGGCAGGGGCTCGGTGTCGTTGTTGAGGAACAGCAGGTAACGGCCTCGGGCGTGCAGCGCGGCCTCGTTGCAGTTGTGCAGGAAGCCTAGGTTGGTGTCCCGGCGCAGCAGGCGCAGGCCGACCACCTGGTCCAGAAGCGCCACCTCCGGATCCCCGGACGCGTCCTCGGCGAGGATCACCTCGAATGGCGTCTCGGTCTCCGAGGCGGCGATGGCACGGAGGCAGCGCAGGGTGGCCGGCACCTGGCCGTAGGCGGGCACGATCACCGAGACCAGCGGGGCACGCGAGGTCGGCAGCACCAGGGGCGGCGGCGCCGGAGGCGGAAGCGCCGGCGCGGATGGGGCGGGAGCGGACTCGGGTGGCGGCGTCGCGACGGGCGCTTCTGCCGCCACGGAAGATGGATGATCCGGGGGCGCCAGGTGCGCCGCGCGCCACGCCGCCCGTTGTTGCAACCGCGCCGGCCACTGCAGGGTGAGGGTCCACCATCCGGCCCGCAAGGCACGCCGGCCGGTGCGCGCCAGGCCCGGATGACGGTCCAGCACGCGACGCAGCGGCCAGGTGGCACGCCAGATGGCGCTGGCGTGGAACGCGTGGAGGTGCCGCTGCAGCAGGGCGATCTCGGCGTCCTGCTGCGCGACGTGGGCTTCGAGCGGGGCCAGCAGGGGGGTGATGTCGACCGGCTCGGGCGGCAACGGTTCCGGAGGCGGGCGCCGGAGCAGGGCGTCCTGAGCCTGCTGCGCGTGCCGCAGCTCCTGCCGAAGTGCTGCCAGGCGCGCCTCGGCACGCAGCAGTGCCACACGCAGCGCCGCATGCTCGATCCCGTTCTCGTCCGGGTCACAGGCAGTCATGACGGTTCCCGGACCCGTTTGCCGTATCCGCCGGCGAGGACGACGCCGCGGTTCTGCTCAATAGGGCGCGGCTTGCCTTGCGTGAAGCGCCATGCCGTCAGCGGCGCGGATCCGGAGGATCAGGCCGCACGTCCGCGGGCGACCAGCTCGAGCTCGATCTTGACCTGGGGGATGTCGAAGCCGCTGACCAGGCGCATGGTCGCCGCCGGGCGCGCATCGCCGAACGCGTCGCGCAGGAACGGGAAGCAGGCCGGAAACGCGTCCGCATCGTGCACCAAGTAGGTCACCCGCACCACGTCCTGCATCGACAGGCCGGCCGCTTCCAGCGAGCGGGCACCATTGGCCAGCGCCTGCCGGCACTGCTCCGACAGGCGGCGCGGGAAGTCGCCCCGGCTGCTGTCGAAGCCGGTGATGCGGCGCACGCGCACCTCCTGCCGGCCGCTGACCGGGCGACGCTCGATCCGCGCAGTGTCAGGTTCCAGGGCCTGCGTCATCGACAGCGTCGTCAGCATGGAGCCTCCGGCCTCATCCGCGCTCACAAATGCGTTATTATTAATGGATTTTCAACTCATATTGAGACCGCGGCCGGGGTTGTTACGATGCTGTTCCGGACCGGCGTTCCAGGGAGGCCGACGTGCAGGGTGTGCTCCGCTTCCACGGCAGTTGTGCCGTCCGTCATGGAGCCGGTGTCCTGTTGCTGGGCGGATCCGGAAGCGGCAAGTCCGACCTGCTGCTCCGGCTGATCGACCGCGGGTTCGGCCTGGTCGCCGATGACCGGGTTCTGGTCGAGGCCGGCCAGGCGAGACCGCACCCGGCCTTGGCGGGACTGGTCGAGATGCGTGGGCTCGGCCTGCTGCGCATGGATCACGTCGCTTCGGTGCCGCTCGGGCTGGTGGTGGCTCTGGACGGGAGCGTGGCCGGCGCGACGTCGGCGGAGGACAGGCTGCCGGAGCCGTGCCTGCATCCGGTGCTCGGCCTGCCGATGCTGCGGATCGCCCCGTTTGCAGCGTCGTCGGCCTTGCGGGTCGAGATCGGGCTGGACTGCATTCTCGGCCGCTGCCTTCTTGTCGTCGGCGGCCTGGACAACCCCGCTGCATGATGCTTGAGAGGAATGCCTGTCATGTGTCTTGAACATGACACGGATCGTGACGGCGCGGTGGAGCCTGGCATCAACCCTATATTCATAGATGGAGGCGGAAGCTGGCTGGACCTTCAACCGGCTCCAGCGGATCCGGCGGTCAATGATCTCTGGACAGGGGGCTAGCCTTGTTGCGATTGCTCCGCCGCAGGGCGATGGGAAACGGTTCTGCCAGCAAGATGGAGCGCTGCCGACGAGGCGGCTGGGTGCATGTCGTGACAGATCATGAGTCGCTGATACCAGCTGGTGCCGATGCCGTGGCGTCGATCGCATCATGATCGGTCTCGTTCTCATCACCCACGGCGAGATCGGCAGCTCGCTGCGCGCGGCCATGGAGCACGTGGTCGGGCCGCAGCAGCAGATGGAGACGCTGTCGGTCGCGGCCGACGACGACATCCAGGCGCGGCGGCGCGACCTCGAGGCAGCGACGGAGTCGGTCGATCGCGGCGACGGCGTCATCGTCCTGACCGACATGTTCGGCAGCACGCCTTCCAACCTCGCGGTGGCGATGCTGGCCCGGCCGGGCACCGAGGTGATCGCCGGGCTGAACCTGCCGATGCTGGTCAAGCTGGGCAAGATCCGCTCCCACAGCACGCTCTGCGAGTGTATCGACATCGCCGAGACGGTCGGCCGGAAGTACATCGCCGCCGCGTCCCGCCTGCCCGAGGCCTGCCTCGGCGGCGCCGCCTGCTGCCGGTCCGAGGACGGGATCGGCCACGGCCAGGACGCGCCGGATCTGGCCATCCGTCTGCATGTCCCAGTCCTGGCCGGCTGAGGCGCGGGTCGACCGTCCGGCATGGCCCCGGTCGACCAGACGCTGACGGACAGGCCCGCCGACCGCCTCGTCCGCACCGTCACGATCGTCAACCTGCGCGGGCTGCATGCGCGGGCTGCAGCCCGGTTCGTGACCACGGCCGAGCGCTTCAACACGCCGGTGGACGTGTCGCACGACGGCGAGGTGGTGTCGGCGCGGTCGATCATGGGGCTGATGATGCTGGGTGCCGGACGCGGGGTGCGCATCCGGCTCGAAGCCGATGCGGATGGCTGGGACGCGCAGGAAGCGCTCGACGCCCTGGCGGTCCTGGTCGAGTCCGGTTTCGATGAGCACGACTGACGGCGATCCGGACCAGGAGCGTCCGAAGCGCCGGCGTGCCGCGGCGCGGTCGACCGGCGCCGCAGCCAGGCCGCCGGTACGCAGCCCGGAGCGCCAGGAACGGCGGTTCACCGGCCTTGGTGCCTGTTCCGGCATCGCCATCGGGGCGATGGCGTTCGCCGCCGAGGCACCGGCCGCGGCCACGGTGCGACGGCTGGACGAGTCCGAGGTGGAGCCGGAGCTCCGCCGGCTCGACGAGGCGGTGCAGCGCTCGGTGCGCCAGCTGGAGAAGCTGAAGGCGCGCCTCGCCTTCCTGTCCGAGGACAGCCAGGCGGAGATCGCGCCGCTGCTCGACGCCTACCGGCAGATGCTGGGTCCGTCCCGCCTGCTGCGCCACGTCGCGCGGCGGATCGCCGAGGACCGGCTGAACGCCGAGGCGGCGGTGTCGGACGAGGCGGACGCGCTGGCGCGGCGTCTGGCCATGCGAGGATCGGGTCCGGGACCTGGCGAGGCCGGGTCGGATGCCGAGGACGCTGCCTCCGCGTCCAGGCAGGCGGAGGAGGTGCGGGAGATCGGCCGCAGGCTGGTACGCAACCTGACCCGGGCGCCATTCCGTTCGTTCGCCGCCCTGCCGGTCGGATGCATCCTGGTCACCGAGCAGCTTCGCCCGGCCGACGCGGCGCTGATCGACCCGTCGCGGATCGCCGCTGTGGTGACCGACGAGGGCGGTACTGCCGACCACACCGCGATCATGCTGCGCGCACTCGGCATCCCGTCGGTGCTCGGCGTTGCCGGCTTCACCGCCCGGGCGCAGGCCAGCGTTCATGCGGTGGCCGCCGGGACCAAGGTACAGGCCGTGGTGGACGGCGAGGTCGGGCTGGTCACGCTGGACCCGTCGACGGCGACGATGGAGGCGGCGCATCGTGCGGTGTTGGCCCGCGCGAGCGAGCGCCAGCGCCTGGGCCGGCTGCGCCGGCTGCCGGCGCGGCTGTCCGGCGGCGAGGCGGTGGAGCTGCAGGCCAACCTGGAGCTGCCGGCCGAGCTGCCGCTGATTGCCCAGGCGGGTGCTGCCGGGATCGGGCTGCTGCGTACCGAGTTCCTGTTCATCAACGCCGACGAGCTGCCGGACGAGGCGACGCAGGCGGATGCCTATCGCGGCGTGATCGAGGCGATGGGCGGCGACTGCATCACCATCCGCCTGCTCGACTGGGGGGGCGAGAAGCAGAGCGAGGCGATGGCCGGGTTCCTCGCCCCTGGCGACCTCAACCCGGCGCTGGGCCTGCGTGGCCTGCGCCTGCTGCTGCGCCACCCGGCGGTGATGGAAACCCAGCTCGCGGCGATCCTGCGCGTGTCGGGCGACGCTGCGGTGCGGATCATGCTGCCGATGGTGACGACGCTGGCGGAGCTGCGCGCGGCGCGCGAGATCTACGAGCGGGTCGGGCGCCGGCTGCGCCGGCGCGGCGTGCGCCTGCCCGACCGGCTGCCGCCGCTCGGCATCATGGTCGAGACCCCTGCGGCGGCGCTGGGTGCGGAGACCCTGGCGCTGGAGGCGGAGTTCCTGGCGATCGGCACCAACGACCTCGCCATGTACACGCTGGCGACCGACCGCGCGTCCACCGACGTGTCCGCGCTGTACGACCCGCTGCATCCGGCGGTGCTGCGCCTGATCGGTCAGGCCACCGATGCGGCGCTGCGTTCCCGCCGGCCGGTGTCGCTGTGCGGCGAGATCGCAGGCAGCCCGCTGGTGGTGCCGCTGCTGATGGGGATGGGCTTGCGCTCGTTCAGCATGAACGCGTCGGCGATTCCGCGGGTGAAGCAGGTGGTGCGACAGGCCTCGCTCGACGAATGCCGCAGGCTGGCGCGTCGGGTGCTGGAGGAAAGCGATCCGGGCACGATCGCGCAGCTTCTCAGGGCGTTCGCCGCACGATAAGACGCCGTCCGCGTGTTGCCGGGGCCATGTGATGTGAGGGCCTGCCGACGAGCAGGCGGTTCATCTCCCGGCCACGCCTGCAGGCCGTGTCCTGCCGCGGCGAGCCGGCATGGCGCTTTCGGATGAGGATCCTGCCACCATGACCGACGACATCCTGCCGATCCGGCGCGCGCTCATCTCGGTCTCGGACAAGACCGGCCTCCTGGCGCTGGCGCAGGCGCTGGCGGCGCACGGAGCGGAGCTGCTGTCCACCGGCGGCTCGGCCAGGGCGCTGCGCGAGGCCGGCCTCGCCGTGCAGGAGGTGTCGGCGCATACCGGGTTCCCGGAGATCCTGGACGGGCGCGTCAAGACGCTGGTGCCGCAGATCCATGGCGGCATCCTGGGACGCCGCGACCTGCCTGAGCACCTAGCGCAGATGGAGCAGCACGGGATCGCGCCGATCGACCTGGTGTGCGTCAACCTCTACCCGTTCGAGGCCGCGGCGGCCTCCGGCGCCGCGCCGGCGGAGTGCATCGAGACCATCGACATCGGCGGCCCGGCGCTGATCCGGGCGGCGGCCAAGAACCACGCCCACGTGGCGGTGCTGACCGATCCGGGCCAGTACGGGGCGGCGATCGACAGCCTGCGGACCTTGCGCGGCACCACGCTTGCCGACCGGCGCGCCTGGGCGGGTGCGGCGTATGCCCGTACCGCCGCCTACGACGCGGCGATCGCGGCATGGTTCAACGTCGAGCGTGGCGACCTGCTGCCGGCACGGCTCGCCGTCGCCGGCGTACGCCGCGAGGCCTTGCGCTACGGCGAGAACCCGCACCAGGGGGCGGCCTTCTATGCCGACGGCAGCAACCGGCCCGGCATCGCCACCGCGGTGCAGGTGCAGGGCAAGTCGCTGTCCTACAACAACCTCAACGACACCGACGCCGCCCTGGAGGCGGTCGCCGAGCTCGATCGGCCGGCGGTGGTGATCGTCAAGCACGCCAACCCGTGCGGGGTGGCCGAGGCGGCCGACCTGGCCGAGGCCTGGCGGTTGGCGCTGCGCTGCGATCCGGTGTCGGCGTTCGGGGGCATCGTCGCGGTGAACCGGGTGCTCGACGAGGCGGCGGCGATCCGGATGGCGATGATCTTTACCGAGGTGATCGTGGCGCCGGACGCGACCGAAGGGGCGAAGGCGGTGCTGGCGGCGAAGAAGAACCTGCGCCTGCTGCTGACCGGGGCGTTGCCCGATCCGCAGGCACCCGGGGTGATGCTCAAGAGCGTGTCCGGCGGCTTCCTGGCGCAGACGCGCGACAACGGGCGGGCGGAAACGTTCCGGGTGGTGACGAAGCGTGCGCCGACCGAAGGGGAGTTTGCCGACCTCCGGCTGGCGTTCCGGATCGCCAAGCACGTGAAGTCGAACGCGATCGTCTACGTGAAGGACGGTGCCACGGTCGGCATCGGTGCCGGGCAGATGAGCCGGGTGGACTCCGCCCGGATCGCTGCGGCCAAGGGCGCGGAGGCGGCGAAGGCGGCGGGGATCGACCACCGGCTGACCGAGAACAGCGTGGTGGCGTCCGACGCGTTCTTCCCGTTCGCCGACGGGCTCGAGGTGGCGATCGAGGCCGGGGCGACCGCGGTGATCCAGCCCGGCGGCTCGATCCGCGACGCGGAGGTGATCGCCGCGGCCGAAAAGGCGGGGGTGGCGATGGTGTTCACCGGGATGCGTCATTTCCGGCATTGATCCCGTCCGATACTGCGACGACTTCACCTGATGTCGCGAAGCGTTTGCATCGCTGTGGCCTCGACTTGAATTTTCCGCCGTCCAGGGCAAATGATTGCCGATGCGGAAATTCGATGAGTTGACCGAGCGCGAGCTGCTTGCCCTGGCCGTCGCCAGCGAGGAGGAGGACGGGCGGATCTATGCCGACTTCGCCC
>CAXTVX010000088.1:0-12353 GCA_964247755.1 uncultured Acetobacteraceae bacterium | reverse complement strand
CGCCAGAAGCATCGTCCACGCCGCACTCGCAGCCCTCGGCGTGGCAGAGGCCGGCGCGGACTTGCCTTTGAGCCGGATCGGCCCGACATCGTGATCCCGATGCACCTGTCCAAGCTCCTGCCCGGATGCGCCCGGGCGTTCTGCCTGGGGATCCTCGGTCCCGTCGTCGCCATGCCCGCCGCCCTGGCCCAGCCTGCCAGTGGTCCTGCCGGCGGTCCTGCCGCGACGCAGCCGATCTCGGCGCTGTATGCGCGGCTGACCGAGATCGAGCACAGCCGCGGCTCCTTCGCGCAGCGCGCCCAGAGGCTGACGCCGGTGGTCGACCAGGTGTTCAACCTGTCCCAGGTGCTGCAGAGCTCGGTGGGCCTGCGCTACCGCACCCTGCCGGACGCGCAGAAGCAGCTTCTGCTGGAGCAGTTCCGCCAGTTCACCGTGGCCCGCTACGTGTCCAACTTCGCCGCGGGCGGCACCGACACCTTCAAGGTCGATCCGGCGGTCGCCACCTCGCCGGTGCCGGGCGAACAGATCGTGCACACGGAAATCGTCGCCGGCGGTGCCTCCACCACGCTGAACTACGTGATGCGTCCGGGCCCGGACGGCGCCTGGCAGGTGGTGGACGTGCTTCTGGATGGCAACATCAGCCAGGTCGCGGTGCAGCGTGCCGATTTCGGTTCAAGCCTGAGCTCCGGTGATGCTACCCCGTTGATCGACAGCCTGAGGAAGAAGACGCAGGCTTTCTCCGAAGGCTGAACCGTTCCCCGCGGCCGAGGTTCTGACCTGGTCCATGACGCTTGCCACCATTCCCCTCGCCCTGAGCGTCGCCGCAGCGGTGGTCGCCGGCCTCGGCTGCATCCAGGCGGTGGTCGGTGCGGTGCTGGCGCACCGGTTCGGGCGCCGGGCGCGCGCAGGCCGGCGGGACGATGCCGCGCCGCTGCCCGCCCTGACCGTGCTCAAGCCGCTGCACGGCGACGAGCCGATGCTGGAGGAGGCGCTCGCCTCCTTCTGCGCCCAGGACTATCCCGTCCTGCAGATCGTATTCGGCGTGCAGAGCCGCACCGACCCGGCGATCCGCCTGGTGCACCGGCTGCAGGCGCGGTTCCCGGCGCTCGACCTGGTGCTGGTGGTGGACGCCACGCCGCACGGGGCCAACCGCAAGATCGCCAACCTGATCAACATGCTGCCGTCGGCGCGGCACGACATCCTGGTGATCTCCGACTCCGACATCCACGCCGGCCCCGGCTACCTGCGCCAGGTGGTGGAGGCGCTGCACCGGCCGGGCGTCGGGCTGGTGACCACCCTGTACGGCGGCCGGGCGGCAACCCCGGCCTTAGCGCGGCGGATGGCGGCGGCGCAGGTCAACCACAACTTCCTGCCAGGCGTGCTGATGTCGCGCCTGCTCGGCCGGCAGGACTGCCTTGGCGCCACCATGGCGCTGCGACGCCCGATGCTGGACGCCATCGGCGGCCTCCACGCGCTGTCGCCGCACATCGCCGACGACTCCGCGCTCGGCAAGCTGGTGCGCGCGCAAGGGGCCTCGATCGCCATCGCCGACGCGCTGACCGTCACCACCACCGCCGAGACCAGCCTGCGCGACCTGTTCGCGCACGAGTTGCGCTGGGGACGCACGGTGCGCAGCGTCGAGCCGGTCGGCTATGCGCTGTCGGCAATCCAGCTGCCGTTGTTCTGGGCCGCTTCGGCCGTACTGCTGGCACCCGCCTCCGCCTGGAGCTGGAGCGTGCTGGCGCTGGTCTGGACCGTGCGCGGGGTCACTGCCGGGATCATCGACCGGATGCTGGGACATCCCGGCACGGTGCCGCTGGCGCTGCTGCCGATGCGCGACTGGCTGTCGGCCGCGGTGATGCTGGGCAGCATGTCGGGGCGGCGCGTCGCCTGGCGCGGACACACGCTGCACCTGCCGGCACGCACAGCCACGATGCCGGGGCGCCGCGAGCTCCTGCCCGGCGTGGATGCCGGCGACTGACCCCGGCGCGCCACCATCCGAAGAACCAGGTGACGGGCGGCACGGCGACCGCTATTGAGGCCGGCTGCCGCCCAGGCACCTCGCCGGCCGGCCTTCCTGCCCGCTTCAAGGACGACCTGCACCATGATGAAGACCCTGTTCCTGCAGCCGCCCTCGTTCGACGGCTTCGACGGCGGTGCCGGCTCGCGCTACCAGGCCAAGCGGGAGATCAAGTCGTTCTGGTACCCGACCTGGCTGGCGCAGCCGGCGGCGCTGATCCCGGACAGCCGCCTGATCGACGCGCCGCCGGCCAAGATGGGCATGGCGCCGATCCTGGAGGACATCAAGAACCGGGACATGGTGGTGATGCACACCTCCACCCCCTCCTTCGCGTCCGACGTGAAGGTGGCGCAGATGCTCAAGGACGCGAAGCCGAGCCTCAAGATCGGCATGGTCGGCGCCAAGGTGGCGGTGCAGCCGGACGAGAGCCTGCTCAAGGGCGCGCCGATCGACTTCGTCGCCCGCAACGAGTTCGACTTCACCATCAAGGAGATCGCCGAGGGCCGGGACCTCAAGGACGTGGACGGCATCACCTGGCGCAACGACGATGGCGTGATCGTCACCAACCGCGACCGCCAGCTGATCCACGACATGGACACGCTGCCGTTCGTGACCGACGTGTACCATCGCGACCTGCGCATCGAGGACTACTTCATCGGCTACCTGCAGCACCCGTACATCTCGATCTACTCGGGACGCGGCTGCAAGTCGCGCTGCACCTTCTGCCTGTGGCCGCAGACGGTGGGCGGCCACGTGTACCGCACCCGCACCCCGGCGCACGTCGCCGCCGAGATCGCGCACGCGCAGAAGCTGTTCCCGCAGGTCCGGGAATTCTTCTTCGACGACGACACCTTCACCGACGATCTGCCGCGCGCCGAGGCGATCGCGCGCGAGCTGGGTAGGTTGGGTGTCACCTGGTCCTGCAACGCCAAGGCCAACGTGCCGCGCGCCACGCTCAAGGTATTGAAGGACAACGGCCTGCGCCTGCTGCTGGTCGGCTACGAGAGCGGCAACCAGCAGATCCTGCACAACATCAAGAAGGGCATGCGGATCGAGGTCGCGAAGCAGTTCAGCAAGGACTGCCACGAGCTCGGCATCAAGGTCCACGGCACCTTCATCGTGGGCCTGCCGGGCGAGACCAGGGAAACGATCCAGGAAAGCATCGCCTTCGCCAAGGAGGTGAACCCGCACACCATGCAGGTTTCGCTGGCAGCACCCTATCCCGGCACCTTCCTGCACAAGCAGGCGACCGAGAACGGCTGGCTGGACGCGGCGAACGCGGAGCTGATCGACGAGAACGGGGTGCAGATCGCGCCGCTGCACTACCCGCACCTCAGCCACACCGAGATCTTCGACAGCGTCGAGGTGTTCTACCGCAAGTTCTACTTCCGGGCGCCTAAGATCGCCTCCATCGTCGGCGAGATGGTGCGCTCCCCGCAGATGATGAAGCGCCGCCTGCGCGAAGGCGTGGAGTTTTTCCAGTTCCTGCGCGACCGACACGCCGCCTGAAGCGCGTCCTGTTCTCGGCCGACGATTTCGGCCTGTCGCTCGCCGTCAACGAGGGGATCGAGCGGGCGCACCGCGACGGCATCCTGTCCACCGCCAGCCTGATGGTGGCGGGCGAGGCCGCCGCCGACGCGGTCGCCCGTGCCCGGCGCCTGCCCGGGCTCCGGGTCGGGCTGCACCTGGTGACGATCGAGGGGCCGGCGGTGCTGCCGCAGGCCGAGGTTCCGGCGCTGCTCGACCGCGACGGCCTGTTTCCATCCGACCAGCTGCGCCTGGGCCTGCGCTACGCGTTCCGCCCGGAGGTCCGCCGGCAGCTCGCCCGCGAGATCGAGGCGCAGTTCGCCGCCTTCGCCGCCACCGGACTGCGACTGGACCACGCCAACGCGCACAAGCACATGCACCTGCATCCGACGGTAGGCCGGATGCTGATACGGCACGGGCTCCGTCACCGGCTCCCTGCCCTGCGGATCCCGTCGGAGCCGACAGGTCCACTTGGCGAAACGGACAGCCTGGCAGCCCGAACCCTGCTGCGCTGGACCAAGCTGTTGCGGCGACAGGCGCGGCGCGCCGGGCTCGCGGTCAACGACTGCTGCTTCGGCCTCGCCTGGAGCGGCCACATGACGACGGACCGGGTCCGGCACCTGGTGGAGCGCCTGCCCGACGGGTTCTCGGAGGTCTATTTCCACCCCGCCAGCGGCCGAGACCGGCTTCTCGACCGGCTGATGCCCGGCTACGAGCACGAGGCGGAACTGGCAGCCCTGTGCGACCCGGAGCTGCCCGACCTGCTGCGGCGGAACGGCGTCGTGCCGGCCACCTGGCACGACGCTCCCGCCTGACCGCTGGCTTCAGTGGCTGGGATGACCGCCCTTCTTGCCGGCTGCGGACACCCTGTCCTTGCCGTCGGCAAAGTTGTTGGGATCCCTGTCCTTGCCGCTGCCGACGGTCTCCTGCGATACGCCTTTCTCGCCCGACCCGGACTTGTGTCCGGTCTCGTCCCTGCTGGTCAGCATCGTCTCCTGCCGGTTCATGTCGACCGGCGCGGGAACGACCAGCCGGATGACCGGGCTCGACAGCCGCCCCGCCCCGCGATGCGCGGCCAAGGCCAAGGACCACGATGCGACACGCCATGCCGCCGCCGCTTTCCGCCGACGACACGCTGGGGGACGGGTTGCGCCTGATGCTGGGCGAGGGGCTGGACCACCTGGCCGCCCACCTGCCATCGGCGCGGCGCGGGGAGATGGAAGCGATCCACCAGAGCCGGGTGGCGCTGCGCCGCCTCCGTTCGACGCTGAGGCTGCTCCGTCGGCACCTGGAGCCGGTCGCCGCGGACGGGTTCGACGACGCCCTGCGCGGGCTCGGCCGGAGCCTGGGTGCGGCGCGCGACTGGGACGTGTTCATGCACGAGACGATCCCGGCGATCCGGAAGCTGGATCCGGACGCCCGCGCGCTCGACGCCCTCCTCGGCCCGGCCGGCGAGGTGCGGGACGCCGCGCACGAGGCACTGCGCACGGTGCTGCACGCCCCCCTGACCGACGCGGTGCTGGCCGACCTGCGAGGCTGGGCCGGCCTCGCGGTCGCGTTCTTCACGAAGGAGGACGCGGAGCGGAAGCTGGCACGGGAGGCGCCCGCCCTGCTGGACCGGCTGGCGCGCCGGGTGCGCCGGCGCGGCCACGGGCTCGCGAAGCAGGACGACGAGGAGCGGCACGACCTGCGCAAGGCGCTGAAGGCGCTGCGCTACGGCATCGGGATGCTGGACACGCTCTACGAGGACAAGGCGGTGAAGCCCTACCGCAAAGCGCTGAGCGTGCTCCAGGAAGACATGGGACAGCTGAACGACGCGGTCGCCGCGGTGGAGCTTGTGAAGCGCTTGCCGGATGGACCAGGACAGGAGGTGGTGGAGCGATGGTCTGGAAGCCGGCGACGGGCAGCGCTGGAAGCGCTGCCCGGCTCCTGGCACCGGTTCAAGGCGATGCGGAGCTTCTGGTAGCCGCCGCGGCGGCTATCCAGGCTCAGGCGTCCAGGCTCAGGCGTCCAAGCTCTGCCGGACCCAGTCCTTGAGCTGGCTCTTGGGCAGCGCGCCGACTTTGGTCGCGACCGGCTTGCCGTCCTTGAACAGGATCATGGTCGGCACGCCGCGCACGGCATAGGTGTTCGGGGTCATCGGGTTCTGGTCGATGTCGACCTTGGCCACGGTGAGCTGGTCCTTGAACTCGGCACCGATCTCCTCGAGCGCCGGCGCGATCATCTTGCAAGGCCCGCACCACGTCGCCCAGAAGTCGACCAGCACCGCACCCTTCGCCTTCAGCACGTCGGCGTCGAAGCTGTCATCGGTGACGGCAACCGTGTTCTGGCTCATGGCGAGATCTCCTGAAGGGCAAGCGCTGAGATGGGCGGGCCGGCGCAGCCGGTCAAGCAGCGCCCCCGACCGCCGGCCCGTGATGCCCTGCGGTCCGGTATGTGCCGGGAGCATGTGCGCGCAGCAGCGCCTCCCCCAGCGGCATGACGGACGCATCCTCGGTCCAGACCAGCGTGCAGCGGATCGGCCGGTCCGGATACAGCGACGCCAGCAGCGCCCGATACGCCGCCATCTGGCGCAGATAGGTCACCGGCACCTGCTCCGGCGTCGGGGGCGTGCGCCGGTTGGTCTTGAAGTCGCATAGCAGCACCCGCTCCGGCAGCACGCGCAGCCGGTCGAGCTGCCCCGACACCACCACCCCGTCCACCACCCCCACCACCGGCTGCTCGACCAGCGCCTCCGGTGCGAACAGCGGCAGGAGGTCGGGATGCGCCAGCAGCGCGCGGAGCTGGCCGGCGACACGCGCCGCATCCCCCGGCGGCAGCCCGTCGGGCCCGGTCTCGAGGAACCGCAGGCTCACCGCGTCGCGCCGTTCCGGCGGAAGCTCGTGCAGGTGCTGCAGCAGCCGGTGCACCAGCCGGCCGCGCCGGAACGCCTCCCCCCTGCCCAGGCCGGTCACGTCGAGCGGCGAGCGCAGCGCCGGCACCGGGCCGAGCCCGACATCGTCCGGCCGGCTCGGCGCCAACGGACGCGGCAGCGGCGGCTCCACCGGCGGTGGCTCCGCCCGCCAGAACGGCGCGCGGCCGGTCCAGGACGGCAACGGACCCTCCGGCATCGCGGCCGGAGCGGCGGGCGATCCCGGCTCCGCGTCGCCGGCACGGTGCAGCACCAGCATCTCCCCGGGCCAGCCCAGGGTAAACGGTTGCACCTCCGCGCCGGCCGCCTCGAAACCCTGCCGGCACAGCGGATACCATGCCCCCGGCGGCGGCTCGCCGCCGGGCTTGCGCCCCGGCTCCCAGCCGCACACCACCAGCCGGTCCGCCGCCCGCGTCAGCGCCACGTACAGCAGCCGATTGCTTTCCTCCTCCGCAGCCGCGCGGATACGGTCGCGCAGGCGACGGGTCGGCGCCGAGCCCAGCTCCGCCCGGGGCACCCAGAACGGCAGCGCCATGCCGCCCTCCCCCTCACCGCTCCAGAGCAGGTTCTCGTCGGTGGGCGGCACCGCGGTGGTGTCCGGCAGCACCACCAGCCGCGCCTGCAGCCCCTTGGCGCCGTGCGCGGTCATCACCCGCACCGAGTCGCCGGCCGAGTCCGGCTCGCGACGCACCGTCTCCTCCGACCGGCGCAGCCAATGCAGGAAGCCCTGCAGCGACGGCGGATGCGCCTCCGCATGGCGCAAGGCCGCCGACAGCAGCTCGTCCACCGGCTCCGCCGCCTCCGGCCCCAGCCTCCCCAGCAGCCGCGCCCTGACGCCGAGCCGCCCCAGCGCCTCGCTCAGCAGCGCGTGCGGCGACACGTAGTCGACGCGCGCGAACAGGGTCGACAGCACGGTCCACGCCGCCTGCCAGTCCGTCCGCTCCCCCGCCCGCGCACGCAGATGCTCCCACAGCGAGCGCCCGCCCCGTTCCGCCGCCAGCGCCATCAGGCTGTCGTCCTCCAGCCCGCCGATCGGGCTGGTCAGCACGCAGCCCAGCGACAGGTCGTCGCCCGGCAGCAGCAGCACGTCGCACAGCGCCAGCAGGTCCTGCACCGCGACCTGGTCCACCAGCCCGGTGCGCACCAGCGTCGCCACCGGCACCCCTTCCGCCTTGAGTGCCCGGATCAGCGCCCGCACGAACGGCGAGCGGCGCGGCACCAGCACCAGCACGTCACCCGGCGCCAGCGCCGCACCCCCGCTTGGATGCACCTGCCCGATCTCGCCCGCGATCCAGCGCGCCAGCGCCTCCGCCAGGCGCTGCGGCGCCGATGCCTGCCCCCGGTTGCGCGCCGGCGCCGACCACGGATCGTCGCCCGCATCCGCCACTCCCGCCTGCTCCGCGCCCGGCTCGGGTGCTGCCGCCGGCACCAGCGGCCACAGCTCGACGCAGCCCGGCGCGTCCGGCCGCGCGGAGTCGTGCCGCACCCGGCCCCGGCTGCCCGGCTCGACCACGCCCCTCGCGGCCTCGGGGTTGGCGAACACCTGGTCCACCAGCGCCAGCACCGGCACCGTGGACCGGAACGACACCGTCAGCTCCGGCTCGCGCCACGCCTCGCCGCCGCCGCGCACCCGGTCGCGGAAGCGCAGGTGCCAGTCGTGGAACGCCTTCGGATCTGCGCCCTGGAACGAATAGATCGACTGCTTGTAGTCGCCCACCGCGAACACGGTGCGTGGGAGCGCGCGCTCGTGCTCCGCGCCCCGGCCGACGAAGAACTCCTCCGTCAGGGCGCCGGCGATCCGCCATTGCAGGTCGGAGGTGTCCTGCACCTCGTCGAGCAGCAGGTGGTCGATGCCGCCATCCAGCTTGTACAGCACCCAGGCCGATCCCGGGTCGGCCAGCAGCATCAGGGTGCGGGCGATCAGGTCGTCGTAGTCCACCAGGCCGCGCGCCCGCTTGGTGTCGGCATAGCGGTCCAGCACCGGGCCCGCCAGGCGAAGCAGCGCCATCGTCAGCAACACCATGCGGATCGCCTGGCGGGCATCCTCCACCGCCGCCACCCGTTCCGCCTCGGCGACCAGCCCTGCCGCGATCTCCGGCCGCGACTCGGCCAGCCTGCCGCTGACGAAGCCCTTGGCCGCGCGCGGCTCCCCGGCACCGGTCAGGAACAGCGCGCGCCAGTCGTCCCAGGCCGCTGCCCGGTCCGGATGCGGCAGCGCCAGCCAGCCCGCGATCCCCTCCGCCTTCCTTTTCAGCGCCGGCGTCCCGTGCTCGATCGCCAGGCCGAGCAGCCGGCGCATCTCCGCCTCGTCCGGCAGACGCGATGCCGCCAGGACGCAGCCGGCCTCGTCCGCGTGCCGGATCCCCGCCACGTCCCGCAGTGCCGCCTCGACTGCCCCCGGGTCGCGCGCCAGCAAGGCCACCGCCGGCGCCAGCAGTGGCGCCTTCGCCTGCAGCCGCGACACCAGCCGCACCGCCTCCGCCGCTCCCACCTGCCCGGCCAGCAGCGACACGGCATCCCGGTCCGGTCCCGCCGCCCGCGCGGCCAGGACCTCCTCCCAGGCGCGGTTCAGCGCGACGCGGGAGTCTGTCTCCTCCACCAGCCGGAAATGCGGGCTGACCGCCGCCTCCACCGGGAACCGGCGCAGCAGCGACTGGCAGAAGGCGTGGATGGTGCCGATCCGCATGCCACCGGGAAGGTCCAGCACCCGCGCGAACAGGGCGCGCGCCGGCTGTCGCAGCGCCATCGGCCCCGCCGCCCCGCCGTCGCAGCCCAGCGCCGCCAGCCGCCGGTCGAGCGACGCGTCGTCCAGCGTCACCCACCGCCCCAGCTCGCGCTGCAGCCGGATCGACATCTCGGCCGCAGCCGCCTTGGTGAAGGTCAGGCACTGGATCCGCGCCGGATCGGTGCCGGCGACCAGCCGCCGTTCCGGGTCGTCCGGCACCATCCGTGGCAGCATCAGCCGCAGCAGCCGGTCGATCAGCAGCTTGGTCTTGCCGCTTCCGGCGGACGCCGACACGAACGCCGACACGTCCGGATCCGACGCCAGCCCCTGCTGCCGGTTCGCCAGCGCCACCGCATCCGCGACGCCGCTCACGCCCCGTCCTCCCGCGCCGCACTCCATTCCGCCACGCGCGCCAGCTGCGCATAGTCCGGATAGTCCGGCGCGTGGCCCGGGCGCGGATGCGACAGGTAGGGCTGCTCCGGATCGTCGTAGGCGGCGACCAGCGCGCCCAGCGCCCGCCAGCACCGGTCCACCAGCGAGCGCAGCGCCTCGTCCGCGGCCGGACGCCGTTCGCGGCCGGGCTCGGCGCCGCCGGACAGCCGCCAGTACACGATCTCCGCCGCCGGCGCTTCCAGCTCCGGCCCGAACGCCCCGCGCAGCGCCATCGCCGCTTCCAGCACGAGCTGCGACGACCAGCCTTCCTGCACCGCCTTGTCGCTCGGCAGGGTGCCGGTCTTGTAGTCGAACAGCGCCAGGGCGCCGTCGGCACGCCGCTCGATCCGGTCGGCACGGCCACTCAGCACGAAGGGCAGGCCGGACGGGGCGTCGAGCGTCGCGATGCCGCCGATCTCGGTGCGCAGCAGCATCGGCGCGCCGTCCGCACGCCGTCGTCCTTCCTGCTCCGCGACCCAGCCCGCGATGCGGCGCAGCCGGGGCCGCCACCACGCCGCCAGCGACGGGCGCAGCGCCCGCTGCTCCAGCGCCGCGTCGAACGCGTCCGTAAGCCCCGCCGCGGCGTCGACCGGCCAGTCCCCGCCATGCGCCTCGAGGAACGCCGCCAGCGCGTCGTGGACGATCGTGCCGTAATCGGCCGCGTCGGCCGCCTGCTCCAGCTCCGGCAGCGGCCTGAGCCGGAGCACGTGCCGGGCGTACACCGCATACGGATCGCGCATCCAGGTCTCGATCTCGGTCACGCTCAGCCGGCGCGGCCGCAGCCGAACCGGCGGGCGCGGGGTCGGCGGACGCACCGGCACCGCCGGACCGTCCGGCTGGTCCAGCCGACGCAGCCAGGCCCCGGCGGGATGCACCGGCAGCCGCACGCCGCGGCCGTGGAGGAACGCGTCCAGCCGCACCAGCCAGCGCGCCGGCACCGCGGGCGCCCCGTCGCGCCGGCCCGGACAGGACAGCACCAGCTCCGGCGCGGAACAGCTGGCGGTCAGCCAGTCGTGCGCCGCCTGCCCCACCACCTCCTCCGGCGCCGGCAGCCCGACGCGCGCCCGCATCGGCCGACTCATCCACGGCCCCGGATCCACCGCCGGCGGCCACACGGTTTCCGCCAGCCCCCCCAGCACCATCAGCTCGACCGTCTGCAGCCGCGCTTCCAGCAGCCCCCAGATGAACACACGCGGATGCTCGGCCGCCCCGTCGCCCAGGCCGCGCAGCACCCGCCGGCTGCGCACCGCGACGCGCAGCAGCGACGCGTCCAGCAGCCCGCCCAGCACCGCGGGCGCCTGGTCCGGCACGTCGGCGCAGGACCGGGCGAGCCCGGCCAGGTGCAGCGCCAGGGCGTTGCCCTCCTCAGCCCCCCACAGGATTGCGGCCCCCTCCTCCGCGTCGGTGGCGGCCAATGCCTCGGCCGACCGCAGCAGCCCACCCGCCAGGACCGGCACCGGGACCGTGCGCCGGTCCGACAGCTCCAGCAGCGGCGACAGGCAGCCGAGCACCCGGTCCAGGAACGCCGACAGGCCGGCGCCGGCGCTGCCGTCCGGTCCGGCCAGCGCCTGCCGCAGTCCCGCCGGACCCGGCGCCGGCGCCGGACCGCGCAGCGCGCGCAGCTCCAGCTCCCGGGCACGGGCACGGCATTCCGCCGGCCGCAGTCCGGCCGCTGCCAACGGGTGCTTGAGCAGCGACAGCAGCGCCACCGGCGACAGCCCATCCGACACCGCTTCCGCGAGGAGGCGCAGGAACACCGCGGGCGGGGTTTCCGCCAGGGGCTCGCCGGCGCTGTCGTCCACCGACACGCCCCAGCGGGCCAGCTCCACCGCCACCCGTCCGGCCAGCCCCCGGTCCGGCGTCACCAGCGCCGCGCGACGGCCGGGCACCTCCAGCGCGCCGCGCAGCACCAGCGCGATCGCCGCCGCCTCCTCCTGCTGGTCGGCGGGGGACAGCCGGCTGATGCCACCGATCTCGACCGGGTCCGACCGGTCCATCCAGTCGCCCAGCGCGTGTTCCGGCAGCAGGGCGCGCGACAGGGTGCGCACCCGCGCTTCCGGCACCACCGGCGCGCCGCCCCAGCACACGGCGTCGCCGCGGCGCGCGCCGAGTCCGGCCAGCAGCCGCGCCAGCCCCGCCTGCGGATGGCTGGGCGGCAGCGTTTCCCAGGCCGCCTCGTCCAGCACCTGGCCGTCGCCGCAATCCAGGCCGGGCACCACCAGCTGGCCTCGATCGAGCCGCGCGACCGCACGCAGCAGCGCCGCCACCGCCGGTGACGCGTCGGTGAAGCCGGCCGCCCACACCGGATGGGCAGGCGGCTCCTCCTCCCAGCAGCGCGCCTGGGCGCGGAGCAACCCCATCTGCCGCGCCACCGGGTTGGCGAGCCCGTTCTCCCCCAGCCAGGCCGGCCAGGTCCGGGTGACGATGGACAGGAACTCCAGCGTCACCTGCCAGTGCTCCGCGAACTCGGTGGCTGCCCCAGGCAGCGCCGCCGCCAGGTCGCACTCCGCGCGTTCCGCCTCGTCCATCAGCTCGGCCAGCGCCTGCGCCAGCGGCCAGGCCTGGTCCAGCGTCGGCGCGGTGCCGAACCGGGTACCGGCGGCCAGCACCATGCGGCTCAGCAGCGCCAGGCGCTGCATCGGCTCCACCGCTGGCGGCGCCTCCAGCCAGCCGCCCAGCGCCAGCGGCGCCTCGTCCAGCGCGCCGATCGCGGCGATCCGCGGCAGCAGCATCACCCG
>CAXTVX010000087.1:0-12798 GCA_964247755.1 uncultured Acetobacteraceae bacterium | reverse complement strand
ACCTGCCGCTGCGGCCGGTTCGAGATGAAGCCCGACATGGAGCCGTTGGTGACGATGGTGCCGGTTCCACGTGCCAGCATGTGCTTGCCGAACGAGCGGCAGCACCGGAACACTCCCTTGAGATCAATGTCCACCACCTGGTCCCACACCTCATCGGACATGTCCTCGCCGGCGGTGTCGGGCCAGGCGATGCCGGCATTGGCGAACAGGATGTCTACGCTGTCGTCGCCCTGGTTGAGCTCGTCGGCCACGCGCTGGGTCATGGCGGAGTCGCGCACGTCGAGCAGGACTTGGCGCGCCGCGTATCCGGCCTCGCGGAGGCTGGCCAGGCCAGTCGCCAGCACCGCCTCATCCTGGCCGGAGATCACGACGTCGGCGCCCGCCTCGGCGAAGGCGTGGGCGGCGGCGAGGCCGATCCCGCGTCCGCCCCCCGTGATCATGGCGGTCTTGCCGTCGAGCCGGAACATCTCGAGATACATGCGTGCTCCTTGGGCGATGGCGCCGCGCGGCAGGGTCGGGGAGGCAGGCGACTAGCGGTTGTAGCCTGCCTGCACCATCGTCCGCGCCGTGGAGGCCTGTGCCGCCTGCAGGGCGTCGGCGACACTTTGCCGTCCCGTCAAGGCGCCGGCGATGATCTGGCCGACCTCGGTGCCGATCGACTGGAACTGCGGGATGCCGACATAGCCGATGCCGACATACGGAACTGGCTGTGCCGTGGGACGGTTGAGATCCGCGGTCTGGATCGCCTTCAGAACGATGGGCGCGAAGGGTGCGGCCTTGAGGTATTCAGGACTTTCGTAGGTTGAGGTCCGGGTACCGGGCGGCACCGCGGCCCAGCCGCGTTGCTTCGCCACGAGCGCAATGTAGTCGCGTGACGTCGCCCAGTAGATGAAGGTCTTGGCGGCATCGAGATGCTTGGTGGTTTCGGGGATGGCGAGGGTCCACGACCAAAGGTAGTGCGATCCGGCCCTGGTGGTCTCGAATGGCGCCTGCGCGTAGCCTACGCGCCCGACCACCTGGCTCTGCTTCGGATCGGCCAGGAAGCTCGCCGATACGGTGGCGTCGACCCACATCGCGCACTTGCCGCTCGCGAACAAGGCAAGGTTGTCGTTGTAGCCGGCAGTCACCGCGCCGGGCGGCCCATCGTTGCGCAGCAGGTCGACATAAAGGCCGACCGCCTTTTCCCAGGGGGCCGAGGTGAGCTGTGGCTGCCACTTCATGTCGAACCAGCGGCCGCCGAAGCTGTTCACCATGTCGCTCAGGAAGCCGACATTCTCGCCCCAGCCCGGCTTCCCGCGCAGGCAGATCCCGTAGACGCCATGGGAGGGATCGTTCAGGCGCTTCGCGAACGACGCGACCTGATCCCAGGTCGGCGAGGCCGGCATGGTCAGCCCGGCGGCCTTGAACAGGTCAGTCCGGTAGATCGTGAACGTGCTTTCGCCGTAGAAGGGCAGCGAGTAGAGCTGGCTCTTATATGTCAGGCCGGCCCGGAGCGAGCCGAACACGTCGGCGACATCATAAGTGGCGGGAATGTCGGCAAGCGGCGCCAGCCAGCCGAGACGGCTCCAGATCGGAACCTCGTAGATCCCCACAGTAACGATGTCGAGCTGTCCAGTGTGGGTCGCGACATCGGTGGTGACGCGAGCCCGGAGCGTGTTCTCGTCCATCGTCACCCAGCGGAGCTTGATGTCCGGATGGGCCGCCTCGAACTGCGGCGCGAGCTGTTCCATGACGATCATGTCGGGATTGTCGACCGTGGCGATCGTCAGCGTGGTGGCGGCAGCGCAGGCACCGGTCGCCCAGGCCACGGCTACGCAGAGCGGCGCGATCCCGGCCGCGATGGTCTTGCCGTTCAGCATGGACCCTTTCCTTTCCCGTGCGTCCAGATCCGGTCGCTTCCTTCCGGACCCGTAGTCGCGGAAGGTGCAGTCCATGATCCGGCCGTTGTTCTTGTTGCCGCTATCCTTGCAGCGGCTGCATCCGGTGACAAGGCAACTTTTGCACATTATCGTGCAAAATGGGGTGGTAAGAGGTTCTCGGCAGACCTTATCCGCCCACGTCCGATCCAGAACTGCTGGGGGAACTAGCGCCGCAACTAGGGAATGCAGGAAGCGCAAGGGATCAAAATGCGGCAAAACAGGACCGGTTATGGAAGCGCGGGGATAGGCGAGGCGGCCGGGGTGGCACGATGAGCGGCATATTCATCATCGGCCTCGACTTCGGGACGGAGTCGGCCCGGGGCGTCCTGGTCGACGCGGCGACGGGCAGGCAGGAAGCGCATCACGCCCACCGCTACCGCCACGGCGTCATGACCCGCACGCTGCCGGGCGGCGAAGCGCTGCCGCCGGCCTATGCGCTCCAGGACGCTGCCGACTATCTTGAAGCAGCGGAAGCGATCCTGCGCGCGATCGGCCGGGACCGCGCCGTGGCCAGCATCGGTATCGACTTCACCGCCAGCACGCCCCTACCCGCGCGGCTGGACGGAACGCCGTTGTCGGCGCTTCATCCGGCCGAGCCGCACGCCTACGTCAAGCTGTGGAAGCACGCGGCCGCCCAGCCCTATGCCGACCGGATCAACGCGTCCGGCCCGCACGACTACCTCGCGGAATGCGGCGGCCGATTGTCCGGCGAATGGATGCTGCCGAAGGCTCAGCAGCTGCGCGACGAGGCTCCGTCTCTTTGGGCGGAAGCCGAACGCTTCATCGAGGCCGGCGACTGGCTGGTCTGGCAGCTGTGCGGGCGCGAAGCGCGGAGCCTGGATTTCGCTGCTTATAAAGCCCAGTACAATGCGACTCGCGGCGGCTATCCGCCGAACGTCATGCCGGGCCTGGTCGATCGGCTGGCACCGCCGCAGCCGGTGGGCACGGCGGCGGGCAGGTTGTCGGATGTGTGGCGCGCCCGGACCGGCATTGAAGGCGACGCCATGGTCGGCGTGGCGGTGATCGACTCCCACGTCGTTCTGCCAGCCGTCGGCGCCGTATCGCCAGGCACCCTGGTCGGGGCCCTTGGCACGTCGGCGGTGTTCCTGCTGCTGGACGACACCAAGCGTCCGCTTCCGCCGGGGATCGAGGCGATGGCGGAAGGTGCCGCACTTCCCGGGTCGTGGTGCTACGAGGCCGGACAGGCCGGCTTCGGCGACATGCTGGCCTGGTATGTCCGCACCTTTCCGCGCTCTCCCGACCTTGGCACGAACTTCAGGCTGTACAACGAGGAGGCGGCAACAATGCGGCCGGGGGACAACCACCTCGTCGCGCTGGACTGGTGGAGCGGCAACCGCGTGCCGCACGGCGACCAAAGCCTGAGCGGCGTCCTGGCGGGCCTCACGCTCCAAACCACGGCGGGCGGGATTTATCGCGCCCTGCTCGAAGCGCTGTGCTTCGGGGCACGGAACATCGTCGATCACCTGCTTCAGGGCGGCCTTGCGATCGAGCAGGTGCTGCTCACCAGCGGCCTGGCGCACAACAACGCGCTGCTGGTGCAGATCATGGCCGACATCCTCGGCCGGCAAATCGTCGTGCCCGAGATCGCCAACCCGACCGCGATCGGCGCCGCGATCCACGGCGCGGTGGCCGCCGGGGTGGTGGACGGGTTCGCGGAAGGTGCTGCGCGTTTCGGCGCCCGCGGCGCCAGGATCGTCGAGCCGGATCGCGCCGTCGAGACCGTCTACGCGCAACTTTACGAAGTCTATCGGCAGCTCGGAGCCGCGCGGCCGGTGCGCGACGCGCTCGGTACGATCAACAACGCGAACGGCGCATCCGGATGAACGACGCGCCGAAACGGTCGAGCAGTGCCGGGCTGATCCTGTCCCTGATCGCGTCGGCCGACGCCATGTCGCGGGCCGATCTGGTCGCGCAGACCGGTCTCTCGCGCACCACCGTCGCGCAGCACCTGGGGGCGCTGCTCGAGGCAGGCCTGGTCCGGGAAGCGCCGATCGTCGTCAGGAGCGGCGGTCGTCCGAGCCGTACGCTTGAGGTGGAAAAAACGTTCGGTGTGGTTCTGTCTGCCGATATCGGCGAAACCCATGCGCGCCTGGCGCTCACGAACCTCGCTCCCGCGCTGATCGCGGAGCGACGGATCCCGATCGACCTGCGGGTCGAGCCGGGCCAGCTGCTCGGCACGGTGTTCTCCCATCTCGTCGGGCTTCTCGACGCGGCCGGGCGCAACCGGCGCGAGATCCTGGGGATCGGGCTCGGGCTGCCAGCTCCGGTCGATTTCGCTGCGGGCCGGGTGACGGGGCCCTCCGTAATGACCGGCTGGGACGATTTCGACGTTTCCGGATGGTTCGCGCAGCGCATCGATGCCCCGGTGCTGATCGAGAACGATGTCAACCTCATGACGCTCACGGAATGGCACGAACATTGGCCGGACGAGGCGCAGCTGGTGCTGATCAAGGCCGGCACCGGGATCGGCAGCGGGATCGTCGCGGATGGGCGGCTTTACCGCGGCGCGCAAGGGGTCGCCGGCGACATCGGCCACCTCCAGCTCCCGACGGATGACCCGCCGCGCTGCCGCTGCGGCAAGCTTGGCTGCGTCGAGGCCCGGGCGGCGGGCTGGGCCATCGCCCGGAGGCTGCGCGCCGCCGGCATCGAGGCCGCGACCTCCCGGGACGTGCTCGCCCTGGTCGAGGACGGCCAACAGGAAGTGATCGACTTGGTGCGAGAAGCCGGCCACTGGATCGGCGAGGCGGCTGCTGCGATCGTCAGCGTCCTGAACCCCGGAGTGATCGTGGTCGCCGGCAATCTCGCCCGAACCGGCGAGCTCCTGCTGTCCGGCGTGCGCGAGCGGGTGTTCATGCGCTCGCTTCCGCTCGCCACGCGTCGGCTGAAGATCGTCAGGGGGCAGTCCGACGACCGGGCCGTGGTCATGGGCGCAGCCCGGATGGTGATCGCCGATGCCCTGCAACCGGGACGGGTCGATCAGACCATCGCCGCGCACATGAAGGTACGCGGAAGAACCGCGACCAGGACGCCGGTTCACGTTCTGGCAGCGGATCCGGACTGACGGCGTCGGCACGTCGTCCTGCCGCAGGACGCATTTCGTCAGGAACGACTTGCGCTCGCACCGCCGACGCAGCACAGAGATCGCCTTCGCTGTCAGCGTCCTGAACCAGATGCTCGTAGTCAGACGACCAGAGTACGTCCGCTTCCCATGCCGCCGCCAAGTCCGTGCAACACACTTCTCGGCTTTGGCCGATAGCAAAATTCTGCTTCGGGCAAGCTGGTGGCAAGAAGCGGACGTTCGCCGACCGATTTGTTGATCCGCTGCCGTCCCTTCCAGGCGGCCCTGCGCCGCTGCCAGTACCTTGCCCAGTCTCTGCCGATGACACTCCGGTCGCTTCAGGGTTATCGGCTCAGGAAGGCGGGCTTGCATCGGGCCTCCTCCCAGGTGCTGCCCCGTTCGCCGTTCCTCAGTCGATGCGCAGTGCCGCCAGCGTCGTCCGCAGCGCGTCCGCGAGTGGCGTGGGCGGTTCCTCGCCCAGGAAGGCGACCAGCCTGCTGTTGTCGAGCCGCAGCGGCGTCTGCCAGAGGTAACGCATCTCATGGATCTCGCGCGGCGTCTCCTGGAACAGCCCGGCGAGACCGATCAGCGGCCAGGGCAGCGCCTTGATCTTCGTGTCGGGCCGGCCGACACCGCGCGCGGTCGCTCGCACCATCTCCGTGCCGTCCGCGTCCCAGATGCCGGCGAAGTGGAACCGGGCGAACGGCTCGAGTTCGTCGACCGGTCGAGCAGGCACGCGATCGTCTCGCCCGCATTGGGCAGGCAGGCCAAGGCGTAGCCGATGCCTTTCCTGCCGAGATAGGTGATCGCGGCCAGGCGCCTGCCCGGCTTCACGAGCCCCTGGCTGAACCAGTTGCCGCCGGGAGCCGGGCCGAAGAAATCGCCGGAGCGGACGATGAGCGCCGGCGCGCCCGCATGGCTGCCCGCCTCCAGCCGCCACTCCAGCTCGACCCGGATGCGGCCCTTCCTCGTCGCCGGGTTCTGCAAAGCATCTTCGGCCAAGTCCGGGAAGGCGTCCGGGCCGTAGTTGTAGACTGTGCCAGGCAGGACGATGCGGGCACCGGCAGCCCGGGCCGCGGCGATGGTGTTGTCGATCATGGGCAGCACCAGCCCACCCCAGTTGCGGTAACCCGGCGGGTTCACCGCGTGGATGATCGCCTGCACGCCTTCCGCAGCCCGGCGCACGTCGGCCGCGACCATCGCATCGCCGCTCACCCAGGTCGCGTCCGCGAGCGCGCCCACCGCCTTCCGCCTCGCCGTGTCGACCGGACCACGGGCCATGGCCACCACGGTCCAGCCATGCCGCAGCAGCGCCGCCGCCTCGCCGGCGATTCCGCCGGTTGCGCCCAGAACCAGTGCCTTTTCCCTTGCCGCCCATTGCCCGTCCTCCTCTGTTCGGGCGGACGATGCGCTGCAGCGAGCATCGAAGGAATTGCCAGCGGCTGCGGCTGGCCGGGCACGTCGCCGCGGTCGACGTAGGCTCGAACTGGCCGGTAGGCGGACCAGCCCAGCAGCTTGCGCTGCTCCTCAAGGACGGATGGCGGATCACCGGCGGCGGTGCGGAGGTAGCCGATGGTTGTGGGTATGGTGGCCTCCGGGATGATGGCAGGAATCCTAGCACAGGCAGAATTGGTGGCGCCGATCCATAACCTGCCCAGCCGGCAGGTTCTCGACCGACTCCCTTCACCCCCGCGCGCCCTCGAAAGCCCGCAGTCTTCCGCCATTCTTGGCCGAAGAAGTCGTTGCCACGACCTCCGACTACGCCCACGCCAATCACCATCCTCAGGAGGATCGGCATCACCGTCCCTGGTTCGCCAGATGCCCGTTGGCATCGTTGATCAGGTTCTGCCCTGGACTGACCGTGGCTACATCCTTGGCCGCCGTCGTCCCCTGTTCCGCCGTCTCGACGGTCAGGGTTAGGGCGGCAAGCTCGAGGAACGCATGCCTCTCGGCGCTCGTGGACGGCGACGACGCCACGGCCGCCAACGCGGTCTCGGCCAGCCCGGCGTCGCGCTGTACCATCGCATCGTTCGGCAGCTCGGCCTTGAAGTTGGCGACGGCGGTCTGCGCGCCGGACAGCGACGCGCCGCCGCCCTTAATGCTGTTCGCCTTCACGGCAGCCAGCAGCCCGCTCAGCCCATTGTTGGCCAGCGTCATGTCGGCGATGAACCGGCTGGGCATGCCCGGCATCGGGGCGATCAGCGCTTCGGCTGCCATGATGTCGGAGGAGGCTGCTGTTGCGTCGATCCTGAAGTCGGAGCGCCTGGTGTCGGTGCAGGCGGCGAGCATCATGAGAGTGGCAGCGGGAACGGCACCGATGCGGCACCAGGGAAGGAAGGCCATTTTGATCTCCATGTCGGGTGAAGCCTACGGTCGCGGCGAAGCCGACCGGTCCAGGTCCTGCCGGTACTAAGCATCCCGCAGGTACCCGATCTCAGCGACCAGCACGGCACGGCCCGGCGCAGGTCCATGGTCTTCGAGCTGAGATGACGCGGCTCACCGCTTCTGTCGCGAGCACGGCGAGCTCCGCAACCTCCTTCGCCCCCAACGCCCGTCACAACCAGACCGTCCCCGCCTCCCCCCGCCGCTTCCGGTTTGCAAGAGGCGTCCGAACTGTGCTCGGGATCATGTCGAACGCGTGATTCAGTAGGCTCCTATGAAGAGCAATCGGAACACTGGCGCGAGTGCTGACAAACCGCCTCGACGCTGTCAGTCACCAAGCCAAGTAACACCAATGACGTGGCGCTGAACCGGGAGACCATGGCGATGCTCCTGCCGTGAACGTCATCCCAGGTCACCACAGAACAGCAGCGAAACTGCGCCAGAGCAAGGTTTCGACGCCGTTTGACATTCCAGGCCTCATCTCGACCTGCTGCACATGCTTTCTAGGACACTAGAAACGGATCCGCACAAACGGGTCCGCTGGGTGCATCACATCCCCCTTCCGCCTTCCCCAAAGGTAGCCGATAATAGATCTTGGCAAGCGAGGAAGCGTCGGCATGCTTGAGCCGCATCTGGTCTCCGACCCTGATGAGGTAGAAACGGTGGTGTTTGACTGGGGGCGTTTCAACGTGACGTGCTCGCCTTCACTTAATGCGGGTTGTAGCCTGAGCGCCGGCGTCGTCACGATGTATCCGGGCCTTGGTCACACGCGCCACAATCATCCTGCGGCGGAAGAAATCCTGTTCGTCGTCTCCGGCGAGGGCGAGCAGATGGTCGAAGACCCGGTTGGAATGCCCGTTTACTTTCCGGTTCGTGCCGGTAGCACCATCCACGTGCCGGCCGATCGCTTCCATTCAACGCTGAACACCGGAACCGGACCGCTCACCCTTTTTGTGGTCTATTCGCCAGCCGGTGCGGAACTGCTCGCCCAAGAGACCCCGGGCGCACGCCTGGCTGCGCCTGCTCGAGCGCGCGATCGGTGACGACAGCCCGGGTCGCATGGACATGACGGCGACCGTTCTTCTGCCCGGAACGCTTGACACCAAGGGCGAGGAGTACGCCTTCCTTCGCGACAGGCTTCGAGAACTCGGCTCTGCAGTCGTGTTGGCCGATGTCGGCGTTTCCGGTTCGGCGACGATTGTGGCGGATGTCACCCGCGACGAGATCGCCCGCCGCGGGGGCGTGACAATCGACGCCCTTCTCGCGGGCAATGATCGCGGCCACGCCATGGTCGCAATGGCAAACGGCGCGACCTCGCTTGCGCTCGAACTGCATGCCTCCGGGCGGCTTCACGGCGTGTTGGCCGCGGGCGGCTCGGGCGGGTCATCGATTGCGACCGCGACGATGCGCGCGCTTCCGATCGGCCTGCCGAAGCTGATGGTCTCGACGATCGCCGCCAGCAACGTCGCGCCCTATGTCGGCGTGTCCGACATCGCCATGCAGTTCCCGGTCCTGGACATCGCAGGACTGAATACGATCACACGGCGGGTGCTCGACAATGCCGCGACCGCGATGGCGGCGATGGCGGAACGCTTCGAGCAGCTGGGACCGGTCCGGCCGTCGGCGTCCGTCGTGGCGATCACCATGTTCGGCGTCACCACCCCGGCGGCGGACGCGGCGCGACACTGGCTTCAGGCGGCAGGACACGAAGTCCTGGTGTTCCATGCCAATGGTGCCGGGGGCCGGGCCATGGAGAAGCTCGTGCGGGACGGCATCGTCCGGGGCTGCCTCGATCTGACCACCACCGAACTCGCCGACGAGCTCGTCGGCGGCCGCATGTCTGCAGGTCCGGATCGGCTTGAGGCCGCTGGGCGGAAAGGCGTCCCACAGGTGGTCTCGCTCGGCGCGCTCGACATGGTGAACTGGGGACCACCCGACGACGTGCCGGAGCGCTTCCATGCCCGGAGGTTATACCGACATAACGCGATGGTCACGTTGATGCGCACCGATGCGGCCGAGACGGCGGCGCTGGGCCGCATGATCGCGCGCAAGCTGAACGCGGCGACAGGGCCGGTCGCACTCTTCATCCCGCTCGGCGGGGTGTCCACGGTCGCGCGCCCCGGCGAGGTGTTCCACGATCCGGACGCGGATCGTGCGCTCGTCCAGGCACTCCAGGATGAGCTCGATCCGCGCATCGAGCGGATCCGGTCGGACGCGCACATCAACGATCCCGGCTTTGCAGTGGCAATGGCGCGTCGGCTGCACGAGTATATGCAGGCTTGAGCAGGAAGGAGCGGGGGAATGGCAGCCATCGAGCGTCGCGCAATCGTCGAACGGCTGCAGGACATGGTTCGCCGCCGCGTGCCGATCGTCGGTGGGGGTGCCGGCACGGGCCTGTCTGCCCGGTGCGAGGAGGCGGGCGGGATCGATCTCATCATCGTCTATAATTCCGGCCGCTATCGCATGGCCGGCCGCGCCTCGTCCGCCGGCCTGCTCGCCTATGGCAACGCCAACGACATCGTATTGGAGATGGCGGGCGAGATCCTGCCGGTGGTCAAGCGCACGCCGGTGATCGCCGGCGTGAACGGCACCGATCCGTTCGTCATCATGCCGGTGTTCCTCCGCCGGCTTAAGGAGCTCGGCTTCTCCGGCGTGCAGAACTTCCCGACCGTCGGCATCATCGATGGCACGTTCCGCATTAGCCTTGAGGAAACGGGGATCAACTACGCGACGGAGGTCGACATGATCCGGGACGCGCATGCGCTCGACCTGTTGACAACCCCATACGTGTTCAGCGAGGACGAAGCCGTGGCGATGACCGAGGCCGGCGCCGACCTGATCGTCGCCCATCTCGGCGTCACCAGCGGCGGCATGATCGGCGCCGCCACCACCAAGACGCTCGACCACTCGGTGGCTCTGATCGATGAATGGGGCGAGGCGGCCAAGCGGGTCCGCAGCGACGTCATCGTAATCGCGCATGGCGGTCCGGTTTCAAGTCCGGACGACATGAGCTTCGTGCTTGCGCGAAGCACGCACTGCGCCGGATTCTACGGCGCGAGCAGCATGGAACGGCTGCCGACCGAGATCGCCATGACGCGGCACGTCGAAACGTTCAAGGCGGTCCGCTGGCCCTGAAGCCGGCACACGCGGGCGCTTCTCGGAGGCTCGGGCCTTTCCGCGGCACGACCGCAAACGCTACCAACACGTATAGCCGCCATCAGCCAGCACGATGCTGCCTGTCATGAGGCTCGACGCGTCCGACGCAAGGAAGGCAACCACCGCAGCGACCTCATCCGGACGGCCGACCCGTTGCATCGGGGTCATCCCCAGCCACGCCTCCTTCAATCTCGGGTCCTCCATGCCGAACCGGGTCAGCGGCGTGTCGATGTAGGTCGGCGCCACCGCATTGATGCGCACGCCACGCGATGCCCATTCCGCGGCCAGGCTTCGCGTCAGGTGATGAACCCCGGCTTTTGCCGCGTTGTAGGACGACTGCTCCTGCGGCTTGTTGACGATCTCGCCGGACATCGAGCCGATCGTGACGATGACCCCCTTGCCGCGCTCCAGCATCGGGCGGCCGAACTCGCGACAGCTCCAGAACACGCCATTCAGGTTGACGTCGATCACCGCGCGCCATTCGTCGTCCTCCACGGCTTCCGCCTTGCCGCCGCGTATGATCCCGGCATTGGCAACCAGGATATCGACGCCGCCCAAGCGTTTGTTCAGCGATGCCGCCAGGACACGCACCGCCTGCGGATCGGTCACGTCGAGCCGGACCCCGTGCGCGTCGATGCCCTGTTCCGCCAGCTCTCCGGCTGACGCCTGGGCCGCATCGCCATCGAGATCGGTCACCAGCACGCGAGCCCCGGCCTCTCCCAGGGCCTGAGCACAGGCGAAGCCGATGCCGCGCGCGCCGCCCGTCACGGCGGCGGTCCTGCCCGACAAGTTGTGCTTCTCCAGGTACATCTCTTGTTCTCCCGGTCGAAGATTGCCGTTGAATTTACTAGTCGAGCCGGATCACATCGCCGCCGCCATCAGCGTGGCCGATCACCATCTCATGGGCGATGCCGACGAATAGTCCGTGCTCGACCACGCCCGGGATCTCGTTGAACAGCGGCGCCAAGCGGTCCGGATCGGTGATGCGGTCGAGCTGCCAGTCGAGGATGTAGTGGCCGCTATCGGTGACCAGCGGATCGGCCTCGCCGCCCCGCAGCGTCATCGGCACGTCGTGATGCCCGAACCGGTCGAACAGCTTCTGCAGTTCGCGCCCCGTGCTCCGCCAGCCGAAGCGGATCACCTCGATCGGTAGCGGGAACCGGCCCAGCGTCTCGACCAGCTTGCCGTCGTCGACCACCGCCACCATGCGGCGTGACGCACGCGCCACCATCTTCTCCCATAGGAGGCAGGCGCCGCCACCCTTGATCATGCGCCCCGAATGGTCGATCTCGTCGGCGCCGTCGATGGTGAGGTCGAGCTCCTCGACGTCGTTGAGGTCGAGCAGCGGCACGCCGACCTCGCGCGCCAGGTCCCGCGTGGCGGTGGAGGTCGGCACGCCCGCGATGTCGAAGCCTTCGCGCACCTTCTCGCCGAGCGCGCGCACGAACCAGTGCGAGGTGGTGCCGGAACCGAGGCCGATCCGCATGCCGTCCTCCAGGTAGGTCTCGATCGCCTTGCGGCCAGCGGCCAGCTTGGCTTGGTCCTGCGGCTTGGTAGGCTGCATGATCGGAAACTCCTTCAATCGATGAACTTCTCGGTCAACCAGGGCTCGAGCGCGGTGAGGCTTTCCGGCATCGCGCGCTTCTGCTTCAGCCCCACCGCGACCACGAGCATGTTGACCACCAGGAAATGGTTCAGCCGCGCGGTCAGCGGAGTGTAGAGCTCGCTGTGCTCGTAGCGCGGCAGGCCGACCACGACGTCGCAGGCACGCGCGAGATGCGAGCCCGGCGCGGTGAGCGCCACGGTCGCGGCACCGTTCCGGCGCGCAGCCAGCGCTGCCGCGACCAGGGTCCGGGTATCGCCGGAGTGGGAAAAGAACACGACCAGCTCGTCCGCCCCGAGGGTCGGCGCAAGCAGCGTCTGGCGATTCGCTTCCAGCACCAGGCGGCAGCGTATGCCGAGCCGGAACAGCTTGTGCTCGGCGTCGAACGCGACCGTCTCGGACAGGCCCAGTGCGAACAGGAAGGTGTTCCTCGCCCGCAGCAGGCAGTCGGCCGCCGCCTCCACCGCCTGCGGGTCGAGGTCGTCGGCGAAGCGGCGGATCGCGTTCACCGAGTTGCTGAGCAGCTTCGCCGCAGCGTCCGACACCGTGTCGCCGCTGGTGATCGGCTGGTGGCTGAACGGCGGCTGCGGCGCCAGCCCCTGGGCCAGACGGACCTTGAACTCGGTGTAGCCGACGCAGCCGAGGCGGCGGCAGAAGCG
>CAXTVX010000086.1:0-13113 GCA_964247755.1 uncultured Acetobacteraceae bacterium | reverse complement strand
GCGTCGGCGTCCTGCTCGATCGAGCCGGATTCGCGCAAGTCAGACAGCTGCGGCCGCTTGTCCTCGCGGGATTCCACCTGGCGCGACAGCTGGCTCAGCGCCAGCACCGGCACCGCCAGCTCCTTGGCGATCGCCTTCAGCCCCTGGGTGATCATGGAGATCTCCAGCACCCGGTTGTCCGGCTTGGTGCCGACCGCCGGCCGCATCAGCTGCAGGTAGTCCACCACCACCAGGCTCAGCCCCTTGGTGCGGTGCAGACGCCGGCAGCGGGTGCGCATCGCCGACAGGCTGATCGCCGGCGTGTCGTCGATGTGCAGCGGCAGCGACTGCAGCTCGCGGCTGACCTGGACGAAGCGGTCGAACTCCTTCTGGCCGATCTCGCCGCGGCGGATGCGCTCGCCCGACACCCGGCTTTCCTCCGACAGCAGGCGGGTGGCCAGCTGCTCGGCGCTCATCTCCAGCGAGAAGATCGCCACCGACCCGCGCGGCGTCACCCCGGTCTCGCGCGCTTCCTGCATCAGCGAGCGGGCGGCGCCGAAGGCGATCTTGGTGGCCAGCGCGGTCTTTCCCATCGCCGGCCGCCCGGCCAGGATCAGCAGGTCGGACGGGTGCAGCCCGCCGGTCTTCTTGTCCAGGTCGCGCAGGCCGGTGGTCAGGCCGCTGACCGCGCCGGTGCGGTGGAACGCCTTTTCGGCGATGCCGATCGCGTCGGTCAGCGCGCGCTCGAAGGTGATGAAGCCGCCATCCTGGCCCTTGTCGGTGGCCAGCTTGAACAGCGTCTCCTCGGCCGCCTCGATCTGCTTGGAGCCGTCGAGCTCGGGGTTCACCCCGAACGCGTTGTTCACCACGGTCTCGCCGATCTCGATCATCTGGCGTCGGATCCAGGCGTCGTGGATCGCGCGGCCGTACTCGCCGGCGTTGATGATTCCGACCATCGCGGTCAGCAGCTGGGCCAGGTAGGCGGTGCCGCCGACCTCGTCGAGCACGCCGGAATGCTCCAGCTCCGCCTTGAGCGTCACCGCGTCGGCGAGCTGCCCCGCCTCCACCCGACGCACGATCGACTGGTAGATCCGGCCGTGCACCGGGTCGATGAAGTGCTCCGGCGCCAGGAACTCGGCGATCCGCTCATAGGCCTTGTTGTTGGCCAGCAGGGCGCCGAGCAGCGCCTGTTCGGCGGCAACGTTGGACGGGGGCTGGCGCTGCGACAGCCCCAGCAGGGAGTCGCGGCGGAGGGGCTCGATCTGGTTCACCACCGCATCCTAGCGCAGCCGGTCCCGGGGATGCGCGCAAACCGACCCCTGTGGATAACGGGGATGCCTGTGGATAACGGGGATGGTCCGGCGTCAGAGCCCGTTCGACACTGCGTCCCGCCGGCAATCCGACGCCCTGTCTCGCGTCTGGCCTGGGCTCGTGGCCGGAAAGCCGCTCCGCTCCGGTTCCCGAAAGACATGCCGGCCATGCTCCAACCCGGCGCACCTCCGTTCTCGAACGGGCTCTCAACCCCGGTCGCGCGGCCGCAGCCGGTCGAGCTCCGCCCAGGCCGACATGATGTGGTAGAACGAGCTGGTCGGGATGCGGTCGACCGCAGGCCGGCCGAACGGGTCGAGCTGGTCGATCCAGGTGCCGGGCGGCATCAGCCCGCCCTCCTCCGTCACCAGGTAGCGGGTCAGCAGGTTGCCGGCGCTGCGCACGATCACCGCCTCGTGGTCCCGGGCCGCCTCCGCGTCGTGACGCGCCACCGCCATCCGGGCCAGCGCGCAGTGCGCCTTCACCGTCTCGCCCTGCGGCCAGAGCCGGGCGGAGCCCAGGCGCAGGCTGCCGTCGCGGCCGACCTCGTCGCGCACCAGCCCGGTCTCGGTGCCGATGCCGTGTCGCCGGCACAGCGCGTCGAGCGGCGCGATCAGCGCCGCGGTGTTCTCGCCGGTCAGCGCCTGGTGACGCTCGAGCAGCCAGATCCACTCGGCGTGGTGGCCGGGCTCGACCTTGTCGCCGTCGATGCCTGGAGCGCGGTGCCAGTCGGCGTCGAAATACTCGCCGAGCGTGCCGGTCTCGGGCTCCAGCAGCCGGGTGCGGAACAGCGCCACCAGCTCCGCCGCCAGCTCCGCCCAGCACCCGTCGCCGCTGGCCGAGAACAGCTCCAGCGCCGCTTCCAGCAGGTGCATGTGCGGGTTCTGCTGCCGCCAGCCCGGCTCCACCGGCTCGGCGTTGGCGAACCCGCCGGACGGCAGCGCCATCCGCATGCGCAGGAAGCCGAGGGTGCGGTCGGCCTGGCGCAGCGGCGCCGGGTCGCCGGTCAGCCGCGCGTGGTGGGCGAGCGCGAACAGCACGAAGGCGAGGTCGTACAGGTCGCTGGTCGGGTCCAGCACGGTGCCGTCCGGACCCAGCCGCCGCGCCCAGCCGCCATCCGCCGCGGCACCCTGCACCGTCATGAAGCGGTGGATCCCGGCGGCGATCGCCGCGGCGCCTTCGACCCCGCGCGCCGCCGCCTCGGTGAATACGTAGAGCTGGCGCGCCTGCACGCGCATGCGCCGGTAGCCGGGCTCTGCCGGCCGGCCGTCGATCCGGAGGTGCTCGCAGGCAGCCCGACCGCCTCCTCCCCCGAGCGGCGGGTCCATCCCGACGGTGGACCAGAACGGCAGGGCCAGGCCGAACACCCAATCGCCCAGCGCCTGGGCGATCCGCGCGATCCCGTCTGCCGCCTCGGGCCCCGCGATCCGGCCGAGCCCGGTCATCACCCCAGCTCCGCCCGCCTGATCCGGGCAATGGTTGCGGTGGTCGAGCTGCCCGGCACCAGTCGCGCCAGCACCAGCCGTCCGCCGGCAGCGACGACCTCCGCCGCCCCCACCACCTGCTCCGGCGCGTAGTCCTCGCCCTTCACCAGCACGTCCGGCAGCAGGGTGCGTATCAGCGACAGCGGCGTGTCCTCGTCGAACCCCACCACCGCGTCGACGTGCCGCACCGCCGCGATCACCTGCGCGCGGGCGGCGAGCGGGTTGACCGGCCGCTCCGACCCCTTCAGCCGCCCGACGCTCGCATCCGCGTTCAGCCCGACCACCAGCCGGTCGCAGGCCATGCGCGCCGCCGCCAGCAGGGCCACGTGCCCGGGATGGAGGATGTCGAAGCAGCCGTTGGTGAAGCCGACCGCCAGTCCCTGCGCCTTCCAGCGCCCCACCAGCCCCTGCACGCGCGGGAGCGAGGACAGGCCGGCGATGCCGCCCTCGCCCGGCCCGTCGCCCAGCTCCTGGTCGGCGAGATCGAGCTCGGCCATCACCTCGGCCAGGTCCGCGGTGGCGGTGCCGAGCTTGCCCACCACCACGCCGGCGGCGGCGTTGGCGATGTGCATCGCCTGTTCCAGCGACCGGCCGGAGGCATGCGCCAGCGCCAGCGCCGCGATCACCGTGTCGCCGGCACCGGACACGTCGAACACTTCCCGCGCACGCGAGCGCACCGCATGGGCGGCACCGTCGCGTTCCACCAGGATCATGCCCTTCTCCGAACGGGTGGCCAGGATCGCGTCGGCCTCCGCCTCGGCCATCACCGCGCGCGCTGCCCGCTCGACCTCCGCCTCGTCCTCGACCGCGAGCCCCGACGCCTCGCCCAGCTCGCGGGCGTTCGGGGTGATGCAGGTGGCTCCCCGGTAGCGCCGGAAGTCGCGCGACTTCGGATCCACGAACACCGCGATCCCGCGCGCCTGCGCCAGCGCCACCGCATGGGCGATCACCGCCGGGCCCAGCACCCCCTTGCCGTAGTCGGACAGCAGCAGCACCGACGCCTGGTCCACATGCGCGTCCAGCGCCGCGACCAGCGCCGCCTGCTCCGCCGGCTGCAACGGCAGCCGGCTTTCCTCGTCGGCGCGCACCACCTGCTGGTTGGCGGCGACGAACCGGGTCTTGCACACCGTCGGCCGTGCTCCGGTCGCCACCGTGGCGTCCGTCAGTCCCGCCATGCCACCGAGCAGCCGGCGCAGCGCCAGCCCGGCCTCGTCCTCGCCGAGCAGCCCGACCAGGATCGCCCGTCCGCCCAGCGACAGGATGTTGTGCGCGACGTTACCCACCCCGCCCGGCATCTCGCGGGTGCGGGTCAGGCGCAGCACCGGCACCGGCGCCTCCGGCGAGATCCGTTCCATGGCGCCGTAATGGTAGCGGTCCAGCATCAGGTCGCCGACGCACAGCACGCAAAGGGTTGAGAAGTCCATCGTCCGGGCGCGCGGCTCAGCCGAAGCTTCGTACCAGCGCCGCCACGCCGGTCTGGCGCGGCAGGGCGAGGCGGGCGGCATTCAGCACCGCGCGCACGCCGGCGATCGCCTGCTCCAGCCGGTCGTTGACGATCACGTGGTCGAACTCCCGCCAGTGCGCGATCTCGTCGCGGGCGGCGTCCATGCGCCGCCCGATCTCCGCCGGATCGTCTGCGGCACGCGCACGCAGCCGCCGCTCCAGGACGTCGAGCGAAGGCGGCAGCACGAACACGCCGACCACGTCGCCCGGTAGGGCGGCGCGCAGCTGGCGGTGGCCCTGCCAGTCTATGTCGAACACCATGTCGCGGCCGGCGCCGAGGCAGGCCTCCACCGGCGCGCGCGGCGTGCCGTAGCCGCGCCCGAACACGGTGGCCCATTCCAGCAGGGCGTCCTCCTCGGCCATGGCGGCGAACTGCTCGGGGGTGCGGAAGTAGTAGTGCACCCCCTCGGTCTCGCCCGGACGCGGCGCCCGGGTGGTGGCGCTGACCGAATGCGCCAGCTCCGGCTCTGCGGCGCGGAGCGCGTTGGCGATGGTGCTCTTGCCCGCGCCCGACGGTGCCGAGATCACCAGGCAGACGCCGCGCCGCTGCGGGCTCTGGCGCGGCTGGCCCGGATCAGGCGCGGGCGTGGGGGCGGGCATGACGGGTCCTCGGCTGACCCCCGGCTTCTAGCAGTCCCGGGGATGGCAGTGAACCGGGCGTGGCAGCCCGAGGCGCGGCGGGTCCCGACCGGACGGGGAGCCGGCCGTGGATCGAACGTCCGACGACCGAGGACGCATGTCCTGCTGCGGGCGTGCAGGAGGCGCGGAGGCCACGGCGCTCCTGTCAGGCGATGATCCGCCTGATCTGTCCGGCGTCGGGCAGGCGTCCGGTCAGGATCAGGTAGACCAGCGCCGCGAGCGCCGCGGCCCGTTGCGCCCGTTCCGCATCCCAGCTCGACGGGACGTCCGGGCGCTGGTCCGCCAGGTCGGTCGGACCCGCCAGGCCGGCGGTCTTGACGATGCGCCGAGCGACCGTCATCGGCTTCAACGGCTCGTTCCGCAGGTCGCGGTCGAGAACGCCGGACCCTCCGTGCTGGATGTAGTCCAGGTCCAGCCGGGCATGGCGAAGCGCCTGCTCCATATCGAACTCGAACCGGCTCCAGGCCGGGGGCGGTTTCTCGCTCATGGCCCGTTGCTGCCGGTGGGGGTGTTCCGGCGTCCCGGATAGAGCATCCGGATGAACGAGCGGTTAAGCGCCGACTGCCACGACACCGGCGGCGACTCAGGTCACGCGGCAACCACCCGACCGCCGCCTGGTCGTTGCCGCCCTGCGTCTCGCCAGCCGTTGATGAAGTCCCGCGAATACCCCGCAGCCGCCGCGGGGCCCGACACGGACCCCAGCCGCACCAGCAGCAGGCCGATCGGGGCATACGCGCGATTGATCCCTCGGCCTCCGGGACCGAACGACGTGAACGTCGTTCAAGTCTCACGCGCGGCGGAGGCGAGCCTGTCCAGCCGCTCGCGCATCCGCGGTGCTGCGAAGTCGAGGAAGCGGCGCATCTTGAGCGGAAGCTGGCCGCGCACCGCGTGGACCAGATGGACCGGCACCGGCGCCGGCTCGAACGCCCCGAGGACGATCCGCAGCGCCCCGGCCTCGACCGCGTCTGCGACTTGGTAGTGCAGCAGCCGGGCGACCCCGATGCCGAGGATCGCCGCCTGCACCGCCGCCTCGGTCGTCGTCACGGACAGGCGCGGCACCGACGCGACGTCGCCCGGGATTGCCGATCCCGGCATCGGGGCATCCACGGCGACGACGGGAAGGCCCGCGAGGTCCTGCGGCGCGGCCGGAACCCCGTGGCGGTCGAGCAGAGCCGGGCTTGCACAGGACACGGTCCGCATCGAGCCGATCCGCGTCGCGACCATCGTGCTGTCGTCCAGCCTGCCGATGCGCACCGCCACGTCGACATGGTCGTCGACGAGGACAACGTTGCGGTCCGCGAGACGAAGCCGGACGTTGATCGCGGGAAACAGCGCCAGGAAGTCTGCCACCACCGGCAGGACGTGCAGCCGCCCGAAATGGAGCGGAGCGGTGACCACGAGCTCTCCCTTCGGCACCGCGAACTCGCCGGCCGCCTCGCGCTCCGCGCCGTCGACCTCGTCGAGGATGCGCCGCGCCGCCGCCAGGTAGGTGGCGCCCGCGTCGGTGAGGGCGAGCCTGCGGGTCGTGCGGATCAGCAGCCGCGCCCCGAGCAGGGCCTCCAGCTCCGAGATCTTCCGGCTAAGCGTCGGCACCGGAACCCGGAGCGCCCTGCCCGCCGCCGAAAGGCTGCCGCGGTCGACGGCTTCCCTCAGCATCGCCATGGCCTCGAAGCGATCCATCCGCCTTTCCAGTTTCCGGAGGAGTGGTTCTCAAGGTTGCCCGATTATGTGCCGGCCTGGGAAGGAGCACCTCCTGCCTGGCCGACCTGCCGCCCGATTGATCCGCCGGCAGGCAGCCAGGAGACAATCCATGACACAGCCGAGCTACCGGACCGCCGACGTCGACGGTTACGAGGTCTTCTACCGCGAGGCCGGAGACCGCTCGAAGCCGACGCTCCTGCTGCTGCACGGCTTCCCGACGTCGAGTCACATGTTCCGCGACCTGATCCCGCTCCTGGCCGACCGCTTCCACCTCGTGGCACCCGACCTGCCGGGCTTCGGCCTGTCGGCGCTGCCACCGCGGAAGGACTTCACCTACAGCTTCGACAGCCTGGCCAGGGTGGTCGGCCGCTTCACGGAGGTGATCGGGCTCGACCGCTTCGCGATCTACATCTTCGACTACGGCGCGCCGACCGGCCTGCGCCTGGCCCTGGCGCATCCGGAGCGGATCACCGCGATCGTGTCGCAGAACGGCAACGCCTACGAGGAAGGGCTGAGCGACGGCTGGAACCCGATCCAGCGTTACTGGCGCGACCCGAGCGAGGCCAACCGGCAGGCGCTGCGCGCGCTGCTGACACCGGACTCCATCCGCTGGCAGTACACCCACGGCGTTCCCGATCCCAGGGCGGTCTCGCCGGACGGCAGCACGCTCGACGCCTGCTACATCCAGCGCCCGGAGGTCGGCGAGATCCAGCTCGACCTGTTCGGCGACTACGCCAGCAACGTGGCGCTCTATCCCGCCTTCCAGGCGTACTTCCGCCAGCATCAACCGAAGCTCCTGGCGATCTGGGGCAGGAACGATCCCTTCTTCCTGCCGCCAGGAGCCGAGGCCTACCGCCGCGATCTCCCCGACGCGGAGATCCGCTTCCTCGACACCGGACATTTCGCGCTCGAAACCCATGCGGCCGAGGTCGCGGCCGCCATCATCGGCTTCCTGGGATAGTCGGCCGTCACGCACCGGCCGGGTTGGGCGCATCGGCCGCTTCCGACCGATGCGGGCGTCGGACGGGCGGCCGTTCCTGCTTCAGCGCATAAGGCTGCTCGCGCGGAGCTCCATTCCAAGCGGGGGCGGGCACCATCCGGCCGGGACCGCCGCACCGTCTGCGGCTGCCGCTCGTCATCCGCCTGGATGGGACAGGCCCGCGAGAAGCTGTACGTATGCGCAGAGCCTGACGGACACGAACTCCGTGAACAGTCGGACGCGCTGCGTCTTGCGCGTTTCTCCCTGCGTGAGGAGCCACAGCGTCCCGTGCATGTGCAGGTCGGTGCCCGGCACCCTCGCCAGAAGCGGGTCGGCGTCTCCAATGAAGCAGGGCAGCGTCGTCATCCCGAGCCCCTGCCTCACCGCGACGATCTGCGCCCCGGCATCCGTGACCCTGAACGGAACCTCCGTGGTGCGGACCTCCCCCTCGGTCGCCCAGTCCGGAATGCCATGCTTGCTCCTGACGATCCAGCGGATGCGATCGCGCGCTCCCGCGTGCCACGCGGCAAGGAGCTCGCGCGACATGTAGACGCCGCCGAACAGGTCGGGTCCCTTCAGGCCGTGAAGGTTGAGCGGCAGGGTATTGCGGTCGTAGACGACGCGGATCGCGACGTCGGCATCCCGGTTGGTCAGGTTCACCGGCTCGTCGGACGACAGGATCTCCATCTCGACCTCCGGATGCAGGCGCGCGAACTCGACGACGTCCGGCATGAGCAGGTGTGTCGCAAGGGTCGGCGCCAGCGTCACCCGCAGGAGCCCGCGCACGCTCTGGTCGCGACCGAAGACGCGCGTCTCCAGCTGGTTCGACGACGCCTCCATCTGGTCGGCGAACTCGAGGATCTCCTCGCCCGCTTCCGTCAGGCGGTAGCCCGAAGGCAGCTTCTCGAACATGCGGGTCCCGAGGCGCTCTTCCAGCTGGGCGATGCGCCGCAGCACGGTGGCATGGTTCACCTTGAGGCGCTCGGCGGCGGCCCGAACCGACCCTCCCCGTGAAACGGCAAGGAAGTAGCGGACGTCGTCCCACTCAATCACGTGGTGCGACCCCGCACCGCCGGAAGCGCTCTGCAGGGCCCGCGTCCATGACCATCAGGCAGCATCCCATCCGCGGACGGCAGCGGCCCTGGCGGTTCCGGACCTGCGGACGCACTTCGGCTGCGTTGCCGACAAACGGCGGGCATCGGCCGCCAGGCGGGGACGAGTGGCCTGACCGGATCGATTCTGCACCACCGATGTGCGGATTTCCGCACTCAACGCCTGCCGCGCCGGGACACACTTCGAGGTCATCGAAGGCAGCGGCGCCGGGCAGGGACATTCGAGCACGAGGACGTCGCGGAGGGAAACAATCTCGGCCCCCGCGTCCGGACCTACCCGGGACGCAATCGCAAGGAAGCATCATGTCGAGGCTGGAAGGCAAGGTCGCCGTGGTCAGCGGCGGAAACAGCGGCATCGGGCTCGCCATCGCCCGGCGGTTCGTGAAGGAGGGCGCGCACGTCTTCATCTTCGGCAGGCGTCGGGACGCGCTCGACGAGGCGGTCAGGCATATCGGCTCCGACGTCACCGCCATCCAGGCGGACGCATCCAGGCTCGAGGACCTCGACCGCGTCGCCGAGGCCATACGGAGCGCCAGGGGCAGGGTGGACGTGGTCGTGTCCAACGCAGCGCTTGTCGAGCAGGTGCCGCTGCCCGAGATCACCGAGGAGCACTACGACCGCACGTTCGACCTGAACGCCAAGGCACCCCTGTTCCTCGTGCAGAAGATGCTGCCGATGATGGCGCGGGGCGGATCGATCATCCTCGTGTCCTCGGCCATGCACACCATGGGCCTGGCGAACCACTCGACCTACGCGGCCACCAAGGCGGCGCTGCGCTCGTACTCCCGGACCTGGGCGGCCGAGTTCAAGGACAACGGCATCCGCGCGAACACGCTGAGTCCGGGCGTCGTCGACACGCCGATGCTCGACTCCCAGGCGACCACGCCCGAGCAGGCTGCAGCGATCCGTCAGGGCTACGCCGCCTACACGCCCATGCTGAGACTGGCGCATCCCGATGAGCTGGCTGCGGCAGCCCTGTTCCTCGCCTCGGACGAGAGCTCGTTCATGACGGGCTCCGACATGGTCGTCGACGGCGGCGTCAGCAACGTTTGACGCAATCGTCCAGGCGGGAGCGTCGGTCGTCCAGGATCGACGCCCTCGCGGACCTCGATCCCGCCCTGGCCGGTTCCCTGGCTACCCCGCAACGGCAAGCTCACCGCCGAACCCGGTGCGCGGTCATCCGCTCGTCCGCAGAAGGACAGGCTTCGATGACCCGATCATGCGGGACGCGCCAGCATCTGCCCGAGTGGATCCCATCCCTGCACTGCTTCGGAGGAACGTCATGAGCTACGCCATCATCGGTCTCGGCAAGATCGGCCAGGCCCTCGCACAAGCCTTCGCCCGCAAGGGGATCGAAGTGGCCATAGCCGGCAGACGCTCGCCCGAGGCGCTTGCGCCGCTCGCGCGGGCGATCGGGCCGACCGTCATCCCCAGGTCGTTGCAGGACGCGCTCGAAGCCGAGATCGTCATCCTGGCCGTCCCGTTCGGGTCGCACCAGGACGTCGCGAAGGCCGCTGCGAGCTGGCAGGGCAGGATCGTGATCGACGCAATGAACGCGTTCGGCGTCCCTCCCGAAGAGCTGGACGATCTTCCCTCCTCCGTCGTGACAGCCCGGGCGTTCGACGGCGCGAGGCTGGTGAAGGCCTTCAACCACCTGCCTGCGCAGACCCTGGCCGGCGATCCGGACGTCGAGGGCGGCCGGCGGGTCGTGTTCCTGTCGAGCGACGACGACGATGCGACAGGCCGGGTGGCGGCCCTGGTCGAGCAACTGGGGTTCGCGCCGGTCGGGCTGGGAAGGCTGGCGGAGGGTGGCCTGCTCGTACAGGCGCGAGGACGCAGCTGGGCTCCGCTCATCTTCCAGGACCTCGTCAAGTTCACGTAGAAGCGGTTTGCGAACGGGCGCGGCCGGCGCGGACGACCGCCGACCCCTCGGAGTCGGCGCCGGTCGTTCAAGCCTTCCGCCAGGGTCGGCTGCACGACGCCCGCATCCTGTTCCCCGGCCTGTCCGCATCGCCTCATGTCTTGATGAAGTCCACGAACGCCCGAAGCGGCGCCGGCAGGTGGCGGCGTCCGGGGTAGTACAGGAACGGTCCGGAGAACGGCTGCGCCCAGTCCGCCAGCACCGGCTCCAGCGCGAGACTGTCGAGATGCGGGCGCAGCCAGTCCTCGAACAGGTGGATGATGCCGACCCCCTGCAGCGCCGCATCCACCGCCAGGTCCACCGCAGCCCCCAGCCGCACCAGCAGCGGCCCGGTCGGGTCGATCCGCACCACCTCGCCGTCCCGCTCGAATTCCCAGGTCGGGATGCGGCCGCTGGCGAACTGGCCGCGCAGGCAGGCATGGCCGAGCAGGTCGCGCGGGTGCTGCGGACGGCCATGCGCGTCCAGGTATGCGGGTGCCGCGGCGGTGGCGAAACGCTGCACCCGTGGCCCGATCGGCACCGCGATCATGTCCTGCTCCAGCCGCTCGTCGTAGCGGATCCCGGCGTCGCATCCGGCCGCCAGCACGTCGACGAAGCCGTCCTCCACCACCACCTCAAGCCGGATCTCGGGATACGCCTTCAGGAACCGCGGCACGATCGCCGGCAGCACCAGGCGCGCCGCACTGCCCGGCACGTTGAGCCTCAGCGTGCCGGCGGGGCGGTCGCGGAACGCACCCGCGGCGTCCAGCGCCGCTTCCGCCTCGCCCAGCACCGGCAGCAGCCGCTCGAACAGCCGCGCCCCCGCCTCGGTCGGCGCCACGCTGCGCGTCGTCCGGTTGAGCAGCCGCACCCCCAGCCGCGCCTCCAGCCGGCGCACCGCTTCGCTCAGGCCGGACGCGGACACGCCGCCCGCCTTGGCCGCCTCGCGGAACCCGCTCGCCCGCGCCACCGCGACAAACGCCGCGAGATCCTGGAGGTCCGCCATTGTCCCGCTTCCCGTACAGCCTGTACCGACTGGCCAGGATTATCGCGCGGAGGCCGGAGGTCCATACCAACCCCATCGTCATCCGGAGAACACACATGACCACCCTCGACACCGCCGGCTCGTTTTCCCTCGGCACCCGTTCGGTGAAGCGGCTGGGCTACGGCGCGATGCAGCTCGCAGGCCCGGGCGTGTTCGGCCCGCCGAAGGATCCCGACGCCGCGCGCGCCGTGCTGCGCGAGGCGGTGGCAAGCGGCGTCGACCACATCGACACCAGCGACTTCTACGGACCGCACGTCACCAACGGGCTGATCCGCGAGGCGCTGCACCCGTATCCCGACGACCTGGTGATCGTGACCAAGCTCGGTGCCAGGCGGGGCGCCGACGCCTCGTGGAACCCGGCGATGTCCGCCGCCGAGCTCACCAGCGCCGTGCACGACAACCTGCGCAACCTCGGGGTCGACGTGCTGGAGGTCGCCAACCTGCGCATCATGGGCGGCGACGGCCACGGCCCCAGCGAAGGCTCGATCGAGGCGCCGCTGACGGCGCTCGCCGAGTTGCAGCGACAGGGCCTGATCCGGCACGTGGGCCTGAGCAACGCGACCCCCACCCAGGTCGCGCAGGGACGCGGCATCGCCGAGATCGTCTGCGTGCAGAACCTGTACAACCTGGCTCACCGCGAAGACGACGCGCTGGTCGACGCGCTGGCGGCGGACGGCATCGCCTACGTGCCGTTCTTCCCGCTCGGCGGCTTCACGCCCCTGCAGTCCACGGTGCTGTCGGAGGTGGCGGCGGCACTCGACGCCACGCCGATGCAGGTGGCGCTGGCCTGGCTGCTGCACCGCGCCCCCAACATCCTGCTGATCCCCGGCACGTCGTCGCTCGCCCACCTGCGCGACAACCTCGCCGCGGGCGGGATCGCGCTGCCACCCGAGATGCTCGCCAGGCTCGACGGCATCGGCGGCGCGGCCCGGCAGACGGCGGCCTGATCCGTCCAGCCGGGCCGGCAGGCCGCCCACACGGCCTGCGCGGTGCCGCTCCGGTGCGCCGGGGCGGCGATCCCGGGCGGCCTTGCGGCCAGGACGGCCGGTGACGCCGCAGCGACGGCTGGCGCGCCTCACCTCTCGGCCGTGGGAACCGGAGCGGCGGCCGTCAGCACCGCCGGTTCAACCTGCGACGCGGGTCGCGGATACCTCTGCAGCCCCGCGTCGCGCGCCGCGCGGCTGCGCCGGATCCGGGAGCAGCCAAGGTCGACCGGACGGGACCAGTGCCGAAGGAACGCCGGCGACACCTTCCGGAATAGGCGAGCCGCGACGGCCAGGCGCTGGACGTCGACACCGGGCTCGCGCAAGACCGCCTGGCCATGACCCCTACCGGATCACTCCCACCGGGCCCGGCCGCGCAACGCGCGACGCGCCTGGCCTTTCTCCTCACCGGCTTCGGCAGCGCGGCCTGGGCGGCGCTGGTGCCGTTCGCCAAGGCGCGCACCGGGATCGACGACGGCA
>CAXTVX010000085.1:0-13179 GCA_964247755.1 uncultured Acetobacteraceae bacterium | reverse complement strand
AGCCCGGCCTGACACTCGTCACGCTATAGCTGCGGCCTTGGCCGGACGCTTACGTAGTCCAGGAGAGGTCAAGTGCTGCTTGTATGGCGAGGCGATCGCGCTTGAGGCTGGCGGCAAACTCTTTCAACGGTGTATCGGCCGCAGCATCCAGGATCTCGAGCAGGCTATCTGAGGTCGTCTTCCGAAGCAGACCATGCAGACGCTTGGCAACGGCAATCGTGTCGGCGAGGCAAGGGACCAGGTCGAGCAAGTGTGCGACGAAGCTCTGCTCTGATTTGGAGACCGCGTCGGTGTCGGCCAGCAGCAGCCTTGCCAGCCAACGGCCAGATGGACTGACTTCATGCACACGCATCGATCCCGCATGGCGTGGCGCCCTTCTCGTTCGTCGGGTTTCCGCCCATCTCCGGACGACGCCAGGCCGGCCGCGGAAACCGCGCGCGACCAGCTCGCGCCAGAGCAGCGCCGCGTTCTGACATCCACCAGTCCAGCGCTCATCGAGATAGCCATGATGAGGTGTCAGGATGCTGGCTCGAGGCGGCTTGCGCCAGGAGGGAGCGCCACCGGCTCGGAGCCAGACCCGGACCGTCTTGCGTTCGGTCCCGACCACCGCGGCGATGCGCGAGATGGAAGCACCCGCCGCCCGCAGGCCGGCGACCTGCTGATAACGAGCCTGGCGACGGCCTTGGGTGTCCTGGCTCCGTCGTTGGCTGGCAGTCAGCTTCGGCCTGCCGGCCTCCGGTGTCGTCAGGGCAAGGTCGGGTTCCGGCTCGCTTGAGCGGGTCCGGATCTGCCGGACCACCCGGCCGATCTCACCGTGATGGCGATCGATGACGGCACGCACGGCATCACCGAGATTGCGCAGCAGATGCCAGCGATCGGCAACCTGGACCGCTCCCGGCACGCCTTGCCGGATCCCGTCGGCATAGGCGCCGGCGCGGTCCCGTGCGACGACCTCAATGCCAGGACGTTGCCGCAGCCAATCTGCGAGCGTCTCCGCCTGCCGGTCTGCAAGCAGATCGAGCACCACGTTGCGTTCGAGGTCGACGAGGATGGTGCCGTAGCGGTGCCCCCGCCTCCACGCCCAGTCGTCGACACCCAGCACCTTGGTCTCCTGGGATGGCGCCTCGGTCGGCACTGGTCTGGTTACCATGCGCAGGAACGTGTCCGGGCTGGTCGGGATGGCCAGGCGCTCGGCCAGCCTTGCGGCGGCCTCGCCTCCGAGCGCGAGCCCGACATGACGTTGAAGCTCGCCCAGCCTGGTGGTTCGCCGCGCCGACACAGGTGCCACTGTGCCGAGCCGCTCGGCGAACGTTTTGCGCGAACAGGCGGTGTTGAGACAACGGAACCGTCGCGCCAGGAGCCTTATCGTCGCCGGACGCCCCTGCCAGGGCAGGTCGCAGAGCACCCGGGAATATCGACTGTGGAGGCGCCGGGAGGGCGACCCGCAGCCCGGGCACGTCGGGCGGATCGAGCGGAGTTCCGCCTCCACGGTTACATGGTCAGGCGTCGGAAATACCTTCAGCACGTCCAGCGGCCGAGGAACGAGGGAGAGCAACGAGCGGGACGACACGAGGCACAGCACCATGAACGTGAGTCCATCGTCTCCTCGATCCGCTACCCCAGTACAACAGCAAAACAGCACGCAAAGTGCGGGAGAACCCCCGGTCTCACGCTGTTTGACACGGAGGCTATGCCGGTCGCCTGGTCGACTGGGCCAGGCAGAAGACACACATCGCTTTGCAGATCGTCCGACGCAACGCGTCCACGAAGGGCTTCGAGGTGCTACCTCGCCGCTGGGTCGTCGAGAGGACCTTCGCCTGGATCATCAAGAACCGCCGCTTCGTTCGTGACTACGAGCAGCTCACGACCGTTGCCGAGACCCTGATCATCATTGCTGCAACCGCCACCCTCATCCGGCGCTGGCCATGACCGGAAACCGAGTTCTCAAACGCGCTCTTAGCAAGAACCATAAGCGCCTGAGACCGGTGATGCAGCGCGTAGAAACGGCTTTGGAGTTCATGCGGTCGATGAGCCGCTCCTCCATGCCGGTGTCTTTGACGCTACAATGCAGCCAGCGCCCTGACCGCCGCCGCAAGGGATGGTGCTTGAAGGTCCGGTGCTCGCATGGTGCTCGCGAATGGCCGGTCCACCGTGACGTAGGCTCCGATGCAACCCGCTGCCTTGGCGCCGTTGATGTCCCAGGGATGCACCGCAACCAGCGCCATCCGGTTCAGCCGTATCCGGCACTGCCTCGCCGCGTGGGCATAGACTTCGGGACGAGGCTTGAACAACTTCACGTCGTCCACGGACACGACCCGTTCGACCAACCGGTCCAGCCCCACCTGTCGCAACAGGGACGTGGTGCTTGCTTTGCTGCCGTTGGTCAGCAGGATCGGGCGCATCCGCGCTTGTGCCACGAGGGACAACGCCTCCCTCGCGTCCTGACGGGTGGGCAGATACTTGAACTGCTCCAGCAAGGCCCGTCGTGCTGCGTGAGGCGGACCGAGGTCCTGCTCGCCCAGCACCTGATCCAGGGCTCCCTCCATCACCGTGACAAATGGTTTGAAGTCGCCGGAGGCGGTCAAGGCCAAGGCGTCGCGCACCGCAGTGGCATACCAGCTCTCCAGACCGGCCGACGGCAAGCCGAGCGCCATCAGTGAGGGGCGCATCGGCTCCAGTGGGAACATCGTCCCGATGGCATCGAACGCGACAACCTTGGGCCGCTTGGGCTTGCTCCAGCCGAACACCGCTCATCTCCCGAACCGCTTCGCGCCTACAACGCAGTCGGCGGACGTTCGTCGAACTGCTCGCCCACGGCGCTCGTCATGCGTCAAAGATCAACGCCACGGAAAACGTTCAAGGCAGGCGCAGCGCCTCCAGCCGCTGGCGCCGGCGGCACCCAGCACGAGCCGCATACCCGTCCGGTTAGAAGCCGGGCCGTTGCCTCGCCGCTGGCACCAGTGACGGCGATCAGCTTGCCAGCGATGCCGACGCCGGTGCCGCGCTCACCAGGCCACCACGCCCTGGTCGTCAAAGAAGCCGCCGTTCGGCCCGTCGACAGGCAGGGTGGCCAGGTGCACGCCAATCGCCGCCCCCTGCTCCGTACTGCGGTGTCCCTGATGCTGGTTCAGGTCGGTGGCGACGTAGCCCGGGCAGCCCGCGTTGACCTTGAAGCCGATCGGGCCGAGCTCCTTGGCGAAGGCAACCGTGACGGCGTTCAGCGCCGACTTGGAGCTGTTGTAGCCAAGAAGGTTCACCTGAGCCATCGGCGCCTCGAAGTCCGACGCCCAGGCGAGCGACCCCAGGCTGCTGCTGATCATCACGATGCGCGGGGACGGGGACGCCCTGAGGAGCGGCAGGAAGGCGTGGGTGGTCCGGATGGCTCCGAACACGTTGACCTCGTAGACCGCCCGGACGTTCGCGATGGTGTCCTCGCTTGGCGGCCTCCAGCCTGTCGAGATGCCGGCGTTGTTCACCAGGGCGTCCAGCCGGCCGGTTTCCCTTGCCAGGGCGTCGGCGGCCGCCGCCACGCTGACGTCATCGCTCACGTCGATCCGGAGCGCTTGGGCCTCCAGGCCCTCGCCCCTCAGCTCGGCCACGGCCGCCGTGCCGCGGTCGGGGTCGCGACTGCCTATCCAGATCCGGTAGCCAAGCCGCCCCAGCCCTCGGGCGATCTCCAGCCCGATGCCCTTGTTCGCGCCTGTGACCAGCGCCGTCGGTCTTTCCGCCATGTGGAGCCTCCGTGTTGCGTCCAAGGTGGCGCACGCTGGTCTGCGGCGGATGTCGTTTCGCCTCTTCGGCTTGCCTGATCCTCTCAAGATGCCTCGGCCGATCGATGCGGACCGCTTGTCAGACCGTGCGCCGCGCCTGATCCTGGGGCGATGCGAGACACGCTGAACCAGATCCGAGACATCGTTGACCGGCATGCAGCCCGCCCGTGCCAGCCGAACGCCCTGCCTCGCGTCGCGCTCTACAAGGACGAAGCCGCGCCCAAGCCGGTCTCGGGGGTCTACCTGCCGGTGATGGCGATGATCCTCCGCGGGGCGAAGGAGATCGCCCTCGGAGACCGGCGCCTGCGCTATGACCCGGCCAGCTACTTCATCGCCACGGTCGAGCTGCCGGCCTCCGGCTGCGTACGGCTGAACCAGCCCGACGAGTCCTATCTCGCCGTCAGCCTGGACCTGGACGGCGACCGCCTGGCGCCGCTGCTGCCAGAGGCGGCCGACCTGCCGCAAGCGGGCGAAGCGGCCTTTGCCGTCAACCTGGTCACGCCCGAGCTGCTGGATGCCTGGCTGCGCCTGCTCCGCCTCCTCGACACGCCGCAAGATATCGCCGTCCTCGCCCCGCTCTGCGAGCAGGAGATCCTTTATCGCCTGCTGCAAGGTCCCCAGGGCGCCATGCTGCGCCAGATCACCCGGGCCGACAGCCGCCTGTCACGGATACGCCGCGCCATCGCCTTGATCCGCGCCCGCTATGATCAGCCCATACACGTCGAGGCGCTGGCGGAACACGCCGGCATGAGCCCGGCCTCGCTGCATCGCCACTTCAAGTCTGCGACCGCCATGAGCCCGCTGCAGTACCAGAAGGCCTTGCGCCTGCAAGAGGCCCGCCGCCTGATCGCCTCAGGCCGCGAGGTCGCCGCCGCCGCATACGCTGTCGGCTACGAGAGCGCCTCCCAGTTCAGCCGCGAGTACACGCGCACGTTCAGTGCCCCGCCCTCGCGTGACGTGGGACGGCTCGCACCTGCTCGGCCCAACGCTCGCCGGGCGGAAGCTGCGTAGACCCCCAGCCAGGCGGCTCGCATCGCCTGGTGCCCAGACCCCACTTCGGCGCGAGGCGCCGACTGCAGAAGAGGGACACCTGCGTCGCCTGTTCTACCCGGCGCCGAATGCTCGCGCCTCACACGCTCTGATGCATGCCCGTTATCGTGCTCCGATCGCTCCGATGCAGACGGCCCGCTTTCGGCTAGGTCACATCGGCCCCAACAATCGTTGCACCGTCTCGATCACCTACTGCCTTATTCAATTAGAGAACGTTCTGACCAAGATAAGCAGACTCGGAATGTCCGCGGGTCAGCTCCAATTCCTGGTTGTGTCCCGTTTCAAAGCGGCAGGAGCGTCGACTCGAAGGTACCAGGCTGACTGCTGCTCATGACGTGGAGGTAGCGTGTCCGGATTGCCTTATCTTGAGTGCGTTCCAGTTCATGAATTGATCCGGTCCGCGGCGAGGCAACCAGGATCCTGATCCCTAAGTTCTCATGGGTTCCGTCGATTAGCCAGTCGGCCACCGCCCGCACGGCGACCATCGCCTCATCCTCGCCATCCATCATCGCCACCGCCTGATCGTTATCCTTCAAAATGGCGATCATCCTCGTCGGGAGTCCGGGTATCTCACGGGGGTGGTAGTCGCCTTCGTCGCAGCAACCCCGAACGTCGATCATCAGCAGGGTCTTACCGGTCGCCGTCGCCACGTTGCCGACGAAGGCAATCATGCTTAGTGAATCCATGGCCATGGGTCAGTTGTCCCCTGTCGACCGGCGTATCGGGTGATCCGTCGCGTTCCACAGTTTCCAGACTGTCGGGTAGCGGGTTGGCGGCCGCAAGCCGGTTTCTCAGGCCCTAGGCTATGGGCAGTCATGAAGGAACCACCTCGGGATGGTGAATCTCTGATGTCCACTATCTACAGGGTTCGGCTCCATAGTGGGGTCATGCCATGGAACGGGCAGGATAGCACGGTAGCTGGGGTGAACCGGGAACATGGTCATGCTGCAGCCGCGAGCGGTTCGGCTGACATGCCGCGCAGCAGCCTGAACCCATCCGGGCCGAACGCGTTGCTGGCGCCCCAGAGGTAGTCGCCGGTCAGGTTGATGTGCTGCCAGCCAAGCGGCGCCAGGTGGGCCAGCAGGGCATCTCGAATCGCTTCGCCGCGGCGACGGGCGGCATCCAGCGCGCGGCCGAGATAGATGGTGTTCCACAGCGCGATGGCAGCCGTGACCAGGGGTCACGCCATGGGAAGGACCTGAAAGCCCGTATGGCGGCACGGACCACGAACTCGGGCAGCGATGAGACGCCGGTCTTTGGTCATCTGCTGACGCGTTCTGCTGCAAGCCACTGGAAGGCTGGCTGGTTTGTCGTCAAGGCCTAGGGCGAAGCCCGAGGATGATCTGCTCGATCACGCCGCCGATCAGCATGTCCAGCGAGTGGCCATCGAACCTGCCCCCCGGGGACAAGGCGATGAGGCCCTGAACGGCCGCAAAGCTGGCAAGGCCAAGCTGTTCGGAATTGCCGGGAACGACGGCTCCTGCCACCTGGCCGTCCGCGAAGATCGAGGATGCCGGGGCGAAGGCTCTGTCCCGGGCTGCCAGGAGCGGCGCCGGGGCATCGGCAAGGCTCATGGCTTCAGACATCCACCGGAACAACGCCGGGTGGCGCCCGGCAAAACCGACATGGGCTCTGGCCAGCCGGACAAGGCGCGCATCGAACGACAGGGCGCGATCATCGACAGGTTCGGCAAGCGCGGCGCCCAGCCGATCGAACCCTCGTTGCGCCAAGGCATCCAGCAGGCTGCGCCGATCGGCGAAGTGACGCTGTGCTGACGTGTGGCTGACACCCACCGCCCGGCCGAGTTCGCGGAGCGAGATCTCGTAGGCGGTTCCGCCTTGGATCGCTGCCTCGGCCGCGTCGAGCAGAGCTTCGCGCAAGTTGCCATGGTGGTAGGGACGGTGCCCCGCACCGCCCGCCATACGGCTCTGGGCATCCCGAACCACGCTCATGTTTCCATTGGGCACATAGTGGGCGATCGGGGGGATGGGTGCAATGCAGCTTTCGGGGCGGATCGTACTCGTGACGGGAGGAACAAGCGGCATCGGACTCGAACTGGCACGCCTGCTCGTCGGGCGAGGCAACACGGTGCTGGTCACTGGTCGCGAACCAGCAAGGCTGGAGGCCGTGAAGCGCGAACTTCCCGGGGTGGACACTTACCGAAGCGACGTCGGCGACCCCGTTCAGATCGCCAGCCTCCATAAGCAGGTGATGGCACGCCATCCCGCACTGGACGTGCTGATCAACAACGCCGGCATCATGCGCAATCTCAGGCTCGGCGCGTAACACGACCTTTCGGACGTGACGCGCGGGATCGATGTCAACCTGAGCGGCCCGATCCGGATGGTGCAGCAGTTCCTGCCCGCGCTGTCCGCCAGAAAAAACGCATTGATTGTCAACGTGTCGTCCGGCCTGGCCTTCGTGCCCCTGCCGATCTTACCGGTGTACAGCGCCGCCAAGGTGGCGATTCACAGCTACACCAAATGTTTGCGCAAACAGTTGCGGGGAACGGAGGTCACTGTGGTGGAGCTGGCGCCCCCTCCGGTGGAGACCCGGTTGTTTCGCGGCGAGTTCGCTGAAGAGATGAAGGGGGAGAAGGCGATGCCGCCGGGTGAACTTGCCGGTCGTGCCCTCGCGGGGATCGAGGCCGGCCGGCTCGAGATCCGGCCCAGGGTCAGCAATCTGCTCGCGACCATGAGCCGGGTCGCACCCGGCTTCATGTTCACGCAGATGGCGAGGCTCGGCCGCAGACCGGCAGGCGCGGCCACGCTCGATCCCGCCCGGTGATGCAGGCTGCAGCGGTTTCGCGGGACGGTTCGGAGATCGGCTACGCGAAACTCGGCAATGGTCTCGGCCTGATCCTGGTCCAGGGAGCGATGGGGTCCGCTGCCCATTATTCCGATCTGGCGAAGGCTCTCTCCCGCTTCTTTACTGTTCTGGTGCCCGACCGACGCGGGCGGGGCATGAGCCCGCTTCCATACCGGCCTGAACATGATGTTAGCCGCGACGTGGAGGATGTCGGAGCCGTGCAGACCGCCTCGGGCGCACGGTTCGTCTTTGGCCTGAGCTCAGGCGCGATGGCTGCCTTGGAGGCGGCACGACGTCTTCCGGCCATCGAGAAAGCGGCGCTCTACGAGCCACCGTTCTACCCGCGTGGTATTGATCGGCATGGCATTGTTCAATTCAAGGCCGAGGTGAGTCGCGGCGACCTCGCGTCGGCGCTGGTGACGGCTGGACGGATTGTCGGGCTTGCCCCATTGCCGGTTCGGTTGCTGCCCAAGCGGGTCGCGCGTCTCATCACCGGCCTGCTCCTGCGCTCGGATGTAGAACGTGGCGGCGCCTACCTCCGACTGGCGGAACTCGTGCCAGCCATGCGCTACGACTTCGATGTCGTAGCCGGCATGCAGGACGCTATGGCTTCGGTCTCAGCCCTGCAAAAGCCGATACTAGTCCTGAACGGGATGCGCAGTCCCCGTTACCTCCAGGCTGCAGCGAGCAGGCTGGCTGCCGCTCTACCCAGAAGTCACCATGCCGTCCTACCAGACCTCGATCACTCGGGGCCCTGGAACGCCGAGAAAGGCGGCCGACCCGGACAAGTATCGCCTGCCCTGTTGAACTTCTTCCTCGGCTCTGACGTGAGCGATCGTGCGGATTATCTGGTTCTGTCAGGTGTCGCGCCAGTGACGGATGTGGTGGCCTCTGGGGGTGTGACGTAGCGTTGCCAATCATGACATCGGGTGGGGCATCGGGATGAACTGCGTGTGCTGTGGCGCTGAGGCGGTGACGGAGCGGCCCGAGGTGACGGCGCGCGGCTACCGGCGGTTCCGCTGCCGGATCTGCGGGCGGCAGTTCAACGAGCGCAGCGACGGGGTGCTGAACCGGACCTGCCTGCCCAGCGACATCATCGCCTTCGTGGTGTTCTGCCGGCTGTGCTACCGCCTGACGCTGCGCGACCTGAGCGAGATCCTGGCGCTGCGCGGGATCGAGGTGAGCCATGAGGCCGTTCGCGATTGGGAGGCGAAGCTGCTGCCGATCATGGGCGATGCGCCGGCGCCGGCAGGGCACGCTACGCGGCTGCGGGAGCAGCTGTTGACCGGGACGGCAACCTGATCGACGCCATGCTCAACGAGCACCGCGACATGAAGGCGGCCAAGGCGTTCTTCCGCTCGGCCCGGGCGACCATGGGCTTCCGGCCGGACCGAGTGACGACGGACGGTCATGGCTCCTACCCGAAGGCAATCCGCACCGTGCTGGGCAGGACGGTCCGCCACCGCACCAGCGCCTACTTGAACAACCGCCTCGAGCAGGACCATCGCGGCATCAAGGGCAGGATCCGATGCATGCGCGGCTTCAAGAACCACGACGCCGCCCACCGCTTCCGCCGAGAACATGGCGAACTCCGAGATCCTCTCCGTCCTCGTCGCCGTCACAACCAGATTGTCTCCGCCTCCCTCCGCCGCTTCCGCTTCGCAAGGGGAGCCCAAGTTGCGCTGGGGATCATGCAGAACGCATGAACCGACGGGCTCTCGTCCAGAACAATCAGAGCTCTGGCGCGAAAGCTGACAGAACCCACTACCTCCGGAGGGGTAGCGGGAGCCCCCCCCGGGCTCGGGCGATGCGGCACCAGACATGCTTGACCGCTGAGCGTAAGCGTCCGACTACAATGCCATTGTCTTGGCGCGAGTGGTAAGCGAAGCCAACGAAGACCATCCATGATGTTGACGACTGGCGAGACTAGTCCCTGCCCTACCCCGCTCTACGCCACCAAGGTTAACCTCAGAGCAAGCCATCGACTAATACCCGCGACCCTTTTTCGCCTAGTTATAAGATTGGTTACATGTAACCAGACCTCCGTGTCTTCTAGGATTGCAGAGTCGGCCTAACCATGGCTACAAGCTGTGTCGCTGCAAAGGAGCGCTTGGCCGGTGTTTACAGTCGTTGTCGCCAACCACAAAGGGGGCGTGGGAAAGACGACTCTTACGGGTCACCTTGCTGTCCAGTGTGACGTCTCGGGTGATGGACCGTCAGGATTGATCGATCTCGACCCGCAAGGTTCGCTCGCCGACTGGGTGAATCAGAGGAGGCCCGAAACGCCGGTGTTCCTGGACCCTACTGCACTTGGGGGTCTGCAGCAGACCCTCAAGAAAGCGAAGGCGTCGGGCGTCGGCGCCGTCTTCATCGACACCCCGCCGAGCAAGTCGAACGACCTCGCGGCGATCCTGGCGCTCGCCGACTTGGTGGTTGTTCCGATCCAGGCATCGCCGCACGACCTCCGGGCCGTGGGGGCTACCGTCGACTTGATCGGTAAGAGCAAGCGTCCGTTGGTGTTCGTGCTCAACCGCGTTCAGCCGCGGGCCAAGCTCACCACCCAGGCCGTCGTTGCGCTGAGCCAGCACGGCACGATCGCGCCGGTGATGGTCGGAAATCGCACGGAATTTGCGGCCTCAATGTCGGGGGGCGACACGATCCAGGAGATCAGCCCGGGCTCCACGGGCGCGCTCGAAGTCGCTGGACTGTGGACATACTTGAAGGAAAGGATGATCAAGCATGGCTAAGTCGCTGCCGCTGGACGGCACCATGATTTCCATCGGGACACCCAGAGGCGCGGCCGCCGCGTCACCATCGCTCGTGCCCGGACGTGTTGAAGCACCTGCTGCCGCACAGACACCGGACGTTGAGGGCGACAAAGCCGCGTCGCTGTTTGCTCGCAAGCGCGCGGCCGAGGCTCGGACCGGGCTGACGATCAGGATCCTCGTGAGCGATGCAGAGAGGCTCGACAACTTGGCGCGCCGCACAGGCCATAAAAAGCAGGACATTTTGGATCAAGCAATCCGTAACCTCTTGGACGAAGCAGACCGCGCAGGCGACCTCACGGCACCTATCTGACGTTGGCCTGGTTACAAGTAACCAACCGTGTAACCATACTAGCGTAGAAGATGCTGGCGAGTGGAGGCGGCTCACTCCGCCGAGTTGTCCTCTACGCGGCACGTGTGGACTCTTGGTGCACCCGGTTTGCGAAACTGGTGTGTGCGAAATCTGCCGACTACTGGGGCAGGAGGCGAACAGTGGAGCGGAACGGAGAGTGTGGACTCTTGGTGCACCAAGTCGGAGACGTCAGCGGATCTTATTGATCTTCGACAACCGGGCAGGGACCGCAGGCGCGGATGGGAGCAGCCTCACGCCCATCGTGGTCACCTCCACCTTGGCGTCCGGATAGACTGAAGTTGCCAGCTCTAGCGCCTCTTTAAACCGGCGGCGGAACACTCGCTGGACGTTATAGCCTGCGCCGAATTGCGCACGGAGCGCGGCCCAGGAGACGTCGGTGGGGCCAGCGAGGGCGTGCAGACGGTAGGCTAGCCAGCAGTACACGTCCAAGGCCTGCGAGTTGTTGCTCAGCGGCCTAATCGCGCTCTCCTGGAGCGGGACGGGATGGCGCTGTAACTCGGCGAAGAAGCTCTCAGATAGGCGCACCGTTTCCAACAACGAGGACCCGCCTTCGTCGGAGAACATGGCAGTATCGACGATATTCTGGGCTGCGAACCCCGTTTTGTTGCCCTGCTGGATCTGGAACGTCATGCGGCACCGGGAGAGGCGCAGGCACTGGTCCTTGACGTCCACGACACTCTTGCCACCGATCGGCACGCCGAGCTTGCCAAGCCACATTCGCAGAGACCGCCCGAGCTGGATATCCCGGCTCTGGGTGCGGATCGCCTCCGACTGGAGGTAAAGAAGGATCAACCGGGCGCGCGATCCGTAGGGGACGCCGACGCGGCTGACTTCACCGTCGCGTTCAACAGAGCCAGGTTCGACCATGAGCCGCACACGGTCGGTTCGCACGAGCCAAACTTCGTCATCGGGTAAGCGGCGATGGGGCAGGGCGCTTTGGCACCATCCGCTGAAAAGGAAGCCGACGGACCCTTCGTCGTCGGACATATATCGGAAGGCGGCGTCAAGGATCGCGCGATCCTGAGCCGTCGAGGTCAATGCCAAGCTCTCCTGGCGGCCGTGGGTTAGGAGCTGATCGTGGATACGTCCCATGGAGATCGACCTAAACCGTTCTGAGAACTTTTGTCTCTGTGGACTTTTGGTGCTGCGAACTACTAGGGGAGATACTTGTGACTCTTTATTAGTTGGGTCACCAAAAGTCCACAGGATGAATCACCATAAACCTCTGATCCTGCAACAATGCCGAAGCTCCGCGCTGGCACCCAGAGTCCACGGAACCCGAATCAAAAGTCCACGACTGATGTGTGGATAGGTGCAACAACCTCGGTCGGTGCGATTGCCGCCTAAAACGCGACTCGGAGCGCACCTAAAGTGCATGCTCGGCAACGAGTTGTGGACCTACGGCACCTAGAGTCCACAGGTGGCGCAAACCGGTTGCACCAAGAGTCCACGCCAATGCGACAGGCTGCACCTAGAGTCCATGGGTATCAGGAACGGGTCGCAAGCCGGATGAGGCTGCTGAATTGGTTATGTCAACTCTCGCGCTGGAGTTCTGTTGGTTCTCGACAAGAGCCTGCCGGATCACGCGTTCTGCATGATCCCGAGCGCAACTCGGGCGCCTCTTGCGAACCGGGAGCGGCGGAGGGAGGCGGAGACAATCTGGTTGTGACGGCGTCGGGGGCGAAGGAGGTCGCGGGGTTCGCCGTGCTCTCTGCAGAAGCAATGGGCCGCCTCGTGGCTTTTGAAGCCGCGCATGCATCGGATCCTGCCCTTGATGCCCCGGTGGTCCTGCTCGAGCCGGTTGTTCATGTAGGCGCTGGTCCGGTGCCGAACAGCCTTGCCCAGCACGCTGCGGATCGCTCTGGGGTAGGAGCCGTGGCCGTCCGTCGTCACCCGGTCCGGCCGGAAGCCCATCGTCGCCCTCGCCGAGCGGAAGAACGCCTTGGCCGCCTGCATGTCCCAGTGCTCGCTCAGCATCGCGTCGATCAGGTTGCCGTCCCGGTCGATCGCCCGGTAGAGGTAGCACCAACGGCTGCGGACCTTCAGGTAGGTCTCGTCGACGTACCAGCTGCTCCCGCAGCCGCGCTGCTTGCCGTGCCGGCGCTTGCGTAGCGCGTCGCCGATAACTGGAAGCAGCTTCGCCTCCCAGTCCCGGACGGCTTCATAGCTCACCTCGATCCCGCCCAGCGCCATGATCTCGCTCAGGTCGCGCAGGGTCAACCGGTAGCGGAATCGGCGGAACACTAAGAAGGCGATCACGTCGCTGGGCAGATAGGTCCAGTTCAGCACCCCGCCGCTGCGCTCGTTGAACTGCCGCCCGCAGTCCCGGCAGCGGAACCGCCGGTAGCCGCGAGAGCCGGGTCGTATTCGTCAACGTGGTAGAAATTGGCCTGTAGCTGAGATGGTCTTGGAT
>CAXTVX010000084.1:0-13264 GCA_964247755.1 uncultured Acetobacteraceae bacterium | reverse complement strand
TGCAGGGCGCGATCGGCTGGTTCATGGTCGCGTCCGGCTTCGACCCGGACAGCGTGGCGGTGGCACCGGCCAAGCTGGTGCTGCACCTGTGCTTCGCCTTTGCGCTCTACGCCGCCATCCTGTGGACCGCGTTCACGGTGCGCTGGCCGGCGGCCGAGCCGGTCGTGGCCACGCCGGGCGCGCTCTGGACCCGACGGCTGGCGATCGCGTCGGCCTGCATCCTGTCGGTCACGGTGGTCGCGGGCGGCTTCACTGCCGGCACCCATGCCGGGTTCAGCTACAACAGCTTCCCGCTGATGGACGGAAGGCTGGTTCCGGCGGGCTATGCCAGCCTGCACCCGTTCTGGCGCAACTGGTTCCAGACGATCCAGGCGGTGCAGTTCGACCACCGGCTGCTGGCAACCCTCACCGTCCTTGCCGTCGGCGCCACCCTGCTGACCGGGTTGCGCTCGTCCCTGGGCAAGCCGGCGCACGACGCGCTGATGCTGCTGGGCTGGGCCGTGCTGGCGCAATATGTCCTCGGCGTCACCACCCTGTTGCTGGTGGTGCCGGTCTGGGCGGGCACGCTGCACCAGACCTTCGCCGCCCTCCTGCTGAGCGTCACCCTGTTCGCCCTGCACCGCCTCCGCGGCGTCGGCCGGAGCGATGCCGGCGCCACCGCCATGATCGGAACCCCATGAACGCGCTTGCCACCACCGACGCGCTCTTCTTCGGCCGGGACGGCGCCACCCTCGACCGCGCCGGCGCCGAGCGTGTGCTCGCACGCGCGCTGGCCGGCACCGACGACGGCGAGCTGTTCCTGGAATACCGCGAAAGCGAGTTCGTCAGCCTGGAGGACGGGGTGATCCGCTCCGCCAGCTTCGACACCAGCCAGGGCTTCGGCCTGCGCGCGGTGCTGGGCGACGAGGCGGGCTACGCCCATTCCGACGAGATCAGCGAGCAGGCCCTGTTGCGCGCCGCCGACACCGTCGGCCAGGTGCGCGCGGGCCGCAGCGGCACCGTCGCCGACGCGCCGCGCGCCACCAACGCCCACCTCTACGGCGACGCCAACCCGCTGCGCGAGGCCGAGTTCGCGACCCGCGCGGCGCTGCTGTCCGAGATCGACGCCTATGCACGCAGCCGGGACGGCCGGGTGGTGCAGGTGATGGCCTCGCTCGCCGCCGAATGGCAGGCGGTGCAGATCATGCGCGCCGACGGCCACCGGGTGGCGGACATCCGCCCGCTGGTGCGGATCAACGTGTCGGTGGTGACGGAGAAGGACGGCAGGCGGGAAAGCGGCAGCTACGGCACCGGCGGCCGCCACGCGTTCGGCCGCGTGCTGGACGAGGCGACCTGGCACCACGCCGTGGACGAGGCGCTGCGCCAGTCGCTGGTCAACCTCGACAGCCGTCCGGCGCCGGCCGGCGAGATGGAGGTGGTGCTGGGCCCGGGCTGGCCGGGAATCCTGCTGCACGAGGCGGTCGGCCACGGGCTCGAGGGCGACTTCAACCGCAAGGGCACCTCCGCCTTCGCCGGGCTGGTGGGCAAGCGCGTCGCGTCGAAGGGGGTCACGGTGGTCGACGACGGCACCCTGCCCGACCGGCGCGGCAGCCTGACCGTCGACGACGAGGGGACGCCTGCCGGCCGCACCGTGATGATCGAGGACGGCATCCTCACCGGCTACATCCAGGACCGGATGAACGCCCGGCTGATGAACGTCCAACCCACCGGCAACGGCCGCCGCCAGTCCTACGCGCACATGCCGATGCCGCGCATGACCAACACGGTGATGCTGAACGGTGTTCACACGCCGGACGAGATGATCCGCTCGGTGAAGAAGGGCCTCTACGCCGTCAACTTCGGCGGCGGCTCGGTGGACATCACCTCGGGCAAGTTCGTGTTCGCCGCCTCCGAGGCCTACCTGATCGAGGACGGACGCGTCACCGCCCCGGTGCGCGGCGCCACCCTGATCGGCAACGGCCCGGACGCGATGACCAAGGTCAGCATGATCGGCAACGACCTGGCGCTCGACCCAGGCATCGGCACCTGCGGCAAGAACGGCCAGGGCGTACCGGTGGGCGTGGGCCAGCCGACGCTCAAGATGACCGGGCTCACGGTGGGGGGCACCGGCGGCTGAGCGAGCCGCCGTGCCCGCGCCGCCACAAGCCGAGATTGCCGAGACTTCGGTCCCCGCCGCGCTGAAGCCAGGCACCATGCCGGTGTGGCTGATCGTGATGCTGGGTGCGCTCAGCGCCGTCGGCCCGCTGTCGACCGACATGTACCTGCCGGCGTTCCCGAAGCTGGACGAGGCGCTCGGCGCCGGTCCCGGCTCGTCGCAGATCACCCTGGCCGCCTGGTTCGCCGGCCTCGCGGTCGGCCAGTTCAGCCAGGGCCCCGCCTCCGACCGATGGGGGCGCAGGCGGCCGCTGCTGCTCGGCATGGCGATCTACACCGCGGGCTCGATCGGCTGCGCCGTCAGCCACGACATCTGGAGCTTCACCATCTTCCGCTTCGTGGCGGCCGTGGGCGGCTCGGCCGGCATGGTGATCCCGCGCGCGATCGTGCGCGACGTGGCGACCGGCAACCAGGGTGCCCGCATCATGTCGCAGCTCATGCTGGTGCTGGGCGTGGTGCCGGTGCTGGCGCCCACCCTGGGCGGGCTGGTGCTGGCGGTGGCGAGCTGGCGCTGGATCTTCTGGGTGGCGACGCTGTACGGCATCGGCTCGGTGCTGGCGGTGCGGTTCGCGCTGCCCGACACCCTGCCGCGTGCGATGCGCCTGCGCCTGTCCCCGGTCGAGGTGCTGCTGCGCTACCTGCTCATCCTGCGCGAGCCGGTGTTCATGACCAACACCCTGATCGTCGGGTGCGCGACCTTCGTGGTGTTCGCCTACCTGTCCGGCTCGCCGGTGGTGTTCGAGCGGGTGCTGCACTTCTCGCCGCCCGCGTTCGGCGCCCTGTTCGGGGTCAACGCCTTCTTCTATATCGCCGGCACCCAGGTGAACGCCCGGCTGGTGACGCGGGTCGGCACGGTGCGGATGATGACGGCGGGCCTCGCCTCCCTCACCCTCGCCTCCCTGGTGCTGGTGCTGGTGGTCGTCACCCGCCTCGCCGGTCCGCACGGGGTGCTGCTGGCCACGCTGCTGCCGATCACCTGGCTGATGGGCTCGCTCGGCTTCATCGGGCCCAACGCCACGGTGATCGCGCTCGGTGCCCACGCCCGGCACGCCGGAAGCGCGTCCGCCCTGCTCGGCACGGTGCAGTTCTCGCTCGGTGCCGCCAGCGGGATCGCCATGGGCGTGTTCCAGGCGGTCAGCATCCTGCCGATGGCGCTGGTGATCCTGGCCGGCGTGCTCGGCGCCAACCTGGCCAACCGGGCGCGTCTGCGGGTCCGCACCGTTGGCTGACGGCCAGGGCAGCGCGCTTCCGACGTCGCCGCTGCTCGGCCATCGCGGCCTGCTCGGCTTCATCGGCAGCCGCTCGCTGTCCTCGCTCGGGTTCCAGATCCAGGCGGTGGCGATCGGCTGGCAGGCCTATGCGATGACCCACCGGCCGCTCACGCTGGGCCTGATCGGGCTGGCGCAGTTCATGCCGATGCTGCTGCTGGTGTTCGTGTCCGGCCACGTCGCCGACCGGTTCGACCGCAGGCGCGTTGCCATGAGCTGCCAGGCGGTGGAGGCGTTGTGCTCCCTCGTGCTGGCCTGGGGCACGATCCGGCACGCGCTGACGCCGGCCGCCATCTACGGCGTGGTCGCGGTGTTCGGCGCCGCCAAGGCGTTCGAGGGCCCGAGCCTGCAGGCGCTGCTGCCGAGCCTGGTGCCGGCCTCCCTGTTCTCGCGTGCGGCCGCGCTGAACGCGTCGCTGTTCCAGACTGCCAGCATCGTCGGACCGTCGGCGGGCGGGCTGCTCACTTTGGCCGGCCCCGGCACCGCCTACGGCGTCTGCGCGCTGATGTTCGTGTCGTCGCTGGTCGCGATGGGCTTCGTGCGGCTGGAACAGCCGGTGCGGCCGCGCGGGCCGGTCTCGCTCTCGACCGTGTTCGGCGGCCTCGCCTTCATCCGCTCGCGGCCGAACATCCTGGGGGCGATCTCGCTGGACCTGTTCGCGGTGCTGCTCGGCGGCGCCACCGCGCTGCTGCCGGTCTATGCGCTCGACATCCTGCATGGCAGCCCGATGGCGCTCGGCCTGCTGCGCGGCTCGCCTGCGATCGGCGCGCTCGCCATGTCGGTGCTGCTGGCCCGCCGGCCGATCCGCGGCCACGCCGGACGGCTGATGTTCGCCGCCGTGATCGTGTTCGGCATCGCCACGATCGTGTTCGGCCTGTCCCGTTCCCTGCCCCTGTCGATCGCGGCGATGGCGGTGCTGGGAGCCGCCGACGTGGTCAGCGTGGTGGTGCGCTCGACCCTGGTGCAGCTGGGCACGCCGGAGGAGATGCGCGGGCGGGTGTCGGCGGTGAACCTCCTGTTCATCGTCACCTCCAACCAGCTCGGCGAGTTCGAGTCCGGCGGCCTGGCCGCCCTGATCGGCACCACGCCGGCGGTGGTGGCGGGCGGGCTCGGCACGCTGCTGGTGGCCGTGCTGTGGATGCGCCTGTTCCCCTCGCTGCGACGCCTGGACCGGCTCGAAGCCGCCTGAACCGGCCCGGCAGCTCCTGCCGCCCGGCAGGATCTGCCGCCCCGAACCCGGCACGTCCTGCCGGGTTCGGGCAGCGCAACCCCCATCCGGCGCGGCTCCGGCGCTGGCCCAGAGCTTGCAAAACGTCTGCCGAGGTTTCGCCGAGGCGCGCATGTCCGGAGTTTCGAGCTCGACCGCCTTGTCGGTCTACCTGTCGACGATCAAGGACGAGCAGACGCAGGTGTCGCGCTACGTCGCGAGCGACACCCAGCTCGCGTCCACCGTGTCGAGCTTTACCAGCACCGCCGCCACCCTGACCACGCCGACCGCGATCCTGTCCAACTACAAGGCGCTGCAGGTGCTCACCGGCGCCTACAACCTGAGCGGCCAGATCAACCAGACCGCGGTGCTCAAGGACCTGCTCACCCAGACTGCCGATTCCAGCACCTCGCTGGTGAGCGAGACCTCCAACACCGACTACCTGGACTTCGCCCGCGCCACCAGCGACCGCAATAGCCAGACCGCCTCGCTCGGTGCTCCCGCCGCGATGTCCCTGGTCACCAGCGGCGCCGCTGCCTCCTCGCTCACGATGCAGAACACCGCCTGGAACCTGGCAAAGGGACAGCAGACGGCGGCGGTACCGGGCACGCAGTGGTCGTTCGTGCTCAACGACGGCAGCGCGTCGGCCTCGATCGCCAGCGCGCTCCAGTCCGCCGCCGCCGCGACCGACAGCGGCGCCACCTACAGCGTGACCGCGGCCGGCACCGTCACCGCCTCGCCCGGTGCGCCGGCGGTGACGACCTCGACCGATAGCGCCGGCAACACCGTCTACAGCCTGGCGCTGGCCACCGACGCCAGCGGCGCGGTCACCAAGCGGGCCGACATCGTTTCGGTGAAGACCGCCGCGGCCGGCACCTCCGGCGGCGCTACCCAGATGGCGGCGCTACAGGGCGCGGTCACCGCGGCCGGCTTCGACGCCACCGTGTCCGCGGGCGGCGATTTCACGGTCATCGATCCCTCCACCAACGGCACCAACACGCTGGCGCGCACCTTCGGCACCGCGATCGCGGTCGCCACCGCCAGCACCGTGGATGCCAGCGGCCGCCTCGCCCTGGGCCAGGCCGGCAAGACCCTGTCCGCCGGCCAGGTGCTGACCGACGGCAGCACCGAGATCGGCACGGTGAAGTCGGTGGACAGCTTCGGCAACGTCACCCTGAACGCGCCGGCAGCGACCACGATCGCCGCCGGCGACACGATCCAGGTCGCGATCGGGCTCGGCTTCGCCAATGTCGGCACCACGATGACCGCCACCGGCGCCACCGCCGAGGGCGGGCAGACGCTGTCTCTGGGGGCAGCGGGCAAGAGCCTTGAGCCCGGACAGATCGTCACCAACGGCGGGGTCAGCATCGGCACGATCGGCAGCGTCGACAGCAGCGGCACCGTCACCCTGCTGGCCGGCTCGACGCAGGCGGTCGCCAGCGGCGCGCCCCTGGTGGTGCTGCCGGCGGTGTCGGGCGGCAGCACCCCTGCCCTCGACGACGCCTCCAACGTCAAGACGATCGTGTCCGGCTACGAGACCGACGCGTACGAGACGCAGATGGGCACCGAATATCCGGGGATGGACAACGCGCTGTACTACACCCGCACCATGGGCAGCATCACCAGCATCACCGGGCTGATGGCGAACGCGAAGCTGCTGTCGGTGGTGACCAACGCGCTCGGCATGGGCAGCTATTTCGGCGCGCTGGACTACGACCAGCAGGTCTCGCTGCTGACGCAGAAGGTCAACCTCAAGACCATGACCAGCCCGAAGGGAATCCAGCAGACCGCCGAGCAGTACCTGATCGCCGACGCCGCCACGGTGAGCACCCAGCCCACCGGCCTGGTGGCGCTGCTGGCCGGCGACTCGAGCTCGGACACCGACCTGTTCTCGCTGATCAACGGCGTGTCGAACCCGTCCTCGGGCGTCGCCAGTACCACCGACCCGCTGCTGGCGCTGTTCGCCTGAGCCCGACCGCGGATCAGGCCGGGACGGCCGCCGGCGCCAGGACGGACAGGTCGGCGCAGAGCCGCGCGATCGGGCCGGTCCAGTCGAACGGCGCCGGCTGCTGGTACAGCCGCATGGTCCGGTACCAGGGCGTGTCGCTGCGGCCGGTAAGCCAGCGCCAGCACTGGTCGTAGCGCGACAGCATCCAGACCGGACGGCCGAGCGCTGCCGCCAGGTGTGCGGTCGAGGTGTCGACGCTGATCACCAAATCGAGCTGCGACACCAGGGACGCGGTGTCGTCGAAGCTGTCGATCGACGCGGTATGGTCGACCAGGCGCAGGCCGGGCGGCGGATCCAGCGCCTGGGCCGCCGCCTCGCCCTTCTGCAGGCTGTAGAACAGCGCATCCGGGGCTGCGGCGGCCAACGGCAGGAGGTCGTGGAGGCGGATCGAGCGACGTCGGTCCGCCAGCGCCGACTCACGGGCGTAGGGGTGGGGGCCACCGGCCCAGACCAGCCCGATCCGGATCGGCCTGTCCCGCCCGGGCGGTGCGTCGGCGGCGAGCCGACGCTGCCACGCCGCCACACCGGCCGGGTCCGGCCGCAGGTAGCCAGCGGCGGCCGGCACGGTGTCGGGGGTGGTGGCGAACACGCGCGGCAGGGTGAACATCGGGCAATGCAGGTCGAAAGGCGGCAACGACGCGTCATAGGCGACCACCTGGTCCAGCCCCGGCAGCCGGGACAGCAGCGCCACCAGCGGCTGGCGCACGCGCAGCACCACGGTGCCGCCACGGGCCTTGACGAGCGACGCATAGCGGATGAACTGCAGCGTATCGCCGAATCCGCCCTCGTCGTGCAGCAGCAGGGTACGGCCCTCGAACCCTTCGCCCTCCCAGCATGGCACCCGGTAGGGGTGCGGCGGCTTGGCCCGCGTGCGCCAGCGCCACTCGTACTCGGCAAAGCCTTCGATCCAGTCCCCGTTGGCGAGCAGCGCCAGCGCGCGGTTGCAGCGCGTCTCGGCGTTGTCCGGCTCGCACGCCATCGCCAGGCCGAGAAAGGTGAGCGCCTGCGCCGGCGCGCCGCATGCGGTCAGGGCGACGCCGAGGTTGGCCAGGGTCGGGCCGTGCGCCGGATGCAGCCGGAGCGCGTTGCTGAAGGCGGCGATGGCGTCGCCGAACCGCTGGCGCTCGACCATGGTGTTGCCGAGGTTGGACCAGGCGGTCCAGCAGGACGGATCGAGCCGCACCGCCCGCAGCAGCACCGTCTCGGCCTCGTCGAAGCGGCACAACCCGTTGAGGGCTCCGCCGAGGTTGCCGAGCAGGCGGGGATCGTCCGGCGCTGCCGCGAGCTCAAGCCGGCAGGCGACCTCGGCGGGATCGCTGGCTCCGGAGCCGGGCCACGACCCGGGCGCATCGACGGGGGCCGGAATGGCTTGGGTGGCGTCCATCGATCCAGCATGCGATCGAAATCTTAACCGGACGCCAACATCCAGCACGGGGCACGATCCTGACCACGCAGAAGCTGAAACAGACACAGGAGAACTCCTGCGGCGCGGTGGCGCTGTTGTGCGCCGCCAAGGAGCTCGGCATCGACCATTTCCCGCAGGTGGCGCCATGGCACGGCGAACCGCTGACCGCCAACATGAACTGCGAGAACCGGCTGTTCGCCCACACGGGAACCGGTGTGCCCGGCATCGCGCTGAGCGGCCGCGGCTATTCGATGCCGGCCCGCCTGGCCGCGGTCGGAGGCACGCTCGGGCTGAAGAACCCGACCGTCTACATACGTCCCGGCTTCTATGCGACGATGATCACCACGTTTTCCGCCGCAGCCCTGCGGGAGGGCCGCGAGTCCGGGCTGCCGATCCACGACACCGTTCCGCCGCCGCTGCAACCGTGGCAGCGGGCGCTCAAGGTGATGGCGGTGATGAAGGTCGTGGGGCTGCACTACGTGATGCAGCGTCCGGACGGCTCGTTCATGGATCCGGCGGATGGTGAGAACCATGCGGACTTCGACGCCATGAACGCATCCTGGGCCAAGTGCTACGCCGATACCGGCATCTCCCTGGTGTTCGACAGCGAATGGGTGAACCTCGAGCCGCTGGTCTGAAAGGGGTGCCGGACCAGGCCTAGCCGTCCGGATCGGGGGTCTGGGAGAACGAGGCGGTCAGGTCGGACAGGTGGCCGATCTCCTCCAGCCGCACGCCGTCGGGCGCCACCAGCCGGTTGCGTCCGCGCGCCACCCGCCTGGGCAGGAACACGTGCTCGAAGCCGAGCTTCTGCGCCTCCTTCAGCCGCGCTTCCGCCTGGCTCACCTGGCGCACCTCGCCGGACAGCCCGACCTCGCCGAAATACACCGAGCCGGCGCTGGTCGGCTGGTTGGTGGCGGCGGAAGCGAGGGCCGCCGCCACCGCGAGGTCCGCCGCCGGCTCGCTGACGCGCAGGCCGCCGGCGACGTTGAGATACACGTCGGAGCCGGACAGCCTGAGTCCGCAGCGGGTTTCCAGCACCGCCAGCAGCATGTTCAGCCGCGCCGCGTCCCAGCCCACCACGGCCCGCCTGGGCGACGAGCCGCTGTTCGGCGCCAGCAGTGCCTGCACCTCCAGCAGCACAGGACGCGTGCCCTCCAGCCCTGCGAACACCGCGGAGCCGGCGATGTTGCCGCGCCGCTCGGCCAGGAACAGCGCCGACGGGTTCGGCACCTCCGACAGGCCGCGGTCGGTCATCTCGAACACGCCGATCTCGTCGGTGGCGCCGAACCGGTTCTTGGCCGCGCGCAGGATGCGGAACTGGTGGCCGCGATCGCCCTCGAAGTACATCACCGCGTCGACCATGTGCTCCAGCACGCGCGGCCCGGCGAGCGCGCCCTCCTTGGTCACGTGCCCGACCAGGATCAGGCCGAAGCCGCGGCTCTTGGCCAGCCGGATCAGCTCGAACCCGGCGGAGCGCACCTGGCTCACCGAGCCGGGCGCGGACTCCACCGTTTCCAGCCACATGGTCTGGATGCTGTCGATCACCACCAGGGCGATGTCGCGTTCCGTCTCCAGGGTCTGGGCGATGTCGACCACGTTGATCGCCGCCGCCAGCTCCAGGCCCGGCGCCGACAGCCCGAGACGGCGGCCGCGCATGCGCAGCTGATCCACCGCCTCCTCGCCGGAGATGTACAGCACCCGCCGTCCGGCCGACGCCATCGCCGCAGCCGCCTGCAGCATCAGGGTGGACTTGCCGATGCCGGGATCGCCGCCCACCAGCACCACCGAGGCCGGCACCAGGCCGCCGCCCAGCACCCGGTCGAGCTCGGCGATGCCGGTGCCGATCCGGGGCGGCGGCTCGGCCGCACCCTCAAGCCCGACGAAGCCGATCCGGCCGGCGGCACGGCCGGTGCCGCCGGTGGCAGCCGGGCGCGCGGACGCGGACCGGGTCTCGGCGGCCTCCTCGACCAGCGTGTTCCATTCGCCGCAGGCGTCGCAGCGCCCGCTCCATTTCGGCCACACCGCGCCGCAGCTCTGGCACACGTAACGAGCCTGGGGCCGCTTGCCCATCAGGGCGCGTCCGTGGCGGAGGGCAGCGGAGCGGCGAACAGGCTGGCCTGCATCAGCGTCCCGGACGGCTGCAGCAGCACCAGCAGCACGATAGGCGCCGCCGGAGCCGGCCGGGTCAGCAGGTAGTGCTGCTCGTGGCCGTCCCCCTCGGCCTGCATCAGCCGCATGTTGGCGCCTCGCGCCTGCACCACTGCCGCGAGCCGCATCGTCAGAACGTGTGGGTCGATCCCGGTGCCGCCATCGCCGCACCAGCCGTCGTCGAACGACAGCACCACCAGGTGGCCAGGCTGGTTGTCGACCCGATACGCGCGCCCGGGGCGGGCCAGCAGACGGGCGGTCGCGGCGTCGGAGGCGAGCCGATAGGAGGGCGAGTCCAGCGCGCTGCGCAGGCCCTTGACGTCGCCGGCATGGCGCAAGCAGCTGCTGGCGAACAGCCGGCTCAGCGCGCTTGCCTCGTCGCGCCCGGACGACGCGCCAGCGCCAGGCGGTGCGGCGACGGCCGGCTGCGACAGCAGCAGCGGTGCTGCGGCACGCAGCAGGACGCGAAGCCGACGGCCGCGCCTGGCCGCACGTCCCTGCCCCGCGCGCCCTATCGCCGCAGCTCCATGCCGATCGGGCCCTCGCGCCGCCCGTGGGTGAACTGGTCGACCAGCGGGTTGCCGCTGTGCAGCAGCGACGCGGCCTCGCCCTGCCACACCAGCCGGCCCTGATACAGCATGGCCGCGCGGTCGCCGATCCGCGTGGCGGAGGCCATGTCGTGGGTGATGGCGAGGGCGGTGCTGCCGAGCCGCTTGACGCAGTCGACGATCAGCCCGTCGATCACCGCCCCCATGATCGGGTCGAGCCCGGTGGTCGGCTCGTCGAAGAACAGGATTTCCGGCTGGGCCGCGATGGCGCGGGCCAGGCCCACCCGCTTCTGCATGCCGCCGGACAGTTCGGAGGGCTGGAGGTTGCCGACGCTGGGGTCGAGCCCGACCTGGGCCAGCACCTGTCCCGCACGCTGCCGCGCTGCCGTCCGCGTCATGCGGCCCTTGGCTCCGCGACGCGCCAGCAGCCCGAACGCCACGTTCTCCCAGACGGCCAAGCTGTCGAACAGCGCGCCGTTCTGGAACAGCATGCCGATCCGCTCCCGGGTCGCCTCCTGCTCTCGCCGCCCCTGCGCCAGCACGTCGACGCCGTCGATCTCGATGGTGCCGGAGTCCGGTTCGATCAGGCCCAGGATGCAGCGCAGCAGCACCGACTTGCCGCTGCCCGAGCCGCCGATCACCACGGTGGAGGTGCCGGGCTGGACGTCCAGGTCGATGCCGTCGAGCACCCGCTTGGCCCCGAAGCTCTTGCTCAGGGCACGGATGCGGATCTTGGGAACCGTGCTCATCGCGAGAAGAACATCTCGGTGAGCACGTAGTCGAAGCACAGGATCAGGATGGAGGCGGCGACCACGGCGGAGGTGGTGGACGCACCCACCCCTTGCGCGCCGCCGCGGGAATGGTAGCCGTTGTAGCAGCCCATCAGCGCGATCAGGAACCCGAACGCCGCCGCCTTGGCTAGGCCCACGATCACGTCCATCGGCTGCACGAAGCTGAAGGTGTTGGCGACATAGGCGGCCGGGCTGAAGCCCAGCTTCACCACCGACACGATGAACCCGCCCATCACCCCCAGGATGTCGGCCACCACCACCAGCAGCGGCAGCGCCAGCAACCCGGCGAGCAGGCGCGGCGTCACCAGGTACTTCATCGGGTTGGTGGACAGCGTGCCGAGCGCGTCGACCTGATCGGTGACGCGCATGGTGCCGATCTCTGCCGCCATCGCCGCCCCCACGCGGCCCGCCACCATCAGCCCGGCCAGCACCGGGCCCAGCTCGCGCACCACGCTCAGCACCACGATGTCGGCGATGGCACTCTGGGCGTTGAAGCGGGAGAAGCCGGTATAGGATTGCAGCGCGATCACCATGCCGGAGAAGATCGCGGTCAGCGCCACCACCGGCAGGCTGTAGAACGCGAACTCGAAGAAGGCGGACAGGAAGTTGCGCCAGTAGAACGGCGGCCGCACCAGGTGCGACAGCCCGTTCAGCGCGAACAGGGCCAGCCGGCCGGCGCCGCCGACGGTGTCGAGCACCACCCGTCCCAGTGCCGAGACGGGCGCTGCGGCGCGGAACGCCAGGCTCCTGCCCGGACCCGCCACCTCTGGCTCCGTCATGCGCGCAGGGACAACGGCCGGGGATCGGCTGGCCGGGCGGGCAGGGATGAACACATGCCCCGTGCCTATAGCGGTCCGGCGCCGGCGTCGAGTGGCGTCCTCGCGTCGCGACAACCGGCGGCCGAGGGCGCCGGCGCCCGGCCTTTCAAACCTCCGGGCGAGGGGATACCCTGCCGGTGGAACGACGAAGCAGGGATCTGGCGCCGTATGTCGAAGCTCGTCCGCAAGCGTGTGCTCGTCACCGGCGGCGCCGGCTTCCTCGGCTCGCACCTGTGCGAACGGCTGCTGCGTGACGGCCACGACGTGCTGTGCGTCGACAACTACTTCACCGGCAACAAGGACAACATCGCGCACCTGGTGGCCTCGCCGCATTTCGAGACCCTGCGGCACGACATCAGCACGCCGCTGATGGCCGAGGTGGACGAGATCTACAACCTGGCCTGCCCGGCCTCCCCGGTGCACTACCAGTACGACCCGGTGCAGACCCTCAAGACCAGCGTGCTGGGCGCGATCCACATGCTGGGCATCGCCCGGCGCACCGGCGCCAAGGTGTTCCAGGCCTCGACCAGCGAGGTCTACGGCAATCCCGACGTGCATCCGCAGACCGAGGACTATTGCGGCAACGTCAACCCGCTGGGGCCCCGCGCCTGCTACGACGAGGGCAAGCGCTGCGCCGAGACGCTGTTCTTCGACCACCGCCGCCAGCACGGCACCCGGATCAAGGTGGCGCGCATCTTCAACACCTATGGCCCGCGCATGCATCCCGACGACGGGCGCGTGGTGTCCAACTTCATCACCCAGGCGCTGCGGGCTGAGGACATCACCCTGTACGGCGACGGCGGCCAGACCCGCGCCTTCTGCTACGTGTCGGACCTGATCGAGGGGTTCGTGCGCACCATGGACAGCGACGACGACATCACCGGGCCGATCAACCTCGGCAACCCGCACGAGATCAC